>WQXY01000001.1 GCA_009781515.1 Oscillospiraceae bacterium
CGATTCCCATTCACCAACATAAACAGTTAATGGTGCTCGTTTTATTGTTACAAGTTCAATTGCATATATATTTGTGCCTTGCGTGAATGTAACCACAGCCGTGCCAGGTGAAGACGCTCCCATTATCCACATTATTTTGTCTTGTGAATCCCAGTAAGTTATCGAACCTGCAGGAAGTCCTTGAACAACAGGAGTTGTTGTTCCCCAATTTGTCAGCCCGAACGATTCCCATTCACCAGTATAAACAGTTAATGTGGAGTCTATTAAAACCCCTTGTTGGGTCACTATGATTGTGCGTGTTTGAGAACCTGCTACCACTGTTATTGTCGCATTGCGGTTTGATGATGTAGTGTTCGCTTCTGCAAATAATCCAAATGTTGTGCCTGATTTTACAGCTGTCAGCCATGAAACATCATTTGGAATGATTACATCCCATTCGCTATAATTTGTTGAAACATCAATATTCACTGAACTTACCGTAGATGCAAAGTCACAATTACCGTGACTTAGATTAAGATAACCACCCGTTGTTGCACCATCTTGTGTTATATTTATTGTTTGTATTATTGGAACAACTAAAATTCCGCTCACATAAATCACAATAACATTTACCTCTGTACTTCGGCTCGTTTCATTAAGGTTTGGAGTTGCTGTAATTATAAGCGATCCACTGGAACTTTTTTCATATGTAATCCATGATGCCAATGGTCCCATAATATTCCAATTTGCAAAAGTGGGGATTATAGGTACATCGAGAGTATCCCCTGTGTGCGAAAAACTCAAGTCTGTGTACCCTAATTCTAATACCGGAGTATAGCCATTTTGTAACACATGAATTTTACGTTCTTGATTCCCTGCGGTAACTGTCACTGTTGCTTCACGGTTTGATGATGTTTCATTGTTTTTATGTACATATAATTCCAATGTAGAACCGGATTTCACTACGGTTACCCACGGAACCGAGCTTATTGCATCCCAACTTGGTTGGTTTGTTTCAACTGTGTAAAAGTATACCCAACCTAAGGGTGATGTGGGAGTTGTAGACGACGTAATAATAGTAGACACGAATGCTTTTCCGTTTATTGATAGTAGTTGTTGTGTGGTACTTGCTTGTGTTACTTTTATTACTCGTGTTTGATCACCGGCACTAACTGTAACCTCGCCTATCCGAGAAGATGATGTTAAATTTGTTCTTGTATTAATTGATATTTGAGAGCCTATCCTTACTACTTCAAGCCAAGGTTCTGAACTGATAACTCTCCATGTAGCTTGGTTTGTCTCGATGGTAAAATTACTATCAGACTCATACCAAGCAGCTCTGGATACTTGTATTATTGAACCTTGATTCCACACATTACCATCTAAGGTGATTGTTGTCGGAGACGATGTAGCTTGCTCAACGTTTATTGTTCTTTTCAAACTTCCTGCTGTTACGGTCACTACGGCAGTGCGTCCTGTGTCAGTAGTATTTTCTGCCGCATTTAACATCAACACAGAGCCCGAACTTGTTATTGTCAGCCAAGACTCCGGGCATGTAGCAGTCCAACTATTTAAAGAGGTTGTTATTGTAATCGTTGTAGAATTTGCTTCATAATCAAGTACCCATTTATTTGTGTTTACCGTCAGCATTGCAGATGCTGCAGCTTGTTTCACAGGGATTATTCTTGTCATAGAGCCTGATATTATTTTTATTTCCGCCGTGCGAGCTGTTGTCGATAAGTTTTCTTCAACACTCAACGTCAAATTAGAACCTGATTTCACCACCGTCAACCATGGCTTTGAACTGATTGCGTTCCACGATGTTTGATTTGTAGTAACTGTCATATTTATAGAACTTGCTTCGCTTTTTGGATCCCACGACAATTGGCTAACAGTCATTACCCCTACTGCCTTTGCTTGTGAAACAATAATAGTTCTCACTTGACTTCCTGCTTGTACTTGTACTTCTGCTGTGCGTTCTAATGAAGTGGTGTTAGGCTCTGCGTTTAATGTCAAAATCGACCCTGATTTTGTCGCTGTAAGCCACTGCGTATTATTTTGTATTGTATAATTCCAGTATGCCGCACTTGTAGTGACAGTTATATTTTGTGTATCTCCAATAGCTTTTGTATGCCACTCGGTTTGGCTGAGTGTCAAGGTATCTATTACGGGACCGGATAAATTCACAACAGCAAAGCCTGTTGCATCGGGGTAATCGGAAACAAATATATTGACATTTGATGCATGTACTCTTACATAAAGTGTCGTTGCTGTTTCATTTGAAGCTACCGTCAACAATCCCTGTGTACTTATTGTTGTCCCAGGAGCGTTATTACCAATGACACTCCATGTAGTACTTATAGGACTCCAGTAACTGGTCATGATATGCACAAGCGATGTGAACTGTAAGGTTTCTCCGCGCATCACAGTTGTTGTGCCCGGCGAAACAGATACTGAAGTGAATCTGGGTTCTCCTTCAGGATATGTTAGTCCACTATCGGTAGTATCTCGCCACAGATTATTTGTAATATCATAATATAACACTATACCATGTGGTAAGTCCTGAGAGGTAATATCCCCCGTTGGTCCGCTTCCGGTTACTCGTATGTTGTTTACCCGCACCATTACAACATTACCAAACGTGCCATGACGATTTCTCATAGTCCCCACTGCTTCAATGCCAAGAACAACAAAGTCCGGCAGAGGTACAAAACGACGCGTAGCAATCACTAATGCACCCGGTTGAGTGAATGATATAACCATATCGAGTGCTTTTACTTTTACACCGTTTATGTGAAGATCGGAATTAATCACTTCAACAAGTTGCCCACCAGGGGCGATTGTACTCATTGTAGTAAACATTGGCGAAAAACTAAAGCTCTCAAATTCATCCGAAGGTTCTTCTGGTTCAGTATTTCCGGCAAGTGCTGTGACCATGAAACTATTCAAAGAAACCAGTAAACTCAAAACTAAGAAAGTTGATAATACTCTTTTTATTATATTCATATTCATACCATCCAATCACAATTTTGCCAAAGGATCATCAATGTGCCAAGTATGAAATAATCCGTCAGAACCAGATAAAGGCGGGTCTTCAGGTCCTGCCAGCTTATACCCTGCTAATTTAACAGCTATACCATTTGCGTCGATAAATCTAAAACCAGCTTCAAACATGCGACGCTCAAACTCTACCCAAGAAATACGCCCTTCCCATGCATCTATCCATTTAACTAATTCTACTTCATCCTCTTCGTCTTGCTCATCTTCGTGTGCTGTAACTTCGTAAGTATCGCCATCATTAGATATAAGTAGTTTTTTTACGTCACGCAAACGTCCACCGTCATCGCCGGTCACAATACTCAAGGAAGCCAGCATTTTCACCATGTTGGATATGTGCTTCCCGCTAATTGGCGAAGTATCTCCCTTTGTAAAGTCTTGCTTTGCGACTTTATTATCGGGAGCATCGACTTTTTTTTCGTCGTTACTACCCTTTCCTTTCTCCGCTGATACAGTGCGAGGAGATTGAGTATCTGCTATTTGTGACGATCCTGAAATTCGCATAATAATAGTCCTTTCAATAAAACAAATCTATTTGTTAATTTCATAAATGTAGTAAAATATCTTTGGGGATATAAAGTCGTTTATGAGATGATGTTTGTTTATGGTACATAAGTCTTTTATTGTAAACTTTCCTTCATTTCTCTTAGTAATCACCAACAATGACGTAATTGATACTCTGTCTATTGATGAACCGATTTTAAGAACAAGCTACTTTGCCAAGTTTGTATAATATGTCACGGTTTCTTTTATTGATGAAGAAATTTATTTGAAACATTTTCTAAATGCTCACGAGTCATTTCCTTTGATTTAAATTGATTAACTGAAAAATAACATATTTTTGATAATTTGATTAATATGTGTCTATAAATAGGTCTATCTAAGCGATATAGTTCGCATTCTTAATTACTTGTGTCAGGATCTACTGTCTTATCTTGCAATGATTTTAACAACTCTTCAATCATATGCCATTCTTTTTTTGTTTCAACCACCCCTAGATCAACTCTTCTTCCATCTGGATTATATGTGTTTGCATATACTTTTATGTATCCATTTTCGTCTACTGTGTTATCGGTGAAAACTATGTAGCTCTTTTCCGTTTCCTCTGAATCAAATGTAAAAAGAACGTCACATTCAATCTCTTTTCCACCTTCATCTATAATAGTAATTCTTCCATCTCGCCTTGTGCCATTAAGAGTTCTATCATCATTTCGAAGTCTGTCATCGTCAGATAAAATCCTTTCTTGTCTGCTTTTTACATTTAGTTCTATCCCACTTTCCTTCATTGTAGCAAACGGATATGTGATTGGTTTTTCGAACATTACAGGCTTGGGTAATTTTGTCCGAAGATTTATATCCTTCGCTTCTTTTTCTTTTCCGATTTGTTCCTGTCCCTCTATTTCAGCTATTTTCTTGTCTATCCTTCTTACTAAGTCATCTATATCCAATTTATGACCTTCTTGCACATTAGCAGACTTATTCGATTCATTATCAGTAGTTTCTATAGCCTCAAACAGCTTATTGCGCTTTGCTTCTTTTACATAACTGGCTATATCGAATGTATCAACTACCTCACCGGTCGCAGTCCGTTTTTCTGTTCGTTGAGATAAATATAGCTTAGGTTTCATCTCTTTATTGCATTCAATTTTGGTTATTTTCCCATCAAAATTCAATAATGATATATAATATTCATTTCTATCAGAACGCATGTATTTTATCTCTGATATTGCTTCAGTCCCTATCACTGTTTCCA
Source organism: Oscillospiraceae bacterium (assembly GCA_009781515.1). Lineage (GTDB taxonomy): Bacteria > Bacillota > Clostridia > Oscillospirales > Oscillospiraceae > WRMH01. Next base: position 4,790 of record WQXY01000001.1, read on the forward strand.
TTGTTTTAATAAATGATGGTTCTTTACACGAGAAAATAAACCAATTGTTCAGCAAACTTATAATTGTTTCTGCTCTATCCGCGCCGTAAATTTTAATTAATGCAGCATAACTTTTTATTCCAACATGGAACTTGATTTGTTTTCTTAGCGAGTCTGTGAGCATCTGTTCAAATTCCGTAATAACCGGAAGCGGAGTGAAGTCCGAAATAATAAAGTTGAACTTATTTCGATCTTCAGTTGACATTTTAGCAACCCGCTCATAGTATTCCCGAATAAAATACGAAGCAAGTAAGTTACCCGAAAGCTTTCCAGGTTGTATTTGTAAAAACAAAAGGGACTTATTTAGAATCATATCATCGAAATCAATAGGGATATTGCCTGACTTTTCAAATTTTTGATTTTGAATCGATACATCCCTAGTTTTTTGTGTTAGAACACTATTAATGCCAGATGCTGTTTCTCTCGCGGAGACAAGCCAACTACTGGCATATTGGCTTATCAATGAATCCTTTGACTTTAATTTAAAATACTCTTTTAAATAAGTACTGGTTGCAAAGCTTTCTTGCCCATCTGATATCATGCGTGAGATGCTGTTTAGGTTCACTTGCTCACAGTTTTCGGCATCCTCAAATAATCCTATGCACAACGCAATAAACAAACTTCGAGCAGATGAATCCCAAAAAGCGTCACCGCTTGTTAATGGTATAAAGTTTTCTGCCAAATCGGTCAGTGAATTGAGAGCTGCATATGCTCCTCTTTGTTTAAAAATCTCATAGCTGTATGCTAGAGGGTTGTAGTCAGCGCTTCTTTCAAGATCGAAGAAGTTCAATGAATGGACAAGGTACCCTTTTTCTTTTGCAGTTGTAGCAAATCTGTCTTCAAGTCTATAATCATTGTCAACAATCAAAGCGGACTCCCTATTATCTCCAATTATTGACATAATTAAACAGGCATACACCTCTTCATCAGCAAGGGATGTGCCATACAATAGGGAGTGTATCGGTCTTGGGTCATAAGCAAACTTATCGTCCTCAAATTTAACCGGAATACCGGAACCAGATGTAGACGTTTTCGTATTAAATTTGTAATATCCGAGGTTATCATTAGGCAGCGCGTTTCGTGACATATATTTCCCCTCCTATTTGTGTTTATCAATAGCGCGGTCAATTTGCTCCCTTAACCGTTCAAGTTTTTCCCGCATCATAATTGAAGTATCAACGGCAGGTATTGAGCTCCGTTTAATAGTTATTAAGTCCCAGTTGTGTTCATTTTTTAAAGCTTCACTAATACTATGCTTCATTATGTTAAAAGAATTAACTTTTTGCTTGTTTGTAAAAACCTCATGACTGAGAAAATAGTTCATGGTAGCGACTATCTCTTCATACAGCATATTTATGTCTGTGTTATATAGTGTAAATAACTCCTCTGCTATGATCCCACGATGATACTTGTTAAAGTACTTTTTAATCACAGCCGAATCATCGACACAACGGTTGGTGAATGAAAAAAAACGATCTCTTTTCGTTCTGAACGCTTTCCATACAACTTCGTTCTGCCATAATTGACCACCCTTAGTATGCATATTTCTAAAATCGTTCAATGCTAAAAAAACATATAGCTGCCCAATAAAGTCAGGTTCTATCGGATAAAATTGGACCTTTGTGGTCGAACTAGCTACTGCTTCTATTTGACATAAAGCGCTATTCGTTTTTTCAAGAGATCCATGTGCTGTTACAAGCTTATTAATAAACTTCTCCTCATTCCGCCCATCGTCTGAGGAAACACAAGTACCGTTTTCTATCGTCGCCTTAACAACATACTCTTTTATCTGATACGCCAGATTATCAGTATAACAAGCAACAGCTGAAACCGCCTCATTGTATTCACAAATTATTCTGTCGAGCGCACTATATAAGCAATCTTCTTCATTTATATCTATATTTTCAGACAAAAGAAATTCAATTAATATTATCACAAACAACGGTCGATACTCGTTGTGATTTTTCAATTGTTTATCTACAGATTTCTTTATGTTTTCAATTACTTTTTCATTATCAATATTGTATCTTACTCTCAACCATTGCTCAACTAAAATCTTCGCGCCTTCTGCATCAAACTCTTTGAGTACTAGTGAATCCTCGTGTAAAAAATCCTTCAAGCTGCGATCGAACCTTTTTATATATTCACTGTTTATTGTTTCGCGCTCTATTAATACTACGCGAATTTTTTTAGTTTTTAGTTTGTAGCACAGCATTTTTAAGAACCGAATAACCTCATTTGACACTTCACCATAATAATCGATAACTAAAAAAAGGTTCTTTTCATAAAAACAATCACTAAATGAGGGAAGTCCAGGATCGATTTTAATAAATTTCATTTCCCAGTCCAGCTTTTCATTACTCTTTACGAAGTTATGCAGAAGCTTACTTTTGCCGACCGCGGCTCGACCTGTTACGCACCACCACCTGAATTGTTCATTGTGATCGCAAAATTCCTCAAGCTTCTTGATTTCATTATCTCTACCAGTAAATACGTTTACATTCGCGAAGTAAAATTCGCTCTTTACTTTGAGAATTCCCTGTGAAAAAAGATTCTGACCATCTATGAATTTCGCGAAATCAGATCTGTTGTGCCATATTTGTGCTACTTCATTAGCTCTTTCGCGCACTTTATTACTTTCTATTTTTGTTAACACTTTGTATACTTCATTAGCACAGTCGCACAGTTTGCTATAATCCATCTCATTCATGTTCTTTTTTAGATCCTCGGCATACTGGCGTGTTAGGGTATCACTGTTGTTTGTAGCAAAGTATGCCAAAACGACAAGCTTATCAACTAACTTTTCAACATCTTCTTTAGTGTCTGGAAATATAGTCTGATATTTTTTTAGAATATTTTTTATTTGTCTTTTGCGAAACGGAGCTGTAATTTTACTAGTAAGAATATATTTTTCAAATATTGTCAATGCGATAGTAATAGCTGTGCTGATTGTCAATTCAATCACCATAATATCCCCTCCGAAAAACTAGCTATATACATAGTACCATAAGTACAGCATTTTTTAAAGTATATTATATGATATCTCTTTGTTTTAAGTCTTTTATGTCTGTTATTTATTCGTGAATTTTATTAGGTTGACTGACTGACGAAGAGCAAGTCAAGGAAATTGCAATCTAAGCTTATGTAATAACATAATTTCAAAAAATAGTTTCATTCAAATGACCTTCAAGATTTATTTTTGAAGTGGTTCCTTGGCAATTATCAAGAAAAATCGATTATTACGTTTGAATAAATGTATAAGCATTATTGAAGTCAAAACCTTCAAGTAACTTCATTTTTTGATAATTGAAATTAGCTAACCATATCGTTTTCCTGTATGTTTTATTTGTTAAAGATAATCACATACAAAATGCCAATAATTCTTGACGTAGCTTAGTATATATGATATGATTTAATCGTAATCGAAAGATTAACAGAGGAGAGTCCCTGCCTGAAAGTGGGAGATTTAACAGTTAGGGCGGCGTTAATTCGCTGCCCTTGTTAATCACAGGAGGTCTATAATGAAGTTATATACTATTGATACAGCATATATCCGATATTTGCAAAAGTTTCAAGCACATATATATGATAATATTGAAAATAACAGGCTTCGTCCTTATGTTGGTGTTGTTTTAGCTATAAATAATCATAAATACTATGCACCGTTGACTTCACCCAAGCAAAAACATCACAGCATGTCTGATAGACTTGACTTTATACGTTTGGAACACAAAGGAAAGCTGATAGCTGTTGTTAATTTGAATAATTAATACCTGTTGATGATAAGTTGGTTACTTTGATTGATATAGGAAACCTAAAAGATATAAATTATCGCAATCTTTTGAATATAGAAATGATTGACATTCGCCGTAAACAAGCAACTATTCAAAAGAATGCAGTATCTGTATATAACAAGGTAACAAAATTCGGAAAAGAATCCGGTAATGCCAAACTTGTTTCAATATGCTATGATTTCTTATTGCTTGAGAAAAAGCTTGATGAATATCTTAAACAACTGAAGTAGTATTATAATTATTGTCGTAATAGTATATTTTATTAGTAGTTAAGGTCGATTGCCACTAAAGTGTCATTCGACCTGTATATATGATAACAATTGGAGCGGCGTACAAGAGCAAGCGAACTTCGTTCGCGAGCTAAAGCTCGCTCTTGACGCGGCAAACCTATCGCAGACATAAAATAGTTTAATTAAAAGGTATAGGTATCGGAAAAGTACATCTTTCAGGTGCGTTTTTAAGGGTTTTCGTTTCGTATGAGTAACAATTTTATGGTCGGTTGTAATTCTACCTTTCCGAACTGGCAAAAGGCTCTTAGAGCAAGGATTATCAAAAATCACTCAATTGGAAAATGAAGTGAAATACTTGGAATTATTTGAAAATACCCCTTGACAACACTTGCTCAAAAGCAAATAAATTTATTTCAAATAGCATTGCTCGTGAATTGTTATCAGTTTCAGATTCTACCGCTAGGCGATTATTAAACTCTATGACTGACAAAGGGTATATTGTTGCAGAAGGCGAACGAAAAGGTCGTATTTATATACCAAAACGCGATTGACAATGTTTATGTATATCTCAATAATCTTATCTTCAGTCAGCAAGAGGTACGGCATAACGTGGCCATGCTTTACATCTCCGTAAAATCATAAACGAGGAACGTCGTACAAGAACTCTCAAAAACCGAATGAATATTACATTAAAAGTATAGTTATTAAAAAGAGTACTGTTAAGGTGCGTTTTTCGAGAGTTTTGTCCTCTGTATGTGTCGATAATGTATCCGAATACAATTCTACCTTATCAGAACAATACAAAGTTTCAGAGTGAAAAACATCTCAGGAATTCCAACACGCTCAGAGATGAAGTAAGAAGGTGGAACACATATAAAGGTGCATCAAAAAGATTTTAGGAAGCGAAGAACAGGTTTACCAAAAAACGATGCGATGAATGCAGAGTATGGATAGCTAAAAGGTGATATTATCGTTTAATTTTATATATTATGCATAATTACTACAAGAATGAAATATTTTTTCAGTGCTTGAAAATTAATCACACATATATAAATTAAGTTCTTGTCTGATGTATTTACATTTTCTTCTTTTATGTTACAATATGCATAAAAAGTGGCGCTGTTTAATATGACTCTTTGGGGCAAGCATCTCCTTTATATTCATTAAGTAGTACTATCTATTATACTTATTTAAGTGAATAATCAGTATTTTACGAAATTCTTGTTCATCAGAACGCCCATAACACATTTTATCGAGTTTAAATTATATTAACAACCTTATTATATAGTCCATATGAATTTAGTTATTAGGTGGTTTTATGATAAATGTATTAGTTACATCTGTTGGTAATATTGGTGTCGGAAGCCAAATATTGAAAGCCTTGCAAATATCTAACTTGCCATTATTAATTATTGGTTTAGATGTTTCATTATATAACATACCACAAAACAGGCTAAATCACTTTTATAGTGTTCCTTTTGCGTCTGAAGTGCTTGCTTATGAAGAAGCAATAGACGAAATAATTAGTAAGCATAAAATTCACATAATTTTTATTGGTTCAGCGATGGAATTATTATTTTTTGCAAAAAGAAAGGAAAAATATTATAGTTTAGGTATATTTTTAGCAATTAATGATAGTAAGTTGATTTTGATGTGTAGAAACAAATATGACATATACCGAAATTTAGAGAAAAAAGGAATTGAAGTGCCAAAATATTGCTTAATTAAGGCAAAAGAAGATTGTGAGAAAATTTCTTTTTTCCCAGTTGTACTAAAACCGAATAGAAACACCTCTTCGTCAGAACACATTTATATTGCATTTGATGCAGATGATGTTTGTTCTTTCTCATCATACATGATAAAACATAATATAGAAGTAATAGCTCAAGAGTACATAGGAGATTCAAACTCTGAATACACAACCGGAATATCAAGCAATCTATCAGGTGATATAAATGGTAGCATAATTATTAAAAGAGTTTTTGATTCTGCAATTTCATATAAAAACAAAATTTCATATGAAAATAAGACTTATTTTATTTCGTCAGGAATAACGCAAGGTGAAATAATCCATGACGAGGTAATTAAACGCCAAATTGAGAAAATTGCAATGTCATTAAACTCCAAAGGTCCACTTAATATTCAAGGTATGTTTTTTAATAATAATTTTTCTGTAATCGAGGTACATCCGTCAATGACCAGTAGTGTTTATATTAAAGCTCTTGCAGGTTATAATGAACCTGAGAATATAATTAGGCAAAATCTTATGAACGAAAATGTTAACTATAATTATAGAGATATAAAAATAGCTCGTGATTTAGTTGAATATGTTATATAGAGGGAAAGTTAATGATGATTAATCTTTCAGAAATTACTGATTTTTTATGCAATAATAATATTGTTTATAAATTTCATGGAAATAAAAATTTGATTGTTCAGCATTATTGCCCGATAAGTATATTAAAAGATCACTCAATGACATGGATGAGATCGCTAAATGAACAGGATATGGAAAAGATTGCAAATCACAAAAACATCTTATTGATTTGTAACAATTTTGAATATTCACAATATCAACAAATAAACTTTTTATTTGTTGATAATCCCCATAAAGTCTTTTTTATTTTATTAGAAAACTTTTTTACGACTCCAAAAAATAATGCAAGTAGTTTTTCGTCTACTTCTGTTGTCGAAACTCGTTGCATTGGAGAAGGGATTAGTGTTGGTCATCATACTTACATTGCACCAAATGTAAAAATAGGAAATAATGTACAAATTGGCTCTAATGTGACTATTGAAAATAATGTGTGTATTGGCAATCATACCGTGATTGAGTCTGGTGTAGTAATTGGAGCTTGTGGTTTTGGTCATTATGTTGATAATAATGGTAAAAATGTGCGTGTCCCACACCTTGGCGGTGTAAGGATTGGTAAACATGTAAACATTGGTGCTAACACAACAATTGCACGAGGTACGCTTTCTGATACAATAATAAATGATTATGTAAAAATTGATAATTTATGTCATATTGCTCACAACGTTGTTATAAATGATAATGTACTAATTGCTGGAGGAACAGTTATAGGAGGAAGCACTATAATTAACGAAGATGTATGGTTATCAAGCTGCAAGATTGCCAATTCATTAGTGATTGGAGCGCATTCATATATTGGCGGTGGATCAATAGTTACTAAAAACATACCGGAAAATAAGTTTGCAGTCGGATACCCAGCTAGAGTAGTAAAAAATGTTGATCTTGAAAAAAGTTGGTGAGCAGAGTGGAAAAGAATCAATTATTAGTAATAATGGCTCATCCTGATGATGCAGAATTGTCTTGTTATGGGACTATCTGTAAATATGTAGATGAAGGAGTTTTTTGTAGTTTAGTTATTGCAACAAAAGGTGAAAATGTTATAAGAAAAGATAAAACACCTTTAGACAGGTTAAATGAAACACAGAAAGCTTTTCATAAAACTAAAATTGATATTTCATGCTTAAATATAAAAGATGGTAATATCGTACATGATTTGAATTTAATGCGAGTATTAAAAAAAATAATACAAGAAATTAATCCAACAACTATTATTAGTCATTATCCTGACGAATTTGGTTATGAACACCAAGATCATACTGCGCTAGGAAAAGCTGTAATAAGCTGTGCTTTTAGATATTGTAAAAATTTGAGAATGTTGTTGTTAGCAGAGCCTTTGTTCAGAGGTTTTACCTCTTTCAGGGGAAACCATTTTGTGAACGTTAGTAATTATTATGATGACAAAAAACTCGCAATAAAAAAGCATAAAAGTCAATATAACAAGCATTACACTAATGTGAAATTCTTGAAAAACCGACTCGTTGGTTTTTCTCCATATATTAATTCTTTTAGAATTAGTAATAATAAATATGAAATTTTTGAATCAATATATACTATAGACTAATGGAGCGGTTATTATGGTTGGTAGTAATTTTCAAGGTTTTTTATCCTTGCTATATCAAGAATTGAATAGTCATCATAGAGAACAAGCATCTCAAAACAATCAAATTATTTCATTTTATGTTGTGGTAATGACCTTTTTTGTTGGTTTTTATCAAAGCATTATCTCGCTGTCTGAACCAATAATTAGTACAATTTTTATTGTTATTTTTGTCTTGTCAATAGTAATTATATTAATGCTAATCCAATTAAGGGTCTGGCAATTGAGATATGCTTATGGTTTATCATTAGTTGGAAGTATGTTTATGTCAGACATAAATATTGACAATTTAAGTTCGTTTTATAGTTTCATAAATAATTTTGAAATTGAATACAAATCAATATATAGCCTTTTTGCAAGCTTAAGAATGAAGATGATTTGGAGTTGCTTTATTATTTCACTTATTCCAATAGTATTATATTTTCTATATATACAGAATTTGCATATAATGAACCCTTTTCTTTTATGGACGCTCTACTTAGGGGTTAACATAACATATGTTTTGTTTGTCATCTTTACTTTTAGAAAGAAAATACGTGGCACTTGCAATAAAGATGATATAATATGGCTCATTAATTTTCAAAAGTCTTCTATTCAAACTACCACTGGCAACACGATACACAAAAATAAAAACGAAGATGTCTAAGTATCTATGTTTATGGTGTTGAACTAAAATTTGTAATTCTCAATGTTGAAAATTTGGATTATATTCTTAGTTTTTTATCAAATTAAAACATTTTATATTCGCTTGAGGATTAACCCAAATGAACAATTCTAAATGTTTTATTATTTTTCCGATCGTTCGTCATCCATGACGCGAATACACTCCTCCAATAAAACTTTCGCCGAGATGATATCGTAGGGTATTATTTAAATCTTTGCTATAAAACAGTTCCGTATTGATATACTTTTTTAGTTCAGTGATTGCATCGTTTTCTTTGTTAAATTGTTTTATTGGTTTCGCTATCCCGTGAGACATTTCAAATAAGACTATTCCGTTCGCATTTACCCTTGCCCCATCAGCAGTATTAGCAGATATAAAGAAAAACTTTATATCATCATATGGCTTTGATGCCATAACACGTTTCAAAACTTCAACCTGTGCGCGTCCAACAAATTGACTATCAATTACAGTCAGATTTGGTATTTGAGCCATATTTAAATTATCGAATGTACTGGATTGCTTGTGGGAAAATGAAACATAAATTTTTTCATCTTCCCAAAACGGTTTAAAGATTTCTTCATATTCGTATTGGTTCAGTGCAGATGTAGTTATTTTGTTTGTAGCAATAATACTATTGTCACCATCATAATAAACGTTACCATTCATAATATATGGCATACAAATCAGAATCACACCAAGATTACTTGCTTCAGTTTTTGATATATTTGAATTTGTGTCGATAAAATAAATCATTATTAATTTCCTGCATGCTTTGCTTAAACTTACTAATAGAATGTCATTATTTACTTGCATAACTCGCTATGTGCTATTTTTATTGTTATCAATCGTCTTAGTAGTAAAAATTCAAAGTAAAACTACTGTAGCACAATTTACATGATAAATCAATTGTTGTTACTTACAACCTTTTATTGGTAACCTCCTTTTGTGTTTTATGCTTTTTATATATTCCACCATCGATTAAATTTTGCAAAATGAGTACCGTATTAATATAAAACTTACGAGATAGGGATAGTGCATGTTCGTTACATTGCAGACAATTTCAAATATACGTCGTCCACATATCAAACTATTCTTCAATTATGAGATTTGCAAATAATTTATTTAAACAAAGAATGATTTATCTGCGTGTCTATAGATGTCCGTGGTATTCTTTATATTTCCTCAAAAAGGCATTGTGTTTTTCTTGAAACGTGATATAGTATATTATGTACATATATGGAGGTGATATTTTGCCTGATGAATTATTAACAGTTGCACAAGTGGCGGATTATCTTAAATTGTCTACAAAAACAGTGTATCGATTGATACAAAAAGGTCAATTATTTGCATCTAGGATTGGCAATAATTCTTTGCGCATAAAAATGTCTGATGTGGAAAATTATTTACATTCACGCAGGTTGGGTTCAATCTCTTCTGATATGAAAGGTTAGGGATGCATATGCTAGGCAGATTTGGAACGCTTGAAAATGTACCCAGAAGCGAATTAGGCGGTAAAGCATATTCCTTAAACAGATTGATTGAAAGCCATATCGATGTTCCCGTTGGGATTGTTATTTTTTCTTCTTGTTTTATTGAGAGCTTGAAAACCAATAATGTCTACAATGAGGTAACAGCTTGCTGTCAGGATATTAACTCCGTGAATATATTACAATCGAGCAGAAGGTTAACTTCATTAGTTATGCAGTGCGAAATAGATGATAGTATTATTAATGAAATTAAGAAAAACGCAGAAGGCTTAGAGCAATTTGTTTCTGTTCGGTCGTCAGCGGCAAGCGAAGATGGCGAATATCACACTTTTGCCGGATTGCATGATTCGTTTTTGAATGTTGACCGCAATACTGAAACTCTGACAGACTTTATTAAAAAATGTTGGGCATCCCTCTTCAATGAAAGAGCGTTAATTTATAGGACAAAAAAAAATATTCCGATATTTGAAGGGATGGCAGTGGTCATTCAGGATATGGTGCAAGCAAAAAGCTCTGGTGTATTATATACACGGCATCCCATCGAGAAAAAATACTTGTTAATCGAATCCGCATTTGGAATCGGAGATTCTGTGGTTGATGGTGTTATTAAACCTGATTCTATCTTGGTTGATAGAAATACATTAGAAATTGTATCGAAAGAAGTCGGAACAAAAAAGACAAAAACAGAATTCCGAAATGGCGTTCATACAACCAGTGAAAATGATCAAGGCGAAATGTTTTCTATTGGTGATGGTGCTATAAATGAGCTCACATCCATAGGATTAAACATTGAAAAAATCTTTGGAACAACGCAAGACATTGAGTGGGCGTTTGACGATAAACTTTGGGTTATCCAGTCAAGAAATGTGGATTTTTAATGGGGGTATATATGTCTAGCAACTTAACAAGAGAATACTTTGAAACGAACTATTTATGGAAAAGGTTCGTCTGTAGAACAAGCCCCCCATTGTGGAGGAACTTGGAGCATTTGGGGTTTGTACGGGAAACCCTCTTAAAAAAGAACGGCTTTGATATGTTTATTTCTTGGAAGAGCGAATTGCATTTGCTTTTTGCCAATCCTGAAGAACATGGCAGAGTTTTGAAGATGCTCAGAGAAAAAGCTGTTGAAGACCTCAATCTCATAAACAACAATGCCAAGCGATGCTATGAATTATGCGATGACTACATCAAGTTTTGTACTCGCTACGATTCGTATGAAGGATTTAACAATCTTGAATTGCGAGATATATGGACGACATATGTTGATAAAAATAATGGGTTAGTCGCTTACCGTCCGTTGATTCTAATGCTCGATAAAACCAATGCCACTTTCTTGGAAGAAGAATTAGAAAAAGCGGGTAATCTTGAATTCCATTTTGAATGGATTACTACTACAAGAGAATTGCCGTTCGTAGCCCAGCGAAACGATGCGCTTGCTATAGGGAACGAAATTAAAGCGTTAGGGCTTGACCTTTCTTCGGAGTTGCCTGATTCCATTGAGAAAAAAATAGACCAACATATGGCTAAGTACGGATGGCTTTTCACCCATCATTTTTTGGGCGACCCTATGACAAGGGATGATATAATTGCTTCCATCAAAAAAATGCTAGATGATTTCGACCCCATCAAAATGGAAGAAAAAAACAAGGCTCGAATAGCTTCTCTTGATAAAATCAAGGCTATCAACGCTAATATCGCAAGGTACATCGAAACCGCGCAAGATTATGCGTATTTAAGAACATACCGCATTGATATTGCGACGGAAGGCGATTTCTATTTCCGCGCGTTTTTCAATGAAGTAGCAAAAAGAATGGGTATCACCTACGATGATTTTCTCAACCTCAATACCGATGAAATTTCAAAGTGGTTAGAAGGCTCTTCCGACATTCAAAAACTACAGGAAATAATAGAAAAACGCAAAGAATACTTTGTGACATACTTGGTTGATGACAATAAAATTTATTGGTTCCAAGGAAAAGAAAACATTATCGAAGAAGATGTCAAGGAACGTCCAGATAATCTTATGTTAACAGGGAAAGTCGCTCAGAGAGGGAGGGTTACCGGCACTGTTAAAGTTGTTCAGTTCAAGGAACAAATAGACAAAGTGAACGACGGAGATATTTTGGTGAGTTCTATGACAACCCCGGAAATGATGGTTGCGTTGATGAAATGTGACGGCATCGTAACTGACGAGGGTGGTGTTGCATGTCACGCAGCTCAAATTAGCCGCGAATTTTGTATCCCCTGCGTAATTGGCACACTCGAAGCTACCGCACTTTTGAAAGACGGAGATACCGTAGAAATAATTGCCGAAGGAATGGATGGCACGGTTAAGCTTTTGCCATAACCGATATTATAAATCCAATCAAGAAAGAAGAGGTCTTTTATGGAAATCGAAAAGAACAATCAGGCGAAGATTATCAGCTTTAGAGACTTTAAAATCTTAGCCTTCCTCATGTCATTTGTTGTGATACTGATGGCATTCAGCACGCTTACGGTGCAGAAGGTTGTTGCCTTGCCCGCCGGGCTAACCATACCCGGAGCGAGCATTTGGTTCTCCCTTATAACTTTTCCGGTGATGCAGATTCTTTGCACCACATACAACAAGAAGCTTGCTCATTTCACGATCTTTGCCGGATGGGTGTCTATGCTGATAACTACCATCATGGCTCAAATTACAGTAGCTATGCCCACCGCGCCTGTGTTTGAAGTACGGAGCGAAGTGTTCAACTTTTTATTAACGAGTAGCGTTCGTTATTTCCTTGCAGCAACCTGTTCTTATGTGACAACACACATAATTGTAAACGAGTTTTTCTCACATTTGAAAATTAAGAACCACTTGTGGCTGAAGAGCACCATCGCCACTACAGCCGGTCAATTTATAAATACAATCGTGTTTATTCTTGCCATGTTCGCCGGAACGACTTCTGTGGATAAATTGTTCTCCATGTTCGTGGGTACGATAATTGTTAGGCTTTGCTTGGTTCCCGCCGCTGTAATTTTTGTTTGCGTTGGAGTGCTTGCGGTTAATAATCTTAAAAAATGGGAATCACGGGCAGCTCGGCAATTCGTAGCGACGAAAGCCACACGAAGGGCAGATTTTATGCGTCGCGTGATTGCCAGTTTCTTTTAAATAGCTACTAACCCGTATATATAGGAGTATCTTTTATTTACGGAAGAATAATGGAGGTATAAAAATGGGCAAAATAGTCCTGTCAGAAATAATGGGAATTGAAAAAAGAGCGCACGGGGATGAAATTATAAATACTGATTTTATATCAAGAACTTTGTGTTTAGCAAAAGATAAGTTGGGTGCGGAAGATTATTTCATTTATTTTTGTGATAGAAAAAAAGCCAAAAACGGTACAATCCAATTTGATATATTTAATTCGGATTGGGAATCTGTGGAAGACGAAAGCAATCAAGAAATATGCGAAATCATTAAAAAGTGTTACTTAGACAATACATATTCAAATGACACTTTGAAGGATTATGCTATTTGTATTCCTTCGCAAATAGGATGCCTCGGAGTGGTTCTATTTTCTAATATAAATTTTCAAAACGATGGCACATATGTCCAAGCAGGCGTTGAGCAATTTGTCACAAATTCCATGTCTGCGTTAGGTCACGCAATGCTCTCGAAACTTTGTATTTTTGACGCCGATGATGGTGTTGAAGACGAAGAAGATGACCTTGATTTCGATGATTTTTTAGATGAATTTGAAAAGAAGCGTTCACTGATTGGGAAGTACATTCCGTTTGGTAACAGAAAATGCGTGACTATGTTTGTAGATATACGCAATTTTACGCAGTTACAAGCGGAGTGGGCAGCGAGTCCCGATCAAAAAGAACTTCAATTTAACTTGAAATTTTCTAATCTAATTGAAGAATCTTCGAAAAATCATTATGGCATTGTTAATGGCTTTTGGGGTGGTAGCGCATTGATTGTTCTTAACGTGCTTTTGCATGAAAAAATTGATGTTGCCTGTCGGCGCGCCCTTTGTGCTGCCAATGAAATAAAAAAATCATTCCATACTTTATTGGGTACATTAGGCATTACAGAGGAATTTATCAAACAGCACCATATAAAACTTGGAATCGGCGGGAATGCAGGAAATGTATTTTTCTTTGGTTTTGGATATAATGACAGTTTTCATAATTATAACTGTTTGGGGGCGTTGGTTAGCGAAGCAAAGAAGCTTGAAAGGTTTTCCGGAAGAAGTATTTTGATATACGACGCAGAAGAACGGGAGTATAAAACACCTCATGATAAACCCGATCATATTATTATATCAGAAGGCTTTTATGACATAATAAAAAATGAACCGCATGGAATGGATATTCAAGATATAGAGGATATGGAGTTCCCCACAAAATTTCATGAACAAGTTTGCAAAAGCAAGATTTATGGATTTAGCAAAATTCAACCGAATCCGTGCGGAAATAAATTAAAATGCAAAAAATGCGATTCTGATTGCGAGGTGCAATAACATGAGCCGTATATTAATCTTTGAAGATCAACCAATAGAACGAAAAGATATTGAAAAGATTGTTCGGGAGGTTTTATCCAACTGCAAAAGTGATATAAAAATAGAAAAACCTCTTGAAAGCATTAGAGACATCACAAAAGTCGCCATCACGCCGGAAAATCCTATACATCTAATAATAACGGATATCTTAAATTCTAAAAAAGATTTGGTCGGCTACATGGATTTGCTGGCTCAAGCTCGTGACAGCCAAAACGCTGATGAGAAAGTTCAATTTATTGAGCAAGCAAATGAAATTCTCATAAATGCAGCTAAATATAGTTTAAAACATATAGCTTCAGAGTGGGGTCGGATATCTTGTCCTCTGATTATCATTACTAAAATTAATCGTTCAAATTTAATGAAGATTCTTGAAGGGCTCAATTCTGATCTCAATATATTAAGGATGTTTGATAATAAAATTGATGTAATGATAAGAAAAATTAAGCGTCGTTCTCGCACGATGTACAAGAGCAAGAACTTGACAATATTTCTAAAGAAAGAGTATTACGAATGTGCCTCTGACGAAGTGTTCGCGTATGAAGAAGCTCATAGTTCTTTTAACAAGTGGTTTTCAAAAAAATTGATGAATATGTTAAGAATTTCAAATGCAAGCGAGGTATCTATTGACGATGAAAAGTCTTGAATGCACGGAAAAGATGTCAGATGCAATCAAAGAAAACATAATAGATGTGTTTACAAATCATTCCGCAGCGATGAATGAGTTGTTTTTAATGCATTCAACTTTGAACCCTGATACTTTCGTTACTCTAAAAAGCGAAAGCGAATCAAGGTTTTCTAAAAACAATGTAGATATTGTCATACTTACTGCTACTCCAATAGAGACTAATATGATTTTAAATGCCATGAGGCAACAAAACACAAACAAAATTGAAAAAATACGAGCAGAAAATGGACGAGCCTATCATTTAAGTCGTTTGGGTGAATATAATATTGCGCATATACAATCGCCAATGGGAAGCGGAGCTAAAGAAACAGCGTCTCTCGCAATCAAAAAATGGAATCCTAAAATAATAATTTCGTATGGGATAGCCTTGGGTGAAACACCTAATAAGCAAAAATTGGGAGATGTAATTTTTCCAACGCTTATTATTTCATATCGGGATGGCAAGTATTCAGATGGAGAAATATTCGTTAGTAAAAATGCTTGGGTTCCCAATACAGATGCATATATCCGTAATTTTATTGACGAATATGGAACTCATTGCAAACCAAAGCATGGATTTAATTTGCATTCAGGGACTATTATTGAATCTCCTTGGGTTTTAAGCGATCCTGATCTTAAAGAAAAATTCTTTTCCTCAATTAAGAGTTTTCGGGCAATTGGCGGAGATATGGAGGCTCATGGCATATACGAGGCTGTTCAAGATTCTGAACGTGAGTTTGGTAAAAAATATTGTTTTATGCTAAAAGGTGTTTGCGATTGGGCCGAAGAAAAAAACGAAAATGTAACTGGCGACGAAGACGAACAAGATAAAATTCAATTATTCGCCGCAAACAATGCTCTTGTTTTTTTAATGGATTTGCTTAACGATCGATACTTTTTGTCTCTTGATATAAATTCATCTGAAAACACAGCTGCAATTACACGAATCAAAGACCAGTTTCATCAGCATCCTAAATTAATAAAAAAAATAAATGAGTCTCGTGACATAATTGTGTCTATATATAGTTATTATAAGGACACATATAAAAAGGATCAGTCTACTTTGAACTTTCTTAATGATTTTAAAGAATATGGGTACTGTAACAATGAATACAATCTTACGGAAAAAGGCTTTTTGTTTATATTACAGTTAACTGATTTTAACCCTAACCATTACTATAAAACATGAAACAGTACAAGCAAGTTACCTTATCTTGTAGTTACCTTATTTATAAATGCATTGCATCCCTCAATATTTTTGCACCCCTTGAACACTCGAAATCATTCTACAATGTGCAAGGGTGTACATTTTATCACCGTATGGTAAATTAACCATTAAAAAGGAATAGGAATCAAACTTTCCCAAATTGAAAAGTCTGTAAGAACGGCAATGTTAATTCGTTTGCGGGCTTTATTAATGCAACCTGATTAAAGGTATATATAGATGTTTTAAATATCATGTATATACTAGCGTAAAAAGGTTTATTATATAGAGCAAATAAAAAGTATTGCTTCAACAACTCCCTTTTTTAGTTTTTAAAATACAAACCACACACTTACATTTATCCATCCCTCTTGTAGGGATTTTTTAGTTTCAAACGTTATTATAGTAGACGGTTTTGACCACTTGCAGAAAATTATGATATAATTTGAGTATCTTTCTGTAGGTGGGTGGTCATATTGATAGCAATCTATATAGCTATGCTCGACAGTGAAACAGATCGAGAAAATATGGCACAGATATACGAAGCACATCGTGCTGAACTTCTGATACGTGCGACTAAAATTACAATAAACAAGGAAATGGCAGAAGATGCGGTACATAATGCGTTTCTTTCAATAATAAAGCATAAAGATAAACTTTTTCGGCTATCAAAGAGAGAACTTCGCGCACAGTTAATAATCATTGTTAAAAACAAGTGTATCGATTTATTGCGTCAGCGGGACTATTTCTCCGATGAATCCATAGATGATATGAAACATACCGTTGAATCAGATGACTTACCTGTAGAGGACAAGATTATATCTGCTGAGAGTTACGAAGCTATAAGAGAGCATATGGCAAAGCTTGATGAACAAAACCTGCTTGTTCTTGAAATGAAATACATACGTGGTTTGACGTATAAGGAAATTGGCGAAGAAATGGGAATAACGGCAAAGCATGTTGATACAAAGATTATGAGGGCAAAAAATAAAGTGCGAAAACTCTTAGAAAAGGAGGTTGTATTTGATGACAAGTGAACAGGTAAACAACAGTGTATTTGAAGCTCTTTTAAGGCAAGCCGTCATAGATAATTTCAATGAGCAACTTGACTCATTCAATATTGAAGATTATTCACCGGAAGAATATACATTCTCACCTGAGCACGAGAAGAGAATGAAAGCTCTTTTTGCCGGGGACAAGCGGAAAGATAAACTTCGCAGCATTACTAAGTGGAGCAAACGTGTTGCAGCATTTATTGTTATAACAGTTACTATTCTCTTTGGCAGTTTAATGTTTGTACCGGAGGTTCGGGCAGTAGTCTTTGAAACCGTTATAGAGTGGTTTGATAAATTTGTACGCTTTTCTTCAGACGCACCGGATATAGAGAAAACAAACCTTGAACCCACCTATATTCCGAACGGATTTCAAGAAGATTTTCGTGATAGTAATGATATAGCGACCCTGATAGTATATTCGAACAGTGATGGGTTTTCTATTTTTTATCATGCAAGTTTAGAAAGTGCTCAACATTCTGTCGACAGTGATGGGTATGTTTATGAATTAAAACATATTAATGGTATTGACTATCACTTTTTTAATGCATTTGAAGCTGAAGATGACAATATTATTATTTGGGAAGCGAAAGGGTATAGGTATAACATTGGGTCGCCAATTTCCATAGATGAATTACTAAAAATAGCACTTTCTGCAGAAAAATAAAAATATTTTCACCAGTCTTGTAGGGAAAATCCATTTTCAAACGTTTATATATTAGGCGATTAATGTCTAATGTATTTTTTATTTGAGAGGTAGACAAAATGATGAAAAGAATCTTTGCATTTGCTCTTTGCATAATAATAGTTGGAAGTGTTATAGGAACATCTATAGCGACAGCAACCATACAACCTCTTTGGAGTAATTTGCGGGTATTAGAACTCCATACGAGCCGTAGCAATAATACTGTTACATCGTCTACAACAGTCATAGGGCAATCAGGTACTACAAGGATATCTGCATCGTATACGCTTGAAAAGTGGGAAAATTATCGCTACCAACCTGTGGATTCTTGGTCAGCTAGCAGTAATTCTGCTTCGCTACTCAACACACGAACAACACCTAATTGCTCAGCAGGAACTTACAGGCTTCGTGTAACAGTGACGGTGACACGAAACGGAACAATAGAAACTGTATCGGACTTATTAGTAAAAGCACTTTGAGTGTATAGCTGGATAAACTTAAACTCAAGTCATAATAAAACCTAAGCACCTGTTATTACGCCTATATTAATGAAAGTAAAAACATTAATATAGGAAAGCGAGGAACAAAGAAAATGAAATATCTATTAAGAGGCGTATTGTTAGCATTTATATTTGTGTGCGTTGTCGTTTTGGCATCAGCCTGCAACAAAGCCGACTTCCCGAATGACCCAATTCTGCCGTATGATCCTACACCTATTGAAACTCCGACACCTACCCCAGCGGTGACACCGAGTCCAAGTCCCACGGCTCCGCCGGAAACGTCGCCCTCGCCGACGCCAAGACCAACTCCGACACCGTCACCCAGCCCAAGTCCGTCACCCTCACCTACACCACCTCAAGGTGGCGGACAGGGTGGTGGCGGCGGTGGTCAAAGTGGTGGCGGCGGTGGTCAAAGTGGTGGTAATCAAGGTGGTAGTAATACACAAACACCAAAGCCAAGTGATTATGTAGAGGTCACAGGAATAACCTTCAGATTAACTCATTCCTCAATAGCTCTTGATGAAACAAATGAATGGGTAGGTCAAGCAGCAGTAATAGTGCCACATAATGCAACAAATAGAACTGTCACATATAAATCGAGCAATACAAGTATTGCTACTGTGAATAGACATGGTGCTCTAACCCCGGTTTCATTAGGTGATGTAACGATAACTGCAACAAGCTACAATGGGTTTGCAGCAAGCTATACGGCGAGAGTATATGATAATAATGGAACGTTAGACACACAGCTTTACATAAACTATGCCGTATCGTATGGCGAGTCTATTGGATTAATATATATGCCTGATTTAGGCGGGGATAATCCAAGAGGAAATACATCATGGGATCAACCTTTTCACCTTACTCTTGGGTTGACTGAGGAAAGTATTAAACAGAGGATAAGAGGGCGACTTGATGGATACTTGAGAGAGGGTTCAGCTGGTTTTAGGGTTCAAATTATCCATAATGATGAAATAGGATATGTTACTCCAATTAACAACACATGGATAATGTTTATTTATTGTTGATATACGTAAATTAAGTATTAACTGCAAATCATAGCATCTTACGATTAAATATTATAGAAAAATAATAAAGAGGTAGAAAAACTAATGAAAAAAATTATTAAAAGAAAAACGCTTATTATTGTACTCATCCTAATGTTTGTGACTATTATGAGTATGTCACTTACAACAAGTGCTGCAGTGGAGAAAATTAATATTTGGATGTTTGGCTATCCACGAAGCGGTGGCAGCTTTAACTGGGGACACGGCGACCTTGCCTTTATGAACAATTGGTATTCGGCAGATACAGATAGGTTTTATGCAATAGCTGCTTCTAATAAGAATAGTCAAATTGCATATTGTGTTCAACCGGGTGTAGGATTAAGTTCATATGATGAAATTCCGGTAGTTGCCAGTGCTGATTATTTAGAGAGTTATGACAATGGCGCTTTAAACAGTGAAGATCTTCAAAAATATCTTGGTCGTGTAATGCACTATGGTTATAATGGGGTCGCTTCAGGAGGTTTAACTAATAATGAAATAGCGCAGGTTATAGCTACGCAGATATTGGTGTGGGAAATAATAGTCGGCGAACGCAATCCGGATTTTAGTTACAAAGTACCTACTGGTTCATATAATGCGGCAAAAGCAATTGTCAGAAATAGCCATCCTTTACGTACTACAATTTTCAACTACTATGATGAAATTGTAGATAATGTCATAAATCATAAGAAAAGACCAAGTTTTATGGAAGAACTTACTAAGCCTGCTCCTATCCACGAAATGACATGGGATGGGTCAGCATATTCGGTTACTATACCCGACAAAAATGAAATTTTGAGAGATTTTAACTTTCTACCGCTATCAGGTATAACTATTACAAAAAACGGTAATAATCTAACAATCAGTTCGACAGCTCCGATTTCAGAAATTGATGGTAAAGTAATCTACGCTGAAAGAGATAACTCAAAAAGCAGAGCTGTGGTTTTTTGGGGTTGGGAAACAATTTCAGACAAGAATAATCGCCAAGGGTTAATTTTGGGCACAGAAATAGATGACCCTGTACCGGCACATATGAAACTAAAAATCAGTACAGGCAATCTTGATATAAAGAAGACAACACAGCACAATAATGGCTCAGTTGGTGGCTTTGATTTTGAAGTCCGTGATAGTTTTAACAATTTAATCGGAACATTTACATCTGATGCAAATGGCAATATTCACATCCCAAACCTTGCAGCGGGAGTGTATACAGTTAAAGAAATCAACCTGTCATCCGATTTTGTTGAACCTACACCAAATCCGAAAACAGTAACGGTCTACGGCGGACAAACAGCCGAGGTCAGTTTTGACAATATCAAAAAACGGGGTATTATAACAATCCAAAAGAATAATGCAAATCCGAATATGGGTGATTATCCGCTTGCAGGAGCTGTCTTTGAAGTGCGAAATGCAAGCAATACTCTCGTTGATACAATTACAACAAACGCACAAGGCAGAGCGCAGACTATAATTTTACCTTTAGGTACATACACGGTCACAGAAGTAACAGCTCCGTACGGATATATACGCAATCCCAGTACGTTTACAGTAACAATCTCAGGTTCACAAGGAACAGGAGCAATCGTCTATCCACCTGATGTGAACGTACCGCAAAATCCACAGCCGGGAATAATCCGAGTTGAGAAATTTAATGCAAATCCGGATATGGGTTGCTATTCACTTGCAGGAGCAGTATATGAAGTCAAAGCAGCACAAAATATCTTACGCTTAGACGGTACAGTAATATATAGTCAAGGCGAGCTTGTTGACACAATAACAACCAACGCACAAGGTAGAGCACAGACAAAGCAACTTCCATTAGGAGCATATACAGTACAAGAAGTAATTGCACCATTTGGCTATGTAATAAACCCAACTATATTTGATGCAATATTGGAATATGCAGGACAGGATATTACCGTAACATATACTGATGTATCTGTACCGCAGCAACCTGTAGTGGGTAGGTTAATAATCGAAAAGACAGGCGAAGTGCTGATAGGAGCACAGGAATATACAGAAACCATTCACGGTATAGTTCATACCCTATATAATCCCGTGTATGGAGTGCAACCATTACCGGGAGCAGTATATGAAATTTATGTCCGTGAAGACATTCTGCGATGTGACGGGACAGTACTACTCAGCGCAGGCACATTAGTAGACACTATAACCACCGGTTCAGACGGAAAAGCTATGTCTGTAAGCTTACCATTAGGTAATTACTACGTTGTAGAAATAACAGCACCTTTCGGTATGATACTAAACCCGACAGAGTATGATTTCTCGTTAGTTTATGAAGATCAAACTGTGGAGATTGTATACACAGAGGTAGGTGTATATAACGAACGTCAAAAGGTAGAAGTGCCAATTATAAAGAAATGGGATTTACCGAACAGACCGCCACCAAATTATACAGTCAGTGCTACCTTCGGACTGTTTGCCCGTACAGAAATACTTGCACGTAACGGAAGCGTTGCAATCCCGAAAGACGGATTGATTAAAACAATAACTCTGACAGTGACCGGTGGTGACACAGCATCAGGCGTGTTTGATGTAGACCTACCATTTGGTTCGTACTATGTTGAAGAAATGGATGTAACTGCCACACCGCCGCATAACTACTTCCTTGATAACACACAATATGATTTTACATTTGAATATGCCGGTCAAAATATCACACTTGTAACAATTCCAATTAATGGCGGTACACCTATTAATAACAGATTAGTTGGAACCTTGCCGATTAAAAAGATTATCCATGTTCATAAAAACTTTGAACATGCAACGGGTACCGGAATTAGAATGAGTGAAATAGGTATTACCAACGGTCAAAACTGGGAAGAATTCACACCCATAACAATAAGTCAGGCTGTGAATAGTGAAATCTTTAGCACTCCTCTGATTATTGACATAGAGGGAACAATAGTTGGAACGATGACAGCTAAGTATATCCCCGGTGAAGGCTTGATGATTGGATACGAAGTATTTTCAGGCTATCATCTGCAGCAGGACGCACGACTTCAAATTGTTCATCACCCAAGTGTAAGCGATTGTGTTGTATCAGGTTGTACTAATCACTTTACATCGAAATCATTCGGTGACTTACCGTTTAGGTCTGATAACTACAACAACGGACAAGCGAGTGGTTACATAATGATAGATGAAGCGACATTATTGGCGAAAGAGATTATCTTCGATGAAACCCACCCGGATTTCGATATCGACCAAGAGTTCTATGTGTTCTTGAGACTCAGCAGGGTTGCCGGAGGTTTGTACAATAACATTAACAGGTCTTGGATAGATGCAGGGTACAAATACGAATTTATGGTATTTGACTTAGATGACTTTTCACATCTGATTGGTAATGGTAAACCTTATCCAAACCAGAAAGCTGTTGAACAGGCAGTTGCTAATGATGTTATCGGTGTCTTAAACAATGGTGTTATGCCTGTAAACATCACCAGAGTCAGAGATGCTGACGGAAATGCCATTAACTCTGCTAAACGTGTTGGCTTAAACGGTTTGTGTGCGATTAGGGTAGCTACAAGAGCGTATTCAACAGACAGAAGCTGCGACCCGATGAACTGTACCTGTTGGAGTGTATTTGCCGAATTTAACAAGACCATTTGGGTTGACCTACCGCAAGGCAGATACCTTATAGCTGAGATATTCAGAGATGAAAACGGAGTTATTATGGACAGCTCTGTGTTTGTGACTACTACTGGTACAGGTGAGGTATCTACTGTAAATCCCGGAAATACATCAAACGAAAGGCTAATCAGGAACAACTTCAAGAAGTTCTACCATGAGGTCTATGGGCAGTAGGGTGAAGTCATTATAATTGCAAATACAAATAACCTTAAAGAGCGGCATGGTGATAGACAGTGCCGCTCTTTTGCAAAAGCTTAATTGTTATTAATTATTTACAATATTGGCAGAGCGCCTTTAAAATAATTGAAAAAATAGAATATATGTAATAATATATGCTTATTACAAGGGGGATTGCAATGATTAACATATATAGTTCGTATTTAAAAGGTTTGTTAAGCTTGGGGCATGAAGGTAATTGGCGTCCAAACCGAAAAGTAGAAGTGGGTCGTTTCATGAAAATGTAAGTTGCACTTATGCGAAAATATTTCAATTGCCAAAAAGCGAACAATAGTTATAAAATACAAGAGGTAAACAATGAAAAAAACAATTAAAAATATTGTTCAAGAAAGAGATGTAAGATATTTAGTGCATTTTACAAGAGCCGAAAACTTAGAAAGTATTTTTCTTCACGGAATAATTTCGGTTGCAGAAATTGATGCAATGAGACTAAAAGTTAATAAAAATGACGATTTAAGACTTGACTATTGTACAGAAGCGGTTTGCTTATCCATAGGATTTCCAAACTATAAAATGTTTTATGGTACAAGACGTGAAAACCCGGATAGTGATTGGGTAGTGCTTATTATAGAACCAGAAGTATTATATGACTTAGATTGTGCCTTTTGCAAAACAAATGCAGCTTCGTTAAGTGTTTCATCCGTTCCTTTGAAAAAGAGGAAAACAGTAGAAGCTTTTGAAGAAATGTTTTATGAACCTTTATCGAATAGTCGCAAAAAACGCAATTTGCCTGATGATTTCCCAACAGATCCACAAGCAGAAGTTTTAGTGTTAGAAGCAGTACCTCCTGAGTATATAGTTGCTGTTTGTTTCGAAGATAAAGAAGCTGAGCAAGAGAATTTACGAATACTCCCTCACGATATTGAAAGCACACATAAGAGTAATCTTTTTAGTTGGAGAATAGATTGCGAATATTGGAGATAATCTTATGGCAAAACGACCTGTTTTTATTTGTATAGATGAAAAACCTTATTTTGATGTAAAAAATGTTAATTTTGACTATTACTCTGGTTTTTCTATATCCCAAAAACAAAAATCGATTAAAAGCCTTCATCAATCAACTAATAAATTATATGAAAACCTTAATCTTTTAGAAATATCAAGCAAATCAGAAAGTATACTCGGTCAAAATCTAAGTGCATTTAGCCTTTCGTTTAAAGGGAAGAGCGGAAAACGTTATAGTGTAGAAACGACTTTCCAAGCAAGCAAAAGATTTGAGTATGGAGGTCCATACAGAGATTTACTTGATAAACACCCAAGAGAGGCAAAACGAGACGAGCGGTTAAAGAATAGTGGGAAGCTTATTGAATTCGTTTATATTGATGATAAAAATGTTTTCCCATTAGTACCAAAAACCTTGTTTTATAATTGGCTTTATATTAACACACTTGCTTTAAATCAATCGTATTTTAATGAGTTGTTAAAGTATAATGCTTTCACTGATATTGAGTTCAATCCTGAAAAATCAATTAATTGTCAAGCTATCGCTGCTGCCATTTTTGTTTCTCTATATAAAAACAATCTATTTTGTCCTCCATTCAGTAAAGAAGAGTTTCTTTCAACAGTTTACGGGTCAAATGAGATTAACTGTTATGCATTTGAATATGAACAGCTTAAGTTCCTATAACGCAACATGTAATTTTACTTCTATTCTAAAAATTGTTCATATTGTTATTTACGTTTACAGAGCATATAAGCTATATTTTATTGGAATTTTCTGAAGAGTCTGATATAATGTCAGGCAGTTAATAATGTTAGTTTTATTTTAATGATAAAGGAGTTGAAAATAATGTCTGTTAAGCAATTCCAAGTTGCTATACCAAACGAATTTATGCCATTTATCCAACAGTTAAAGGATGGAGATACTCCTGATGAAAAAGTAACCCTGTCTTTAGCAATAGGAATGTTTTTGGCCAAGCAAGCTACACTTGCAAAAGCTGCTGAGTTGGCAAAGAGAACTATATGGGAATTTTCTGAAATCCTCAAATCTCTTGGTATATCATGGGGTGAATACACAGAAGAGTCACTATTGATGGATGATTTAACTCTTTCTAAATTAGCAGGTTTTAAATGATAAAAGTAATATGCAATGCAAGTCCGATTATTGGTCTTGTAAGTATTGGCAAGCTTAATCTGTTGTGGGAAATCTTTGATGAAGTGCTTATACCCGAAGCAGTGTATCAAGAGGTCACTGCCGGAAACCGCACACAAGATATAGCTGTAATTTTAGATGCGATTAATAATGGTAATATAAAAGTAATTAAGATACATGGAAAAGATATTGCCAACCTTTTATATGGCAAGCTACACAGGGGCGAATTGGAAACTGTCATCGGTGCAAAAGAAGACCCAACTATCAACCTTGCGATTATAGACGAAAAAGCAGCACGAACATTTGCTGCAACAATGCTTGTTGATACTCTCGGTCTTTTGGGTATATTAATCCACGCAAAAGCTACGGGGCTGATCGAAGCTGTCCGTCCGTGTTTGGATAAATTAATTAGTAACGGTTATTGGGTATCTCATGGGTTGTACAAACAGGTGCTAAGCAAGGTTGATGAATTGTAGTATTTTACTTCTCCTATTTTAAGAGCCATCCATATGAAGTACTATGTCAACAGCCGAAATGAACGTAAACGCACTGTTGACATAGTACTTCATATGGATATAGCAGTAATTGACAGGTTTATAGATAGGGTGTGAAACAAGTGTACCTTTTTAAGACGCGTTTTTTGGGGTTTTGTTTTACATATGCAACGATAGCATATATGTAGCAAGGCTCTTCGAACAATGATTTTCTGCTTCAAATTACTGGTGCAGGTATGATTGTATCATAAAACTTTGATGTTTTTCTTTGGGCAAGAGCTGTAGGGTCTACTCCCTCTTTAAAATAGTATAGTTGGCTTACTTGATATACTTCACCCAAACAAACCTCATGTGGCTCAACAAACTCACATGCAAATCCATCTCTATCAGTTAATTCATTTGGTTTTTCTTTTGGTATATGGTCTGTTATTGCACGAACTTTTATCTTATTATTGTGGAATTTTAAGCAAAACCCTATATCTGCCGGTAAAAACACAATTTCAGAACCAATATCCTTTTTACTTTTAAATGCTTCATCAAACATTTTTGTAACGTCTATCCTATAACCGTCAAATTCTTCGCCAAACTCAGAAATAATACAAACCTCTGGCCTTAGAATTTCTGTGATTTTTGTTAATCCTATTCTTCCTAAATGCTCTTTATAATAACACTCCTTATTCCTTTTTATATTATTAATGGAGTAGTATTTTTCACTATCCTTACATCCTCCTAAATTTGCAAGAAGTGTAATATGCTTTTTCTCATTAATATGACGTGCTTTTAGCTTCTTATACGCGTTCTTAATACTTATATCTTCGAAACCCGTATCTCCAGTATAGACTAACGCAAAGTCCTTTAGTTTAAAGCAAAAGCCAACTGAGCAACAATCAGAAATTACATCATTATGCTGTGCTTTTATAACGTGTACCTCTAGTTTTGTTCCAGAAATTTTGAATTTATTATTTTCTTCATCGTCAACGCAAACAACTTTATAATTACTGCTTTTTTCTAAGTTGAAAAAGTTTGCATATTTTTTATGTGTTCCAGCTGTCATATAAAATTTAATGCATTTTCTCCTCTTTTCGAACTCCTCTTTCACTTTCTTTTCTATTGCTTCTTTTCTATCTGATGATAATCCCTCTCGAAATGTTGTTTCTCGGTCTAGAATAGCATCATAAATGCTCCTTGGTTTTTCTTCAGAATCTGAACCATATAGATCATCATTATATTTGTAATGAAGTGTCAATAATGATTCCAAATCTGCAGTATGATCGTTGTGAGCATGTGTAAAAAATACAGCATCAATATCTTTAACTGTATAACCAGCTCTGACAAAATTCTTAATAAAGTCAAAACCGGGATCAACTACTATGCCTTTATTTGCATATTTAATGAAATATCCCCCGCCCTTACTGACTCCACTACTAGCAATTGGTGTATATGAATTCCATTTTCGTAAAACTAACAACTCAAGACCATCAACGTGTATTACCTTGTTTCTATGGCTATGGAATTTATTCTGTATGACTTTATTGGCTTCAGTTTTCTTAAAGAGCTCTTTTGTTTTTTCTATTACTGTCATTGAAATATCTTTTTCTTCATGTGGCATATTCTTGATTCTTAACAGTTCTTTAACATTTTGAATTCTGTGTTTTATACCTGTTTTTCGGTTTTTATCTTTGTATAGTGCATATACTTTTTTATAACAATCGATAGCCTCTTCATATTCTTCGTTGTTGAAATAAATCAACCCTTTATTATAGTGCGGAGCAGTTAGCTTAGAACTAATATCCAGAGCCTTGTCATAGTATTTTATTGCTTCATCGTAATTTCTTAGATCATAATACACTCGCTCCTTGTTAACGTGTGCCATTCCATTGAACTCATCAAAAACCATAGCCTTTTCATAATCTTCTAGAGCCTTTTCATATTGCCCCATGCGACGAAATACATTCCCGCGAAAATTATATGCTTTTGATTTTTCTTTTGCACAATCATAACTAATTTCAATCTCTTCATTACAGTGCTTAAGAGCTGTATCGAAATTCCCGTCAATTTTCCCCCTCGCCAAAAAAAATAACGGCTTGATTATGGTGCCATTCTGCTGTACGGGTCACTTTATTATCTTTTGCAAGTTTTTCTGAAGACATGTTTAAAATCCTCCCCTAAATGTGCAAAATAATACATTCTATAAACACCTATTTCACAGTTAAAGCTATGATAGGTGATGCCATTAACTTGTAACACATTACACAACTTACGTTTTCAATTAGTGATGTGCAAAAATTTAATCACTTTACTGTCTAACTCTCTTGTAATCATTTTTTTTGCAAACTCACAATAATCAGATAGCTGTGCTGAATTAAGAAACTTCCTAATATATGGGCAAATACCAGCACAATGCCATTGAGCAAAACAATTTGAGCATTCAGACGGTTTGTTGTGGATGTTTTCGTTAACAGTATGAAATGCTTTTTCGTTGATATTTATAGTATCATTAATATGTCCATACATAAATTCATTAAATAACCTATCTTTTTGAGAAGATACTCTATGACAAGAAACTATCTCTCCGGTTGGCAGAACGCAAAACTCTCCATTGCAAAATCTGCCTTTAATTCTATTGACGGAACGAACTAGTGAATTTCTAAGGTAAATTCCATTTTCACGCGCATAATCGCGTGCAATGAAAAAATTAGAAATAAAATTGTCATAATATTCATTTTGATGAAGTTGTAAATCTGTTACATGCTCAAAGTGCAACTTCTTAATATCAGGATAATTGTTAACAACATACGCAACCATTTCCTCCATTAAGCAAACGTTTAACGGTGTTATTGTTGAACGTATTCGTGGAGGCATTTTGTATGCAATTAACAATTGAATGCATGAATTTACAATATCGAAACTGTTTTTATCAGATTCGTAGGGGAAGCATCTTTGAGCATTCTGGATTTCTGGTAATATATCAAATGAAACGCCCACATCAACATGATATTGCTTCAGCCAAGAAACTCGTTCATCGTTGAGCAATGTGGCATTGGTAGTCAAGCCGATGCTATATTTTACTTTTCGTTTTGTTGCTTCTTTTTTGATATATTCAATTGCGTTCGTAAAAATATCCCATGTTATTGTCGGTTCTCCGCCTCCGAGGAATGAAAATTCCTTTTCTTTATTACTTGGTGATGATAATATATAATTAATAACAGTTGCAAGCTGTTTTTCATTAATTGTATCAGGAGATCGAGACACCTGTGCATAACAGTATGTACAAGATAAGTTGCATTTCTGCGATAAGATAAATACTGCCCTATCTCCAATCTTTAACCTTTGCTCTCGAGGGGGCGCAATGTTTTTTTTATTAATTTTATTAACATTCTCTACAAGTTTAGTGTTTTCTATGGGTAAATCCAATCCATTATTTAAATGAGCATTAATTGCTTCTGAGGCACTTGAATTTGCCCAAAAAAGCATCTTCCTCAGTGGCGAATATACAAGAAATCCGTTTTCTATCGAAGAAGGAATAAAGTAAACATCCTGAGTTGGCGTGCTTGTAATCATTTTTTCTAATCCTTTTTGCATATATAGTGCTACATACAATAAAGTGTCCATCTAATGTCCTCATGAAATTAGATTACTAACTTCAGGCAACATAAGAACAGACACTTTCTAAGTTAGACATGAAAAACGCTTATTCCTCACATGTGCAACTGTCACTGGGGCAGGACCCATCACAACTATCAGAGCAACAACTTTCTTCATATCCACAACACTCACTATCCGAAATGAACTCATCCAACTCAATTAAATCGCTTACTGATAAACTTGCTATCTGCATAACTTCTACCTTTCATGTTAACATCCATTTTGGTTGCTTACTTAATGTACCATCTTAATGGACTTACGTCAATATTTTCTATCATTCTATGTAGTTAATAAGTAATAATGTCAAGCTATAACTAATTAGTTTAATTGTTATTCTTTGTAGTATTGAATTTTTTTCATTATTGAGGTGTTGTTGCTACGTATTTTGATTTCGGCTATTAGGTCTGTCTGGGATAGTCATATATCTTCAGAATCACGTAAAGGTTGTAAATGGTGTTTTAAAAACTTCTAATATCCTTATATCCGCAGTGGCTTACAATTTAACTTTTTGCTCGTGGTACTTTACTAAAAGATAAAATCTTTTTCTTAATTTCATCTTGTATGTTAACTTGTGAGGTAATACTATTTGATCTATAATTAACATTCTTTATAATTACATGGAATGTTATTTGTGTAGAGTGAAATTCCGGAGCACATTCATTTCTGTTTGATTATTATTTATAATCTATATATTAATGCTTCTCGTTTTATATAAGTAATTTTCAAAATAAATAATTTACTAATTTACTTAGTGTTTCTATATTTCTTGACAAAGGTAAATCAAATAACTTAACATTTCAAAAACAGAACCTACAACTTTTGTTAAAATTATATATTAAGTCAACAAACTTTTCGCAAACTACGTATAATTTAACATCTCTTTTACAAATTATGATATCGGTATTGTTTTAGCTGAACTAAATTCATGTTCAAAATCACTTAAATAAAACTCGCCATATCCTCTTCGTTCATCCACGCAGAAGACATATAAACCTGAATTACCTTTCGCTCTATAATGTGCTAAAAGTGTGGTTTCTTCATTTTGGACAATATAATAAGGTATATTCGTTACTTCTTTTAAAAGAAAATTGTCTTTCATGTCTTGTTTACGTTCATCTGATATGTTTTGTGAGTCTATTGATTTATATATATCCTGTACAAACCTAATTACATTTTTCCTTTTTTGCAAAAGGTCTTTGTTGTGCTCATTAACAGTTTGAAGTAGTATTTTCACTGCTCCGCGATCTCCCAATACACGTAAAACTGCTTTTTTAAACGCACTTTTCACATCAGTACGGTTACCAATAGTTTTATTTAATGTATGAGCAGTTATCGATAGAGTTTTATACGTTCCATTATATAACTTTTTAAAATACTCATCATTGTAATCAGTGGCAGGCTTAATTGAGTGTATTCCGACAGTTTTTTGTTCTTTGTAGAACTCCTTTATTTTACTGCATTCTTCACAAATACTATTATATTTAGTATTAATTTTCTTTAAATCTTCTACAAATATACTCATCGATTTATTAATCATTTCTTCAGATTTCTTGATAAATTTCATCGTTTCGCTTCTTGTAGGTTTTCCTTTTCTGTTAACTATCGACAATAAAAGAATTATGAATATGAGAAGTGATATAATCACAATAAACTCACTGTTCATTTGTATAGTATCCCAAAGATACATAAAATGCTTCGTAAACGGACCTACATGTGCAAGTATTGGAGAAACAACTACTATTACTAGTGCTGCAACAGAGCACATTCCTGTGATAACCACAAAAAGACCATACTTTTCTACAAGTTTTTTCAAAAGGCTACTCCTATTTCTAAACATTAATTTATTATTAAATCGATTTATATCACTGATAGTTTATCCTTCCCGATATAAAAGACTATTAAAACAACATTATCCCCGAATATATAAATCAACATTCTATTTTGATAGCTATATATAGAGACAATGAAGCCATTTTACCGCAGTATATCTAAATAATCAATATATTATAACAAAACAACAACATTTCATTTATATGATTTTGATAAAAAGCTGAAAAAATGTAAACAGAACTTTTTTGATAAAATTGAGATTTTAATTTATTTTACGTATGATATCGAAACAGTGTTAAAATGAGCTCTATTTTGTTTGACAAAAGTATGAAAATATGAGACTATTTTGATAATATTACAGAAGACATTCTTTACTATGGAGGTAACTAAAATTTTGTTGCCCTACGATCGGATTAAACAAAACCACGATTTATCAGCTGAAGGTTTATCACTACTTGAGTTTTTCATTGAGTCAGGTGGTCACGGTCTTTCTAAATATGATTTAGAACATCACGCTTCTCTAAAATTCCCTGTTCTTGATGGTAAAAACATTCATGAAATAATACTTGACTTGGTAAATAAGTGTATTGTTTCTTTCAAGAGTGATGTATATACTCTGACAGGAAAGTTTAAAGCTGATAATAATATCGCAGAATATGTTGATTCTAGTGAAAAGAAACTACGTTTTGGCACATATGAAGGTGTTAAAAATGCAATGCCTAGTTTGAACGCTATTTTTCAAAACGATAGCAATGTTGTTTATGTTTTTTTGGCAATTACTCCTCATTATGTTTTTGTCAAATTAATGGAAAGAATTGAGAGAAAACGAAAAACGATTTTCTTCATGCCCGATGTAAGTTGTTTTCGTAACACAAATGAAAAAAACAAGCATCGTGATGTATTAAAAGGATGGATTGAGTTCATTAAAAAGCAGGATACTGAATTTGTTGAGTTCTATCTTGTGAAAAATCGCAGAAATGATAAAAATAGAGACCGTTATAGCTTTCTTTACTCAAGTCTTCTTGCAAAAAGTACAGTTCGCTTTAATATTTACAAATACGATGACGATGGAAGACTTGTATCAGGGGTAGGAAAGCTAATAGAGTGTAAGACGAATGAAAACTCATTGTATGACATTGTTGAACGTTGTTATACTGATGCATGGAATGAAAGAATTGGAGTCCGAAAGATAAATGGAAAGATGTGGATAAAACGTTTCTTTTCAAATAACATCTATTGGATATTATTTTCTACTCTTATGCTGATTGTGTTGATTAGCGCATTCATTTTTGTCAAAATGTTACCATCTTCGCAAAGTCCGCTAATGTTATTATTAGATATATTCGTGCCAGCTATTAGTTTGGTAGCGTTTCCTTTATCACTGTTTAAGTCAAAAATAACCAAGCTATTTTATAGAAAAAAACTTCCCTTTTAAGGAACTTCATATGATAAACAAAATCTATTTTGACAGATTAATAAATACTATTCATGATATGGAACTACCATATTTAAGGGTATGTTTAACAAGCTTTTGTAATGCTTATTGCTATATTTGTCACAATGAAGGTCAAGAAAAAGCAAGCTCTGGTGGACTCTCATTACATGAATATGATGAGGTTGCTAAACTGCTCGCTCCCCATTTCCATCCTCCCCGTGTTGTGCTTACAGGCGGTGAACCATTGCTATTTCATGATTTGTATGAAGTTATAAAAATTTTTAAATCTTATAAATATACAGTAGGGTTGGTAACAAATGGAATACTTCTAGATGAGCACACACAAAAAAAATTGCTCGAATCTGGTTTAGACACAATAAACATTAGTTTAAATAGCTTAGACAGAGAAAAACACCAAAACTTCTATGGTATAGATGAGTTTATTATCTTAAAGAAAAACCTTGAAGTTTTAGATAAACATTTTATGTATCCTCAAAAGAAAATAAACTGGGTTATATCCGACAACCCAGTTTTTGACGATGAGATTCAGAAGCTATGC
The DNA here is from genome assembly GCA_009781515.1 of Oscillospiraceae bacterium. Taxonomy (GTDB): domain Bacteria; phylum Bacillota; class Clostridia; order Oscillospirales; family Oscillospiraceae; genus WRMH01. Next base: position 38,601 of record WQXY01000001.1, read on the forward strand.
GTACTAAGCCAAAAGTACAAGTTTGTAATAAGTCTAATGTTTGATGTTAATATTGACAGTGAAAAAACCAACTCGTTATTCAACAGAATCAAAAAAATACTATATAACAATTATGGAGAACCTAGTATTGAAAAACATATTAAGTATAAGCGATACATAGAGCACCTTAAATTTAATAATGGGAGTATATGGGAATTTGATTATTTGCAAACAGAACAGAATAAGCATTTGTTAAAAAACAACGTTTTTTGTAGAAATTGCCATAGTGAAAATAAGGAAATATGTTATGAAGGTGCTTACGCATTGCGTCTTTTCGCAAATGGAATTTTTAAACCTTGTTTAATTAGAAAAGATAATGAAGTTAAAATTAGTGATATTTTTCCAAAGTCAAATATTGAACTCGAGGTTAAATATAAAGTGTTAGATTTCCCAACGAAGCTTATCGAATCATTGGGTTTTGTGGAATTAAAGAGAAGTCATCAAGTTGATAAATATCATATTGTGAATAAAATTCTTAATGGAAAAAGAACATACATGCGACTAAGGAATGATGTCATAAATAATAAAATGTCCTTTGATTTTCACCAAGTAATTTCTGATATTGCTATAGAGGAAACGGAGATAGCACTAAATGATTCAGATGATATTGACATAATGGGAACAATATTGGAAAAATTAAATTATCCATTTGTTTGTGAAGTAGATAAATATCGAATGGTTTATAGAAACGGTGACATAGAACTAGTTTTAGATACAGTTAAAAATTTAGGTAAATTCATCGAAATAGAACTAACTGGAGATGAAGAACATGAGTCACACGAGAATTTATTTCAATTAGTTACCAAATTATCTTTGAATGAAAAGGATAGAATAATAAAAAAAGGGTATCCTGATATGATATTGTCTGAGTAGAACTCTATTAATGAAGCTCAGGAAATCTTTGTAAATTATCTCCCATGATAACTTTGAGTTGTATACCCGATACAGATATTTGTTTACGCAGTATTTTACTCATTACTTAGCACGGTTTTTCGTTGACGCTTATAATTAAAATTTTATTGTTATCTGCGACTTCTAAATATTTAAAATAACCGCTCCAAAATATAGCATGAGTTAGCTCCAACCAAGTGTTTGTCAACCTTGATTCTGTGAAGCCAAATGATATATTATGTGTATACAACAAGCGTGTAGGCGAATGGGCTGGAAGTCATGATTGTCCTGTTATTGAATTATTAGGTGTAGGTGGGCATTTGCCTATTATATGGCAACAAAAGAAAAAAATTTTGTCAGTTGACGTTTAAGGAGAACTTATGTAAAGAGTTAAAAGAAGAATTAGGAATTAGAATTAATGAAAACAGAATAATTATTTTAGGTGGATATAATAATGTTATTACATATGAGTTAGTTGTTTTATCAGGTATATTCATTACAGAAAGCAGTTTATTTAGTATTCAAAAATATGCTGTGCAAAATAATGATATAGATGCTAATGGTATTTATATGGGTACATTTGATGACATAATAGAGTATTATAAATCAAACCCCGATTACTTTGCAGGCGGAGCAAGAACAGTATCTTATAACTTTCAGAGTTACCCCGATTTAATGAGTAGGGTGGATAAATTTATTAGGTCTATATAAATATTTTTATAGGAAACATCTGAAGTAAAAACTACTATATTTATTTGAAAATACCCCTTGACAACACTTGCTTAATTGCATAAGCAACACCACGTCAGCTATTTTACATCTGTTTGTTATTATTCGCAAGCACAATGTAAGTGGCGGGTTGTGTAGCACAATACATGCTGTGTATGTAAAGCGACTAAGTTCGCTCTGTACACGGCATTTTTCGTTTCTCGGACGAAACTCGTCGGAGCTATTTATATAGTGGCTCCGACGGGGAAGTACTCCGAGAAATAAAAAACATGAAAGAAGAAAGAAAATGAAGAAAATTATAGTGTGGGCAGTATTAGCATTGATGGTTACTTTTTTTGTAACGGCATGTACGGGAGACAGCATTTCAGGAAGTTGGGAACGCAATAATACATCATTATCATTTAATGATAATGAATATGGTGAAACTATTGTATTTTCCGGAAAAACATTTACAAACACATTTTACGTTATAGAGGAAACTCTAACATATGAACCACCACCACCTACAATAAATCCGGAATTAGGCATTATCCCGCCATCAGGCCCTGTCCCGCCATCAGCACCACAAGATGCATCAGATATGAATATGTTTAGAGTGAGGTATAAGGATGGGGATTTTAACAAGAAACTTATAGACAGTAATACCAGGGAATCATCAAGTGGACGCATTTATGAATGTGAATTATATCAAGTAACTGTAAAAGGAACATATTCATTGACTGAGGATAAAATTGAATTTGTACTTTCAGATAAAACAGTCAGTGTTGGTGATATCACATGCACAGAAAACACAATGAAAATTGAAGGAATGAACTTTACCCGTAGCGGATTAAAACGTGGATAGAGAGAATAAAGAATAACTTCAATTATAGCGGCAATATAGGTTCAATTTCAAACCCACCTCCAAGATAATAATAAATAATAGAAAAGAGCAGATTTATGTATTGTAAAAGTTGCGGAAAACAAATAGCGTCCGATGATTTATTTTGCACATCATGCGGCAATCCTACTTCACATATAAAAAAAGGAAACATAAAAAGCAAAAAAAATTCCAAGCGAAAAAAGATGTTTTTTATATCAGGTATTGCCCTTGCGTTAGTAATAATTGTTGCAATTATCACGATACCATTATTAAGCACTCCCAACCATACTCCTATACCGCCTTTTGTACAAGCACAACCTACGGTCAGCCCTACGCCGATACAAACGCTACCCCCCGCGATTGACCCTACGCCGATACAAACGCTACCCCCGATTGACCCTACGCCAACACAAACGCTATTCATATCAGAGGGTGAATATACCGCAAGTTTTATAGCACAAATGGAGCCAATTAGCGGATGGGAGTTGGGAGAGATAGCAACTGCATTATGTTCGCTTGGTCGAAGTGCTGTAATAAAAATAGACTTTGGTCAAACTGTTTCATTTGGTGATGGCAACTTTATCGCTATTAATACTAATCTGCCGAATAATTATGATGGTGCACCTTTTTCTGATCCTAATATTGCAGAAGTTATATCATTTAAGCTTGATGGTAAAAGAATAAATGTAGACAACATTTATATTAATGCTGAAGGTATGAATGCGTTTGATGGAAATGGTTATGGACTTAGATTAACACTTGCCAACAAGTGGAGTTCTATAAGTAAGCAACCTGTAGATCCTTTAGAACTTGGAGAATTTGACACATTAGAGATAGAATTTATAATCCATAAGATTGCTCCTCCGCCACCAACATTACCACCCCAAGATCCTGCAACACAAGGTTATGCGTATATTGGTGGAACTTTTGCATTTCTCAACAGAAATCACCCAAGCGACGCTGATGATGACGTAAAAAGGTGCGATTGGTGGGCATTTGAAGATCAAAAAGTTAATTTTGAATTTGGTGAACAGTTTACTGTTTCAATTGACATGGGAAGGGAGAAAATTAGGCATGACCGTGCATACTGGAACGGTGAGGACTATATCATTGCTATTGATACAGACGTGGAATCAAATCCGGGTTTATTCAATGCTTATATTCACAGCATTACAAAAGACGGAGTTAATGTACCCTTTAATCCCAACAATGTAACTGTTGGTAGAGAGCGCGGGAATCTCAGAATTTCAATCACCAACAGCTGGGCAGAATTTGCTGGTGACCCTGTACCCATTGCAGGTCCATTCTCAATAGGCGAGTTTTCAAAGCTTGAAATAACACTTACGATTTATAATTAACCTCACCCTCACCGCAACATAATAATTGAACAAATGTAAAGGGGACAATTATATTAGTATTAATGATCGTAGCATAGGAGGAAAGCCCGTGGCATTCTCATTTGACTGTTTTGTCATTACGCATACCGGCAATCATCGGAAAAGCAATGAGGATAATTTCTTAGTCGGTGAGATGCTTATGCCGGAGGAGCAAGCGGCTATGTCTGGAGCAACGAGCAGACTTATCAGCAAAAGATTTACCGCAAGTGGTTCGGTAAATAATATATTTGCTGTCAGTGACGGTATGGGTGGACATGATTTCGGAGAAGTAGCGAGTTACGTGATTGTAAATGCTTTAAGCGAATTTGTCTCGCAATATAAAACAAAACCGTGCCGCAAGCGAAATGATAAATTTATGTATATTCAGGCATTTCAAGAAATGGTCAAACGAACTAACAAAGCGATTCTTGACTATGCAGCGGATAACAACGCGAGCGAAAATATGGGAGCCACACTAAGTGGATTGATTGCGTTTCCTGATGAGGTTGCCCCAATAAATATAGGGGACAGTTCTACATTCCATTTCGAGAATGACAAACTTACTAAACTGACAATAGACGATAACGAAAAATCCATTTTTGAAGGAGTTTATCCCTTTGCGTTAAAGAAAAATGGTCAACGCCTAACAAAGTATTTCGGATTGCCGGAATCATGTGGAATCTTAACCGCAACCATTTCAGCACCGATTCCTTTAAGGGCAGGTCAAGTTTTCATCATAGCATCTGACGGGCTTACTGATTATCTGACCACCGATGATATTTCTGATATTCTAACGGAAAATTCAGACAGCATTGAGCAAGCTGTAAGCGCACTGATTGAATCCGCGCTCGATGGGGATAACGGTGGGCGCGACAACATAACAGTTGTCGCACTGAAAGCGATAAAAACATCCGATTAAAGGAGGAATATTATGGCAGAGAGCATCTTACTGAGTGAAATCCAAGGATACACTATTGCCAAAAAACTCGGTAGCGGAGGGTATGGTACAGTTTATCTTGGGGTCAAGGAAGACCTCGGCAAACAGTATCAAACAGCAATTAAGCATATCTCTATGCCTGATGCCGAAGCATATGAATCTGTATTGCAAGATTATAACTTTGATAAGGCTGCAACACAGGCACATTTTGAGAAATTGGTGGCAGGCATCACTTCCGAAATCAATACGCTCCTAACCCTTAGCAAAAAGGATAGCAGGTACATAGTAACCTACTACGATCATGATATACAAAAATCTCTCGATCCATTGCGCTTTGAAATATTCATGCGAATGGAATATCTGACTCCACTCAACAGAGCTATCCGTCAAAAAGGAATGGCTTTGGGAGAGGTTATTAAACTCGGTCTTAACATGTGTGATGCGCTTGCGTTGTGCCATAACAATGATGTGATGCACCGTGACATTAAAGAAGCTAATATATTCGTCAGCGAAACCGGAAATTACAAGCTGGGTGATTTTGGTGTTGCGAAAGTTGCGTTTGAAAGCACACAGGCTGGGTCTATTAAAGGAACCGCTTCATATATGGCACCGGAGATTTATCTTTGTGAGCCGTATGATAAGAGTGTTGACATTTATTCTCTTGGAATTGTTCTCTATAAATTGTTAAATAATCAACGTCTGCCATTTATGCCGGATGCTCCTACCGTTTTTACTGCCGATGATAAGAACATGGCCGAATCTAAGCGGCTCAAAGGTGAAATTCCGCCGTTACCTTTCCATGCTAAAAACAAACTAGGTGAGATAATTGTCAAGGCTTGCTCGGTCAAAAGTCAGCGCTATTCTACTGCTGAAGAATTGAAAAAAGAGTTGTCAGCGTTTATTGGAACACTATCGACCGAGGAATATGATACGGTCATAATTCAAGAAGCGGCTGATGGTGGTGTGTCTTCCGATTCCTATTCAGATAACTCCATTAAGTCGTTTACACAGACGCAGGGCGCAACGATGACAATGGGCATGCAGAGCGGTCAGTATGCGACACCTAACGAAAAACAAAATCCGTATACAGATAAGCTGAAAGGCAAAGCGAAGAAAATTGTTATAGCAGCATCGATTTTAGTCGGAATTGTTATAGCTGGAGCAATCTCATTAACCATACTTTTTAATAGTATCAACGATCCTGTAAACAGATTCGCATCTGCACTTCGAAAAGGTGACTTTTCTACAGTATATCAAATATACCTTGATGAACTTAGGTTTGGCGATGAAGACAAACTTGATAAAGCCAAGCAGCTTTTAATCGATCAAGCGGAGAGCATAGAAGCTTCATATGTAGATAATGAAATTGGTTATGAAGAAGCATTGGCACAGATTCAAGAGATTGAAAATTTGAAGATAGTTGCAAATTCTGAGCTGTCACCATTCATTGAATCAATCAGCAAATTGCAAGTGTCGCGCACGGCCTACCAAAATGCTCAAGACCATATTGAAAAAGCAAATTATATACAGGCAATCAATGAGCTTAAAAAGGTAATACCGCGTGACGAAAATTATGATAACGCTGTAAGGGAATTGAACAGAGTAACCAGCGAGTATAGAGAGGTTACTCTGGATGAAGCCTCCGCATTGTCAGAAAACAAAGAGTATACGAGGGCGATAAAGATTTTAGAAGAGGCTATGGAAGTCATCGGAGAAGACACCAACCTTGTTTTACTCCGCAACACTATAAAAAAGCAGGAAATTGACGAGAAAATAGATGAAGCGTTGGCATTGGCAAACGGCAATGAATTTAATAGAGCGATAAATATTTTAGATCAACTGCGAACACAGAACCCAAGCGACGCAGATATTAGCAAAGCTCTCTCCGATATTGAGCCGAGTCATGTTGACAACATTGTATCAGAGGTAACTAATTTAAGCGCGAATGACAATTATGATAGAGCGCTTAGCACCCTAAACGATGGACTGAGGCGCTATCCTAATAACAAAATACTTGCAGACGCTATCACAGAAACACAGGCAAAAGAGAAAGAGTATATTATTCATCAAGCAAACACGCTTGCCGCTGAATACAGATATGACGATGCCATTTCGTTTTTGAGGTCTTCTAAATATTCCAACGATAGCGACATAAGAGCGTTGATAACAGATTATAACAATAGGCGCCCTGCCATATTGGGTGTGGACATTTTACCGTATCAGTCAGAAAACATTGTGTTGTTTACTGAAACGGCACCCGGCAATATGATGGGAGCGCAGTACATACATGGCTTTAGAACAGATGGGAGTGCCACGAGCAGAGCATATTTCAATCTTGATGGCAATTACACAAATCTGTCAGGTTTGTATGGTCCAATGAGTGGTTCTGCGTCGGGAAACGTGACTCTTACCGTGTGGGGTGACGGGAAGATGCTAGGAAGATACGAAATGGCGACAGGCGACCTTGTAAAAATATTTAACATCAACGTAACTGACGTAGGGCAGTTGTTTTTTGAGTTTACTGGTATGGCGAGAGACAGACGTTACAGTATAGCAAACGTACTGGTTTCCACAGACAGCGATATGTCGGCTTCATTTAACGAACCGGTTGGATTGTATAATAGCAATCCGACATTAGGTCACGACATAATGGCTTATCGAGCAGAAAATGCGAGGCAATTATCCAGAGCAGAACCTGCAAGCGTGATGGGCAATTCATACGATAACGGATTAGTATCTGATGGATTCAGAGAATCATGGAGCGCAGCTTTCTACAATATTGACGGCAAATACAAGAGTTTAACTGGAATATACGGTCCCTTAGACGGAACAAATAATGCTGCGATTGGAGCAATTAACATATACGGAGATGGAAAATTGATAAATACATATACTGTGAGAGCCGGAGATGTGGCACAATCATTTTCTGTCAATGTAACAGGTGTGACACAAATATTTATTGAAGTAAATGCTCAAGGCTATACAGTGGATTGGTGGACTACACGTTACGGTCGTTTTGTTGTTGCAAATATGAAATTATCTCAATAGAACGGATGGAAAATAGTTGCGCATAGTACATTTGTAACTCAGATGCATTTCTGCAAGAGTTGCAGTTCAGAACTGATTGGCGGGACGGCTTTCTGTACATCCTGCGGTCGAAAACAAAAATACGAGGAGAGAAAAAGATGAACATTGCAAAATGTAATACCTGCGGCGCGGACATGCCGGAAATAATGAATTTCTGCACTTCCTGTGGCTCAAAAGCCGATCACACGACAGTACTTCCAGTGATACCTGTATATGTTGGAGAAAATGCATCTGCAACAAAATTTAGCTTCGACTTTAATAGCTTAAAAAAATTCATAAAACCAGTAATCGCAGCGGCAATAGCTATGGTGGCGATAATTGTTGCCGTGAACATTTTTATCCCTGCAAAGTATGAAAGCAGCAAAGGCACGGTGTACATAGCATCAGGTGACGGGAGTGTCATCATAATTCCAAACGGTGGAAGTAAGGTTGAAATTGACGGAACCCTTATGAATAGCGCACGGAGTCTTGACGGAACAAAGGCTGCCGCGCTAATCAGTGAGGGTAGCGTGCAGACGGGTTTGCTTTATCTGATTACAGATAGACCGCAAATAATTATGGATGAGGTCTACGCCTTTTGGCTTTCTGCCAATGGAAATGCCGTCGCGTACATTACGGAACATAATCCTCACGACGGAACTGCCGAATTGTGGTTGCACTCCGATGGCAAAAACACAAGAATATCAAGCGATTACTATGCACATGGAAGCTGTGCGATTTCCCCAAACGGGAAGGTCGTTGCCTTTGTTACGGCTGATGGTGACAGGCATACCGGAATAGTTTGGGACGATAAAATAAATGAACTCGGACGTGGTACATCACCAGTCGCAATTTCTGACAATGCACGGTATATATATTACATCAGAGATGATTCTCTTTATGTTCAAAACGGGCTTAAAGGAGATGACAGAGAAAAACTTGGCGATAATGTCAATTCCATAATTGTAAGCAAGGACTTATCGCAAGTGATATATAATTCAAACTCAAGGGCTTACATAAGTCGCAAAGGCGGTGCCAGAGAAGCGCTATCCGGTAGTATTGGCTCGTTTGTCCTTCCTATGGGAACAGGGTCTACCTATATGACCAATAATGTACGCATTTTAGGTGTTACGAATTTTTCCAATACTTTTTATCGGAATACTGACAGCGCAATTATCCGCATAAACAGTAAATATGAAACCGACAGTGTTGTACGGAGTGTAAACAATGCTTATCTCGCTAACGACGGAAGGACACTGACTTACATGAGAAACGATAGAATCTACAAAGTTAATGGAATGGCACCACAAGCAGAACCCATTCAAATCGTAAGCGGGGAAGTCACGAGTTTTATTGCGACTTCTAATGGTAGTGCGGTGTACTTTGTCAATGATGCTTCTGAACTTCTTTATCAAAAAGAGACTGGCAAACCCACCACAGTCACAAGTGACTTTTCGTCACGAAGTGCTTATTCCCTGTTCAAAGGAAGCACATTATTCTATGTCAGCGACAAGGAATTATTTGTGTCAACCGGAGCGAGGGGTAGAAGGGTTAGCGGGTTTGATGGGGATGTGCAATCTGTCAGCGCGGATTTGTTTTCAGTAGATGTTATCTCAAGTGAATACGGAGATACATCTTATTATCGTTCTACCGATGGAAATAAGTTTGACTTAATTAGTCAAGGTTCCACGTTACGTCAAAGTTTCTTTAATCAAGACTATACTCCGACATTTGCAACGCAGTTAAATGGCACATATAGAAGTCGGAATTATGATTTTGATTTAATATTTTTTGGCAATACAATTATAATTTCGTATGACGGGTACAACACCCAGGATGGTACGTACGTAATAAATGGGGATAGGATAACAATAACTTGGGAGGGCAGCCATCCGTGGGAAGGGCACTACCAGAGTGATGGCGACACTATTTGGATTGACGGCGAACGCTTTGTGAAACAATAAGGAGGGATTATCACATGATATGCAAGAACTGTGGAGAGACCATTCTTGAAGGAGCTGCTTTCTGTGCAAACTGCGGCAGTAAGATTGAGAAAACTCTTGTTGACGAGAATGTAGCTGAGCCTGTTGCTACAGCACCTATTGTAGCGACCATAGAAACTGTATCGAATACCGGGGACGAACCGCCTCCCGCCACTGTTATGGAATTATCTCCGAAGTCCGTTTCAAAGAGAATTGTAAGGGCAGTATTGTCTGTACTCTTAGCCTTACTGGCATTTGTATTTGTTTTTACCTTTATTGCGCTTCTTATTGTGCGCCCATCAAATATCCCTCAGATAATAGCAACAGCGGATGTTTTAGTTATCTTAGAAGATACAGGATTAAGCGATGAAATTATTAGCGATATGAACAATTCAAACGTAACAGGCATCGAAATAGATAGTTATAGATTGAGGGATTTTCTAAGGCGCGGAAATGTTTCTGGCGAAGTGGGCAAAATAGCGGAGCGATATGTAACGGCAGTAATGGATGGCGATTATGAATACTACATATCTGCAAGGGAAATTGTCAGCTTTTTACGAGCTATATCGTCAGACATTCGTGACGAGTTTGATTACAGATTAACAAACGAAGATTATGAATCCATCACTAATACGTTAAATACAGATGTGAACTTAAAAGATTACCGCATTGGCAAATTATTAGATGACGCAGGCGTGGACTATGCGATGCCCTATCTGTTGCTATCAGCTTATCCGATAATTATTATCGGCATACTAAGCACTTTGCTTATATTTAATATTTTTATGCTTCACAAGAGGAAAGTCAGAGCGGCTTTTCTAATCGTCAGCATACCTATAGCTCTATCTGGTTTAATATGTACTGTTGTGGGATTGCTTATCGGTCCTTTCTCCGGGTTGTTTAGTGGTAGCGGGATTTACAGTTTCATTAGGATAGCTTCAGGCGCTGCAAGCGCTATTCTGATTCTCGGTTTGATTGCCGTTATGCTTGGCGGGCTTTTACTTACGGTGTTCTTCTTAATTGGGAGGTTTAGGAAACAGCGACCATCAAAAACTGATGACGTAAAAATTGATAATTTATGGCGCATTACTGCGCTTATATCAAATGTTTCGATGATGGTTTTGTGCTTCTCTCTGTCGCTGATTTGCTATTTAAATCTGCCCTAATTGAAAACAGAAGCGATAACGCAGTATAGAGCGAATAACAAATTTGTGCTGACGAATGCGGAACATAGCGAGGAAAAATGAATATGCCAGTTAAAGAGATTTTTTCAAATATTACTACAACAGCTCACTTGACAGTGTTTGACGGTTCGGCAGTGCCTGTTGAATATGACCTCAGCGACTATAGCGAAAATATAATTTCATTTGGTCGGGACGATAAAAATGACATTATTATCCTCTCAAAATTTGTGTCAAGGTTCCATGGGCAATTAAGACTGGCAAACGGTCAATGGATAATTGAAGACACGAAAAGCACAAACGGCTTATTTTTTAATGAAGAAGTCATCAAAAGCAAGGTGCTGGAAGATGGCGATTCAATAAAAATTGACACCAAGGCTAACACCGGCGAAACCAGCGTTCTTTTGGTATTTTCACAAAAAGGCGATACAGATTGGAAAACTTTTTACATCAGTGATAAAGATGAGATTTCCATCGGACGCGGTAAAGAGTGTGACATAAGGCTTGACCATGTTAGCGTTTCTCGTTTGCACGCAAGAATTGCCGTAAAAGACGGACGGGTTTTTTTGGTTGACGCAAGTAGCAAGAACGGTGTGATGGTCAACGGAAAAAGAGTAGAAGGCAATGTCGAACTGAATGAAAAAGACCAAGTTCTAATTACCAACTCTAAATTGATTTTTACAAAGCAACGGATTTCTTACTGCTGTTTCAAAAGCGGAATAAGTGTGGATGCAATCCAAATTGTTAAAACAGTTGATAAAAATAAGGTGATATGCAATGGTGTTGATTTGAATATTAAGTCAGGTGAAATGGTTGCAATCATCGGCGGTTCTGGCGCTGGTAAATCCACAGTGATGAATTGTCTCAGCGGATATAGTCAACCCACAAAAGGCTGTGTTATGGTCAACGGTGTAGATTTATATGAAAACTACGATACGCTGAAAAATATTATAGGTTATGTTCCGCAATCAGATATTGTTTTCGATAACCTCACGGTTTGTGATATGCTTCTTTATGCCGCCCAACTAAGATTACCAAAAGACATTGCGGAAGAGGATTTGTACCAACGCATTAACGAAACAATAAGAACAGTAGAATTGACAGAACGAAGAAATACCCTAATTAAGAATTTGAGCGGTGGGCAACGAAAACGTGCCAGTATAGCGGTGGAGTTATTATCTGATCCGAATTTGTTTTTTCTTGATGAGCCAGCATCCGGTCTTGATCCCGGCACAGAGCGCAATCTTATGATGACCTTAAAGAGCATGGCCACAGGAGGTAAAACCGTTGTTTTCGTCACACATAGTACGCTGAACTTACACCTGTGTGACAAAATCGTGTTCATGGGAGCGGGCGGGAATCTGTGTTTTTATGGCTCGTTAAGCTCGGCATTAGAGTTTTTTAATTTAGAAGACGTTGTTGATGTTTATAATATGATGACTACCGAGCCAATGAAGTGGAGAGACTTATATTTCACCACAAAGAAACAACAAACACAGGTGTCGAAGCAATCTGCTGACACGAAGAAAACCTTGAAAGATGAATGGGGCAAACAGACCTTTGTATTAGCCAAGAGGTACATGCACGTTCTGATTAACGACAGAACGCGGCTACTGTTGATTATGTTACAAGCTCCGCTTTTGGCATTTCTAATTTCTTTCGTTGCCAACGGAAATCAATTTGACGACTATAGAATAACAAAAAGTCTTTTATTCTCTTTATCATGCTCGGCCTTTTGGATAGGGATACTAAACTCTATACAAGAGATTTGTAAAGAACGTAATATTATAAGACGTGAGTATATGACAGGAATGAGGATAGATGCTTATATTGTTTCTAAGATGTCAGTCATGGCGATTGTTTGTGCAATACAATCCTTTATGTTGTCTGCGGTTTTCGCTATGACAGTTGGATTGCCTGATAAAGGTGTAGTGGTAGGAGCATTTTTTGAAATGTGGATAACCACGTTTTTGACAGCGCTTTCTGCTTCCGCGACAGGCATATTTGTTTCAGCACTGTTTAAGAATGCCGACAGAGCCATGACTGTTGCGCCACTGCTTCTCATGCCTCAGCTATTATTTTCGGGATTGATATTTGAATTGAGCGGTGCGTCGAAGATTATCTCATATATAGCGGCTTGTAGATGGTCAATGGAAGGTTACGGCACAACGGCAAATCTAAACGCGATGGATACCATAACGAATGAAGGACTCCGTTTACAGCGTGATTATGAAGCGTTTTTTGAATTTACTATATCTCATCAACTTACTGTTTGGATTATGCTTTGTGGGTTTATCGCCGTGTTCTCTGTAATTGCTGGGCTTGTATTACGAAATCTTAATAGTGAGCGTAGCAGATAATGATTATTTTTGGAGGTGTCATATGAATACTTATCCCAAAAGAGCTGTAGCCGTCATGCGGGCTTTGTCTGTTATAGTTTTGTTATTCAGTTTATCCGCTTGTACATCAAGAAAATCAGAGGGGTTCTCGCGTGTTTATATTGCATTAGGTGATTCTGTATCTGCAGGATACGGTATACTCCCCGAAGAAAGGCATACGGATATTTTTTTTGAAACATTAAAGGCGGAGGGTTATGTTGATGAATATATGAACATGGCAGTAAACGGCTGCACAACGACCATGCTCCTTGAGTATTTGAAAGGAATGGACAAGCAGGTCATTGCAAATCATTTCCAAAATGCTCATGTCATTACACTTAATATCGGCGGGAATAACATCCTCGTTCCATTTGTTGAGCACCTTCCTGATGTTAATAAACTATTAAAAAGCATGGCTGAACTTTTGGTATTTTTTTCGGATTCAAAAGATACCATATCTGAAGTTGTTGATCTTACAGTTGAAGCACGGGAGCTTATAGAAAATTTTTCAGTATTTGAGATTCTAAATCTTGTGTCATTTATTCGAAAAACGATTCCTCTGTTTGATGACATTGCTGGAATGTATAATAAGGTTGCAGATCTTGAATTTTTAGAATTAGTCCCTTTGCTGTCAGGCTCGTTTTCTGCTGAACTTGACATTGAACTGCAGAAAGGGGTAGATGTATTTTCCCGAGAATTTAGTGAAATCATAAAATGGCTTGATACTAATGCACCAAACTCAATCATTATTGTCAATACTGTCTATAATCCTGTTCCGCAGGAATTTTTAGGAATTACTTTAGAAATGCATGATAAAGCAAGACACTTCACTCAGTCCATAAACAGCGTCATTTTTGAAGAAAATGAGTTGAGGGATTTTTATATTTCTGATGTTTACTCACGATTTGATACTGAAGAGAGTGTGACAGATATTTTGAATTTTAATTTTGACCTGCCCTCAATGACTCTTAATTTTGACATCATTCATCCCAACAGTGCAGGTAACAAGTTAATAGCAGAGTTAAACTATAACTCGTTCAAGGCATATACAGCGACAAAATAGACTCTCTTTACACACATCCAACATAATAATTGAACAATCCACTCATCTATGATAATCTTAAGCGGCAGGAGATCCTATACTCACTGCCGCTTACAGCATTTATTAAATCACTACCACAAAGGAGTCAACCCTATGTCAAATAATTCATTGTTATGGTACAAAAAACCTGCCGATACAAACAAATGGACCGAGGCACTGCCGATTGGTAACGGTCGAATGGGTGCAATGGTGTTTGGCGGGACGCACTTTGAGCGTATACAATTTAACGAGGACTCCGTGTGGTCGGGCAAATTTCGCGACCGCACAAATCCATATGCTAAAGCCGAGCTTGAAAATATACGCAGGCTCATCAGAGAGGGCAAAATAGAGGAAGCCGAAAATCTGACACGCTATGCGTTTACGGGCACGCCCGAGTTTCAGCGCTCATATCAAACCTTGGGTGACCTGCTCATCAATTTTCATAACATTCCCGATGAAATAACATACTACAAACGCTCGCTTTCGCTCGAGGACGCCGTCGCCGAAACAAAATTCACAGCAGGCGGCTTCAGCTACAAGTGGGAAGTGCTTGCGTCAAACCCCGCCGACATCATCGCGGTGAAACTCACGACAGACAACCCCGACGGTCTGTCGCTCGATGCCCGCCTCGTCCGCAGCCGATACTGCGAAAAAACCGGCACAATAGACGAGAACACAGTCTATCTGTACAACAAGGATGGTCTGTCGTTCCACTGGGTAATGGCAGGTAAAAACACGAGTGGCACACTAAATGCAATGGGTGAGTACCTTGTTGTAAAAAATACAAAAGAGCTTGTTTTATACCTGACGGCGGTCACGGAGTTTCGCTCAGAGGATACGCTCTCGGACTGCAAACAGATTTTGCAAAAGGCAGCAGCAAAATCGTTTGACGAAATTAAAAGCGAACATATCGAAGACTACCAAAATCTCGAAAGCCGCGTGTCGTTGACTTTGACCGAAGAAATTAGCGAGCTTCCGACGGATGAAAGGCTGCAAAGCGTAAAAGCAGGAAAAACAGACCTCGGGCTGTATGAGCTCTACTTTCGCTTCGGTCGCTATCTGCTTATAGCATGTAGTCGCCCGGGGACACTCCCTGCCAACCTGCAGGGGATATGGTGCAACGATTTTCTTGCCCCGTGGGACAGCAAATACACCATAAACATCAACATACAAATGAACTACTGGCTCGCTGAAAACTGCAACCTGTCCGAATGTCACAAGCCGCTCTTTGAGCACTTGCACCGCATGGCGCCTAAAGCGGCCGAGGTGGCAAAAAGCATGTACGGAGCGCGCGGCATCACGGCACATCACAACACGGACATTTGGGGCGACTGCGTTCCTCAGGACACATGGATACCCGCCACTTACTGGGTGCTCAGCATAGCGTGGTTCTGCCTGCATATTTGGGAGCACTACGAGTACACGCTTTGCAGAAAGTTTCTTACAGAGCACTACGAGCTGCTTAAAGATGCATGTTTGTTTTTTGTCGATTTTCTTGTAGAAAACGAAAAAGGGGAGCTTGTTGTCACCCCGTCGGTTTCACCCGAAAATGTATACATTCTGCCAAACGGTACGCAAGGCACACTATGCGAGGGCTGCACAATGGACAGCCATATTCTCGAGGAGCTATTTAACGCGTATGAGAAGACATGCAATATTTTGGACAAAGACAAGGAACTCGCACAAAAAATATCAGGAGTGCGCAAAAAACTGCCGAAAACCAAGATAGGGAAAAACGGCGGCATTATGGAATGGCTTGAAGACTACGGCGAGGCTGAGCCGGGTCACAGACACATGTCGCATCTGTTTGCACTTTTCCCCGGGAAGGGCATTTCGCCCGAAACCACACCGCAGCTTGCAAAGGCGGCGAGAAAAACACTCGAAATGCGCCTTTCTCAAGGTGGCGGGCATACGGGCTGGAGCCGTGCGTGGATTATCAATTTTTACGCTATGTTAAATGACGGCAACGAGGCGAATTTCCACTTAAAAGAGCTGATGTGCCACTCGACGCTCGAAAACCTTTTTGACGACCACCCGCCGTTTCAAATTGACGGCAACTTCGGGGCAACCGCAGGGATAGCAAATATGCTTCTCAAAAGCGATGCAGGCAGCAAGGTATATCTATTGCACGCCCTGCCCGATGAGTGGAAAAACGGCAAGGTGACAGGGCTTCGTGCCAAAGGCGGCTTAACCGTTGATATCACATGGAAAAACGGCGAAATAACAGCTGCAAGTGTAACTGCGGAAAAAGACTATACGGGCGAGGTCATTTATAAAGACAATACAACAAATGTTTCGCTTAAAGCAGGGGAAACAAGAGATATAGGCTTTAAGAAGCTGAGTCTTAAAAACCATATAATGGGCTTAAAATTCGATGAATGATAAAAAAATCAAACCGCAAAAGTCACTCGGTCAAAATTTTCTGATTGACAAAAATATATCCGCCAAGATTGTAAAGCTCTCGAGCATTGACAAGAACTGTTATGTGCTGGAAATCGGACCGGGGCTGGGTGCTCTCACAGTGCCGCTTGCGCAGGCGGCAGGTCATGTACTCGCAGTGGAGCTTGATACGCGTATGGTATCGCAGCTGCGTGATATTCTTGCCGCTTTTGAAAATGTAACAGTTATACAAGGTGATATCTTAAAGCTTGATATAATGCAAACAGTCGGGGAAACACTCAAAGCGAAAAACCTGCATGTCTGCGCAAACCTGCCGTATAACATAACTACACCCGTAATCACAAAGCTGATTGAAACAGGCTTGTTTGAAGCAGTAACTGTTATGATACAAAAAGAAGTTGCACAGCGTATCTGCGCAAGCCCCGGCACACCCGAGTACGGAGCGTTTACGGTGTTTGCAAACTACCATACAGTGCCCGAAATTCTCTTTGACGTTCCGCCGGAGTGCTTTAGTCCGAAACCAAAGGTTACATCAAGCGTAATAAAAATGCAGATAAGAAAAGAAAAACGGCTTTCTCCCGACGATGAAAAACTCTTTTTCCGCACAGTACGGGCAGCATTCGGGCAGCGAAGAAAGACCCTCGTAAACGCATTGCACTCAGTTTTTGAAAGTACGCACAGTAAGGAAGACATCACAAAAGCGATAGAGGGCTGCGGGTTTGACCCGAAAATCCGCGGCGAGAGGCTAAGTATTGAGGATTTTGAAAGGCTATCAAAATGTCTAAATCAAATATATCAACAGACACACTTTTAGAGCGGCTTTTTAAGACAACCTCGCTTGACCGCTTTTTTCGCAGTCACGATGAGGTGCAGCGTTTGCCTGCGTTTAACGAATACATAAACAGCTTATGCGAAGAAAAAGAAGTGACCGCAAAGGAAATAATCAAAAAGGCTGATATCGAGCGGACATACGGACATCAGCTCTTTAACGGCACAAGAGCACCGTCGCGTGACAAGGTGCTGCAGCTTGCTATCGGCTTTGAACTAAATTATGAGCAGGCGCAAAAGCTGCTGCTTGTGGCACGCAAGAGTGCACTTCACCCGAAAGTTAAGCGTGATGCCGCGATAATTTATGCGATAGAAAAAAAGCTTGATATTGTTTCCGTTCAAGCAATGCTCTTTGACCTTGGCGTTCCGATATTGGGAAAGGAGCGTTTCTATGAGTGATACCCATGCGGGGCAGTTCATGCAGTCTTTCACAAATTCGGAATTTTTTGAAGAGCTGTCCGAAAGCTATGATATTTTGGAATGCATCGGCGAAACCGGGCTGTCGGAAACGTATCTTTTATCGGAAAAAACTACAAAAACTCTCTATGTGCTGAAAAAGCAAAAAGACGCAGACAGGGCGTCACGAAGTGAAGCGGAACTGCTAAGCGGATTGGAGCACGCAGGGCTGCCTGTGTTTGACAAGGAAATTAAGCTGAGCGGGGAAATATATCCCCTGCGAAAATACGCCGAGGGTGAGCCGCTGAGCAAGTATCTTTCGGGAACACAAACAGCAGACCCGCGTCAGGCAGTAGATGTTTTGCTTCGGCTTTGTGATGTGCTCAGTTATCTGCACAGCTTGCCCGAGCCGATTATACACCGTGACATAAAGCCATCAAACATAATATATAATCAAGAAGATGATACCGTACAGCTCATTGATTTTGGGATTTCGCGTAAATATTCCGAAACTTCCGATGCGGACACAACATATTTTGGCACGCACAAATTTGCACCGCCCGAGCAGTACGGCTTCGCTCAAACGGACGCTCGCAGTGATATCTATTCGCTCGGTGTGGTGCTTCGGTACTGGCTGACAGGAGCAGCAGACAGCACAGCGGATGTCTCCGATAAGGCACTTGCACGGATAATAAACAAATGCACACAGCTTGACCCGAAAAAACGCTTCCAAGATGTGGTAGCCCTTAAAAAAGCACTCGTTATTTACAAAAACCGCACAAGGCGGCGGGTTTTGGCAAGTGTTGCTTGTGTTTCGGCTGCTTGTTTGCTTGTTTTTTCTGCATTTTCGTTATTGCCGTATGTGCAGGTCTTGATGCATCCGTCTGTTACACCTCCTGTAGCGGCGCTCCCAAACCCTCCGCCGGGTGGTATCACGACAGACCCGAACGAAGATACTAACGGGAGTACCTATGAGAATAACCCTCCCGCCCTCGGTGCTGCCGAAACGGTTGATGTTCAGCTTATAATTAGAGAGGCGATGAACTGGTCAGACCATAAAAGCGATGTTGTCACAATTACAGGAGACGGGCAATATAGGGCGAAAATCGAAATTGACGGAGGCTGTCAGGAAGTATTAAATCTCGGAATTATAGCAGCAGGAGCAACCTTTGAGGGTGAGCATGAGTATATGATGAAAAATGCCAAACCCGCTCCGAGTCGCTTTTGGCAGGCAGAAATAATCTATGAATTAGTCATAATAAATGATGAGTTTGAGTTTTATGTTGCAGGAGATGAAAATTGGTATACTCCGTTTGTGAGCGGAGATTGGTTTGAGTCTGCATTCGGTTATGTATACTCGCTTATTTGGAACGCATGGTATGAGCCGCAAAATCGTATTATTGGCGTCAAGCGCAATCCGCGCGACCATAACGGACCGGAAAGTGCATTTTCTTTCAGTGTAATGCAGGTCGAATTAATTACATCTATCGAAGTAATTTTCACAATCAGCGATGCTTTGCCCTGACAGTTCCTGCTCCCGACTGTTCTTACGCCGTCAAAAAATGTGTGCTTGGTGCACACGTTTTTTTATGTCAAATATGCTTTACTGTAGGTAATTTTTATAGGTTGGGAGGATTATCTACATGGGATTTTTTGACAAAATAAAAGAGCAGGCAAAGGAACTAAACCTCGCCGAAAAAGCAAAAAACCTCGCAGACACTGCAAAATCAGCAGTTGCGTCAGCCACCGCACCACCTGAATTAACTCCAAGACAGAGCGAAATCGCACAAAAATTCGGATACTCGGCAAAAACCGGGGAAAAAATACTCTTCGCATTGGAAGAGACAGACTTTATGGCAACAAACCAAGCGATACTTTTGACAATGCCGGACGGCACACGAGCAGTTGCAGCGGTAAAAGGGACAGATAGGCTGTCTGTCTATTTTGCTGCAAACTGGAAATATTTCCGTATTATCAGCAACGAAGGGGGATATTCGGCATGGGACGATGTCACATTGCCCGAGGCTGATATGCAGGCCTTTTGTCAGGCATGGCTTGACAATTTTCTGCAAGGTGAAAGGGCCGAGGACGGCATGACAGTGCGTTGGTATAACGGCAGGTGGACAATGGACACCAAAAAAAGCCATTTGAAATATCTGTTTGATGAGTTCAAAGAAGCCTGCAATCACACGCCGCCTGCGGACATGGAAGTCATTTTTGCAAGTAACGGGCTAAATGAATATGTTCTGACAAACAAAGCGCTGCTAATAAACCTCGACTATCACCCCGAGTATGATGATGAAAGATATGTAGTTTTAGGGTACGAAAATACCGGCCTTGTCTTTCAGGCAGAGAAAAACTGGGAGATGCTGCATATCATAATCGGCGGGGGTTCGTTTGTCGACAAGCTTGAATTATTCCCGAGCGAAGCAAAAGAACTTGTCGGGGCTTTTGCGAATTACTGGCTCTCAAACGATGCACACAGGGAGCAAATGGCAGTTATCTTAAACAAAGTAACATCAGGAGCTATCGCCCTTGAGCTGATACTCAAAGAAAACAGAAACATGGATTGCAACGAGCATGAACTCTCAGGAACAGATGACGAGCAGTTCTTTACCCACCCGGGCGCTGAAGTATTTCATCACTTAATGAAGCCTTCACTCGGAATGGTGTTTGCATATTGGGAAGCGGACGGTTTTTATTACCCTGCCGAGGCTGATAAACCAAGCCTTGAGGACGGCTTTACCGAGGTCGAGTTTATGGACGGGCAAACCGACAGGCTCAGAAGCGGGCAGTATATCGGGGTGGATGAGGCCTTTGACAAAATGCGTTTTCAAGGCGACTGGAAAAACGGCGGCTTATATTATGATTGCAATCTTAACGATGCAAATGATGACTATTCGCTGTTTGATGTTACATACGTTGAAGACGGAGTTAAGGAAACGATTAAGCTTAGCCAACTTCGGGCATATTTTTAAGAAAAGAAAGGAATTATTATGAAAAAATTAGCAGTAACTATTGTACTCGCACTGATACTATGCGTATCATTTGCACTGCCTGCATTTTCAAGCGGGGACGGCAGCAGCTTTGACACGGCAATTCCCTTAAATGTATTCGGAAATGCAAAAAGAGATCAATCGATGGATGATTTCGGACCGGTAACAGGAACCTTTGCCGACAGGGAGCAGTTTATCTACTATACATTTACCACATCGGGGGAAGGTTACTATACTATAAGAAGAGACGCGCAATCGGCAGCGATAAAAGTATATGACAGTAATCGTAATGAAATACATGACGCAGCAGGCAGTAGTACCATAAACATTGAACTCAAAGCAAACAGTAAATATTACTTTACAATTACATCTGTTGCTACCGAAAACTCTTTTGAGCGCGAAAATTATCGTACATTCCGTCTTGCAGTCGGCGATATAAGCGGGGATGCAGAAAAATGGTCAGTCGGTGGTATATGGTCATTTATTATATTCTTCGGTATTCCGCTTGGATTTGCAGCAGTAGTCTTTTTCCCATATAGAAAATATATGATAAGAACCTATGAATTCAATCCGATAGGAAAATCATTCTTATTTTCAATGGGCTTGGTCATAGTTTGCTTCCTGCTTCATTTCTTTAAGCTCGGTGATATCTTTATGAAACCGTGGTTTATAGGAATAGTGATGCTTCCGGGCTTTTTGATTATGACACTGTCACTTCTCAAGAAAACACGCAACATGGTTGTTATTCTTATTAACACGGGCTTAATGGCCATTTTCTATATAATAATGGCTGTTGCTGCAATTATGCTCTTTATGATTTTTGCAACCATAGTGGTTCTGGCATTTATAATAATGGTAGCAGGTAAGACTATGACAATGAAAAGCGGAGGCGGCGGTCCTACAAACTGCCCAAGCTGTCAAGGTCCTGCAGGACCATACAGCGGTGGCAAGTGCAGCAACTGTGTCGACTTTTAGCTTAAACTGAGGAAAAACATATATGGGAGATATAATATTTCTTCTAATCCTTGCCGCTACGATAGTTTGCCTTGTTGTCTTTGCGCGAATGTACATTTCTGACAACAAAAAGAGAAACCAAAACACACAAGACACATTGGCTGATAAAAACGCACTTGTAATGGTAGTCCTGCCTCACACGGCGGGACTACCCGTTGCAGAAAAAACCACCTGCACAATCTACTATTGCGAGGACAATATTGAAATAAACGCAAGCGGTGTGCAGTTTCGGCTTGATTTATCCAAAATCCATGATATCAGCATTAAAACAGACATCGAAATACAAAAGCAGCTCGTATCAAGTGCGGGAGGAGCGGTCGGCGGAGCTATGCTTTTTGGAGCATTCGGCGCATTGATGTTTGGAAGAATTAAAAAAGGGCAAATCAAGACGGTCAGCCATTACCTGATTTTCACATACTCAACAGACAGTGGAGTTGATTATATTGCCTTTGAACTTGCAGGCAAAAATAAATATGTAAATATGATAATAGATGAATTTAATAAACGGGAAAAAAGCGATAAAATAATAGAATTATAACAGAGGACAACCCCCGCCGCCTTGCAGGCGCCACCCCCTTCATGCGTGAAGGGGGCATAACGCATCCAAGCTTAGCCCCCTTCGTTCACGAAGGGGGTGCCGTCCGCAGACGGTGGGGGTTGTCGATTTGTAACCGAATTGTAAATAATTGTTGACAATTATGAAAAAATGTAGTAAAATTGCGGCACATTTAACGAAAAGGTGAGGGGCAAATGGCTTTAGTCAATGACATCAAATGTGCCAGATGCGACCGGAAATACTCCGGTGTTCGCAGCCGTTGCCCATATTGCGGAGCGCGACGTATAGGCCGCGGCAAATACACCGAAGACGCCGACAACTCCAAGGGCAAAATGCTCATCAGTATTCTGATACTCTCGGTCTTTACAGTCGCCGCA
The DNA here is from genome assembly GCA_009781515.1 of Oscillospiraceae bacterium. Lineage (GTDB taxonomy): Bacteria > Bacillota > Clostridia > Oscillospirales > Oscillospiraceae > WRMH01. The sequence goes on from WQXY01000001.1 coordinate 61,690, forward strand.
GGTGTTATGCTCTTTACGACACCCGCAGATGCCCCGGGAGTGCCCACAGACGACCCGTCAATTAATAATCCGGAAGATGATATAAACACACTTCCCGGAATAGAACCCGATTATACCCCCCCGCCGACAGAAGACCCGATAGAAACACCACCGCCTCTAACACTTGAAGCTCTTCAAATATGGATACCAAGAGACAGACGGGTTACTGATTTTTCACTGTCACCAAGATGGGGCTTAGAAATCCAACTCGCTGCCGTACTCGACCCTCCGGGTGTTGACATACCTGTAACATGGGAAAGCTCAAATGAAGAAGTGTTGGTACTGACCGAAGTAGTTGGCGGAATAAAAGTGACCGCTGTAGGAAATGGATCAGCCCATATAATTCTTAGAGCCGGTGATATGGAAGACAGATGTGTAGTCCATGTAAGTGGCATCAGCTAAGAGGATACAGAACTTACCACAGCCTTATATAGTTCATTTCGAGAGCAGCCTAAATCTAAGGCTGCTTTTTTTACACCATCCCTCACAGACATTCCCTCTGCGACAAGCTCTTTTGCGAGCGAAACGGCTGCTTCAAGCGACTTGCGCTCCGCCCCGTTATCTGCCTCAACACTTTCGCAAGCACCCTGCAAAACAATCACAAACTCACCGCGAGGTTTTTTTTCGGTGAAATGAGCTATCGCTTCGGAGAGTGTAAGCCGAAGTGTTTCTTCATACATTTTTGTTATTTCACGCGAAATGGAAACATACCTGTCGCCAAATACGGCAAAAATATCCGTCAGAGTGCGAAGCAGCTTATGCGGAGCCTCATAAAAAACAATCGTCCGCCGCTCATGCTTTAATTCGCTAAGTGCCGAGAGGCGTTTCTTTTTATCGGCAGGCAAAAAGCCCTCAAAAATATAACGCCCCGCAGGAAAGCCCGACAAGGCAAGAGCGCACACCACCGCGCAAGGCCCCGGAATTATATTCACAACAACCCCTGCAGCCGCACAAAGCTGCACCAAATCCGCACCCGGGTCACTGACTGCGGGCGTTCCTGCATCAGTCACGAGCGCGCAATCCTCACCGCCGAGAAGTCGGTCGAGTATTTTAGCACCCGCCTCTTGTTTATTATGTTCAAAATAACTGATAAGCGGCTTTTTGATACCAAGATGTGTCAGAAGCTTTCGCGTAACACGGGTATCTTCAGCCGCTATGAAGTGGACGTCACGTAGAGTGCAAACAACCCTATCGGAAATATCCGAAAGATTTCCGATAGGAGTTGCTGTAAGATATAAATTACCGATTTGAGAGCCTCGCATAACGAGACACGCTTTATGCAGAGATTGCGTCAACAGGGCATACGCCGAGGCATGCGCCGCAGTCGATGCAGGTTTCGGCATCAATGTCAAATTGAGAAGCACCTTCCGAGATTGAGCCAACGGGGCAGTCGCCTACGCAAGCACCGCAAGAAATACATTCGCTGCTGATTGTATGAGCCATGATTTATACCTCCAAAGTTTGTTTTAATTCAAAAATAATTTTACCATGAAAAATAAAAATTGCAACAGGAAAATATTAATGATGAAACAATCTCATGCCTGTAAATGCCATTACCATGTCGTATTTATCGCAGGTTTCAATGACATTATCATCTCTGATTGAACCGCCGGGCTGAGCAACATATTTTACGCCGGAACGCTTGGCACGCTCAATATTATCACCAAACGGGAAAAACGCATCACTGCCGAGAGCAACATCTTTTGCATGAGATAACCACTCCTTGCGGTCTTCTCGTGTTAGCTCACGCGGCTTTTCGGTAAAAATCGTCTGCCAAACACCCTCACGCAGCACATCATCACAGTCGTCGGAAATATACAGCTCAATTGTATTATCGCGTACAGGTCTTTGTATATCTTTTATAAAAGGCAGCCCTAACACATCGGGGTGCTGACGTAAAAACCAGTTATCAGCCTTGCTGCCTGCAAGTCTTGTACAATGAATACGGCTTTGCTGTCCCGCACCGATGCCGATAGCTTGCCCGCCGTAGACATAACAAACGGAATTTGACTGTGTATATTTAAGCGTAATAAGAGCAATAAGCAAATCACGCTTATTTGCATCGGGAAGATTTTTATTTTTTGTCACAATATTAGAAAGGAAATTATCGTCAATTTTCAGCTCGTTTCGCCCCTGCTCAAAAGTGACGCCGTAAACATCTTTAAGCTCGGCACTTTTCGGCACATAGTTCGGGTCCATTTGCACGACGCTGTACCCGCCCTTACGTTTTTCACCGAGTATTTTGAGTGCGGCTTTGGTATAACCGGGAGCAATAATGCCGTCGGACACCTCCGGAGCGAGAACAGCAGCGGTTTCTTCATCACAGATATCGGAAAGAGCAACCCAGTCGCCATACGAGCAAACCCGGTCAGCACCGCGTGCTCTGACATATGCCGTTGCAAGAGGAGATAGCGGCAGACCCGCAGCAAAAAACATTTGCTCCTCAATTTCGCTCAGCGGCAGACCGACAGCGGCACCCGCAGGTGAAACATGCTTAAATGACGTAGCGGCGGGAAGCCCCGTCGCCTCATGCAGCTCACGCACGAGCTGATAGCCGTTGAGAGCATCAAGAAGATTTATAAACCCCGGCTTGCCGTTTAAGACCTTAATAGGAAGCTTGCCCTTTTTCATAAATACTCTTGCAGGCTTTTGATTTGGATTACAACCGTACTTTAACTCAATTTCTTTCATTGTATAAGTCCTTTCAAAGCTACTTATGCTTGTTAATTACTATTTCTTTGGTTTCGCCTGTTTTGATATTTCGCTTCGCGGCATAGAGCGAAACCTTGTTGTCTTCGTTTAGAGCATTCCAAATGCTGTTTGCATACGCTTCAAAATCATTTGTGCAGTTAATGTCAATCGCAATAGGCTCGCCGACAAACGACGGCAAAGGGTCGCCGTCAGACTGATATGTTGAAACAAAATGACCGAGAGAGGGTGTCAGATTTTCGTATTCATAGAAGCAACGTTGTGAAAGCTGACTGCCGTCAATGGTTTTGAGCACAGAAATTGCATAAGAATTGCCCGAGCGTAAAATACCGGAAATACGCGGCGTGAAGTTCGGAGCATCAGGCTCAAACTGACGTGTTTGAAGCGCCTTATAATAACTTTCTTTTTTCATCTGAAAGTCTAAAATCGTATCGGTCTGGTCGCCGTTTGTGACGATGATAACGCCGTCGTGAGCGCGGACAGGGTGGTAGATAATAAGAGTCGGGTCGGTCATTTTAGACTCGTCAAAAGCCATTGTGCGGATACCGTCGTCGGTTTTTACAAAAATGCGGTTGCGGCTGTTCTCACTGCGCCCCATGATAAAGTACAAAATAATCGAGCTAAGCCCGTCCTCGCTGCACCCAATCATAAGTCCGCGCCCGGGATACGGATTTTCTTTCAGCAAATTGATGATATCTTTTTTCATAAAATACTCCTTTCACGTTCTGCTTGGCTTGGACGAAGATAAAAAGGCTCAAGCTGTGCTGCGGTTACAGGCTCGGCTTTTAAGGCGGCGAGAGCAACACCATATGCAGTTTGATATTTAGTAAGAGAGCAGGGTGTCAGGATATTGATATCCTGTTTTTTTGCGAGCAGCAAATCCGTGCCGTCACCGACCGGCCTGCATGGCTTGTCATAACCTTTAAGCTCCGCGACTAAATCATCAAGAGAAATAGCACGGTCTTCGCACAGTCTTATAAGCGAATTGTTTTTCCACTCAAAAAGAGCGTTATATACCTGAGCGCGGCGGGCATCCATGACGGGGCAGATGATTACATCATGTGCTATACTTTGGTATGCCATGGCTTCAAGAGTTGAAACGCCGCATATCGGGATATCCGCACCAAGTGCAAGACCCTTTGCCGCAGAAACTCCTATACGAACTCCGGTGAATGACCCGGGACCGCTTGCTACTGCGATAAGGTCTAAGTCGCTTGCTTTTAAGTCGAGATTTGACAAAAGCGAGCTTGTCATTGCCATAAGGGTGCGGCTGTGGGAAAAGCCGTTGTTTTGAAAATACTGACCGAGTAGTTTATCATCGCAGTACACAGCGACAGACGCAGGTTTTGCAGAGGACTCAAAAGCCAAAATTAGCATTAAATGTCACCTCCTGCTGCTGTAATGCCGATTTGGCGCTCGTTGTCGCCGAGAATGTTAAAGCGCACGGTGATTGTATCGGGCGGAAAAGCCCCCGGAACCTTTTCGCTCCATTCCACGACACATACGCCGCCACGGTCATGGTAATCATCCCAGCCGATATCAAAGAGTTCATCTTCTTTTTCAAGGCGATACATGTCAAAATGAAAGAGCGCAGTGTCTCCGAGGTATTCATTTACAATAGTAAAGGTAGGGCTTGATACGCTCATATTTATACCAAGACCCTGTGCAAGACCTCTTGTAAATGCGGTCTTTCCTGCTCCAAGCTCGCCGTAAAGCGCAACAACAGCCCCGGGCTTTAGCGTTTTGCCGAGTTTTTCGCCCTCACGGACAGTTTCAAGTTCACTCTTAGTTATTATAGTCATGGGCAAGAGTATATCATGGACACTTCGGCAGTAAAAGAGCAAATTTGCAAAAATCGGTAAAAAGTGGTATTATCCCAATTATGGCAACAGTAATTTCTTTTGTAAAAATAGCTGCAAAAACAGTTTTCAGATTTTTTCAAAGTGCAGATTTATTTCTGTTTATTTTGTGTCTGCTCAGTTCAATATACGGCATTATTCTCATTTCAAGTGCAACAAACAGTATAGCTGAGAGCGGACATATTACTCAGCAGCTTAGTGCACTTGTTATAGGTATTGCCGTTTTTGTTTTATTTTCTTACATTGACATTGATATAATTGCAGATAAGTCATTGCCGCTCTACATATTCAGTATGCTTTTTATTTTTTCGCTGCGATTTTGGGGACAGGGTGAAGAAGACTGGGGAAACAGGGCATGGATCCGCTTTTTAGGGTTTGGTGTTCAGCCTGCCGAGGTCGTAAAAGTTACATATGCAATTATCTTGGCAAAAATGCTTGTTGTTTTTAAGGAACGTAAAACACTCAATTCTATTATATCGCTCGCTCAAGTGCTCTTTGTATTCGGCTCTATTTTTGGCATTATCATATGGGTATCAGACGACTTGGGCTCTGCATTAATATTTGTGTTTATGCTTATTGTTACACTCTTTGTTGCCGGCTTAAAGCTGCGGTGGTTTATTATCGGCGGTGCAACAATGGCGGCAGTATCGCCGTTTTTATGGAACATGATGCAGCCCTATCAGCAGCGTCGCATAGCTGCGGTCTTTTTCCCCGATGAGTACGACCCGGACAGGCAGGGTGTTTTGTGGCAGGCAAACCAAAGTGTCAGAGCTATAACCGGAGGAGGTTTTCCGGGGCAGGGGCTTGGTAACGGCAGGCTCACGCAGGCAGGCATTATTCCCGAGCAGCATACGGACTTTATTTTTTCGGTGGCAGGTGAAGAGCTTGGTTTTATGGGTGCGCTGCTTGTTATTGCGCTGCTTGTAACAATTATCGCCAGATGCTTTTATGTCGGGATTAGGTCAAACAACACACTCGGTCTTCTTGTTTGTACGGGGCTTGCGGCAAAATTTATTGCACAGACTGTTGAAAATATCGGAATGTGCCTCGGGCTTTTGCCTGTTATCGGCATAACGCTTCCGTTTTTCAGCTATGGCGGTTCTTCACTTGTTACATGCTTTGCAGCAATGGGAATTGTTTCCGGGGTCAAAATGCGTCCCAAACCAATAAGATTTAGAAATTTGTAGAATAAAAAAGGGTTTTTACTTCACAGTTCGTATAATATATATTGCGACTAAAAATAAGAGGACAAAAAGCTATGAACCCAAGACAACTACAAGAAGCTCTTGAAAAAGAGACGCTCTCACCGCAGGCGTCTTGCTCGGCCTGCTCAAAAGGGCGTGAGCGGGAAGAGGCGCAGTGCGATATAAGAACATGCTATCAGCGTGATATTGACAGAATAATTCACAGTAAAACCTTTCGCAGATTAAAGCACAAAACGCAGGTATTTTTAAGCCCCGAGGGCGACCACTACAGAACGAGGCTCACACATACGCTTGAAGTGGTCAGAATAAGCAGGACTATTGCAAGAGGGCTAAGGCTCAATGAAGACCTTGCCGAAGCGATTGCATTCGGACATGACTTGGGGCATACGCCGTTTGGTCATGCGGGTGAGCGTGCGCTGAGTGAAATTTTGGAAAATGAAGGCGGCTTTGAGCATAATGAGCAGAGCCTAAGGATTGTCGAAGTTCTTGAGCAGGGCGGCAAGGGGCTTAACCTCACATTTGAAGTCAGAAACGGAATTGCCTGCCACACAGGGAAAAATCAGCCCGAAACACCGGAGGGCAAGGTTGTCAGAACTGCCGACAGAATAGCATACATAAACCACGATATTGACGATGCACTGAGGGCGGGCGTGCTTATAAACTGTGATATACCTAAAAAATTTGTAGAGGCACTCGGAACAAAGCATGGAGAGCGCATTAATACACTCGTGCTTGATATGATAGAGGAAAGCAAAAAAACAGGGGAGATATCACTCAGCCCGGGGATATCGTCAATCTTTGACGAGTTTAGAAGCTTTATGTATGAGAGAGTGTATCACAACATGAGGGCAAAAAGTGAAGAGAGCAAGGTCTTTGGCATCATAAACGGGATATTTGAGCATTACGAAAACAAACCGGAAGAGATGCCCGAGGAGTACCGAGGAATAATCGAAAAAGACGGATTACGGCGTGCGGTCAGTGATTTCGTATCGGGCATGACCGATAAGTATGCTGTTCATGTTTATGAAAAACTGTTTATACCGGTAGCTTGGCAGGTGAGGTGATAAATGGCGATACCTGAGAGTTTTATTGATGAGCTTGTGAGCAGAACCGACATAACGGAACTTGTCGGCGGTTATGTACGTCTTATAAAAAAGAGCGGCAGTAATATGTTCGGGCTTTGCCCGTTTCACAGTGAAAAAACGCCGTCATTTTCAGTAAATTCCGACATGCAGATGTATCACTGTTTCGGCTGCGGAAAAGGCGGAGGAGCAATCACCTTTATAAGAGAAGTGGAAAACCTGCCGTTTCGTGATGCGGTTGAAGTGCTTGCAAGACGTGTTGGAATGACTGTGCCCGAGGAAAGCGGGCAAGTAGAGCTTACAAGCCGCCGCAAGAGAATACTGGAGCTAAATAAAGAAGCGGCAAAACATTTTCATCAGATGCTCTCATCGCCGCTCGGGCAGGCAGCCCGTGACTATTTGGCACAAAGGGGACTGTCAAAAGCGATTGTCACAAGATTTGGCATAGGAGCCGCACCCGATAACTGGAGCTTACTGCTCGAAGCAATGAACAAAAAAGGATATACAAAGCAGGAACTTATTGATGCGGGGCTTTGCAGGCACGGGACAAAGGGCGACGGGGCATATGACTTTTTCAGAGACAGGCTTATGTTTCCGGTGATTGATGTGCGTGGCGACGTGGTAGCTTTTTCAGGCAGAGCGCTTGCACCTGATGCAAAGAGCCATAAATACTTAAACTCACCCGATACCATAGCGTTTTCAAAGGGAAGAAACCTTTTCGGACTAAATTTCGCAAAAAAGACAAAATCGGGCAAACTGATTTTAGTTGAGGGAAATATTGATGTTGTCATGCTGCACCAAGCGGGTTTCGATAATGCGGTAGCACCTCTTGGCACAGCGTTTACACCGGAGCAGGCAAGACTGCTCTCAAACTACACAAAGCAGATTGTAATTGCTTTCGACTCCGATGAGTCCGGAAAAAGAGCCACCTTAAAAGCCCTGCCGCTCATTGAAGCAACAGGCACGGACACAAAGGTTATAGACTTAGGCGTAGCGGGCGACCCCGATGATTTCATAAAAAAACGGGGAGCAGACTCATTTAATTCGCTTCTCGAGCGCGGCGAAAATCATATAGAATACCGCCTGCAGACAATTCTCAGAAGCTTTGACATGCAAACAGATGAGGGCAGACTTAAATATCTTGCAGCAGCAACAGATTATCTTACGGAAATTGACAGCAGACCCGAACGTGAGATATACTCTGCCAGAGTTGCCGAAACAGCCGCCGTTTCCGTGGAGTCCGTAAAAAATGAAATTAACAGAAAGCTTAAAATTAAACTAAGGCGCGGAAAAAAGGATTTTGAAAAAACGGTGACACGTCCAAAGGTCAGCCTACAGCCTGCAAGCAGAGAGCTTCGATATGATAATGAAGCGTCAGCCGTTGCGGAAGAGGGTATTATCAGATGCCTGATGATTGACCAGAGTTTAATAAAGATTGCAATGGAAAAAGGATTTTCCGCAGATGAATTTACATCACAGCTTCTTGCGAAAATATATGCGGCAATAGAACACCGACTGACCTCAGACAAAAAAGCGGACAGGGCACAAATAATGTCTACCTTGGAACCCGAAGAAGCGGCACACTTTACGCTGATATTGCAAAAGCCCGAGGCAATTTCGGACGGTGAAAAATCAATGAGCAGATATATAGAAAAAATAAGAACCGAAAAAATTAAAAGCGCAGCACCTGACGCTTCGATGCTGCTCGAGATTAAAAAGCTCAAAGAGCAGGAAATAAAAGATTAACGTCTGAAAGGAATTAATATAAATGGACGAAAAAATGGAAAAGGTTCAAGACGATTTTGAAGAAATTGTCGACGAAAATGCACCCGGTGATGATTTTCCCGACAAAACGCAGGAGCAGTATAACGAGGAACGCCTCAATGCGCTTGTGGAGGAGGGTAAAAAACGCGGCAGCTTAACGTCAAAGGAGCTCCTTGATGTGCTTGAGGATATGAACCTTGAGCAGGAGCAAATCGACAAATTTTACGATACTCTCGAAAATTTCAACATCGACACAATAGAAGCGGACGGGGCTAACTTTGTGCCGCCCGATGATGAAACACCCGAGATTGAGGAGCTTCAAGAGATTGAAACACTTGCAGAGGACGAGATAATTGACCCGGAGTCACTTGTTGATAATTTTTCGATTGATGACCCTGTCAGAATGTATCTCAAAGAAATCGGTAAGGTCAACCTGCTGACAACGGAAGCGGAAATCGAGCTTGCTATGAAAATGGCAGAGGGTGACAAAGAAGCCAAGCGGCAAATGGCAGAAGCGAACCTAAGGCTTGTTGTCAGTATTGCCAAGCGTTATGTCGGTCGGGGCATGCTGTTTTTAGACCTCATACAGGAGGGAAATCTCGGTCTTATTAAAGCTGTTGAAAAATTTGACTATACAAAGGGTTATAAGTTTTCAACCTATGCAACATGGTGGATACGTCAGGCAATCACACGTGCGATTGCAGACCAAGCGAGAACAATCCGTATACCTGTTCATATGGTGGAAACAATCAATAAGGTTATGCGTATATCACGTCAGCTCCTGCAAGAGCTTGGGCATGACCCGACGCCCGAGGAAATTGCGGAAGATATGGGAATGCCCGTTGAAAAGGTTCGTGAGATACTTAAAATTGCACAAGAGCCCGTATCACTCGAAACCCCGATTGGTGAAGAAGAAGACAGTCATCTCGGTGACTTTATTCCCGACGAGGACGCATCAGAGCCCGCAGAAGCAGCGTCATTTACACTGCTCAAGGAGCAGCTGTCGGGAGTTTTGGGCACGCTCACTCCCCGTGAGGAAAAGGTGCTCAGACTCAGATTTGGTATTGAAGACGGACGTACACGCACTCTTGAAGAAGTCGGCAGGGAGTTTAGTGTTACAAGAGAGCGTATCAGACAAATAGAAGCCAAGGCACTGCGTAAGCTTCGCCACCCGAGCAGAAGTAAAAAATTAAAAGATTTTCTGTTTCCATAAGAGATATATGAAGACTACACATAGCCGTCATTGCGAGGAGCCAAGTGCGTAGCATGTTGGCGACGTGGCAATCCAGTCTTGTGCATTACAACGAGTGTATTTTCTGGATCGCCACGCTACTATGTAGCTCGCGATGACGATGGTTTGAAAAATGAGGTAAATCATGCAAACACTTGGTATTAACATAGGCTCGACGAGCCTTAAAATGGTGCTCGCAGAAAATGGGAAACCGATTTGGAGTGCAGCAGGCAGTCATGAGGGCAACTTTGAAGTTATAACAAAAAAACTTCTGAGCGACGGCAATATTTCAAAAGGTACTCCCGCCCTTATAACAGGCAACGAGGGCAGATTTACATTTAACATATCAGGGACACTCGAGCCGCTTTGTGTGGAAGCAGCTGTTTCGGCACTTAGTCTGAGCGCCGATGCTGTTGTCAGCATGGGCGGTGAAGACCTTATTGTCTATACTCTTGAAAAAGGCAAAATAGTAAACAGCTTTTCAGGTAATAAATGCGCATCGGGAACGGGCGAGTTTCTAAAGCAACAGCTTGCACGTATGGACATGACACTTGAGGATATCAAAGAAATACCGCAGGAGGCAAAGGTATATCCGATATCCACAAGATGTTCGGTTTTTATGAAAAGCGACTGCACTCATAAGCTTAACAAGCGTGAAGCTACAAAAGACGATATTGTGCTTTCGCTCTCCGATGTAATGGCAGTCAAGGTTATCGACTTTTTGAAACGTGCGGGAATTAAAAGCGGCAGTGTAGTGCTGACGGGCGGTCTGACACTTAACAATCATATTGTGCGTTTTATCAAGGAAAAAGCACCTCAGATTAATTTTATAATACCCGAGCAGGCGCCTGTTTTTGAAGCTCTCGGAGCGGCGGTACTGGCAAATGAGCATGGTGCTCCGCTTCCCGATATTAATAACCTCATGCGTGAGGGTGAAATACAGTTTGAAAAGCTGAGCGGACTTGCGGATTATGGGTCAAAGGTACGGATGTTTGACAAGCCCGATACGGCAGTACAAAAAGGCAAAAAGTATATATTGGGCGTAGACGGCGGCTCAACCACCACAAAGGCATGTCTTGTGGACATGGAAACGCTTGAGGTTGCGGCGAGTCATTACGGCAGAACACATGGCGACCCTGTTAAGGCACTTAAAGAGTGTTTGAAGATTATATTGGATAAAGTGGAGGTAGACACGGGGTCAAGAGATATTGACATTCGCCTTGTGTCCACCACAGGCTCGAGCCGTGAAATCTTGGGCGTATTTCTTGAAACAAAAGGTGTGTATAACGAAATTATCGCTCACTCCGTCGGCACAACATACTATGACCCCGATGTAGAGACCATTTTTGAGATAGGCGGGCAGGATGCCAAGTATGTTCTGCTCAAAAACGGAGTGCCGATTGATTATGCTATGAACGAAGCCTGCTCGGCGGGAACAGGCTCATTTCTTGAGGAAAGTGCGGCAGGCGACCTGTCGATAACAAATGATAAAGATATCGGACCGATAGCACTCAAAGCAACAGCTCCGCTTAAATTTGGCGAGCACTGCTCGGCATTTATAAACAGTGACATACGAAAGGCTATAGGGCAAGGAGCAAGCCGCGAGGACATCACTGCCGGAATAGTATGCTCAATAGTTGCAAATTACTTAAACCGTGTAGTAGGCAACCGTACTATCGGAGGAAAGGTGTTTTTGCAAGGTGGCGTGGCAAAAAACCCCGCCGTGCCTGCGGCATTTGCTATGCTCCTCGGCAAGGAAATCCTCGTGCCGCCGTCGCCCGAGCTTATGGGCTGCTTTGGTGTGGCACTGCTTGCAGGGCGTAAGCATAAAGACGGGTTACTTGATGAAATTAAGCTTGATGTAAATGAGATATTAAACAGAGAAATCGGCTATGAGAGAATATTTAAGTGTGAGGCATGTGAAAACCTTTGCCCGATACAGGTGCTTAGTTTAAACGACCGCAAGATAATGTTTGGCGGCAGATGCAATAAATATGCAAATATGCGAAAGACTGTAAAGGACGTACCGATTTTTGACTATGCCGAAAAGCGGCAGAAGCTTTTATTTGAGGAATATGCAGCGCCCGAAACGCCGGGTGTTATTAAGCATGATTATACCGTCGGCATACCGAGAGCGCTTTCGGTTCATACGCTTTATCCTCTATACTCATGGTTTTTCCACGAACTTGGAATAAAAACAAGACTTTCAACCGAAGTGCCTCACGAGGGAGTGGCACGTGCCGAGGCAGGGTATTGCTTCCCCGCGGAAATTGCTCACGGTGCGGTGCAAGACTGCATCGATAGTGGTGCAGACTATATATTGCTTCCGCATTTTCGGGATATGCCAAGCTACGAAAAGGACGTCCATGCCAACTTCTGCCCGCTCACACAAGGCTTGCCGTATTATATCGAAAAAGCATTTCCCGATGTTGACAAAAGCAAATGGCTTCCGCTTGTTGTGAGCTTTAAGTACAGCAATGAAAAAGCTCTTGAGCTATTTACAATTATGGGTGAAAAACTAAATCTAAGCAGCGCGCAGGTCAAAGCTGCATTTGATACGGCGCTCATAAAGCAGCAGGAGTATTTCACAGCGGTAAAGAAAATGGGGCTTGAAGCGCTCGAGGAAGCACGTAAAGCGGAGCGTCCCGTAATAGCACTTATGGGCAGACCCTACAATGCCTTTACGCCCGAAGCAAACATGGGAATACCCAAGAAATTCACAAGCCGCGGTTACTCGATAATTCCCTTTGATATTCTGCCTTTTGAAAATGAAGAAATTTTTCCGAATATGTACTGGTATTACGGGCAGGAAGACGTCAAATCCGCCACATTGCTAAAAAACGAGTACAATATCTACCTCACATACATTACGAATTTTTCATGTGCTCCCGACTCTTTTATACTCCACTATATCAAATGGATTATGGGTCAAAAGCCGTTTCTTGTACTCGAACTTGACAATCACTCTGCAGATGCGGGGATTGATACAAGAGTTGAGGCGTTTTTGGACGTAATTGACGGTTACAGGGATAAAAAGGACGAGATTGAGCTTGAGCGGTATGATAACGGCTGGAAGTTTGTCAGTGAAAAGAAACCTGACGGTGAGTTTGAACTGCGCGCCGATAACTCCAAAACTGGTGAAAAAGTGCCCGTGCGGGGCAACAAACGCGTCAAGGTTCTTTTGTCAAACATGGGAGAGATATCCACCGAATATATTGGCGCTGCACTTCGCGGGCAGGGGATATGTGCCGAGGTTTTGCCGATTGCTACAAGCAAAACCGTTATGGTGGCAAGAGCGCACTCGTCAGGAAAAGAATGTGTGCCGAGCCATTTGGTTCTCGGCTCTGCGCTTGAATACTTATGGAGTGACAAATACCGCAAAGATGAGCTCTATCTGCTCTTTGTACCGATTACGCTCGGTCCGTGCAGAACAGGTCAGTATTATGTTTACTATGAAAATCTTTTCCGCGACATGCGGCTTGAAAATGTTGTTGTATTTACACTCTCGGCAGAAAACTCATACGGCGAGCTTGGCACGGGATTTTCGAGGGATATTTGGAAAGGCATCGTACTGTCCGATTATCTCAAGGACATGAAAAATTCTCTCAAAACCATTGCCGCAGACGAAAAAACCGCAATAGCCGAGTTTGATAAGGCATGGCGTAAGCTGCTTGATGTTGTGGAGTTCCGACCGAAAGAGATTATGAAAGAGCTGCGTTTGGTTGCACAGGATATAAAAAAGATACCGTTGAAAATGAAAATCACCGACTGTTCAAAGGTAATTGTTGTCGGTGAGATATATGTCCGCCGTGATGATTTTGCCGTCGGTGAGCTGACAGATTTGATGAGCCAAAGGGGAATTGTTGTAAAGGTTGCGGGTATTGCCGAGTGGATACATTACTTGGATTTCGTCCGTGACTACGACTTTAATAAGGAGCTTAACTTGCTTAAGCCTATGAGCCGGTTTTTCTCAAGACCATGGCGCGCCAAACGGAAGCTCGGACTTGAAAAATGGTGGAAGCACTCGGTCGAGAAAAAGGTTCTTTCGATACTGGAACCGACAGGGCTGATACCCGAAACACCGCATGACATGAACCTTATCATGAGCTACACAAGCAAGCATTTTGTAAACTTGGAGCTCCAATCGGAAATTGCGGTTTCAACAGGCAGTGCCGCCGCAGCAATGGATGCGGGCTACTCGGGCGTTGTCAACATCGGGCCGTTTGCATGTCTTATCGGACGTGTTATTGAGGGTATCTTCACACCTTGGGCAAGAGAGCGTAACTATCCGTTTTTATCCGTTGAGGTTGACGGCAATGTCCTGCCTCCGAACATAGTAAACAAGCTGAATATATTCATGGTAAACGTATTGCGCTTTAACGGAAAGACGGATTTGTCAAGCTTGGTAGACGATGTGTAGAGGAATGTATCAAATATTTTATTGATTTCCGAACTGCCTATAAGCAGGTGGTTTGGACCGGTTTTTTCGCGTACCAAGGGCGACAAGACCCGTGTTAGCGAAAAAATTGGGACAAATTACCTGTTATGGGCAGAGGAAATCAACATGGGTAGGTCGGAAATCAACTTGACAAATGTGTTATTCATATTGTAAAATAACTACGCTAAAACTGAATATGGGCGCTTAGCTCAGCTGGTAGAGCTTCCGCTTGACGTGCGGAAGGTCGGGGATTCGAGTTCCTCAGCGCCCACCAGTCCGTTCTATAGGACATTATGTTGCTTATGATATAACCATGAGCAACATATTTTTATGCAAACATTGACCAATTTTCGCAATTCTCAATCATTCCTTAAGAGAACCTTTCGAATTTACTCCACTTGCCTGTAAGAACTCTGCCTTATACTACACACATCAAACAAAACAAAAAGGAGATACCACAATGACAAAAACAAACATGGAAAACGTTAAAATCAATGCATTTTGCGCAATAGTAATTGTTCTTTCTCTGATAGTTATCGGGTATTTGGGCATTACCGGAAACATTGAAATGCAAATGTCGGAAAGAATTCAAGATGCAGCGGTTTTAGCAGGCAGCTAAATATCTGTCATTTTAGACACAAATATGACACAAGATTGACACAAATTAGTTAATCTGCTATAATTTTTGCACTTGTGTCGGAGGTAAGTCTCATCAGAAGAAAAATATTTGTCTCTATGATTACGCTGACAACCGCCTGCTGTGTTGTTGTGCTCGCTGCCTCTATTGCACTATACAGCATAGAGCTTAACCGCACTATGCACTATAAGGTCAATACTGCCATGGCTATGGTAGAAAATGAAATCGGCGAAATAAAAACAAAAGCGTATATGGCGGCAGTCGGAATGGCAACCTCACCTGACCTGATAGATGCACTTATAAATGACAATCGTGCAAGACTTGTAAGCACAACAACCGACTTGGTAAATCTTTTGGGCGTTGAATACTGCAGCGTGCTTGACAGTGAGGGTACTGTTCTGATAAGAACTCATCTTCCCGATGAGCATGGTGACAGCCTTGCACACCTGCCGCAGATTATCTCTGCCCTTGAAGGAAAAACCGAAGCTTACATTATAGCAGGTCCGACAATCCGTCTTGGTATATCATGCGGAGCACCAATACATGACGAAGACATGAACATAATAGGCATGATTTCCTTGGGCTTTAGATTAGATACACCGGACGCCTCAATAAAACTCAAAGAAATCACCGGCTGCGAAGTTACATTATTCCTAAATGATATAAGTGTCTCATCAACCGTTTTGCTCGAAAACGGTGAATTTGCTGTGGGCACAACAGCAAGAGAAGAAATTAGCGAAATGGTTCTTGCAGGGGAGAGATTTTCCGGAAGAATAAACCTGTTTGGCAGAAATATTCTTGGTATTTACGCTCCGTTGTACGGCTTGGGCGATAATATCGTCGGAATGGCATTTGTCGGACATTATACTGCCGAGGATATGGGCAGAGTGTTCGTATTTATTGCAAGCGGAGTGCTGATAACTATTTTAGTACTCGTTATATGTATTCTTCTTGCGCAGTATATTTCCAAAACCATCGAAAAACGTTTGCAAAGTGCAAATGAGCGTACACTTTTAATGCTTGATACCTCGCCTTTATGTGCTCAGATATTCGACAAAAAGCTATATACAATTGACTGTAATGAAGCGGCAATCAGGCTGTACGGGTTTAAAGAAAAGCATGAATATATAAACGGCTTTATGTCACTGTGCCACCCCGAGTACCAGCCGGACGGACAGCGCTCGGATGAAAAAGCAATAGCAATGATAACAAAGGCATTTGCCGAGGGTCATGTCATTTTTGAATGGACCCATAAAATACCCAAAACTGAAAACGGGGAAGAGCAACTATTTCCCGCCGAAATTACGCTTGTCCGTGCAAAGTACGCTGATGAAGATGTGGTTGTAGGTTATACGCGGGACTTAAGAGAGTTTAAGCAAATGATGCAGGCACTTGAGTCTGCAAACTTCACTACATCAGCAATGTTTGCGTCAAATCCATATATCAACATTCTTTTTGACAAAAACTTCAATGTAATTGACTGCAATCCCGTATCGCTGAGTTATTTTGGATTTGAGTCCAAAACGGAACTGATAAACGGCTTTATGGAGCGCCTTGTAAAAAGTATTCCCGAGTACCAATCCGACGGCAGTCCTACTGCTCCTTTAATCGAAGCGTTTATGACAGCGGTACAAAAGGGTATTAACGTAATAGAGTCGGAAATTGTCTTAAACGGTCAGCCGAGAAGTCTGAATGTAGAACTTAAGAGAATTCCGTACGAAAATAGCTTTGCAATTATTGCATATGTTCAGGACATCACGGAGCGTAAAGCTATGATAGAGGCCGCTCAAAGTGCAAACCGTTCAAAAACAATATTTTTAGCCAACATGAGCCATGAAATCCGCACACCCATGAACAGCATAATAGGTTTTTCGGAGCTTGCACAAAGTGATGAAATCCCAAATAAAACAAGGGATTACCTTAAAAATATTCAAGACAGTGCCGAGTGGCTGCTCAAAATAATTAATGATATCTTAGATATTTCCAAGATTGAGTCCGGTAAAATAGAGTTTGAACATATTGTGTTCGGTCTGCCGGATATTTTTGAGCATTGCCAATCTGCAATTATGCCGAAAATCACAGAAAAAGGCATTATGCTCTATTGCTACACAGAGCCGTCTGTCGGCAAAAAACTGCTCGGAGACCCGGTTCGTCTGCGGCAAATAATAATGAACTTATTATCAAATGCCGTCAAGTTTACCAATTCCGGCACAGTGAAGCTTATGGCATCTCTTGCAAGTCTTGAGGAAGAAAGCGTAACAATTCATTTTGAAGTAAAAGACAGCGGAATAGGTATGACATCGGAGCAGATTGAAAGAGTATTTAATCCGTTTATGCAGGCGGAAGACAGTATAACAAGAAGATACGGCGGCACGGGGCTCGGGCTTTCAATCACAAAAAATATTATTGAACTTATGGGCGGCTCACTCATTGTAGACAGTACACCCGGGGTAGGCAGTAAGTTCAGCTTTGACCTCAAATTTGAACTCATCGATGATGATGATGATGTAATTCCGGCTGAGCTAATAGTAATTAATGATTTTGAAAAGCCGCATTTTTCGGGTGAGATATTGATTTGTGAAGATAACGGCTTAAACCAACAGGTCATCTGCGACCATTTGGGCAGAGTCGGCTTAAAAACAGTAGTAGCAAACAACGGCAAAGAGGGTGTTGATATTGTATCTAAGCGGCTCAAAAGTGATAAAGAGCCGTTTGATTTGATTTTTATGGATATACATATGCCTGTTATGGACGGTCTTGACGCTGCAGAGCGAATTATGGCAATGGGTGTTAAGACGCCGATAGTTGCACTGACTGCAAATGTAATGTCAAACGATTTAGAGCTCTACAGAATAAACGGAATTAGCGATACGGTCGGCAAGCCGTTTACAACGCATGAGTTATGGAGATGTTTGGCGAAATATCTGACTGTTGAAAGCTATACCCCTATCGACAAGCAGCAGGAAGCAGAAGAAGAAAGCAAGGCGCTCAAAATAATTAAAACCAACTTTGTTAAAGGCAACCAAAGCACATATAACGATATAGTCTCCGCCATATTGGGCGGTGATATTAAGCTTGCTCATAGGCTTGTACATACGTTAAAGAGTAATGCGGGGCAGCTCGGCAAAAAATTGCTGCAACAGGTAGCCGCACAGATTGAAGAAACACTTGCCGGTGATAATCCCGAGCCAAGTGATGATAGTATGTCAATTCTAAAAACACAGCTTGATTTAGTTCTCTCGGAGCTCTCACCTTTGCTCAACGAAAAAAGGAGCAAGGGTAAAGCGGAAATAACTGACGTTAAGAAAATCTTGAGCTTGCTTGATGCTTTAGAGCCGCTCTTAAAAAGCAGGAATATGAAAAGCTTGAAGATGACAGATGAGCTTTATGCTGTGCAGGGAGCAGAACAGCTTGTCAGGCAAATAGAGGAGTGTAAGTTTAAGCAGGCGCTTGAAACACTTGAAAAATTACGAGGAAAGTTGAACTCTGAACATGAATGAAAAAACTAATCACAAAGTTCTTGTAATTGATGATGACCCGAACAATATAATAACGCTTACAGGTATTTTGGAAGATGAATATACCATTTGCGCTGTTACCGACAGCCTTGAAGCTTTAACAGCCGCGGAAGAAAATCTGCCCGATATTATATTGCTCGATATTCTTATGCCGGGACTTGACGGTTTTGAAGTGCTCTCTCAGCTTAAAAGCTCGGAAATCACACGCGGTATTCCTGTAATCATTATTACGGGGCTTAATGACATTGAGTCTGAGGAGAAAGGGTTAAGACTTGGAGCAGCTGACTATATTTTCAAACCGTTTCAATCGCCGATTGTTAAACTGAGAGTAAAAAATCAAATTATTCTAATCAACTCAGATGAACGAAAGCGGATGACGGATGAAATCACCCATCACAGAAACATTCTGCAGGCTGTCAATTCCGCCGCAATAATGCTCCTTGAGCAAAGGGACAAAAAGGATATTCACTCCATACTAAATAAAGGAATGGAGCTGATTGCCAATTCGATGGATGCCGACAGGATTAATATCTGGCGTGCCGAGGCTGCGGGTGAGGTACTGCAATATTGCCGTGATTATTACTGGTTTAGTGATTTGGGAGCAAGCGTTGGGGAAACTCCTGACATACTGTATAACCCGATTGGTGAGTACGATTTAGACTGGTATACGAAATTTGTCCGAGAAAAAGCAATAAGCGGTATTGTTTCAAAAATGCCTGAAAACGACCGTAGATTTTTGGATCCCTTGGGCGTAAAATCGGTCATAATCATGCCTCTTTTTATGGAGGGCAGATTATGGGGACTCTTTAGTCTTGATGATTGCAAAACAGAGCGTGAGTATTCCGAAGAAGAAATTAAAATTATTAAATCCGTCAGTGTTATGATGGTAAGTGCAATCAATCGTGATGCTTTGGGTGAAGATGTTGAAAATACACTCAGCTCTATGGAGAGTATTCTCGACAGTATTGACGCGGCAATTTACGTTACTGTTCCGGAAACAGGAGAGCTTCTTTTTGTCAATTCTTACATGAAAAAAGGTTTTGGCTTTGAAGATGACGATGTCATCGGTGAGTTTTGTTATGAAATGTTCCGAAGCGATCAGGAAGCTATGTGTGACTTTTGTCCGTGTCATCAGCTTGACAAAAACCCCGAAGCGACCGTTGTGTGGGACGAGCATCTTGCCGAAGCTGATATTTATGTTAGGCACTCTGATTGTTATATTAACTGGTATGACGGCAGAGTTGTACATCTGCAGCATGCAGTGGATATTACCGAGCTTGTTAAAGCCACAGAAAAGGTACAGGCAGCCAGTCAGGCAAAAAGTGACTTCCTTGCTAACATGAGCCATGAAATGCGCACACCGCTCAACGCTATCATCGGAATGACGTTGATAGGAAAAAGAAAAGATGAAATAGGAGATAAGATACATGCCCTAAACAAGATAGGCGACGCGTCGTCTCATTTGCTCAGTTTGGTAAATGACATACTTGATATGGCAAAAATTGAAGCAGATAAACTGGAGCTCTTTTCCGTTGAATATAACTTTGAGCACATGCTCGATAAGGTTCTTAATGTTATACATTTTCGTGCCGATGAAAAGCAGCAAATTCTGAGTGTTAATATAGACAAAAAAATGCCGCGATTTGTTGTCGGCGACGACCAGCGGCTTGCACAGGTTATCTCGAACCTGCTTTATAACGCAGTAAAATTTACACCCGAATGTGGTGAAATTCATTTAGACGTATCTGTGGTTGATAAAGCTGACGAGCACTGCCGTGTGCGTATTGAAGTAAAAGACAATGGGATAGGTATATCGCAGCAGCAGCAGGAGAGGCTGTTTTTAGCTTTTGAACAGGCAGACAGCGGAATTAGCAGGGAATACGGTGGTACAGGCTTGGGGCTGTCCATTACCAAGCGGATTGTCGAGCTCATGAACGGTGAAATATGGGTTGAGTCCGAGCTATCTAAGGGATCAAGGTTTATTGCTGATGTACAAATGAAATACAGCGACAGAGATGACGATGTTTCGTTTGAGGCTGCAGACAGTGGCGAGAGCATTGATGTGATTAAGGGTGCCTTTAAGGGGAAACGGCTTCTTGTTGCAGAAGACGTTGAAATAAACCGTGAAATTTTAGTTGCACTTTTGGAAGGCAGCGGGTTGACTATCGACTGTGCGGAAAACGGCGTGGAAGCACTTAATATAATAAAAGAAAATCCCGATAAGTATGATATCATCTTTATGGATTTACAAATGCCGCAAATGGGCGGGTTGGAAGCTACGCGGCAAATACGTGCTATGCCGGAGCAGAGCGCAAAAAAGCTGCCGATTGTAGCAATGACAGCTAATGTATTTCAAGACGATATAAAGGCTTGTAATGAAGCGGGAATGGATGGTCATCTCGGCAAGCCGCTTGATATTGACAAGGTTTTAACGATACTTCATAAACACCTGAAGTAAAAAATATTGCGACCCGTAGGCCGCAATGACGATGGTGTATTTATTTTTAGACAATTCTTTTTGCGCCGAACCATGTTCTTGTGTAATATGCACTGCCGAGGTCGCTGATTAGAACACCGCCGCTTGACCTTGCGGAATGAACAATCTTGTTATCGCCGATGTAGATAGCAACATGTGTTACTGTACGTCCGTTTTCTGATGTAAAGATGAGGTCTCCGACGGAGAGCTCTGATCTTTTTATATGTGTGCCGTTATCTCTGTATTGTCCTGCGGAGTTGCGTGTGAGGCTAACGCCGAACTGGCGAAACACATATGATACTAAGCCGCTGCAGTCAAATCCCGACGGGGAAGCGCCGCCATAAACATATTTGGTGCCAATGAAAGACAGGGCTAAATCTGCAATCTGTTGACCCAATTCAACATTTGGGTCAGGCGCTGTGCCTGTTGGTATAACCTGTGTGCTTGTTGGGGTTGATGCGGCAGATGTCGTAGCTGACGATGAGCTTGATGATGATGTGCTTGTCGAAGCTGTGGACGAGGTAACGCTCATAAAGTCAGAGCGGACATAACCTGTTTTATTGTCAAAACGCACCTTAAACCAACCGTTATTAAGTCCGATTATGCTCATAATCGTATCTTGGACATAAGTGCCGAGAACCGTACTGTTAATGTCGGGACGCTCGCGCATGTTAACTCTGTCGCCTGTAATTTTGCCGCTTGCGTTAAAATCGGCGACCGTGCGGGGTCTTTCAAGCAGGGGAACACTGACAAACCCGACAGTGCCTCTATAGTTGACGCGATACCATTCGCTGTTTGTGCGCTCAAGAATAACAATGGCGTCACCGCGGCTTGCTTGTGTCAGGATATCGTGGTTTAATCCCGCACCTGCACGGATACGCACTCCGTTACCGACTGCATTCGCCGCACCCCATGCTATTGTGCGGGTTGTTGCGGCGGCTGTGAGCGGCAGCATTGTTGCGATAATTGTTATCAGCAGTAATATAGAAGCTATTTTTCGTACAATCTTCATTAAATAATATGACCTTTCTATGCTGATGCCAAGGCTCTGTCGAGCCAAACGGCAGCAACGTCGATGGCTTCAAAGAAGCTTGTCTTTTCGCTTTTTTTGACAACTCTGTCGCGTGATTTCAGTTCGGGGTCTGTGTATTGAAGCTGCACAGACACTCTTGTTGCAAGATTGAGGTCTTCAAATGCTTTGGACTCTGCTATTTGAAGCATGATAATATACTTATCTGTCATGCTGCCATAATAAATAATGTCATCTTTTCGTCTAAGCGGATGACCTTTGTAATTAAGTGTCTTTTCCTTAGTATTTGCAGGCATTTGCAAGACCCTCCCATATATTTGTAACTGAATTGTAACACATTGTATCCTATCTGTCAACACTTGAAATTCAAATAATATGATATAATTAGGCAGGGGTGACAATTATGACTGATGAGCAAATTTACAGCTATGTGGACCATACATTACTTTCTGCAACGGCAACAAGTGCAGATATAGAGAAGTTATGCAAGGAAGCGGTGAAGTACAAGACTGCTTCTGTTTGTATTCCACCCACTTACATAAAGCTTGCCCGTTCGTTATATCCTGACTTGAATATCTGCACTGTGGTAGGGTTTCCGCTCGGATATGACCTGACTTCCGTAAAAGCACTTGCCGCAAAAACTGCCGTTGACGACAGTGCAAACGAAATTGATATGGTTGTAAATATTACACATATCAAAAATAATTATATCGACGCTATTACAGACGAGGTTGCATACTTAAAGCAAATTGCTCAAAAAAAGGTATTAAAGGTAATTATCGAAACCTGCTACTTAAATGATGAAGAAAAAATACAGCTTTGTGAGATTGTGACAAAAGCAGGTGCAGACTATATAAAAACATCAACAGGCTTTGGTACAAGCGGGGCTGTGCTCTCTGATATTGAGCTGTTCAAAAAACATATCGGATATGGTGTCAAGATTAAAGCTGCCGGAGGCATACGCACACGCGAGGATATGGTTGCATTTATAAATGCCGGAGCAGACAGGCTCGGAACAAGTTCCGCAGTGAAAATATTAAGCGGAGGGGCAGCCGGAGCATACTAACGAAAAGAGGTCATTTTAATGAAAACAACATATCATCTTGGATTTGACGATGCATGCGGAGCTAAATATGTAATACTGCCCGGCGACCCCGGTCGTGTTCAGGCGATTGCAGAGTTTTTGGACAATCCGCGTTTTTTATGCCAAAACCGTGAATACACAACATGGATTGGTGAAATTAACACTCAGCCTGTTTTAGTTATGTCGACAGGCATGGGCGGCCCGTCAACAGCAATAGCGGTTGAAGAGCTATCTACACTTGGTATTGAAACATATGTACGCGTCGGTACATGCGGCGGCATGGCGGATTTTGTCGAAAGCGGCGATGTAGTGATTGCAACGGGTGCAATACGTCAGGAGGGAACAACCCGCGAGTACGTCCCGATTGAGTTTCCCGCAATCGCAGATTTAGCGGTCACAAATGCACTTGTGCAAGCGGCAGGGAATATTGGTGCAAAATATCACACGGGTGTGGTTCAGTGTAAGGACTCATTTTACGGACAGCACTCACCCGATAGAATGCCCGTCGGATATGACCTTAAGGACAAATGGCAGGCTTGGATAAAAGCAGGCTGCCTTGCATCCGAAATGGAAAGCGCCACCCTATACATTGTCGCCGGGGTGTTGGGGCTTCGGGCAGGCTGTGTGCTCAGCGTCGTTTGGAATCAAGAGCGTCAGCTCAAGGGCCTCAGCAACAAAGAGGCTCATGACACAACCCTTGCGATTAAAACAGCAGTTGAAGCTGTAAGGCTTATGATAAGCGGAGGTGGGAAATGCTGCTGATAATCGGTAACGGGCGGCTTATTACAAGGGGCTTGCCAAATGAGTTAATTGAAAACGGTGCGGTTGTTATTGAAAAGACCTTCATAAAAGAGGTTGGCGATACAGCGGTGCTTCGCGATAAATATCAGACGGCAAGATTTATTGATGCCCGTGGTGGTGTAATAATGCCCGGGCTCATAAATGCACACAACCATATCTACAGTGCGTTTGCAAGGGGTTTATCAGTAAAAGGTTATGCACCGCGCAGTTTCCCCGAAATCTTGGACGGTCTTTGGTGGACTATCGACCGCAATTTACAGCTTGAAGATACATACCTAAGTGCAATGTATACATATCTTGAATGTATCAAAAACGGCTGCACAACCGTATTTGACCACCATGCAAGTTATGGCGGCATACGGGGCAGTCTTTTTAGAATTGCCGACGCCGCAAAGGAGCTTGGTGTCAGAACGAGCCTTTGCTATGAGGTGTCGGACAGGGACGGCGAGGAAAAAATGCGGGAGGCAGTCGCAGAAAATGCCGATTTCATAAAATTCGCCATGGCAGATAAAACCGATATGATAAAAGGCATGATGGGATTACATGCGTCCTTTACATTGTCGGATAAAACAATGGAGCTTTGCAAGGAAAACACACCGCAGGGTATAGGCTATCATATTCATGTTGCGGAGGGTATTGAGGATGTAAACGACTCTTTGGAAAAATACGGCAAGCATGTGATAAACCGTTTGTTTGACCTTGGCATACTCGGCAAAAAGACAATAACGGGGCATTGTATACATGTCGGCGAAAAAGAGATGGATATCATCAAAGAAACAGATACTATGGTTGTGCATAACCCGGAGTCGAACATGGGAAATGCCGTTGGTATTCCTCCGTGTATGGAAATGGTACGTCGCGGTATTTTGCTCGGGCTCGGAACTGACGGTTACACAAATGATATGCTTGAGTCCGAAAAAGTTGCAAAC
Organism: Oscillospiraceae bacterium; assembly: GCA_009781515.1. Taxonomy (GTDB): domain Bacteria; phylum Bacillota; class Clostridia; order Oscillospirales; family Oscillospiraceae; genus WRMH01. The sequence goes on from WQXY01000001.1 coordinate 86,492, forward strand.
ATCATACACAAGCATGAACTTAAAGACCCGGGCGCCGCATGGAGTGAAGTGCCGCAAATGCTGTTTCAAAATAACGCCGCCATGTGTGCCCGAAGCTTTGAAACAAAAATCGGGGTGCTCGAGACGGGTGCAGCCGCCGATGTAATTGTCAGCGACTACATACCTCAAACACCTATGACGGCGGATAACTGCGACGGTCATATTCTCTTTGGGATGAGCGGAAGAAGTGTTGTGACGACAGTTATAAACGGCGTGGTTAAAATGGAAAACCGTGAGCTTGTTGATATTGACGGCGATGAAATACTCGCAAAATGCCGCGAGCAATCGGCTGGTTTGTGGAAGAGAATTAACGGGTGAGGTAATAGATTATGAGTGATTTGATGCGGCAAATTCCGTTCGGACAATTAATGAATTGGGCATTAAATGAATATGAAACCGACGGTACGGTTTTTGGCGTCCGTAAGCTCTTTGACCGTGAGCCATCGGGCGCTGTGCTGCCGTTTGGACCTGCAGCAGGACCTCACACACAGCTTGCTCAAAACCTTATTGCAGCCTATGTAGCGGGAGCACGCTTTTTCGAACTGAAAACCGTGCAGAAGCTTGACGGTGAAGACCTGCCGGTGTCAAAGCCGTGTATTTACGCCGGGGACGAGGGATATAATGTCGAGTGGTCGACGGAGCTGTACGTGCCGCAAGCACAAGACGAGTATATAAAAGGCTGGTTTGCGATTACACTGCTTAGCCGTGAGCTTGGGCTTGGCAGCGAAAACGGTTTTATCTTTAACATGAGCGTCGGCTATGACCTTGACGGGATTAAGTCGCCTAAGATAGACAGCTTTATAGAGGGCTTAAAAAACGCTGAGAATACAGAAGCTTGGAAGACATGCATGGATTGGGTAAAAGAGAACCTGACCCGCTTTAAGTATGTTGATAAATATTTTATTGATAAGCTGTCGCCGCAGATATCAAAATCAATCACGCTCTCAACACTGCACGGCTGTCCGCCCGATGAAATAGAACGGATTGCAAAATATTTGCTTGAAGAAAAAAAGCTGCACACATTTGTTAAGTGCAACCCGACGCTGCTCGGATATGACTATGCCCGAAATACGCTTGATACGCTTGGTTTTGATACTGTCAGCTTTGATGACAGACATTTTAAGGCTGACTTACAGTTTGAAGACTGCGTGCCGATGCTGAAAAGACTTCAAGCTGTTGCAGACGGTTTGTCACTTGATTTTGGTGTTAAGCTGACAAATACATTTCCGGTGCAAATAGCGGACGAAACACTGCCCGGTGAGGAGATGTATATGTCGGGACGTGCGTTATTTCCGCTCTCGATAGAACTGGCAAACCGCTTGTCAAAGGCTTTTGACGGGAAGCTTAGGATAAGCTTCTCGGGCGGAGTGGATGCACGAAATATAATAGATTTATATGAAACAGGGATTTCGCCGATTACAGTAGCAACAACACTTCTGAAACCGGGCGGATATGAAAGGCTGCATCAATTAGCCGATAAACTCAGTGAAGCGAAGAGCACACCAATTAATCTTGACAGGCTTCAAGCCTTGGTCGATAAGACCTTTACCGATGAAATGTACCGCAAGAGCGCAGGAATTCCGCCGCAGCGGAAGATAAACGAGCAAGTGCCGCTTATTGACTGCTACAGAGCACCCTGCCGTGACGGCTGTCCGTTCGGTCAGGATGTTCCCGCATATCTGCGCCTTATGGAAGAGCATAAGTCTCTTGAAGCCCTGCGTGTTATAACGGAAAGAAATCCGCTGCCGAACATTACAGGTACAATATGCTCGCACAACTGTATGAACAAGTGTACGCGCTCTTATTACGAGGGCAGCGTAGACATACGTGCGGTTAAGCTTGCCGCAGTATTTAACGGCTTTAAGCAGTTGCTTGCAGAAATTGAGAGCACACCTAAGCCGTCGAAAACAGGCGGTAAGATTGCAATTGTGGGTGGAGGCCCTGCAGGTCTTGCCGCGGCTTACTTTTTGGCAAGAGCGGGCAGACATGTTACGATATTTGAAGAAAGAGACTGTCTTGGTGGCGTAGTCCGCCATGTAATACCCGAGTTTCGCATAAAAAGCACGGCAATAGATAATGATATAAAGCTTGTACTTGCTATGGGTATTGAGGTGAAATTATCTGTTAAAATCACCGACATAGATAAGCTGTTTGCCGAGGGGTTTGAGCAGGTGATTGTAGCAACAGGTGCGTGGAGGCCGATAGAACTCTCGCTTGGTGAAAAATCTGCACTTGATGCTCTGACCTTTCTTGAGGAATTAAAACGAAATCAGCAGAGTATCACAGCGGGGAAAAATGTAGTGGTAATCGGTGGCGGCAACACGGCAATGGACACAGCGCGTGCAGCAAAACGGATAGACGGTGTCGAAAAAGTATCACTCGTATACCGCCGTACAAAGCACTATATGCCCGCCGATGCCGAGGAGCTTGAGCTTGCCCGGGCGGACGGGGTGGAGTTTAGGGAGCTTCTTGCTCCTGTCAGTTATGACGGCAAAAGGCTTACCTGTGATGTAATGGAACTCGGAGCACCCGATAGTTCGGGTAGAAGAAGTCCTGTTGCAACAGGCGAAACGGTGGAAATTCCCGCCGATACGGTTATTGCTGCCGTAGGAAACAAGGCAGATAACTCTTTGGCTGACAGCAGTAGAGTTGACAGCGATATTTTCATAATAGGTGATGCGGCGCGAGGTCCCGCGACTGTAGCCGAAGCAATAGCCGACGCTGCGTTATGTGCTGCCGCCGTGCACAGTCTTAGCACTGCACCCCAAGATATCAGCTTTGACAAATATGTCGGGCTGAATATAAATGACGATGTTTCGGGTGTTACCATGAAAAAGGGTGTTTTATACTCCGGCAAGAGGGAAGTGCCCGAAGCTAAGCGTTGCCTTGAGTGTGCAACGGTGTGTAATCTTTGTGTTGATGTTTGTCCGAACAGAGCGAATGTCAACGTAAGCATCGACGGGCGTGTACAGATTGTACATATGGACTTTATGTGCAACGAGTGCGGAAACTGTGCCGTTTTCTGCCCGTACAAGAGTGCTCCTTATCTTGATAAGTTTACATATTTTATATACAAAGAAGACTTTGAAAACAGCAAAAATGCCGGCTTCTTTGCAAAAAGTGACGGCACTGTCAGGGTCAGATTAAACGATGAGGTTTCAGAGCACCGCGACGGCTCTGCCTTGCCGGGCAACATTTGGCAACTCATCGAAGAGAGTATAAACAAATTCAGCAGTTGGTTAGCATAGGCTTATATATTGTGAAAAATTCCCCTCCTTGGAGGGGTGGCACGAAGTGCCGGGGTGGTCAATGAAGCATTTATGTTAATCTTGCAATAAGATGAATTGACGTTTATAATAGAAAACGAGGTGAACTTGATGGAAGCATACGAATTTTACGCAACTCCGGAAAATGGTACAATATTAATTCCAAAGAGATTTAGAAGAAAAGTAACATCTAATGTTAAGGTTATTTTATTGGAACAAAATACCCGTAAAGCAAGTAGTCGTAAAGCAACATCATCTCGCAGGAGTGACTTGCTGTTAGCTCCTACTATAAAAACAAATGGGTGGAAGTTTAACAGGGAGGAAGCAAATGCCCGATAGAGCCTTTCTTGACACTAATGTCTTGGTTTATCTTCATTCAGAAGATGATGATAAAAAAAGAAATGTTGCACAGAACTTGCTTGATGAGTATAAATGTGTGACGAGTTTACAAACATTCAACGAACTCAGTAATGTATGGTTTCGGAAATTTAACTTGGACGCGGTAAAAATTGAAGAGCATCTCGATAATATAGAATTAGTATGCGATAACATTTTATCGATAAACAGAGCAACAATAAACAGTGCACTGGCTCTTAAAACCCGTTACAATTTTTCATATTATGATTCTCTGATGCTGGCATCAGCAATAGAAGGCGATTGTAATGTGATATTTACTGAAGACATGAGCTCTGGGCAGGTTATTAGTAATTCTCTGTTAATAAAAAATCCATTCAATTAAAAAGGTACTTGACTTTATGAAAAATACCGTAGAAAATTACATACATACATACATACATACATACATACATACATACATACATACATACATACATACATACATACATACATACATACATACATACATACATTGACATCGTTGTAGGGACGAACTGTGTTCGTCCGCATATCCACAGTTAATAAAACGTCTGTTTTGCATTAGCAAAGCGGACGTTTTCGTGCATTAACAGATAAAACAGGAGCATACCAATATGATAAAAATACTATTTCTTAACCTAATACTTTTTACGACCCTATCGCTCGTCAACTGCGGCGGCTCAGCAGGAGCACCAACCGACCCGCCAAGTAACGATACACCACAAAACCAAACTGATTTGACAAACGCACCAAGTAATAATGACAGTAACATGGTGCAAGATAACAACAATAAACCACTTTCTGATTATAAAGGTGTAAGTGGTGGGTTAGCAATACTTCATACTGACGATTATCTTTTTACAGGTACTTGGGAAATTAGTATTGTTTTCGATAGTTCTTGGAATGGTTCAAAGACACATACAGCAGCAGATTTTTCGAATATAATTATATACATTAATGATACTCCGCATCCTGTATCTGTTGTAGAAATGATACAGTATAATGACAATGAACTTGGATTATTTTTTGTAGATGGCGCTCCTGATGCTACTATAAAAGCAGTTGAAGATGCAGGCTTTTCGCAACATCCTGCAACTTATAGAGTATCTCTCATTATTCACGGCGTTGAGTTAACCGCTGATGAAATGGGAGGTTTTTATGTAGATGCAAACAGGAACTTTGTTGCGCAACCATTTATAGCTCCGTAAAACAATTTATATATCGAAATTAAATGATGATATATTTTTATGACAAATATTTATCATGGAGGACACAAAAAATGAAAAAACTACTTGTACTAACACTTGCATTACTCATGGTACTAACCCTCGTCGCTTGTGGCGGCGGTACTGCACCACCCGCAAATGGCGCACCAACAGCTACACCTCCGCAAAACGACACTCCTTCACCAACGCCCGATAATAGTGGTGACAATGGCAATGGTGGTAGCTCTGACAACAGCGATACTAACACACCCGAACCGCCACCGGCAACAAATGTCAATCAGCTCACTATTACGAATAATTCGGGCAGTACATTTCATTTAGTAGAAATCGTATTGGGAATAGGGAAATATCAAAATTCAGATAGTTATGATGTTATAGAAGACGGTGATACAGTTACTTTTGATTTTTATGATTTTTTCTATGATAGCGGATATATGCTTGGAGCATTAGAAACAGACGGTTTTTCTGCACATCGATATGGATTACCCTACAATATTCCTTCCGGCTCAACGATAGTTCTGCTTCCAAATCACGAGTTTTCTATTGTAGACCCGGACGGTAATGTAAGTAATTAAGAGAATAGAGGCTCTTACTACCTCTTGCCTTTGTCGTATATCTCGCCAAGAGCGCGGGGGGCTCTGTTGCTTTTTGAGAAGAAGATAAGAAGCAGCAAAGTCACAACATAGGGCAGCATTATTATGAGGTCGGAAAAGCTCACGGGCAGCTCAAGGATATGAGCAAGCCGTTGACCTCCCGAGCGCGCAAATCCAAAGAGCAGACATGCTCCAACTGTCGGCATGATGCGCCAGTTACCGAATATGAGCGCTGCAATTGCCAAAAAGCCCGCACCCATGTATATTCCCGGTGAAAAGCTTGCAGCAATGGAGTATGCATAAGACATGCCGCCAAGCCCTGCCAAAGCACCCGATATCATAACTGCAATAAAACGTGTCTTTGCAACGCTGATACCCGCACCGTCAACGGCGTGGGGGTTATCGCCGCAGGCACGTATTCTCATGCCGAAACGTGTTTTATAGAGAAGATACCATGAGAAAATCACAACAGCGATGATAATAATCTGGAACGGGTAAACACGTTGGAATGCCGCTCCGATAAACGGAATGTCGGACAGATAGGGGATATCAAAACGTATTGAAACGCCGAGATTAATTCTGTCGGACGGTTGATTGAATACCTGAGAATTTATCTGTCGTGTAAAAAATCCCGTCAGTGCAATAGCGAGGATATTGATAACAACGCATGAAATGACTTGGTTTGCCCGAAACTTTACGCACAAAAGCCCGTGCAGCATCGCAAACACCGCACCGCCAATCATTGCAAACAAAAACGCAAAGTACATTGGAATAGATGAATGTTGTGCAAACAGTCCGCCAAAAAACGCAACAAACAAAGCACCGACAAACGCACCCGCGCCGAGTAGCCCCTCAAGTGCCAAGTTTATGATGCCCGAGCGCTCACTGTAAATTCCGCCGATTGCTATGCAAAGAAGCGGAAGGGCATACGACAGGCCGTCAATAAGTACAGTATCCATGGTGCTATTCTCCTTCTTCCGTAGGAACATCATCTGCTTCAGGTTCGGCAGTGACAACATCACTTGTGTTGACGACTTGCTTAATAAACGCACCGCAAGCAGAGAAGAGTAGTATAAAACCCGTTATAACCTGTGCAATTTCGCGTTGAACATCTAAAATACTACTCATATAAGTTGTGCCGCGTGAAATAATGGTTATCAATACAGAAGCAAAAAGTGAACCTATCGGAGACACATTGCCGAGCAGTGCGACGGCGATAGCGTCAAAGCCCGTACCAACGAGCTCTCTCGTTGGCATAGCTCCTTGAAAGCCAAGATAGTGCGTGACACCTGCAAGCCCTGCCAAAGCACCCGATATAATCATTGCAACCATTATATTAAGCTGAGGCTTAATGCCAAGATACCTTGCCGCGCGAGAGTTTAGGCCGACTGCCCGCAGGTCAAAGCCCGCTCTTGTGCGGTTTAAGAAAAAGCGAAGTGCAAAAGCTGCTGCGATTGCGAGAATAATAAAAAACGGTATAACGGCTCTGTAGGGACCAACCTGCACATTTTGCAAAACAAGCCTTGCAGAGCTGTTTATTTCGACTGATTGGCGTGTTATGGGGTCGATAAATCGGGTTTGAATAAAGAATGAAATAATGTACATTATTATGTAATTGAGCATTATGCTCGAAACAACCTCGTTAATATTAAACTTGGCTTTCAAAAGCCCGATTAAAGCGCCGATAAAAGCTCCGCATAATGTACCTATGATAATTACAAGCGGCATTGCAATGTAGCTTGGCAGCTCGGAGTAACCGATAAGAACCGTTGCTATAAAGCCCGAAAAGAGCATTTGACCGGAAATGCCGATATTGAACAGGCCGCCCTTAAATGCGACAGTAACCGCAAGGGAAGCAAATATCATTGGAGTGAGCTCGGACAGAGTCATCATAATATCTGTAAACATGCCCCTGCCGCCGGCGTAATTCGGTCGGGGCAGAACGCCCGCACCTGCAAGAATTGACTGAAATGCGGTAATCGGGTTTCTGCCCATAAATAAAAGCAGTATCGAAGAAACAATGAGCGAACAAAGAATTGCCAAAAGCGGCACAGTATATGCCTGTTGCTTTTCGTTGCCGACTATTAATCTAAGTATCCTTTTGACTTTCATGTTTTTACACCCATCATATATTCACCGATTTCATCGGTTGTAAGCTCGCTCGCCGGAGCGATACGGTTTATACGCCCCTCATACATAACGCCGATAGTATCCGCTAATACCGTTATTTCGTCAAGCTCCATGGAAATCAGAAAAATCGCATGACCCTCGGCGCGAACATTCATTATATGCTCATGGATTGCACGTATAGCTCCGATATCAAGCCCGCGTGTAGGCTGAACAAATATCATCAGCTTTGAGTCTTTTTCAATCTCCCTTGCAACAATAGCTTTTTGCTGATTTCCGCCGGACATGGAGCGGGTAACTGTAACAGCACCCCTGCCGCAGCGGATATCATATTTATCAATAAGCCCGTCTGCGAAGCTTTCAAAGATACTGTCGTTTAAGATGCCGTGTTTTGAAAACGGCTTTTGATAATAACGCCTAAGTGCCAAATTCTGCTGCAGTAAGAAATCTAAAATAAGCCCGACACTGTGCCTGTCCTCGGGAACATAAGACATTCCTGTTTCAACACGCTCACGTGTTGCGGCATTTGTAATATCCTGTCCTAAAAGTGTGATACTGCCACCTGTAGCTTCGAGCAGACCAAATATCGCGTCGGCAAGCTCAATCTGCCCGTTGCCGTCAACACCTGCGACAGCAAAAACCTCGCCCGCACGTACGCAAAACGATACATCATTTACACATGAAGTGCCTTGTTTTGAAACGCTGAGATTTTTTACATCAAGAATAACCTCGCCAAAATCATGCTTTGACGGTGGTTTTTCATCTTCAAGCTCGCGTCCGACCATATATGCTGCCATTTTTTCAACCGAGGTATCAGCGACATCGTAGACGCCTACTAAATTACCACGGTTCAAAATACCGCAGCGGTCGGCTATATGTTTAACTTCGTTTAATTTGTGAGTTATGAGAATAATCGTTTTTCCCTGTTCACGCAGGTTTTTCATAATTTGCAGAAGATAGTCGATTTCCTGTGGTGCGAGCATTGCCGTCGGCTCGTCAAAAATCAGTATCTCCGCTTCGCGGTAGAGCATTTTTAAGATTTCAGCACGCTGACGTACGGAAACACTTGCCTGAGATACTTTCATATCGGGGTCAACGTCGAGACCGTAGCTTTTTGACAGCTCGGATATTTTTTTGCTGACTGTTTTCATGTCGACATAGGGAAGAATTCCGAGAAAACGCTTTATTGTTTCTGTGCCGAGCACGATATTTTCTGCTATTGTAAACTCCTCGACAAGCCGAAAATGCTGATGCACCATTCCGATTGATAAGGACGATGCAAAAGCAGGGGAGGAAATGTTGACAGGCTCGCCACGCAAAAAAATCTGCCCGCTGTCAGGCTCGTAGAGTCCGAAAAGCAGGTTCATAAGTGTGCTCTTGCCGGCTCCGTTTTCGCCGAGCAGTGCATATATTTCGCCACGTCTGATTTCAAGGGATATATTGTTGTTTGCAATAATCCCGGGAAAACATTTTGTTATATTTTTAATTTCAATAATATTTTCCATATACCTTTAATTATTTAACCTCTCCGTCATCGCGAGCGAAGCGTGGCGATCCAGATGGTTCCTCGCAATGACGCCGAAAATTCTAAAAAATGACAATCAGACACGGGTTGTATTTAATCCGTGTCTGATTGCAAATTACGCTTAGCCTAAGTTGCCCTCGAAGAAGTTACCCGGAGGTTGAATATCACCGGATTTTACTTTTGCAAGTGCATCATTCATTGCTGTGAGAGTTTCAGCCGAAAGCTGATGTCTGCCTGTTGCGGAGACAAAGCCTGTGGACTCTGTGTCAGCGCCGAGCAGATAGTTGCCGCCTTTGAATGTGCCGGCTTTAACTGCATTAAGCTGACGTGTTACGTTGATACGCATGTTTTTCAGTCCCGATGTAAGCACAACGTTTCCGCCTGCAAATACGCCGTCGTCAAACTGGTCAACGTCACAGCCGATAACCATAACGCCTGTGCTCTCTTTTGCTGCCGTGAACGCACCAAGTCCCGAGCCGCCTGCTGCTACAAAGAGAATGTCAACGCCTTCGCTGATAAGGGCTTCTGCAACAACCTTGCCTTGTGCTTGGTCGCCAAAGCTTTGTACATAGTTGCCGGCAACATTGATGCCGCGTACATCTTCGCCTGCAAATGCGGGAAGCTCAATAATTTCTGCATCTGTGCCGAGGTTTGCATTTGCCCACTTGACGCCTGCGTCAAAGCCGAACTGATAGTTGACAACGGGGGGGAATGCTATGCCGCCGACAAATGCGACTTTACCTGTTGTGGTTTCCATTGCTGCTGCAATACCTGCAAAGAAGCCGCTTTCCTGCTCCTTAAATGTCATTGCATAAATGTTGTCAAATACTTCTTGTCCGTCGACTTCATCGGGGTTGGAGTCTACAAGAATAAAGAACTTATCGGGGTTTGCGAGTGCTACTTCTGATATCGATGAAAACTGGAAGCCGGGAACTACGATTACATCATAGTCAGCGACAACAGCTTCAACATCTTCTTTTGATGTTGCGATAGAAGCAGATGTGACAGGGACTACAGTTGTGCGGGGATTTTCAGCGATGAAGTCATTAATGCCTTCAAAGTTGTTTTGGTTAAACGAACCGTCGTCAACGCTTGAGCCTGATGTTACGATGACAATTTTAAGAGCAGCGCCGTCATCGCCGCCGTCACCGGTTGTGCCACCGTCGCCGGTTGTGCCGCCGTCGCCTGTGCCGCCACCGCCGCCGTTTGCAGGGGTGCTGTCACATGCTGCAAGCATAACGCACAGCATAGCGACAATCATGATAATAAGGGTTGCAAGTCTGAACTTTTTCATTTTAATCCTCCTAAAGATTTACGCTTTGTATGTATTTTGTAATCTGCCAAAGCCAATAATACTATATGTAGTGGTGCATGTCAAGTATCTAAAATGTCTGTTGGTAATACATCAAATACCATTTACTTCCAAAAAGTCTTTTAGTAAATTCATACAGACGTTTTTGCGATACTGCACGCTGACTCTGCCGCGTCGGGGGACTACAGCTTCATCATACATAGCGAAATATTCAGCCTTTAGTGCCTTTGCTTCATCTGTATTTTTGCCGATGAGTTTTTTATCTATATGGTCGAAGCGTATTATCGTATCAATCACAGCGCCGAATGCGACTGCACAGTTTTTGATAATGCCGTCTTGTATATCAAGTATCCCTGCAAATGAAGTCCTCGCTATGGACAGTGCGTTTCTTGCCCCGACCTTTTTGTAATAATAGTTATCCAAGCCGTGCTTTGGCATCAAAATCTCAACAATCAACTCATTGGGATTTATATTCAGCTTTTTGTCGCCGAGATAAAAGTCCCTGATAGGGATAATCCGCTCGCTATCTGCACTTTTTATAAGAAGCTTTGAGTCTGTGACCATAAAGATAAGAGCGGAGTCTGCCTTTGCCGAGCCGTTGGCGATATTGCCGCCGATAGTACCCGCGTTACGAATGGCGGGAGCGGCAATCCCCCGACATGCTTCTTTTAAGATTTCGGGCGAGAGCTTATTATTTATAACCTGCGTAAAAGTACAGGCAGCGCCGAAGCGGATATGTTTCTCATCTTCGGTAATTTGCTTTAGCTCGGGAATATTGCCTATATAAAGGAACTTTTTTTCTAAGGAACTCTCGGAAACCATAAGGTCGGTGCCACCGGCATATGGTATCAGGTTCGTGGTTTTCCGAAGCTCAAGTGCTTCCTGCAAAGATAAAAGCGGCGTACGCTCTGCCTCGTGATTGTGCTTACAGTCACAGGCGGGCGCTGTGTTTTTTGTGTCTGCCGCTATGCCGATTGCTTTTACAATCGCGTTATATCCGGTGCATCTGCAAAGATTGCCGGAAATGCCCTCGCGTATCTCATATTCGGTTGGATTGGGATTATTTGAGAGTAAACACTCGGACGCGAGTATCATACCGGGTATGCAAAAGCCGCATTGCACTGCAGAAACTGACGCATAAGCCTTTTCGAGTGTATCAAAGCGCGCTGTTTTACTGTAACCCTCGATTGTCACAACAGACGAGCCACTAAGGCTTCCCATGGAAACAAGACATGAGTTAATAAGCTTGCCGTCTATGAGCACACTGCACGCTCCACACTCGCCCTCCTTGCAGCCGCATTTTGCACCCGTAAGGCTATAATCGCTGCGAAGCACATCAAGCAGTCTGTGTGACGGATTGCCTGTGTATTCGGTTTTTTCACCGTTTAGGATAAATTTAACAGGTGTGTTTAACATGATAACACCTCCATAATGTCCTCGGGCATGAAGGGTACTTTATTTAGCATTGTATCAAGTGCATTTTGGATTGCATCAAGCACTGCCGGAGCGCCGCCCACATGAGGAAGCTCACCTGCGCCTTTTGCTCCGAACGGTCCTTTTATATACTTGTCAACAAAAAAGCTCACTTTGATGTTCGGGAAGTCAAGTGCTGTTGGTATTATGTAGTCGCAAAGCTTTTTATTTGAAATATGACCGTTTCGAATTGCACACTTCTCCATCATTCCATAACCGAGGCTTTGAACAATTCCACCCTCCATTTGTCCGATAACAATATTTTCATCAATTAAAGTGCCGACATCAAAGCTTGCCCACACCCCCGGGATTGCTATATAACCTGTCAGCGTGTCAATCTCAACCTCAACGGCGGTCACAGCCCATGAGTATGTCGGGTAGGCGTCACCTTTGTAGTTTTCTGAGTCAAAGGGTATCATAAAATCGGGGTGCTCGTAGTGCTCTGTGATAATTTGCTCCTCGCCGTCTTTCCACAAAGATTTGAGCCTTTCGGCGGCACGGCGTATAAGCTCGCCGACTATCATAATAGAACGGGAAGCAACTGTCGGGCCGGAGTCCGGAACCCTTGAGGTGTCGGGCAGATTGATAATGACACGCTCGGGTGGAATTTCAAGTGCAGCCGCAACAATTTTTGTAAAGGTAGTGTTTACACCCTGACCCATTTCCGCACTTGATGTAAGTATCTCAACGGTATCATCGGTGTTTTTCCGTAAGCTGACAACTGCTTTGATTTTGTCGCGCTCGCCGTTTCCGGTAAACCCTACCCCGTGAAACACGGCAGAAAAGCCAATTCCTTTGCGGTATCTGCCTTTTTGGTTTTTGTACGCTTCTTTTTTCTTATGATAATCGCTTTGTGCGAGAATGTCCTTTGTCATATCGGGGAGCGGAACAGGGAAGTGGTACTTGCCGCAGGTTGAGGTGAGGTCGCCTTGTTTGGCAAAATGCTTCATCTTAAAGTCAGCGCTGTCAATGCCAAGCTCACGGCTTATATGTGTCATCATCATTTCGATTGCAAAAAATGTTTGCGGCCCGCCGAAGCCGCGAAACGCACCGTTTGGAACGGTGTTGGTTTGCCGTGCGTGACCGTGTATTTGCAGATTAGGTATGTCATACACACCTGCTGCCGCAATAAACGAGCGTTGCAGGACAACCATGGACATTGTTGTGTACGCTCCCGCATCAAGGAGCACATCGGAAATCATGCCTATGATTTTGCCGTCTTTAAGAGCTACCTTGTAGGTGCAAAATGACGGGTGGCGCTTGCTTGTGGCGATAACATCTTCCTCGCGGCTGAAAACAACACGAACCTTTTTACCCTTTGCTTTATATGCAGCCACCGCCACCTGACATGCAAGCACGGACGGATAGTCTTCTTTTCCGCCAAAGCCTCCGCCAGTCACGTCCTGACGTATTATCACATTTTCGGGTGCCAAGCCCGTTGCATGTGCGACTGCTCCATGCAGATAGTACGGGCATTGCATTGAGCCGTGAACATACATTTTGCCGTCCTTATACTCGGCTATCATTGCGTTGGTTTCAAGATACATATGTTCTTGAAGTCCTGTTTCATAGTCGCCCTCAAAAATATGGTCGGCACCGGAGAAAGCAGCGTCCGTATCGCCTTTGTTTATGTTGTAGTCAAAGAAAACAACTCCCGAATGCCTCGCGTCAAATATCGGTGTCTGCTCCTTGTATTCGACTTTTATTTCGTGAAACAGTTCATTTAAGACAAGCTCATCGGAGCCGACAATCATTCCGATAGGGTCGCCGATATATTTGACATGATGTGTAAAAACAGGTGTGTCGTCCTGCACAATATGCACCACGTTGACAGCGGGCACATCGTTTTTATCAACGTAGAAGTACCCGTCGGGCAGCTCGGGCAGTGTGACGCTGTTTACTACGCCATATGCAATGGAGGAGCGTAAAATGCGCCCATGGAGCATATCTGTTGTCGGATAGTCACAGACATACTTAGCCTTGCCTGTGATTTTTTCAAAATGGTCAATTTTCTGCATTGATGTACTTATATTTTTCATTCTAATCACCCATTTTATTTCCTGCGATATATTTATCAACGCGTCATCGCGAGCGTAGCGTGGCGATCCAGATGATGCACTTATTTGAAATTACGTGGTCTGGATTGCCACGTCGCCCATTTATGGGCTCCTCGCAATGACGGCTACATTGTTCGTATTCCTTTTATATATTTATCGACAATTTTTATTTCGTCGGCAAAATAAATAACCCTTGAAAGGCGTTCTTCTAAAGATAACGGGTTTGGTGAGGGCAGAGGGCTGTCGTCTATAATAACAGCATCAAGCTCAAAATCTTCCCCAAAGCTGCCGACCTTACCGAAGAAGCTCCCGCCGCCGAGTGTGCCGAGATAAAAAGCTTCGTTTAGTGTGAGAGGTGTGCACTTTTCGTCAACATGCCTGTGATAGAGCTTTGAAACCTGCACGGCGTCAGTCATTGCTCTGAAAATTGATAAGTGACAGCCACCCGCAACATCGCTTCCGAGCCCGGTTTTTATACCCTGCGTCAGATATTCGCGTATCGGAGCGATGCCGGAGGCGAGATTGCTGTTTGACTGCGGGCAGTGGGCGACGTAGACGCCATTATCTCTAAGCAGCTGTCTGTCTTTATCGTCACACCATACGCAGTGTGCCATAATTGCGGGGGCGTCGAAACCGCCAAATAGCTTATAGTGGTCATATATTGCGGCATATGAGGTCAAATCGGGATTTTTGTTAAGAGATTTAACAAGCTCCACCTCTTTGGTATTCTCCGACAGATGAGACTGAACGGGTAGGTTGAACTTTTGCTGCAGGCAACTAAGTTTGTCCAATAATTCTTCCGAACAGGCAGGTATAAAGCGGGGAGTGAGTATCGGCTTTGTATTTTCAAATCTGTCTGAGGTGTCCTCTATCCATTTATTTGTAATTTCAAAAGCTTCTGCAGGGCTATTTTGCCTGAGAGTTTCGGGGCAGTTTCTGTCCATGTTTACAAGTCCGACATAAGACGAAATGCCGCTTTTTTCAAGCTTTTCCATAAGCAGTGTTGTAGCGGGAACATGAACCGTTGCGAAAATACAGGCGCGTGTGGTTGCGCTGCGCGACAAGGCGCTTACAAATATGTCGTAAGCTTTATTTGCATAGTGCACATCGGCATATTTGATTTCCTCGGGATATGTATATGTCCTCAGCCAGTCAAGCAGCTCCATGTCCATTCCAAGTCCGCGAAATGCATATTGCGGTGCGTGAGTGTGCAGGTCAATAAGTCCGGGGATTACAAGAAACTCGCCGTAGTCTTTTATCGGGAAAGCGGAATATTTTTCGGGGACATGGTCAAAGACGCCCTTTGACAAACCATCTGCGCACACAAGATATCCGCCCTGCGTGACAGATAGCTCCTGCGGTGTTTTACTGTAACAAATATTTCCTTTAAGTATGATATTCATATACCTATTATACAATAATTTAACAAAAGTTGCACTAAAAACTGTAAACATTGCTAAAAGTGTGGTAGAATATATGAATACACTGACGAGCAGAGGAAGGAAATTTTTATGATTGATTTGACGATTAATAAGAAAGCACTTGACGAAAACATAAAAAAAGCGAGAGAAAACAATATTATTCTGCCGACTTATAAACAAATGCGCCAGCCCGATAAAAATGTGCCGCAGGAAATAAAAGACAAACTCAAAAGCATTGGCTTGTGGGATATAAACCCGCTTAATCTGTTTCGTATTACATGGAAAAACGAGCAAAAGATGAACGGCGGTTTGTATGGCAAGCCAAACTTTATTGAGCTTCCCTCAAGGCTGACGGGGATTGATGCAAAAATTATCTGCATGGTCGGCAAATACTTCCCGACAGGCTGCCACAAGGTGGGAGCGTCGTTCGGCTGCCTTGTGCCAAGGCTTGTGACAGGACAGTTTAGTTCCGCTGCGCAAAAGGCTGTCTGGCCGTCAACAGGCAACTACTGCCGCGGTGGAGCGTTTAACTCCAAGCTTTTAGCATGTGACTCCGTTGCAATTTTGCCCGAGGGCATGAGCCGTGAGCGTTTTGAGTGGCTCTACGCGATTGCAGGTGAAGTTATTGCCACAGCAGGTACGGAAAGTAATGTAAAGGAAATTTTCGATAAAACACATGAACTGAGAAATACGCGCGATGATGTAATGATATTTAATCAATTTGAAGAAATGGGTAATTATCTGTGGCACTATGAGATTACGGGCAGTGCTATCAGCGAAGCTTTTGAGTATTTCAGACAGGAAAACTACGATGATGACGGTGATTGCAGGCTTGCAGGCATTTGCCTCATGTCGGGCTCGGGAGGCTCGCTTGCGGCGGGGGATTATCTCAAGGAAATGTATACGGACTGCAAAATCGCAGTGGGCGAAGCACTGCAATGCCCGACAATTCTAAACAACGGTTTTGGCGACCACAGAATTGAAGGTGTCGGTGACAAGCACATTCCGTGGATACATAACGTTAAAAATACCGATATGGCAATTGCGATTGACGATAATGATGCAATGGCACTGCTGCGTTTGTTTAACGAGCCAAAGGGTAAGGAATATCTTACGAAAGAAGTCGGCATGGATGCAAAGGACGTAGAAAACCTTTCATTTATGGGGATATCCGGTATTGCCAACATGCTTTGTGCAATCAAGTTTGCCAAGCACTACGAACTTACGGATAAGGACGTAGTTGCAACAGTCCTTACGGACAGTGTGGAAATGTACAAGTCAAGACTTGAAGAGCTTTGCGAGATACAAGGTGAGTATAAAAGCAGCTGTGCGGCATTTGATTATGCCAAGAGCTTATATGGAGCAGCGACCGACAATATGCTTGAACTGACTGAATTTGAGCGTAAGCGTATTCATAATCTTAAATATTACACATGGGTCGAGCAGCAGGGCAGAACCGCCGATGAGCTAAATGACCAGTGGTACAGGCAGGATTTAACCTTTGAGTCCGTACGCGGTCAGGCAGACGATATTGACGAGCTGATAGAGGAATTTAACGAGGCGGTCAGTAAATAATGGTTAAGTGGGTAGAAAATAACATACCCCGCGCTACGGCATGTGAAAGAAACATGTCACTCATGGATATTAAAACGATTGACAAAATCATGCAATTTCACAAAAGCTTTCCGCAGTATTCGGTAACGCCGCTTGTATCTTTGGGCGCACTCGCAGGGAAGCTTGGTGTCGGGGGCATATATGTCAAAGACGAGTCGTTTCGATTTGGACTCGGTTCGTTCAAAGCCTTGGGCTGTACCTTTGCAATCGCCTCATACATAGCGCAGCGGCTCGGCAAATCAATATGGGAGCTTGACTACGACACACTCCCTGCCGCAGCAAAAGAGCTTGGCGAGTTTACATTTTATGCCGCAACCGACGGAAATCACGGACGGGCTGTTGCGTGGGCGGCAAGAGAGCTTGGGCAAAAGGCAGTCATTTACATGAACAAAGGCTGCCCTCAGGTAAGGCTCGAGCATATACTCAGAGAAAAAGCCGAAGCGTCAATATCGGAGCTCAACTATGACGATACAATCCGTTTTGTCAAAGAACTTGCGGCACAAAACGAAGCGGCTGAAATAATTCAAGACACAGCATGGGAGGGGTACGAAGACATTCCCGGTTGGATAATGCAAGGTTATGCAGTAATGGCTCTTGAGACATGCAGACAGCTTGAGGAAATAAATGTAAGACCGACACATTTTATTATACAAGCGGGAGTCGGAGCATTTGCAGGCTCGGCTCAGGCGCTCATTTCAAATTACTACGGCGATGATGTACCTGTTTCATTTGTTGTTGAGCCGCATGTTGCAGACTGTTTCTACCAATCCGTCAAAAAAGGTACAGGGGAGCCTGTATTTGTAACAGGTGAGATGAAAACAATCATGGCGGGGCTTGCATGCGGCGAGCCGGGCATATCAGCTTGGGATATCCTCAGAGGCAACAGTAATTTCTTCACAACGATTGATGATAAACATGCGGAAAACGCAATGCGGATACTTGGAAAACCAAAAGACGGTGACGCAAAGATAATTTCAGGGGAGTCTGGAGCATCAAGCATGGGGCTTCTTCTCGAACTGCTGACAAATGATGAGCTCGCAGAACTGCGGGCAAAAGCAGGCATTGATGAAAACTCCGTATTTTTGCTCTTTAGCACAGAGGGTGACACCGACCCCGAAAACTATCAAAAAGTTGTTTTTTCAGATTAAAATTGTTAAAATATTATCATACGCAAAGGACTTGTTGCAAAATGATAATATAAATATAAAAAAAGGAGAACATAACAATGAAGTATGAATGTATGTGCGGTTACATGTATGACGAGGAGCTTGGCGAACCGGAGCTTGACATTGAGCCGGGAACAAAATGGGAAGACGTCCCCGAGGACTTCCAATGCCCTGCCTGCGGTATGGGTAAGGACGCATTTTCAGAAATTTAACAAGTAAGGAAAAAAGTACATGGATTTTGAAGCTGTAAAAGCACGTGCGGAGTTTTACAAAGCAGACATGACAAAACTCCTGCGTGACTTGGTGAAAATTCCCGGTGAGAGCTGCTTTGAAGAGGGTAAGGTTAAACGTGCTGCCGATGAAATGAAAAAACTCGGTTTTGACAAGGTTGAAATCGACGGCATGGGTAATCTGCTCGGCTTTATGGGCAGCGGAAAGACGCTCATTGCGTTTGACGGTCATATTGATAATGTGGGCGTCGGAAATGCCGACAACTGGACATTTGACCCGTTTGAGGGTTATGAAAATGACGAGGAAATCGGCGGGCGTGGTGTGTCTGACCAGCAGGGCGGCATTGTCAGTGCCATTTATGGCGCAAAAATCATGAAAGACCTTAATTTGCTTACCGATAAGTACACAGTGCTTGTAACGGCAACTGTTCAGGAGGAAGACTGTGACGGGCTTTGTTGGCAGTATATTATCAAAGAGGGTGGCATAAAGCCTGAGTTTGTGGTGATTAACGAGCCAACCGACGGCGGCATATATCGCGGACAGCGCGGGCGTATGGAAATCCGCGTTGACGTTAAGGGTGTTTCCTGTCACGGAAGCGCACCCGAGCGTGGCGACAACGCAATCTACAAAATGGCTGATATCTTGCAAAATGTCCGCAGCTTAAATGAAAATGACGCCGAAGACCAAACCGAAATTAAAGGTCTTGTAAAAATGCTCAGTGAGAAATACAACCCCGACTGGAAGGAAGCGAACTTTCTCGGACGCGGCACAATAACCGTCAGTGAGATATTTTTTACATCACCAAGCAGATGTGCCGTGGCGGACTCCTGTTCGGTTTCTCTCGACAGACGTATGACAGCGGGCGAAACATGGGAGAGCTGCCTTGAAGAAATCCGAAACCTGCCCGCAGCCAAAAAGTACGGCAGTGATGTAACGGTTTCAATGTATGAGTATGACAAGGCATCTTATAAAAACTGCGTTTATCCTATCGAATGTTATTTCCCGACATGGGTAATTCCCGAAGAGCACCCTGTTACGCAGGCAATGATAGAAAGTTATAAGAGCCTATACGGCGATAAACGCATCGGCTCGCAAGCTACAATTGAAACCCGCCAAAAGCGTCCGCTTGTTGATAAATGGACGTTTTCGACAAATGGCGTAACAATTATGGGGCGTAACGGTATTCCATGCATAGGCTTTGGACCCGGAGCAGAAGCGCAGGCGCATGCACCGAATGAAATCACATGGAAGAGGGACCTCGTAACCGCCGCTGCAGTATTCGCAGTGCTGCCAAGTAATTATACAAAGGAGTAGGATTATGGGTATAAATATCAAAAAATATGTTGATGAATTAAAAGGTAAAGACATCGCCGCAATGTTTGAAAATGATTTTCTTTTGACATGGGAAAAAAACGATGATGAGATAAATGCTGTCTTTACGGTTGCCGACGCACTGAGATATCTTCGTGAAAACAACATTTCGGGCAGAATATTCGACAGCGGGCTTGCCGTGAGTCTTTTCCGTGACAACTCAACGCGAACACGCTTTTCTTTTGCCTCCGCAGCCAATTATCTTGGGCTTACCGTGCAGGATTTGGACGAGGGCAAAAGCCAGATTGCTCACGGTGAAACCGTCCGTGAAACAGCAAACATGATATCATTTATGGCTGATGTTATCGGTATTCGTGACGATATGTTCATCGGCAAGGGCAATACATATATGCGTGAGGTTGCAAAATCGGTTCAGCAGGGTTATGACGAGGGTGTGCTCGCACAGCGCCCGACACTTGTTAATCTGCAATGTGATATCGACCACCCGACGCAGTCAATGGCAGATATGCTCCATATAATCCACCACTTTGGTGGGGTGGAAAACCTAAAAGGTAAAAAAATTGCAATGTCATGGGCATATTCACCCTCATACGGCAAGCCGCTTTCTGTACCGCAGGGAGTAATAGGACTTATGACACGTTTTGGAATGGACGTTTGCCTCGCACACCCGAAAGGTTACGAGCTGATGAGCGAAACCATTACCATAGCAGAAAATAATGCAAGAGCGGGTGAGGGCAGCTTCACAAAAACAAATGACATGAAAGAAGCCTTTGAGGAAGCCGATATTGTCTATCCGAAAAGCTGGGCACCTTATGAAGCAATGGAAAAACGTACCAAGCTGTACGAAAAAGACGACTCACAGGGAATAAAAGAGCTTGAAAAGGAACTCTTAAAGCATAACAAAGAGTTTGTCGACTGGACCTGCACAGAAAAAATGATGAACTTGACAAAGGACGGAGTAGCGCTTTATATGCACTGCCTGCCTGCTGATATTACAGGTGTCAGCTGCGAAAAGGGCGAGGTTGACGCACCCGTGTTTAACCGCTACCGCGAGCTTCTTTATAAGGAAGCGGGCTTTAAGCCGTACATAATTGCCGCTATGATGTTTCTCTCAAAATGCAAAGACCCCGCAGATATGCTCAAAAAAATCGTATCGGGAGGCGGTATCCCGAGGAGTTTGTAAGGAGTTTATGATGAAACGTGTAGTATTGGCTCTTGGAGGAAATGCCTTAGGTGATAATCTGCACGAGCAAATGATTGCGGTAAAAACCGCCGCCGAGGCTATTGTCGACCTCATAGAGGACGGCTTCGAGGTAATTATAACCCACGGTAACGGGCCGCAGGTTGGCATGATTAACCTTGCCATGGAAACTGCGGCAAAAGTCGATGAGAGCCTTTTTTACATACCGATGTCGGTGTGTGTGGCAATGAGTCAGGGTTACATCGGTTATGACATTCAAAATGCACTTCGCGAAGAGCTTCTAAACCGTGGCATAAACAAACCCGTTGCCACCATTATTACACAAACACTTGTTGACGCCGAAGATAAAGCGTTCAAAGACCCGACAAAACCGATTGGTGCTTTCTACAGCAGGCTCGAGGCTGACGAAATGGCAAAACGCGGCTATGACATGAGAGAAGACGCGGGTCGCGGCTGGCGGCGTGTTGTTGCTTCGCCAAAGCCGATAGGTATAGTTGAAAGTGATACGGTACGTGCACTGCTTGATGCGGGGCATGTGCCTGTGGCTGTCGGCGGCGGAGGTATTCCGGTTAAAAAAACCGACGGCAGGCACTTAAAAGGAACTTCTGCGGTGGTTGACAAGGATTTTGCAAGCGCCAAACTCGCCGAGGAGCTTGATGCCGACATGCTTGTTATACTCACGGCTGTTGAGAAGGTTGCAATTAATTTTGGCAAACCAAATGAAACATGGCTGAGCGAAATGTCCGTAGAGCAGGCGCAAAAATACATAAAAGAGGGGCATTTTGCACCCGGCTCAATGCTTCCGAAAGTGGAAGCGGCACTTTCATTTACGCAGTCCGCTCCGAACCGTAAGGCACTTATCACAATGCTTGAAACAGCCCGCGACGGTCTCGCAGGCAAAACAGGAACAATAATAACATGAAACTAAGCATTATACTTTTAGCGGCGGGGTTGTCGCTTAGAATGGGGCAAGATAAGCTGCTGATGAGCAAGAGTAACATATCGCTTCTGCAAAGCGCCTTTAATCTGCTTGATGAAATTGACGCATTTGAAAAGATAGTTGTAACAACAAAATCGAGATTGGAGCAGATATCACTGCCGCAAAATGTGCTTGCCATAATTAATGAAGACCCGAAACGTGGTCAAAGCAGCAGTCTTTGTCTCGGAGTTTCAAATACAACAGGTACGCATTATTTGTTTATGGCGGCAGACCAACCTAAGCTTACCGCTTATGATATCAAGCAAATAACAGAAACAGCAAAAAATAATCCGGACAAGATTATATATCCGCGAATTGGCGGCAAGCCGAGTATGCCCTCGTTATTTCCCGCCGATTTTCGAAAAAAACTGCTCGCACTCACGGGTGACACAGGCGGCAGGGTTATACGCGAGGCTTATCCGAAATTGTGCCTTGAAATAAAGCCCGAAAACCCCGAAAACTTTATAGATATTGACCGGGCGGAGGATTTTAATGGTATCTCTTAAAATAAACGGTAAAAAAATCGAGTGCAGTGATGAAAATAAAAGGCTCATTGATTTGCTGCGAGATGACCTGCGCTTTACATCTGTAAAAGAGGGCTGCGGTGAGGGCGCATGCGGCACATGCATGATAATCATTGACGGCAAAGCTTCGAGAGCTTGTATACATAAAGTCGGTAAACTCGGCGACAAGAATGTTCAAACGGTTGAGGGCTTATCGGTACGTGAAAGAGATGTCTATTCATATGCATTTGCAAAAACAGGTGCGGTGCAATGCGGTTTTTGTATTCCCGGCATGGTCATCAGTGCCAAGGCTCTGCTTGATGTAAACAGCAGCCCGACACGCGCTGATGTGAAAAAAGCGATACATGGCAATATTTGCCGCTGTACGGGATATATAAAAATAGAAGAAGCGATACAACTCGCAGCGGACTTTTTTCGCGAGGGGAGGCAAGTGCCGAAACGGTCGTCCACAGGCAAACTCGGCGAGAGCCTTTTTCGCGTAGATGCAGACGAGAAAACACTCGGAACGGGTCTTTATACCGATGACATGGTAATCGACGATATGGTCTATGCAAAAGCGCTGAGGACAAAATATCCGAGAGCGCGTGTAATATCTATTGATAAAACAAAAGCCGAAGCACATTCGGATTGCATAAAAATCATTACAGCGCAGGATATCCCCGGCGATAAAAAATGCGGCCACTTGGTAAAGGACTGGGACGCACTGATTAGCACAGGTGATATAACACGTTATGTCGGTGACGCTTTGTGCGTTGCTGTCGCAGAAAAAGCCGAGAGCCTTGATGAGATTTTATCGCTCATTACAGTTGAATATGAAATATTAAAGCCTCTTTCGTCGCCCCTTGAGGCGCTAAGAGAAGACGCTCCGAAAATACATGAGAGCGGAAACATACTAAGTGAGCAGCGCCTTAAGCGCGGGGACGCTGATGCGGCAATCGCCGCTTCAAAGTTTGTTGTCACAAACCACTACTCGCTGCCTTTTACGGAGCATGCTTTTATGGAGCCCGAGTGTGCAATCGCAATGCCGCAGAGCGACGGACTGCTGCTCTACACAGGCAGTCAAAGTGTTTACGATGAGCAAAGAGAGATTAGCGGACTGCTTGGTATTGCTGCAGAGCAAATCCATATTCGGGGAATGTTAGTGGGCGGAGGATTTGGCGGAAAAGAAGACATGAGTGTTCAGCATCACGCCGCGCTCGCCGCATGGCTCACGAAAAGACCCGTCAAAGTGAAATTTTCACGTGCCGAGAGCTTGCTCGTGCACCCGAAGCGTCATGCAATGGAGATAGACTTTACAACGGCATGTGATGAAAACGGGACTATAACGGCAGTAAAAGCCGAGATTATCGCTGACACCGGAGCGTATGCAAGCCTCGGCGGTCCTGTTTTGCAACGAAGCTGTACACATGCGGGAGGTCCGTACAACTTCCAAAATATAGATGTAAAAGGTACAGCTGTTTATACAAACAATCCGCCCGCAGGAGCGTTTCGCGGATTTGGTGTGCCGCAGTCCTGTTTTGCCATGGAAAACAATCTCAATGAGCTTGCAAAAAAACTCTCTATATCTGCATGGGAAATACGCTACCGCAACGCGATTAAACCGGGACAGCAGCTGCCTAACGGTCAAATCGCCGACGAGTCTACCTCACTCGCACAGTGCCTGCTTGCGGTCAAAGACGCCTTTGAAGCTTCCTCGCACACGGGAATTGCCTGCGGGTTCAAAAACTCGGGACTTGGTGTGGGCGTACCTGATATCAGCAGGTGTATAATCTCTGTCGAAGACGGAAAAATACATGTCCGCTCAAGTGCGGCGTGTATCGGGCAGGGAATGGCAACTGTTCTGACACAGATGGTTTGTGAAACAATAGGCATTAGTGCCGACATGGTAGTTGTAGAGCCACCCGACACTACGCGCACGCCAAATGCAGGAACAACTACAGCTTCAAGGCAAACGCTCTTTTCGGGAGAAGCTGCAATTATCGCTGCCCGAAATCTGCTTGAGGCGCTTGGAACAGTCAAAAAACCCTATGATTTCACTTCGCTTGAGGGTCAGGAGTTTTATGGTGAATATAACCCGCATACCGACCCGATGGGCAGCGACAAACCGCACCCTGTCAGTCATGTTGCGTACGGCTATGCAACACAGGTGGCACAGCTTGACGAAGAGGGAAAGCTAATAAAAATCACGGCTGCATATGACCTTGGAACCGTTGTGAACCCGAAAGCGGCAGAGGGGCAAATTGAGGGCGGCGTACTCATGGGTGTCGGTTATGCACTTACAGAGGACTTTCCTGTCGAAAGCTGCTACCCGACCGCAAAATACGGTACATTGGGACTTATCAGAGCTACCGCTGCCCCCGAGATAGAAACAATATTGATAGACACCGCGAAGCAACACAGTGCAAAGCCTGCTTACGGTGCAAAAGGGGTAGGGGAGCTTGCAACAATCCCGACAGCCCCCGCAATATCCGGAGCGTTATATAAAATGGACGGAGTTTTGAGGAAAAAACTCCCGATGAAAGGATAAAATAATGACTAACATAGAATTATTGGAGTATGCAAAAAAAGCAAGAGAAAATGCGCAGGTCGACTTATCGGGCTTTAAGGTGGGAGCAGCTCTTTTGCTGAAGAGCGGGGAAGTTATCTGCGGCTGCAACATAGAAGACCCGTCAGGCATTGGTATCACAAATGTTTGTGCTGAAAGATGTGCAATAATAAAAGCCCTCTCGGAGGGGCAGCGTGATTTTGATAAAATTGCAGTTGTCGGCGGAGCCGATAAGCTCATTTTTTGCCCGCCATGCGGTGCCTGCAGGCAATATCTGCAGTCATGGTGTCCCGACATTAAAATCATTCTATCAGACAATGAAACTATAAAAGAGTATAGTATTAAAGATTTATTACCTCATTCATTCAATGAGGAGTTCTAAGATATACAACAAATGGTATCTCACTAATCTTTTTGAGTTGTAGATTAGTGTCTGTTAACGAAATGTAATGAAAAAGAGCAACCTTGTCTGAACGAAGTGAGTTTGGTTGCTCTAATGAAATGAGTTTACAGACAATTATATGCAACTCACTTGATTAGTGAGATGCTATTTGTTGTATAGTATATTAAGTTGCAGTTAAATCATTATACCACTTGACGGAAGCGATGTAAGTGTCGCTGACCATTGTGGAGTCAAGTTGATTTTCTTCAACAAACTGAGAAACCGCATCCCAGTTGGCATATTCATAATTTTCGTAGAAACGGAGCAAATCGGAATATATACCTGTGCGTGTGAGGAGAGAAGAACGGATTTCTTCCGTGACGGGTATATCTTCGAGAAGCTCTTCTTTTGTCATATCCATTGCGATATGCAAAAGTGATAACATTCCGACCATAAAGACCTGCTGCGGATTACGCTTAATTCTAAAGCATGGTGCGAGAAGCTCGCCAAAGCGTGCACGAATGAGCGACATTCTCACAAGCTCAAGCGGCTTGTCTTCTGCAATGCCGCGAAGTGCAAGTACGGCAATCCACTTTTTAAGGCTTTCTTCGCCCATGTAGGAAACCGCAGTCGAAATTGACGAAACATTTCGAAGTCCAACTGCCGCAGAGTTTAATATACGAAGAAGCTTATAGGACAAAGCAACATCGGAAGCGATAACCGCACTGATTTCCTTAAAGTCCATATAATCTTCCGTGCTCGACAGCTGCATTAAGCGGAAGTAGTTGACCTTAAGCGGGCTGACTTCTTTGGTTTTACGTCCGACAGCGGGGGTGTTGGTGTTGAAGTAGAAGCCTTGGAACATGTTAAATCCGCCATCTTTGGCTGCCTGATAGTCTTCCATTGTGTCAACGTCCGTTGCAATAAACCTTACTCTTTGGTTTTTGGCAATCATAACCTTTTGTCTGACACGGTTTGTGTCTGATGCGGCAAATTTGCAATAATCGGCAATCGCAAGCAGTTCAAGCACCGGAGCACCACTGTCAAGACCTGTCAGTGCAAGCTTGTAACCGTTATTTCGCAGCTCTTCATAAATCTTAATGTCTTTTTGAATATCTGCCTTTGTAGCTTTTGGCTGAGCAGCCATTTGAACGATAAACTTTTCTTTCGGTAAATTCTTAAGAACAGTAGGGCTGAGCAGCTGCTTGGAATATGTGATGAAGTAATGCAGATTGTTTTCCAAATCACCGAGTCCGAGTGCGTCAAGTGTACGGTTAAATTCGCTCAGTGTGACTGTTCCGTCGTCATCATCGTCACCCTGACTGCGGTCAACAAGCTCATAACCAAAGGTTTTTCCCGCGCCGAGTAAAACAGGCTGAATATTAATAAACATATCCTTAAATTTCTGAGCCTTGTCGTAATGGTCTTCAAAGAGAAGTATTTGATTTCGCCCTGCTGCTTTTGCCTGATAGAGGGCAATATCTGCCTTGCGGAGCAAGTCGGATAAGGCAGCACCATGATACGGGAAGAATGAAACGCCGATACTCAAGGTGCATTTAACGTCAATGTTCGGCAGGGTATATGCACGAAGTGCCGACGAGAGAACCTTTGTATAGTGGCTTTGTAACTGCTCAAGTGATGAAAATTTGCTTGCGGGATTTGAAAGGAAAAGAATAAACTCATCACCGCCGAGACGGTACAGTTTGCCCTTAAAATCGGGATTTTCCGAAAGGTGGTCTGTGAGGCGGCGCAGCACGACATCACCGGTGTTGTGACCGTAGGTGTCGTTGACTGTTTTGAAGTGGTCGAGGTCAAAAAGTGCAACAATGCCGGATAATTCTTTGCCGTTTATTTTATCTTCAACTTCGGCAAAGTCTTCCTTAAGCTTTTGACGGTTTGGCACACCCGTGAGCTGGTCGACATATGCAAGCATATAGAGCCTGTCGTTGGCTTCTTTTTCAGGGGTTATATCGCGCATCATAAAGATTGTGGCAGGCTTGCCGTCTGCCCAGTTGAGCGTATTTCTGCGAACTACAAACGACCTGCCGTCTCTGTCGTCGATTTCAAAGGGAGTGCCATCGGCGACTTCGGTTTTTCCGCCGTAGGGGCAGTTTTCGCAAAGTCCGGGGAAGTGTTTGGAATACACGGCCTTGCATGTAAAAACCTCGCCCTCTTCGTTAATAAGACGATCTTCCGCTCTTGTGTTTGTATATACGACATCACAGTTTTTGCCGCGAACGACAATAACTTCCATATCGTGCGGGTCGAGTATCCCGCTGATATCGCCTAAGATACTTCTAAATTCAGCTCTGTGGCTGAATTTTTGCATCATTTTATCCTTTGCTTGATTTGCTTTTTGAATGATATCACTAAAACCCATGGCAGTATTTATCCTCTTTAATCTTTGTTGAGATAGTAAGAGACAAGCTCTTGAAGAAGTTCGTCGCGGTCAAGTCTGCATATAAGTGCGCGTGCGTTGTTGTAGTTTGTGACATAGGTAGGATCCTCGGACAAAATATATCCGACGATTTGATTGACAGGGTTATAGCCTTTCTGGCGTAGCGAGTCATACACTACGGAAAGTATTTCGCGTGTGTTATTCTCGCCGCTGATTACATCAAATTTTCTCGTATATCCGTCCAAACTGTGAAACCTCCGTAGAATATCTACATTTCATTATAACTAAAATAAAAAAAACTGTAAAGAGTAAATTAATCATTGTTAGCTACAAGGGGCAGGGGAAGCAGAGATGTCAAGGGGTAGCTGACAAAACGACCGTCGGAAGCGCGCGCGCACAGCACTTCAACCTCAGGCGAAAACTCGGATATCAGCTGACGGCAGTTGCCGCACGGCAGGCGGTATACATCGCCCTCGGAAATGATAGCAACACGCTTAAAGCTGCGATGACCTGCTGATACGGCTGCTGCAATTGCTGCGGCTTCCGCACAAATAGTAGAGCCGATTGCTACGTTTTCAATAACGCAGCCTGTAAACACTTCGCCTGTTGCGGTTTCTACAGTTGCTCCGATTTTTGTCAGTGAGTAGGGTGCATAAGAGTTATCCATTGCTTCAGCAGCCATTTCAAGTAATCTTTTATCAGTCATAAAATCGCCCTCCTGTGAATATTATATCCTATTATTTTAGTAAACTCAACATCATAATATTGGCGTCATCACGAGCTACGAAGTAGCGTGGTGATCCAGACGATGCACTTATTGTAACACTGTGATTTGGATTGCCACGTCACCACTTCGTGGTTCCTCGCAATGACGGCGGGTGGCGTCATCTATGTCAACATTTCTAAATCGATTGCCCAGTTGCGGAAATTTCTGAAAATTCCCGATTGGCTCGGGGCAACACCTACATAGTTCGGCAGGGCGCTTGAAACAACTCCCATAGGTGTGTAAATTGCGTGGCGTTTGTATAATATGGGGATAAACGGTGCGCTTGTACGGATTTCATCGCAAAGCTGCTTTCCGGCAATGCTGACTTCTTCTTGTGTGTCTGCAGCCAAAAAGTTCAAAATTGTGAGTTTGTAAGCAGTATTGCCCGTTCTGCCGTAGTTTAAGTTGTTGTCGCCGGGGAGCAGAAGCGGCGAGAGGTCAAAGTCCGCGCCAATCTGCACCTCGCCATAGTACATGTCAAATCGTCCCTCTTCAAGCGCTTTGATAAAATCAGTCCAAGGCAATACACGCACATTAATATCAAAACCATGCCCGCGCAGGCTTGCTGCAATATGCTCGGCAGCAGCGACCTTATGTGTGTTTTCGATGTTTACCAAAAACTGCAGCGTAAACTTAATACCGGGGCCGCCAACTCCGTCGGGCATTTCAAGCAGTCCGTCATTGTCGTAGTCATCAATCCCCGCACGGTCGAGCAGTGCACCCATTTCAGTGAGCGGGTCTTGCACACGGCGCTCCCACTCCTCATCATACATATCAAAAGCAGGTGATATCGCCACGGGAGCTGCGATTGTCTGCCCGGGTCGCACATTCATTATTGTATCCACAATTACCTGACGGTTTATACCGCAGCCTATTGCACGGCGTACATCAGAGTCACGAAGCACATAGGAGTTTGCGTTAAAACCCAAAAACTGCATTGAGGTTGTGTTGTAATAACGTGGCTCATGGTCTCTGTTTAATCTTAAATCAAAGGCACTTGCAGGGTCGTCCCACAATAAACTCAAAGCGCCTTGGTCAAAAAGCTCCGTTAGCTCATTATCATTTGCTTCACGCAAGAAAATTGTCGTCAGCGGCATAAATGAATAATCACGATGATTGACAAAGCGGATAAGTCTGAAATCATCGGGGTTCGGGAAAATATACGGACCTGTTCCCGGCGGCAGGGTGCTTTCAATTGAGCCGTCTTTGATGATAGGGATGTCGAGCAGGCGGGTAAAGCGCGCATTTGGGGACTCAAGTACGATAGTCACTGTCAAATCGCCGTCAGAGGTAGTGGTATGGATACCATGCACCTTGCTTCTGTGGCGTCCTCGAAGCTGAGCCTGCCTTATAGAATAGGCAACATCGTCAGCAGTAAGTGTAGAGCCGTCATGCATTGGAATATCGGGATAAATCGTAAACTTAAAAGTAAGGTTGTCTTCTGTTTCCCAACTTTCGCATAAAACAGGAACGGCAACGAGGTTTTCGTTCAGCTCAAATAAGCTCTCATACATGAGTGATGTAATGTTGATATTATCCCTGTTTAAGGCGATTATCGGGTTTAATGTGTTGATTGGTGCATATCTGATTGTGAACCTGCCGTGAGCGGGAGCGTTGACAGTCGGGCGTTGGTTTACGTTTTCGGGGGGCGCGTCAAAAACAGGGGGCGTCGGGACAAAAGGCGGCACGTAAACAGGCATGTTCGGCAGCCAGCACCCTGTAACAATAAGTGCCGACAGTACGAATAATATTATTTTAATAATAATTTTTTTAATCATAACTTTTAACCGCGTTTTCCTACGCGCCTCTGCCGCAGCAATCCTTGAATTTCATCGGCAGGTCGTTGGGTCTTTTTTTGCCGCATGGGCAAGGGTCATTTCTGCCAACTTTTTGAAGCTTTTTTGCGGGCTGACGGTTCGCGCCGCCACCGCTTGCAGCAGCATTGCCGCCGAAAGCATTTAAGAAGTTTTGTGCTCCTGCCGTCATATTTCTTGCAACACCACGGCGTTGTAAGGACTCGCTTGTTCTGATACGTGAAGTAAAGACCCTGCGGACAACTTCTTCTTTAATGCCGCCAATCATTTCCTCAAACATATCAAAGCCTTCGCGTTTGTATTCGTCAACAGGATTTGTCTGTGCGTAGGCACGAAGCCTTACGCTGTCGCGCAGGCTTTCCATTGCATCAATATGATCCATCCAAAACTCATCTACAACACGAAGCATAATAACACGCTCAAGCTCCCGCATTATCGGAGTATCAGAGCCGGGGGCAGTGCCAAATTCTTTTTCGCGTGCAGTGTAAACAGCCGTGGCCTTATCGAGCAAAAGCTCTTCAAGCTCGCTCTTGTCAAAGCCGTCTTTCGGAAGCTTGATTTCACCCTTTTGAATAAAAAGTGCCTCAAGCGGCAATAATATTTCGCTCAGCAAGGCTTTGTCGTTTATGTGGTCATGCTCTTTAAGTCCTGCGTTGACAGCAGTTTCAACGGTTTCGGAAATCATCGTCTGAATGTTTCCTGTAATGTCGTCACCGTCAAGCACCTTACGCCTCTGGTCGTAAACGATAGTCCGCTGTTTGTTCATAACATCGTCATATTCCAAAATATTCTTACGCACTTGGAAGTTGCGGCTTTCAACTCTGCGTTGAGCCGACTCTATAGCGTTGGATAGCATTTTACGCTCAATCGGCATGTCTTCTTCAAGCCCGAGAGCTTCCATCATTCCCATGATACGCTCCGAGCCGAAAAGCCGCATGATATCGTCTGTGAGAGCGATATAAAACCTTGTTTCTCCGGGGTCGCCCTGACGGCCTGCACGTCCGCGAAGCTGATTATCAATACGTCTTGCTTCGTGACGTTCCGTGCCGAGTATAAACAAGCCGCCCGCCTCGCGAACCTTGTCTGCTTCTATTTGTGTGACCGAACGGTGAAGAGCAATTTTTTCGGAAAAAAGCTCGCGGGCTGCAATTATTTCCTCATCGGCAGTCTCGGCAAAGCCTGTTGCTTCGCTGATTGCTTCTTCGCTGTAGCCTGCTTTTTTCATGTCGTTTTTGGCAAGATATTCGGGATTGCCGCCGAGCACGATGTCGGTTCCGCGGCCTGCCATGTTGGTAGCTATCGTAACAGAGCCGACCTTGCCTGCCTGAGCAACGATTTCGGCTTCCTTTTCATGCTGCTTTGCATTTAGAACATGATGAGGAACACCGCGTTTTTTGAGCAGGGAAGCGAGCAGCTCACTTTTTTCGATTGAAACTGTACCGACAAGCACGGGCTGTCCTTTTTTATGGCAAATTTCAATCTGGTCGATTATTGCCTTATACTTGCCGTTTTCATTTTTATATATAACATCGGGATTATCAATACGTGCAAGGGGCTTGTTGGTCGGCACTTCAATGATATCAAGCTTATATATTGCGCCGAACTCCTCGGCCTCTGTAAGCGCCGTACCCGTCATACCCGACAGCTTGTCATAAAGACGGAAATAGTTTTGGAAAGTGATTGTTGCAAGAGTTTTGCTCTCGCGTGCCACCTCAACCTTTTCTTTTGCTTCAATCGCCTGATGAAGCCCCTCGGAATAACGTCTGCCAATCATAAGTCGGCCTGTAAATTCGTCAACAATAATGACCTCGCCGTCCTTAACAACGTAGTCAACATCACGCTGCATTGTGCCGTATGCTTTCAGAGCCTGATTTATATGATGCGAAAGTGTACTGTTTTCAAGGTCTGAGAGGTTTTCAAGGCTAAAGTGCTGCTCGGCCTTTTTTGTGCCACGTGCAGTAAGCGTCGCTGTTTTGGCTTTTTCGTCTACAACGTAATCGGAAGCAAGCCCCTCATCTTCTTGCGATTTTTCGTCAAGAGACGCAAAGACCGTCTTTTTAAGACGCGAAACAAAGTCGTTTACTTTGGTGTAAAGCTCGGTGGACTCTGCGCCTTGTCCCGAAATAATAAGCGGTGTGCGGGCTTCGTCGATAAGTATGGAGTCCACTTCGTCAACAATGGCAAAAACATGCCCGCGCTGAACCATTTCGGTTTTATACAGAGCCATATTATCGCGCAGATAGTCAAAACCAAATTCATTGTTGGTGCCGTATGTGATATCGGAAGCATATGCGGTGCGCCGCTGATTACTGTCCAAACCGTGGACGATAAGCCCGACGGTGAGCCCCATAAAGCGGTGAACCTTGCCCATCCATTCGCTGTCACGCTTTGCAAGGTAGTCGTTGACTGTGACAATATGAACACCCTCGCCTGTCAGAGCGTTCAGATATGCGGGCATAACGGCAACAAGGGTTTTACCCTCACCGGTCTTCATCTCTGAGATACGCCCCTGATGAAGAACCAAGCCGCCGATAAGCTGCACATGGAAAGGTCTCATTGCGAGCACGCGGTCGCTTGCTTCGCGCACGGCTGCAAAAGCCTCGGGCAAAATATCATCAAGCGTTTCACCGTCCATGAGGCGCTTTTTGAACTCGGGGGTTTTTGCTTTAAGCTCATCGTCAGACAGCCCTCGATAAAACTCCTCGAGTGCCTCGATTTTATCTATTATCGGCATAACGGCCTTTAATTCACGTTCGTTATATGTTCCGAAAACTTTGGAAAAGAGTTTACCAATCACTTTATTTTGCCTTTCTTAATGCAATCATTTTGGGGAGCATTATACCACATATTCACAAAAACGTAAAGCTGTGATACAATAAAGAGCCGTGAGGGGAGACGATGACCGGTTTTTTGAGCACCTGCGAACAAAAACCGCTGGCACGTCTCACCGATGTAAGTGCTCTTTATTGTGCGAAAGGTTGCGAAAGGTGCCAAAATGAACAATCTGCTTTGGATGGCTGTTAATTTAATCGGTATAGCTATACTCGCTTTTATGTACAGCTATATGGGTAAATCCCTGCGAAACAGAAAAGGTGAAGCGCAGCCGTTTATGTTTTTGCAATTGGTCATTATGCTGTTTTTGCTCTTTGACACGGGAATGTATCTGATTGAGGGGCATAATTTTACCGGAGCTATCGTTATTAACTATGTGTTTTCAATGCTATTTTACATTACGCTGCCGCTTATCGGCTTTGCATATTTCCTCTACTGCACATCATTTGTAAGCATTGCCGGCATATCAAGAAAAAAAGCCGTATTATTCTCAATACCTGCTTTAATGAATGTAGGTATGGTATTTCTTACACCAATTACAAAGTTTCTGTTTTATATTGAAGAAAATAACGTATACACAAGAGGAAATCTGTTTTGGACAACATTTACAATAACACTTATTTATGTCTTAGCCGCATACCTGCAGCTTATATTCAAATCAGGAAACAAAAATAAAGAAACATATAAAAGCAGTGACATTTATCTGTATCTTTTCCCGATAATGCCTGTGATATTCGGTGTTTTGCAGGTGATTTATTACGGGACGGCACTTACAGGTATCGGCTTTGTTTTGGCGGCACTTGTGATGTACGTCAGAAATATCACTCACTCAGAAGAAAAAAACAGCCTGTCTGTGCGGTTTCTTGTAATCAGCATAGCACAGTTCAGTACGGTGTTTATTATAATGACGGTTGGTCTGTTTTTAACGCTCAACAGTGCAATAGATGATATTTCAGAAGATTATGCAGTTTACAACTCAATAAACACTGCAAATACAATAAAAATATACTTAAGTAAGGAAATCAGTGTATTGGGGACAACGGTAAAATCAACCACTGTTACAGACTGGTTTGAAAATCCCGATGACCCGCAGCTCAAAGAAATGGCACTTGAGGAGCTTTTCAGGTCAATAGATATACTCTATAACAACAATCTCTTTATTGTGCTCGAAGGCTCAAGGCAGGGATTTGCAATAACGGGCGGAGCACTTAAAAACGAAATCAGCGAGCCGATGCATATACATTCCGAAAATGAAAGCGATGCATGGTATTTTGAATTAAAGGAAGTGCCGAAGGATTATTTCTTGGATGTTGACGTATATAACGAAAGAAGAGCTGTGTGGCTTAATTTTAAGGTCTTAGATGAAGATGGCGAGTTTATCGGGGCACTTTCTACGGACATGGATATATCAACCGTAACCGAGCAGGCGGTCACTCAATACAGGGATAATAATACACGTGTGCTTTTGCTTGACAGAAAAGGTCAAATTCAAGCTGACAGTTACTTTATTAACAATGAAGAATTTCATTTATACGGTGCCAACAGGCATATTAAAGATGAAATAACAGATGCACAGTTTATTGACGCAATCACAACTCATCTTAACTCAATAGACAGCTATTTTGACGAATTTACCACATCATCGCAGATAATTACACTGCGTCACGGGCAGTATCATTACGCGACAATTACGCCTGTCGGTATGACAGACTGGACTGTAATAAAACTCTTTGACTCTTCGTCGCTTTTTGCAATGTCAAGGCTCGTGCCGCCGTTTATCATCATAACAGCTTTGTTTGTGTTGTTTGTGTTCAGCTCAAACCGTGAGCTGCAGCGGTTAATTTTTACACCCTTGCGTCTGCTTGTTGACAGCCTTGTTTCCATGCGCGGCAAACGTGACAAGGACATCTACGGTTTGGAGCGTGACGATGAGTTCGGGCTGCTTTCAAACACGATACATGACCTGTTTATAGTGGGGCATTATGACCCGCTGACAGGGATTTACAACAGGCGCTATATGGAAACAACCTTAACGCATGTTATATCTTCATTGTCGCGTGCAGGTGCGGGTCTGAGCCTGCTTATGCTCGATTTGGATAATTTTAAGAAATATAACGATACTTACGGTCACGCAGCAGGTGACGAGTGCTTAAAGTCAGTCTCCGGTGCGCTTGAGAGTGTTGTCAAAAGAGAGGGAGACTTTGTTGCACGCTACGG
Organism: Oscillospiraceae bacterium; assembly: GCA_009781515.1. Taxonomy (GTDB): domain Bacteria; phylum Bacillota; class Clostridia; order Oscillospirales; family Oscillospiraceae; genus WRMH01. The sequence goes on from WQXY01000001.1 coordinate 121,907, forward strand.
CGGAGAAGAATTTATTGTTGCGCTCCCGAACACCGATAAGGACGGAGCGGTCATGGTTGCCGACGCTATTCTTAAAGCCGTCAGAGAGCTAAAGATTTTGCACGAAAAGAACGAAGCAGGTATTGTGACTATTTCTGTCGGTGTGGCAACACATGAGTGCACTGATAATCTGACTTGGAATGATTTTGTTAAGATGGCAGACGAGGCTTTATATGAGTCAAAAGAAAACGGCCGCGACAGATATACGTTTTATGTTGACAAACTTTAATGTTTTTGTTATGATTTCTTTCGCTTTGCTTGTATAGCTCAGTTGGTAGAGCAGCTCACTTGTAATGAGCAGGTCGCCCGTTCGAGTCGGGCTACAAGCTCCAATGTGCCGCAAAGCGGCACATGAGGGAGGTTACCCAAGCGGCCAAAGGGGGCAGACTGTAAATCTGTTGTCAGTGACTTCAGTGGTTCAAATCCACTACCTCCCACCAAGGAAATCCCCAAGAGGACATTTTGTCCCCTTGGGGATTTTACTATGTTTTTGCCGTTTATGCTGCCTTTTCCCGTACCGATAGTGCCAAATCACGCAGCACTACTATTATCACGCACATCAACGCCAAGGCTGCGAGCCTGTAATCGAATACATTTATCCAGTCCATAAGGAACCATGCGTATGTTATGAACGAGCAGAACACAGTCACCACAGGAACAAACCACCTGCGTTTATCATAGAGGAAAACCACGAGCGCGAGGACATCTGCCATAAAGAAGAAACGGTCGTGCATTTGCGGCAGCAAAAACGGAAGTATCACGGCAAACAAATATGCAAGACGCACATAGTCGGCATTTTTCACAAGCTGCTCTCTGTGAACATATGCAAAGTACATAAGACCGATTGCGGCTGTTCCCGCAACATAAAGCCCGACAGTTTTGAACGAGTCGAAGTCTACATTTTCGACAAACTGCCACATATTAACAGCGTTAAGTTTCAAGTAGTGATATGTGTCGGTTTGGTCGAGGTAAATGAGCAGCAGGTCGCGGACAGGGTAGCCTGCAAAGTACGCGGGCAAAAGCATCGCAAGATATGTCACAAAGAAAATATAACAGTCGCTCCACTTAATTTTCTTTTGCATTGCAAATATCGCAAAGAGCGGCAAAATAAACGCCGCCTGCAGCTTAAAGGACAAAGCAAGTGCGATAAAAGCATATGCCGCTTTGCTGCGTCCCGACAGTGCAAAGTACACACCGCCGATTGCAAACGCCGCGTAGATAGAGTCGCACTGTCCCCACATTGAACCGTTGAGAATAACTGTCGGAATGGCAAATGCGGTAAAAAACGCAAGCAGATGCATGTTTACACTCTTTGTTTTGAGCGATACGAGCTTCATTACAAAATATGCGAGGATTATATCGAAAATAACGGACACGATTTTTATCAGATACAAATCGGAATAATCAATTCTTGCAAAAATATTCAAAATGTAATTGTAGGGCTGATTGTAGTTGCCGACCTTTGTGCCGAGCCCTTCAAAAAACGTCATTTCGCGATAACGCTCAATCCATCTGCTCAGTGAATGTACATAATCAAAAGACTCAAAATAGAACATCGAGCCTCTTACAATCATCAGTGCCATTGCGGCAATAATTGTAAACAGGAAAGCAACGACGGCATTTTTTAAGTCGTTTTTTTCATTTAGGGTCATTTTGGGTTTCGGTGGCTTGGGCGGTTTAGGTTCTTTCGGAGGCTTCGGTGGTTTCGGCGGCTTAGGTGGTTTAGGCTCTTTTGGCGGCAAAGTATCCTTCGAAGCCAAAGTCTCCTTCGGAGCCTTGGGTTCTTTCGCAGGAGCTGCAGCTTTTTCGACCTTAGGTGCAGGCTCAGCCTTGGGCGCAGGTTCAACCTTAGGCGCAGGCTTCGCCGCAGCCTGTGGTTTAGACGGTTTTGTTGGCTTTACATTTTTCAGTATAGCCTTAGTATTTTGAGGCCTTTTTGCCCTCGGTGCTCTTTTTGGCTTGGTATCCGATGCATTTTGCTTTGTCTCATTTTGGGACTTAGCACTTTTTTCTGCATTATCCATGTTAGATACTCCTTCGTCTAACGACGGTTTATTGTATTTAGTTTTCATATATAATAAAATGTGTTACAATGATAACACACAAAATATGCGGAGGCAATACAATGACACTTTACGATGAATTAAAGGCGCGCGGGCTTATCAAGCAAGTGACAAACGAAGAAGAAATCAGCCGTATGATTAACTCGGGAAAAGCCGTGTTTTACATCGGTTTTGACCCGACGGCAGACTCCTTGCATGTCGGACACTTTATGGCACTGAGCTTTATGAAACGCCTGCAAATGGCGGGCAACAAACCAATTGCACTTGTCGGCGGCGGCACTGGAATGATAGGCGACCCGTCGGGCAGAACCGACCTGCGCGACATGATGACGGTTGAAACAATACAGCATCACTGTGAGTGCTTCAAAAAGCAAATGTCAAAGTTCATAGACTTTTCGGAAGGCAAAGCACTTATGGTAAACAATGCCGACTGGCTGCTTGGGCTTAATTATATAGAATTTCTGCGTGAATACGGAGGGGCATTTTCGGTAAACAAAATGCTCTCTGCCGAATGTTACAAAAGCCGCATGGAAAAAGGACTGTCATTTCTTGAGTTTAACTACATGATACTGCAAAGCTACGACTTTTTCGAGCTGTACAAACGCTACGACTGCAATATGCAGTTTGGAGGCGACGACCAATGGTCAAACATGCTCTCGGGCACAGAGCTTATCCGCAAAAAACTCGGCAAGGACGCCCACGCTCTGACAATCACACTGCTTCTCAACTCCGAGGGTGACAAAATGGGTAAAACCGCAAAAGGAGCGGTTTGGCTTGATGAAAACAAAACATCACCGTTTGATTTTTATCAATACTGGCGAAATGTTGCCGATGCAGATGTCATAAACTGCTTGAAAATGCTGACATTTTTGCCCATGGAGCTGATATGGGAAATGGACACATGGAGCGGTGAAAAGCTAAACGGTGCAAAAGAAACGCTCGCATTTGAACTGACCGCGCTCATTCATGGAACAGATGTTGCCGAGAAAGTGCATGATACGTCCAAGGAGCTATTCAAATCCGGCGGATCGGTAGATATGCCCGCTGTGGAGCTGACTGACGAAGACTTTGACGAGGGCGGCAAAATCGACATATTGGCACTGCTTGTAAAGAGCGGACTTTGCCCGTCGAGAGGGGAAGCAAGACGTAACGTTGACCAAGGTGGAGTCGAGGTGGACGGCAAGCCTGTTTCTGTCATTTCTGAAAGCTTTTCAAAGAAGAACTGCGAAGGTGCGGGAATTGTTGTAAAACGGGGGAAAAAGAACTTCTGCAGGGTATACTATAATAATTAAAGAAATGGTGATAAATTGTTGACTTTTACAACTTTATATGCTACTATAAGATGTTGAAAAATAAGAAATTACACATTATTTAGAGAACAAATGTGATGAGTTGATTAAGCAGAAGGGATGAACATCTTAAAGTGAGTAATTTACGAAGAAAGTTCAAGCCCGGCTCAAAAGCCGGATTTACACTGACGGAAGTAATAGTTGTAATGATTATATTGGCTGTTATAGCAGCCACTGCAATACCGTCTGTTATAGGATTTATCAGGCACGGTCAGCAGATTAACCGCGCCAATATAGCCCGCACCATGTATACAGCCATGCAAAACCAACTCTCACGTGCGTCAGTTGAGGGTAATTTGCGTGCAGTTTTGACGGACGCGTTTTATGTCGAGGGAACTAATGAACTGATTGCACCTACCGCACTAAGAGGCAACACATTTTCACTTCTCGAGGATAACGGGTTTATACTTTTAGACTCATTCTCGCCGGAAGAACTCGCAGCAAACCGCGACAATGTCTTTACAATACATAAACCATTGGGTTATGAGCGTAGTGCCATAGGTGCGGAAACAGTAGTTGACCTGTTTTATGACATGCTCGATGAAATAATCGTAGACAGGGAAATATTAAACGGCGCTATTACCATGGAGTTTAACGTCTTGACAGGCGTTATTATGTCTATATTCTATTCCGACAATATCAGCCAAATGCAAGATGGCAATGCTCACGCCTACACCGGAAACGGCGACAGAAACGATATAGTCGGCGGCAGAGGCATGGGAGCAGGCGGTTATGCCGATGACTACACACGCCGCCAAGGCTTTTACGGAGTTAATACCACAGGTGAAGTTCAGCTTCCGCACATGGACATCGTCAATATCTATGACGGAATGCATTATGTCGAAGCCGACGGCTATGAAACAGATGATAAAATCGGAGACACTTACGGTGTCGGACTCAAAACAAACGCAGGCACGAAAATAAACATTCTCTTTGCAGAGTTTTTGCTTGCCCCCGACTTTGACCAAGAGGGCAGAGAGCGTTCATTCTCAATTTTCCGCGATGAGAGCAGTCCCGCGGACACAGGCAATTGGGGTCAAATTAATATAGCAAACCCTGTTGCAACACCTTATGTGAGCTTTGCACAGGCAATATCAAGCACTTTAAACCCGGAAATACCGGGTGAGCATGCCATTTACCGTGACGGCACTCGTGACGTAGAAGTCCATGGTATCTTAATACAATATGCAAGATTTATCTGGGTTATTGATTATATCGAAGGTGATTTGATAGCATCTTCACCTCACAGCATTTTCTCAAGAGTTGATTATCAGCTTATTGCAAACGCAGGACCGACAAATGCACGTGCAAGTGTATCGAGAGGAACATCTACCATAAACTCGCCCATGACAGCAAACACTCACTTTGCAAATATGCTCAATAACAATGCCTTCGCAATTTCATCTGCAAGGCATCTCAATAACATCCGTGAAAATCTCACAGACTCAATATACAGCACAAACAACCGCAAGTTTGTACAAATCACGGATATTGACATGGCAACAACACAAAGTGCAAGCGGAGCACAAAACTTTAAGCCGATAAGCCTTACAACAGGCGGCTCATACAGTGCAATAAAAGATGCCGATAAGCAATGGACAATCAGCAATCTCATTATAGACACAAACCCGGGCGACACTATTCCCGCACCTCCCGCACCGCATGCAGCTTATAACGGCGGTAATGTCGGTTTGTTCACTCATATAAACGGCAATAAAGAGGTTAATGTTACGGGTATCAGCCTGATTAACGCAACCATTCATGCTCCTAATGCACTTAATGTCGGAGCAATTGCAGGCTTACTTGATAACGGTGCAATTATCAGCCGTTCAAACAGCTACGCCAATGTCACAGGCGGAAATACCGCGCTGAGCAGAACAGGCGGGCTTGTTGGCCGTATCGACAGTCAGGCAGCAGGTGAGTTGTCTACACTTTCACATTCATTTAACGCAGGTTTTTACAATACCATAGTCGGCACGGCAACAGCTACCGACGGCAACTTCGGCTCTGTTACGGCACGTGCAGGAGGTATCGGCGGTCTTGTCGGGGACAACAACGGCGTTGTTCAAATGACATATAATAACGCCCGTATAAATGTCGATACTGTTGAAATCGGAGCAAGTCCGTGGTACTTATCCGCAAAGCCAACCTTTACACTTATTGAAGACTCAATTCTTACCTACTTAGGCGGCTTGGTCGGTTATAACAATACTAACGGTGTAATCAGAAATTCCTACGCCACAAACTATGTGGCTGCTTATGAAGAAAACGACTACGCCCATTCGGGTGGTATAGCAGGTTGGAATGTTCCAATCGCTTTGACCGAAACCGTTATTACAAATGTACATTACATCGCAAACGGCTGTAAGGACTTTGGCAACTCTGTATCGCCTAACGACAGAAGATTTGCAACAACAAAGGATGAACTCAGTGAAGTTGGAAATATCGGAGCAAGCGGTGTCAGGTTTGAGCCTGATACAAGCGCAGGCACAATGTACTTTGATGAATATTCAACCGAACAAAAAAACATATACTACAGATATCCTTATCCAATCCTTGTAAATAATAAACCGTATATGACAGCCGACGATACCCATGTCGGTTGGGAAGATATTGACGTTGTAGTAGTCAGCCCGGTTATGCTTGTATATTTTGAAAAATATGCAGGCGGCGAAATCAGATTTGGCTCGGGAGCCTTTACACCCAATCTTATAAGCGCTCCAAATCATCCCGCAGTCATAGAAGCAGGATATATGCTGCTTGTAAATCCTAAGGAAGAAACAACTATTGACGCTGTTTATGCAAGCCTTGGTCTCTTTGTAAGACCGAGTGAGCCTGACGAACCGGGCGGCAGCAGCTATGACTGGACACGTATTACATATGCTCCATTTACTGAGATGAACTCAAATCCAAACATGCCGTCGGGTTATGGTGGATACTATTACACCATTCTCGAACTCGGAACGCTTGAGAGTGCACTTTCGCCCGAAAGAAACTTACTGCTCAACTACTGCGCAGCATATGGTACCGGCGCCGGAGACCCTGCTTCAACATACATAGAAGAAAAAAGTGGTTATTTCCACCCGCTTTTTGCAAACTCGGTAACAAACGAAGTGCACACTTATAACTATGAAGTACGTACACCATGGCAAATGCAAAATATAGACATGTTGACGCTTCTTCGAAATGACCCTGAAATTAAAGATGAATGGGACGAGGGTAGTGAGTGGGCAAAATTCTTCCTTGGAGATCCTCCGGGTCCGCAAAGTTCTAATAATCACAATGGTGATGCTGTTACCGGTACGACAAGTGCTGATGCAGTAACCGGCAGAGCCAGACTGCGGGCACTGTTAGATACAGCGCCAAATGTAGACTCCGCTGTAAACACCGTCGTTCCGGAGTTTAGCGAGGGAACAGAATATTCATTTGCAGGCTCGACTCCGGCAAATACTATTAATGCAGCATCACTCGCAGCTTTCCGGGCAGCACATCCCGATGCCAATTATCTGATTGTTCCGGCGGGAGTGACCATTGCCGGTCCTCTTACAATGAATAATATAGAGTATCTTTACATCCGTGGTGCTCTTCACATTAGCGGTAATGTCAACATGCCGGACTTAATGGGAATGGTTGTGACAGGTAATCTTACAGTTGCCGCAAACTCCAACATACGCGGTAATCCGGCCGATAATATCGGCTCAAGTATAGTTGTCGGCGGAACAATGACGGTACAGGCAGGCACAACGACTGATACTACTCCTTTTGCAGGTTCACAAATACATGATTGCCGTTTTTATGTTACCGGCAACATAACTCTCGCAAACACAACAAGTAGCAGAAGCATTATTCAAGGTAACAGCGTATATATGTCACAAGGTTCTATCACTCTTGGAACCGGTGGAAATAACACAAATATTGGAACAATGGAAAGATTTCCGCAGTTTTATTCAAGAAGCGGCATAGGCTATGCAGCTCATTCGAATGCGCAGTATTATGGAATATTTGCTACATTAGGTAATATTACCCGAACAAGTGGAAACGGTGCCGTAGAATATTATGGACTGTTTATGGGCGCAAACATTCAAGAACCGCCCTCAGGACCTCTAGGAGATAGGTTAGAGCCTATTACATGGCCCAATCCAAATAACGCATTAAATTTAGGACTTACACATACAGTTGTAGTTACCGAACCTGACTGGGAGCCAAATCCCGAGGCACATGAGTTCAACTTCTTCCAAACGCGTAATATGGACTTTACCGCTGATGTCGGCTACAGCAGTCTTGCGGGCGGTGCTCGGGGCGACGGCACCACACCAAACCTAACAGGCAAATACGCGGTTGTTGAAAAAGTATTTGTCGGTGGGTATTACGGCGGCAGATTAGATACAAATGAGAGCTTTACTATCAGCAATGTGACCATATCCGGCGGCTTGAATGAGGCTTACGGCTTATTCTCGGACAATGCCGGGCATATCGAAAGAGTCATACTTAGAACTTCGTCAATAACGGCTACAAACGCAACAGGAAACAAGGCGTTCGCCGGAGGATTGGCAGGTATTAACCATGGCACCATAATACAGTGTCAGCTTCAAAGTGTTACGGTAGCGGGCAGATTAAGCACAGGCGGCGTTGCAGGTGTCAACAAAAATATCGGGTGGATTGGTCTTACAAGTGTGCAAAACTCAACAGTGAACGGCAACGGAGCTGTTGAAACGGGTGGTGTTACCGGCACAAACCACGGAAGGATTATTGACGTATCTTTCCTTTCACGTAACCTCGTAAATGATCCACCGGTTTCAAATGGCGGCGGCGGAATAGTCGGGTATAACAGTCTTAAAGAACAACCCACGGATGAAGAAGATACATACTATGGTGTCGGGGAAGTTACGCAGGCACTTTACATTGCCCCGGCTCCGTTTACTACAGACACTGCAGGCAACAAACTCATCCATCCGATTGTCGGAACCGGTAACTCTGCATATGAAAGACCGACAGGTCCGTCGTCATCGCATCCTACAACGTTCTACCTATCAGGGTACAGATATACACTTAATGAAGGTATCACGTGGGAAGGTCCTGCACCTGAGGTCTTTGATGAGTATAACCTGTTAGTTCCTCCTGTCGGCAGCAATCCGGGAGTATTGCTTAGAGGCGGCGGTCAAGGACTTATGACAATGTTCTTTGACAGGGAATGGATAAGCTTTATATATGGTGTTGACTTGACCAACTGGTTCCAACCCACAAGAGGGTATCCGTATCCTGTTATCAGAGGTATGCTACAGCCCGCACTTTGGGTTGAAACAGAAGGACCGGAAAGACCGGAGCAGGTTGAACGTACTGACTGGCTCACACCGGACAATACCACAGAAAGACCACGTGCTCCTCTGTTTGTAAACGGTGACTTTACAATGCCGTTTAGAAATCCGCTTATAATGAACTATAATGTTCCGGCATCAAGTTGGCTGACACGCAACTGGTTCTTAGTAGATTTTCAAGAGGTTGAGGGTTGGTATACACGTCCGAGTCCCGGCTTCTACTATCTGTTTAATCCAAACGGAGTAGGTAGTCTAACCCCACCCGTTGATGCGTATATGTTCCCTCAACGCCCGTCTTCAAATCAATGGGAGGATTTTAGGAATGGAACGGGAGATGCCGCAAGACAGCTTAATGCCGCAGGTACTACTGCCGCCAATCAGGCTGTTAATAATGACATCTTTAACACAGCGCCACCGGGAGGTCGAGCAACTGGAGCCTTACAAACAGCCAATCCGCTGCCTCCGGGCGGACTACCACAAGGTTTAACAGAGTTTCCGACATATCCGGGAACCTTAGGAACTGTTGCCAATAGGGCGTTCGTACAAACACCGAGGTGGCGTCTGATTGAAATTCAAGAACCTAATGCAAGACGCTCATGGATGCCCACAAACTACTTAGGGCGAAGTAAAGCGACAACAGCAGCAAATCCATTTAACTCGGCGGTTAATAATGTTCAGCGGTATGTTGAGCTTAATGCTCAGTCACCGGGCACACTCTATCAAGTTTTGCCGTCAACCCCCGACGCTACATTTATGTATTCTTTCTACCATGCCTCAAGAATTACATTCAGCAGTCCCAATGCCGCAACCTACAATCCTGCAAGTGACAGAATGAACTTCTATCTCTCACCGTTTAATGAGGGAACAACAATGGAAGTCAGCACTGAGCCTATGGCAGTGGCTCGTGATACAGCACTTGTTATGATACGTCCCTGCTTATCACCACGTATAGAGTCAACAGGATTAACAGGGATAACAGAGGGATCCGGAGCTAATGAAGAAGTTGCCACAAGCGGACGTACCGCAAATGCAGGTCAGGTTCAAAACTCGGTGATGAACCCACGTGCATGGTGGAGCATTAACTACGGAGCGTCAAATGTATCAGGTCTGAACGGATATAACCTTAACTATCACCGTAACAGAGAGTATCTGCAGCCAACAGGATTTCCGAGAGTACAAGACGATATTCCCGCAAATCATGTTTATAATCCGAGTATAACAACTACACCTATCTATCTATATGATGTATGGGTTGGAGACATATCAACCTCAAATCCGGCAGGTACTTATGGTGGATATCGCGGTGGATATGGTATCACTTTCTGGTCAACAGCAAACTTAACAATCGGTACAGCCGGACAAGCAGGGCTTGACGGAATAATACCATTAGAGGGTATAACACAAGCTCAATTATTAGATGGCGGTGCCACATGGGCATGGCTTGCACAGGCGAGAACCAATGTTATAGGCTATTGGGGTGTCAGCTACGGCTGGAAGCACTACTACGGCGAATATACCGTTCCTGAGCTGCAATCAACAACAGAATTTGCATTTCAGTCAGCATCTACCACACCAAACGATGGTAACTTCCTTGACGGTATTTCGTTCAGGTCGCCCGCATTTGTCACAATAAATAAAGCAATTAAAAATACCGCAGGTACTGACGTTGTCACATCGGTAGGACCGGGTGAGGTGCTGACTGTTGAGCTTAACATCAAAAACTTAGGTGAAGTGCCTGCAAACGAAATTTCTATCAAAGACCAGCTCAGACCGTTTACGGAATACATTGAGTTTGTTCCGGGCACTGTTAGGATTGGCGGAGCTGCGGCTCCCGCAGGAGCAGTTGAATTAGACATAGACGGTGTAACTGTTAATGCTGTAAACATCAGTCTCGGAACAGAAGTTCTTGAATATAATCAGGAACTGCGAGTTACTTTTCAAATAAAAGTGCGTGACTATGTCAAGGGTTTTGAAGGTTATCTGAAAACACTTCTCTACCGCTTTGATAATCAAGCTGTTGTCAGCTATCATCAGGGCTTGGTAGCCAACACAACAACTCACCCTGCACCGTATGCAACACGAACACATTCAAATGCGTCCAATATCACAGAAGTGTATATCAACCCGATTGAGCTTTCAAAAACTGTAACGCCCTCTACTAACACCGGGCCGTTCAGAGTAACCCTAACTATTAAAAACACATTCGGTAGTGATGCAAAATTCACCACATCAGGAATGATAACCGAGATAATTCCCGCAAACTTTAGACTCACACAAATTGGTACATACACAATAACCGATTTTAGCGTTGGTACTACCGCTTATGGTGATGATATCAGAGTTACCCGTAACGAGGACGGCACAACAACCTTAATCATTACCAATGTAAATATTGACGCATCGGTAGATACCTTAGTCTACACATATACACTCAGATACACAGGCAGTAATTTTGGCGTCACTCACCTTGTTGCAAGTGATATTGCAAGGTCGTCTGTTTACAGATACGTCTATACAGATGAAGATGATGATATTGTTGCTCTGATGTCTTTGATGAGCTTCCCGCAGCCTGTGGTAGGTATATATATTGGAGCAAGAGATTACAGCTTTGCAGCAAGCGGAACAGAGCCTATTGTCCGTAACCTGACACAAGGCATCGACTTAAACGGTGGCATGGAAGCAGACGGCTACACCGTAGAACCTGCGGTTGTCTTTACAACCTCAACCGGAACACCGCTGACAGCAGCAGGCAACCCGCATAACATAGCAGATCAGGTGCTCACATTTACTGATTTAGGAAATCTTCAACGTCTTGCGAACGCCAACTTCGAGGTTGAAGTGACTAAGGGAACGGGCAATATAGAGTTTTGGCCCATTGAGCCGGGTGTGTATACGCTTTATTACCGCATTTCACTGACAGCAGAAAAAGCGGGTGCTCCGAGCTTTAATCTTCACTCAGGTGTGAGAACAATAACGATTTTTGTTCTCAGTGAGGATGAAGTTGTATACTTTGAGCAGTACAATGACAGTGACCATTATGGCTACTACACAGCAAATGGCGACCTCAACACACTCGAAAACGACAACTCATTTGTCATCACAGACTCGGGTTATGGTGTGCTCAGCAGCAGCGGAACAAGTGTTGTGATTTCGCACACAGTTAGGGATAAGATTGACCTTGACTCTGTATGGTTGTACATTCTTGATATAAATCCTGCTGTAAATCTCAACTTGCAGGATATATGGTTTGGACCTGACGGAGATCCGGACATAATAGGCTACATCCACCCGAATTTTGCCAAGCAGGTTTATGATGCAGCGGGAGATGCTACAAGTCCGTTTGAAATACGCACACCTCAGCAAATGATGAATATCGGTGAGCTTTCAGACACAGACGGTAAAACCTTTATCCAAACGCGAAACCTCGACTTTGATGTCGCCAAACTTAGTGCCGCTCAGATTACTGCTCTAAACAATACCGGCGCCGTGGTCAAAGGGGAGTTTGAGGGTACATTTGTCGGCGGATATCCGGATAGTACAATATCCAACCTGACAATTAATTCACCAACCCATGATAACGTGGGACTGTTCAGTCACAACAGCGGTACCATTAGAGATGTAATGCTCCGACCCGACACATCCATAACAGGTAGAAATAATGTCGGTGGTATTGCAGGACACAATGATGTAAACGGTGAAATCCGTGATTGTGATGTCAGCGGTGATCCGCTAACGGGTGAGGGAATGCATATCAAAGGAACAGAAACGGTTCCGGGAACAGGTATTAATGTTGGTGGTATTGCAGGACTTAATGACGGCTTGATAGAAGACTGTATTGTTTCAAACGCCACATCGACAATCGAAGGTGCTGACTTTATTGGAGGTATTGCAGGACGTAACGGAGCCGACGGTGAGATATTAAACTGTGAAGTTAAAAATGTCACAATACGTTCAGACGGATACAATGTAGGTGCTATCGTTGGCGGCAATGACAATACAGACCCCGACAGCTTAGACGGCAGCACAGCGACTGATGTAGTTGGCAAGAGTGGAGACGGCGACCCGAGAGATATAGAAGATGTAGGCGGTGGTGAACCGGACGAGCCCGATTTGTGTGACTGCGGTGAGCCGGAAGAAGACTGCACATGCGATACTACAACCGAACCATGCGCCTGTGCGGAGGACCCGTGTATTTGTTGCGATGAGTGCGAAAAGCCGGAAGAAGATTGCACATGCGATACTACAACCGAACCTGAGCCATGCGATTGTGGTCTTCCGGAATGTGAAGAATGTAACCCTATTAACGGCACGCAGGGCTACAGCGAGATAATTGACTTTGACGCTCTTGTCGAGGATGGTGTAGATGGCTTTACGGCTTCAAGAAGTATCTTGATGCTGCCGATATTCGGTGGTTACGGCTTCACAAGAACAAAAATATTCAGAAACTTTATCCGCCGCAGGGATGCCCGTGCAATCCGCAAAATTAACGAACATAATGATAGGAAAAGAGCAAGTTGAAAGTAATACGAAACATTCTAAAATCTAAAGCCGGAGTGTCGCTGATGATGGTCATCGGGGCAATGTCACTGCTCTTTGCAGTTTGTGCGTCCGTTGCTGTGGCTGCATATGCCAACCTCGGGTATAATGCAAGGCAGGCGGAGTCAAACCGTATCAGGGTGCTCAGTGAGTCGATACACAGAAACATCAAGTTTGCATTGCAGCAAGACCAAGGTGCTCCTACATCAATGACCTCTCAGCTTGTTATGTCGCTCTTTAGAGCTGTTGAAGCAGGGGACGAGCCCGAAGATGTGCTTCTTAGTATTGATATTAACAACATTGAGTTTGTTCCGCCGCAAAATTTGCATATAAAAAGCATCACACTCTCATGGGGCGTTGATGATGTCAGAATTACGCCTGCAGCCCCGTATATACCGGGGATTGACTTTGGTGGAACACCGGGATTTGTCAATATTCCTGCAGTTGCAAGAAGACCGCAGACAGCTGACGTCAATGCAACACTGTCAGTCACCGTTGAGATTGAAGCTGTGAGATTTCTTGGAGTTCGCAGCAGACCGATTACAACAGTATCGACATATGAATACCGTGACGGGTTCTTAACACAAGAAACATCTGTGGCGCCGCCATATGACCCTCTTGATGAAAATGCAAATACCGTTTATGAAATGAGATTTGGAAGCGGACTTGGAAATTTCGGAACATGGAGCTTGATATCATATGAAACAATTGACCCGATTGATTAAGTGCATAAAAAGCATAAAAGGTGAGTCCATTATGGAAGTGCTTGTCGCCATGCTCGTTTTTACGATTTCGCTGACGGCAATAACGCTCATAATCAAGATTTCAACGAACCTCACTGCCACGCAGCTAATTCAGGCACGTGAAGCACAAGGGCTTGTCAACAACATCATGGCTGATGTATATGAGGATGCCGCAGGTAATGAAATCGGTGTAGTATTTCCATTGATGTTCAGGCAAATTGAGATTGATGATGATGGCAATGTTGAGTATGTGACAGATAACCCGATTGTAGCAGGGCATGATGTCAGATTTCTTAACGAAAACGGTATTGCGGCGTTTATGCCAAACACCACTCCATAGAAAAGGATAGTTGCTGTGTTGAAGAAAATTTTCAAAAGTAAAAAGGGAATGACCCTCATGGAAATACTCGTTGGCAGTATTATGCTCGCGGTATTTGCGGTTGCGATTTCTATGATTATACCTCCAATGCTGCTTGCATTTATGAGAGCTAATGACTTCGCAGAGTATAACGCTCTTCTCGACTCCGTCGGCAACCAAATCGTCAGCGACGTAGTTCGTGCATCCGACCCGCTGACAACAGCGCCCGCAGGTGGCGGAGCACAGGTGGAAATTGCAGGAGCCGTTACGGGTGTTGACAATGTAACAATACCGATAACAGGTGCAGGGAACGTAGAATATTCAATCTCAGCTCAAGGTACATTAGAACGGGGCGGCGCAGAGGTATTTCCGCAGGGGTTCTACAAAGGCAAGGAAATAGGCTTTACCATACGGGCACACGAGGATATGGACGGCGCCTATGAAATAGTAGTAATAATCCGTCCGCTTGCGGGCGGCAACAGGTTCGGGCTATCAGGTGTTGACCTCGAGCGTGTGTTTGTAGCAAGACCACTGCAGCTGATTGACGACACGCCCCCACCGGGACCGTAACATTTGTTGTTGACAGATAAAAATGTTTGTGTTATTATTGCGATAATCGGGTGGTCGCCGTGGGCGGCGGCTGCTCCCAAATCAACTAGTATTTGAGGAAGAGCCGTTTCGCATGAGGCGGTTATTTCCTGCGCTAAAGTGTGTATAATGTAGAAATAGGAAATGCAAAAAAAAAGAAGCTGTGAGGCTTCTTTTTTTGCTGTTTTGTTGTTGACAGGGGATATATTTCGCTATATATTTTACCAACGAAGCATTGTATGTATGAGTGGATATATGATAGGGAGGTGTTATATATGAATAAAGATGATGAATTAAAAGTGGAAGAAGGGGCAGTTGACTACAGTTACATGTATTATTCTGTTGAGGAGTATGAGGAAATTTGTAAAAAGGGTACACAGGCAGAGCTGCATGACGGTTTACTTGTTGTATTGGAAACACCAACAATAAAACATCAGATACTTTCAAATAATCTGTTTTCTAAACTTAGCGTATTTCTTGAGGGGAAAAAGTGTAAAGCATTTCATTCATCGCTTGGGGTGCGGCTTGATAAAAATGGAAAGTCATTTTACATACCGGATATTGCTGTTGTGTGTGATAAATCTAAATTCACAGAAACAAGATATGTTGGTGCTCCGGAGTTTATTATTGAGGTGCTCTCACCGTCGACTGCAAAAACTGATAAAGTACGTAAATTTAATGAATATCAAAAAGCAGGTGTTCGTGAATACTGGATTGTTGAACCTGAAACCAATTTATTGCAAGTAAATATTCTTACTAAGGACGGTTATCTTACAAAGGTTTATGATGAGGTTGATACTGCTGTGCCTGTAACTGTGCTGCAAGGTTGCGTAATAAACCTCGCTGATGTGTTTGATGACGACTGGCTGAGGTGAAAATACCGTTTTGTTGTTGACAGGGGGTATATTTCGCTATATATTTTACCAACGAAGCATTGTATGTATGAGTGGATATATGATAGGGAGGCAATTAGTTTGAATGAATTCAAACTAACGAGAGTAATGTGCCAATTGCTCCCCTAACGGGAACCGCAATTCATGCACATAATGACCATCCTTTTTTAATGGTTGTTTTGTGTTTGATAACAAAAATAAAAGGAGTGGTCATTCTAATGAATAAAGATGATGAATTAAGAGTGGAAGAAGCGGCAGTTGAATACAATCGCAAGTATACAGTTGAGGAGTATCAAAAATTCCGCGAGCATACGCGTGCAGAGCTGCACGAGGGAACTATTGTTGTTATGGAGTCGCCTACAAGAAAGCACCAAGGAGTGTTAGCAAATATCAATTACAAACTGCGACAATTTCTTGAGGGGAAAACATGCAAAGTATATACATCATCGTTTTCTGTAAGATTGAATGAAAAAGAAAATTCGTTCTTTGAACCGGATATTGTAGTTGTATGTGATGAAAAAAAGCTGACAGTAAAAGGTTGTCTCGGAGCTCCGGACATGATAGTAGAGATACTCTCGCCGTCGACGTCATTATATGACAGGAAATATAAGTTTAATAAATATCAAGAAGCAGGGGTGCGTGAGTATTGGATTGTTGACCCGGAAATAGATATGGTGACCGCAAATACACTTGAAAATGGCGGGTACATTGGCAGATTTTACACTGCCGAGGATACAGTGCCTGTGACAGTTCTGCAAGGCTGCGAAATAAACCTCGCCGATGTGTTTAATGATTGGTAGGCTGAGGTGAAAATACCGTTTTGTTGTTGACAGATAAAAATGTTTGTGTTATTATTGCGATAATCGGGTGGTCACCGTTCCAGCGGCGGCTGCTCCCAAAGTGTCTAGAATTTGAGGAAGAGCCGTCTCGCACGAGGCGGTTATTTCCTGCGCTTACGCAGGTCAATAACGGAAACAATTAACTGTACAAGGGAAATTGCGATTTGTATAATTACTGCTACCATACCACTCCTTTCCGGGAGCAGTCCACCCGATTATCTGCTAATACTGTAGCACTAAAAAATGCGGTTGTCTATACACGTTTACATACACAAAACAGTTACAGAATGTAGAAAATCATGTGTAAAAGGTATCTTTTTGGCAGGAAAATATGTAGAAAATTACAACTTTTCACAGTTTTAATGTAGAAATAGGAAATGCAAAAAAAAAGAAGCTTTTTTGCTTCTTTTTTGTTAACAAATCACCCGTCGCCTGCGGGCGACACCCTCTTTACTAAAGAGGGCTGAAAAGAAATAGCCGTCTCGTGTGAGACGGCTCTTCTTCAAATACACAATCGTCCCCTTGTCACTATTGGGTGAGGTATTTGACTTCGAAGGTTAGGGTGATTGAGGCTGAGTTTGCTGTTTCGCCTTGCCAGCCTTGTGCGAAATTGACACTTGAAAGACGCATATATTCGGTATTGGAAACTTCTTCAAGTAAATTGAGCATATTCTCATAACTGCCATTTCCCGTGACAAAAGTGGTTACTGTAGTAAAGACATCCACCCTACGCTCAGCATATATAGGAGTTCCGTCATCGTTGTAGCCAATAATCGGACGGGGCGGCTCCGGTGGGCGGGTAGCAAAACCAAGAGAGCGAAGAATTAAGTTTTTATTCAAGCAAAGCGTTGTCAGCATATGGTCAGTTTCTTCATTTGGAACAAGCTTAGAATAACCTGCTGTCAGTTTATCAAAATTTTGCTGAGCTTCTGTGTTCTGTGCACGAAGACTTGGAAGATTTGCCACAGCCATTTCATGTGTGAATTTTTCATTGCTCAGCCTGTCACGTTCTCTTTGTGCTGTACTATACCTCTGTGAGAGAGGAACAAGTGCAAACTGGATTGAAACATATAATATTGCCAAAACCAAAACTGCAAAGAGCAGAATTTTTTCCCGTTTTGTTATTTTTGTCATGTTAGTTTCCCTCCTGATTTTCTCTTACTTCAAAGGAAAAAGTGAATGTTCCGGCAGAACCTGACCAACCTAAGTAGCCGACATATGAAACCATTGGATTTGCTCTGAGCTGCTCAATATAGCTGCTTGCGGCAAATTCATCATATGCTGTTGCGCTTGCCCGTACAGAGCCGTCGTTTTCGTTAAAAGTAAAGCCTGTAATTCTTACATCGTCGCCGCCTGTGGTGACTATCATGTTGATAAAGCCTCTTGTAATGGAAGGCAGGTCATTTGTTGCTGCAATTTTTTCAAGCGCTTCATTATAAAGTCTGTTGGCAGTTGCAATACTTGAGTTTAAGCTTGCAAGCTCCGCTTTTTCATCAAGTACTTTTTGAGAGTTTAAGTAAGCCTCTAAGTCGCGAACTTCACGCTCGGCGCTTAGTACAAGCACAAGAAGAATTGCTATGGCGGCTATTAAGACTGCCGCGACACCTATGATAATCGGCATCCATGTTTTCTTGGGGCGGTTTCGTCTTTTTGCTTTTTCTGCCATTCGGATTGAATGGAGCAGGTCTGTTTCGGTCTCGGGCATGAGAGAGTTCATAAAAGAAATATGAGCGTTCGGGGGCAGTCTCTCAGCTCCTTTTACCCCTCTGAAAAGGTCGAGAATACCAAACTGGATTTCGGGATATGTATTATTTTCTCTGATTACCTGCAGGTCGTTATCATCAATTCCGACATAAAGACAATGCTTAATATCTTCAAATTTTTGAGATTTATTAAACTGAACAATACCTGACAGACCAAGCAGGGAGTTTTGGATAAGAGAAGCACGGTCTTCGCCAAAGAGCCTTGCTCTTGACTGGAAGACGCACTCGCCGTTTTGGAAAATCATAGACAGCAGCATTTCGCCGTCAACAAGGCACAGGATAAACGGAGTTTCCTTAAGCTTCGGGAAGGTGCTGATATATTTAAGTATTGCCTGAATTCCGATGCGTACTATGCTCGGTGTTATCCCCGCAGCGCGAAGTATGCCAAGATATGTCTCGGCATGAGCGCGCTCCACAGCGCAAGCGAGTATTTGCTTTGAGCCGTCGGGATTAATACCAATCGGAATAAAGTCGCAGACAAGATTTTCCACGTCTGATGCAATTTCTGCAAATTCGTCGCGGATAACCTGGTCATATGCCCATTTGCCGAGCTTGGCGGGTACGGTTATTCTCTTTGTGTATACAAAGCTGCCGTCAATAACGAGCGAGACATCTTTAAAAAGACCGGGGTCTTGCTTGGCGAGGGACTTAAGAGCCTCAACAACAGGCCCGCCGTCTAAGATAACACCGTTAATGACACATTCTTCTGGCAGCGGGGCAGTTTTGTAGCCGTGGATATTTACCGACTTTCCCGACTTGGTGTATGAGAGAACCTCGACCATATATGTTGAAATATGTATTGATGCTTTCATTTAATCATCCTTCCTATATTAACTTTCTTATATTCCCATATTATTGTACATATCAAACATCGGCATCATAACAGACATCATGACAGTGCCGATAATACCTGCCATTATTACAATCATAACAGGCTGAATGAGCTGAACGAGCTTATCGAGAGCAACCTCAGCTTCATAGTCAAAGCTCTCTGCGGTGGACTCAAGCATTGTGTCGAGCCTGCCTGTTTCTTCACCAATCATGATTGTTGTTGTGAGTTTTTTGTCAAAGCCGTCAACAGTGCCGATAGAGGCTGCTAAGCTTTGACCGTTGCGAACATCTGTTATTACGGAGTCAAACTGCTTGGCTATATAGCTGTTGTTAATTATAGTTGCCGATATTTCAAGTGCTCTGAGCATTGGTATTCCGCTTGAATATAGTGATGAGAGGGTTCTTGCAAAACGCGCTGTGTATATGGTTTTTACGAGCTTTCCGACTATCGGGGCTTTTAATTTGAAGAGGTCAAAATAATATTTAACCTTACCGATACTGAACAAAAACTGAATTGCTAAAATTACTACAAGAGCAACTATTATAACAATATACCAGTAGCTTTGTAAAAATTCGCTGAGCCACATCATAAATAAAGTGATACCGGGGAGTTCCATATCATCTTCAAATACTTCAAAAAGTGTAGGCAGAACCATAGTAAAGAGGAAAAAGACTGCGCCGACTGTAGCAATGAGCAGAACCATCGGGTAAGTCATTGCGGCTTTTGCTTTGGAGTTTAGTTTATGTTCTTTCTCATAATGAACTGCCATTTTTTCAGAAACTCTTTCAAGCTGACCGCTGGCTTCGCCCGAAGCGAACATATTTACAAGCAGCTCGGGGAAGGTTTTTCCCTGCATTCTCATAGCCTCCGACAGGGTGTAGCCGAGCAGAACATCACGGTGGAGCAGTTCATATACCCGCACGAGCTTAGGGGCAAAGTCGCGGGCTTTGAGTATTTCAATGGCACGCACGACTGTAATGCCGCTTGCGAGCATACTTGCAAGCTGACGTGAAAACTCTGCTGTTTCAGCCGGTTTCATACGGTAGTTTGCGTGTTTGTCTGTTTTGATGCTGTAGCTAACGGGAACAAGGTCCTGAGCACGTAAAAGCCGACGCAGGTCATCTTCATCTCTTGCGTCAAGCACTCCGTTTACTTTTTTGTTGGACAGGTTAAGTGCGCTGTAATTATATTTTGGCATATGTTAGTCTCCAATGTTTGTCAGAGATTTGATTTCTAAATCCAAAAGTTACTTAAATAGTAGTCGATTATGTCTTTGCCGAAGTAGATAGAGATTGTTATACCGATACAAAGTGCGGGACCAAAAACCATATGGCTTCCGCGCTCGCGTCTGCCGCTGAGAAGTAAATATGCTGCGACACCGCCGCCGAGAATAAGCGCGATAAAAAATGAGAGAAGTGTGAGTTGCCAGCCTAAGAAAAGTCCGCAAACCGCCATGAGTTTGATGTCGCCCCCGCCGAATGCTCCGCTGATTAAAAGTGCGATAAGCAGCATAGGCAAAGAGATTGTAAAAGCGCCGATAATATGAGAAAGTAACGTGACATCATCAAAGAGCCAGATTGCGGCTATAGAAAAGGGGATAAGGGCTATTATAAGGCTGTCGGGTATCTCTGTTGTATCAAAGTCAATGAGTGACACGGCGAGGAGTATCATCAAAACGGGGTAGATAATCAGTGCAAGCGGGGTAAAGCCGAACATGTATATGGCTGATACCGCAAGAGCTGCTCCGAGAAGTTCAACAATAGGATATCGAAATGATATTTGTGCCTTGCAGCTTCGGCACTTGCCGAGGAGTATAAACCAAGAGATAACAGGAAAGAGGTCATACCACTTGATAGTCTCGCTGCAGGCGGGGCAAAAGGAACGTTTGTTTGAAAAGAACATGCCCTTTTCGGGAAGTCTTGCCATTACAACATTTAAGAAGCTGCCGAGCATAGCTCCGATTATGGCTGTATAGATATAAACTAAGGTTGGTGAATACTCAAAGATTTCGTTCAAGCTTGATTACCGTCCGCTCTCGCTTCACCCGTTACCTGACGATAACAGGTAACGGGTAAAGCTGTGTAAGTAAAATATGCTTACAACGTGGCTGATTTAGCCACCGCCACCACCACCACCGGCGGTGAGAGGAACAGGAGTTCCGTCTCCCGAATTACCAACAAGCAGAAGTCCATTGCCAATGCCGTCTATATTACGACCGGTTCTAACGTTATTGCCAATAGCAACTCCGACAACACTTCCGTTGGCATCAAGATAAACCGAGACTAAGCCGCGGTTGTCCGCAGCTGAATAAACAGCACCGGCAACCCAAGCTGTATTATTATCTTGACTATATATTCCAGCGTCTTGTATTAGATTTTGAAATGTTAGGTCAGCGTCAAGCAAAATGGAACTAAAACCTACGTAATCAGTTCTGGCGCCGTCGCTCCATTCGCCCGTACCTCTTGCATGTGTCGTTGTGGACTGTATTGCCATCAGTGCTGTGCGTCCTTCTACACGAAGGGTGTTTTCGCGGGACTCGTTAATCCAGCCGATGAGTGTGGGGAGCAGGGCTGCCATCAAAATGGCGATAATGATGAGAACAACGATGAGTTCCATCAATGTGAAGCCTTTTCTGCTCTTGAGAATTTGCATAAGTTTCATTTTGTTTCTCCTTTTAATAAAGTTTGTTTTTTATATTTCTTATGTTTAAGTTATGGTTTTTTATTTCATAACAAAAACATTTGAAACCTCTTAGTACATTCCTCTGCCGAGTGATTTTTCAAATTCTTCCTTGTTTGAGACCTTTTCGAGCGCTGCCTCTCTTGTGACAACTCCCTTACGGACGAGGTTCATCAGATAATCATCAAGCAGTACCATGCCCTTGCTTTGTCCTGTTTGAATGTTGGAGTTGAGCTGATGTCCTTTGCCCTCGCGGATAAGGGTGCTGATTGCGTCTGTTGCGACCATTATTTCAAATGCCGCTACGCGACCCGTGCCGCTTGCTTTCGGGAGCAGGGTTTGTGTAACAACGCCCTTGAGAACTGCCGAGAGCTGAATACGGATTTGCTGCTGTGAGTGGGGAGGGAATACGTCGATAATACGGTCAACAGTCATTGCAGCGCCTGTGGTATGAAGCGTTGACAGGACTAAGTGACCTGTTTCCGCCGCGGTGATAGCCGCTGATATTGTCTCGAAGTCGCGCATTTCGCCGACGAGTATAACGTCGGGGTCCTCACGCATTGCGCTGCGAAGTGCATCAGAGAAGCTTGGCACGTCCTCGCCGACGGCGCGCTGGTGAATGAGTGCTTTTTTTTGCTTGTATACATACTCGACGGGGTCTTCGATTGTGAGTATGTGGCAGGGTTTTCTCGTGTTGACGTAGTCAATCATGGCTGCGAGTGATGTGGACTTACCGCTTCCGGTGGGCCCTGTGACGAGTATCAGTCCGCGAGGCTCGTCTGCAAGACCACGGAGGGCTTCGGGAAGTCCGAGCTCTTCAAAGCTCGGGATTTCGTCGTTTAGAAGTCTGATTGCCGAGGCGATGCGTTTTTGCTGGAAGTATACGTTGACACGATGCCGCATGCCGCCTTCGGTTTCGTAGCTTGTGTCAACATCTAAGCCGTCTTCGACTCTTTTGCGGAGTTTGTCGGAGAGCAGCGAGAGTATCATGTCTCGTTTGTCTTCATAGCTGAGCAGATACTGGGTTTCGCGAAGTGAACCGTCGATACGGAAAAGAGGGTTGCGGTCGGCTGTGATGTGGACATCACTTGCACGTTCGCTGCGGGCTATTTTGAGTAGTTCGTTTATGTGCATTTAATTTTTTACCTCTTATATGTTACAAATCACCCGGCGTCTGCGGACGCCACCCTCTTTACTAAAGAGGGCTAAAAGGAACTATTGTACAAAGTATGTCAGTTTTAATAGTTCTTCGAGAGAGGTTTTGCGCTCCTGTACAAGCTTGATGAGGCTTGTTTGCAGGCTCTTCATCAGATTATTGTTTTTGACGTATGAGTAGATTTCCTCAACACCTGTTCTTGCTGTGATGAGATTTCTGATTTTTGAGTCGATTGTGAGCACTTCGTGGATTGCGACACGACCTTTGTAGCCTGTGTTGTTGCAGTTGTGACAGCCTCTGCCGCGGGCAAGGATTTCAATGTTTGCTCCTGCCATAGCACGCTTATCACTGTCTGTCGACTCATATTCTTCACGGCAGAACGGGCAGATTTTCTTAACAAGTCTTTGAGCGACTACGCCAACCAAGGAGTTTGAAAGCAGGTAGTCTTCAACGCCCATGTCGAGAAGTCTGACTATTGCCGAGACGGAGTCGTTGGTGTGAAGTGATGATACAACAAGGTGTCCTGTGAGTGCCGAGCGGACGGATATGCTTGCCGTTTCGGAGTCACGGGTTTCACCAATCATTATGATGTCAGGGTCTTGTCGCAGTATGCTTCTAAGTCCTGTGTCGAATGTGAGACCTGCAAGCGGGTTGATTTGGGTTTGGTTGACCTTGGCGAGTGTTTTTTCGACAGGGTCTTCGACTGTTGCGATGTTGACGTTTCGTTGCGAGAGGTATTCAATCATCATGTATAAGGTGGTGGTTTTACCGCTTCCTGTAGGTCCTGTGATGTAAATAAGTCCGTGAGGGGACTGGAGCAGTGCGAGCATTTTGTCGTAGTCGTCGCGTTCCATGCCGAATGTTGCGGCGTTGTCGAGCGCCGTGGACTGGCTGAGAAAACGCAAAACGAGCTTTTCACCGTAAATCGTCGGAAGTGATGACACACGGACGTTTAGTTCGATGTCTTCGAGCTTTGCGCGGAAGTGACCGTCCTGCGGGGCGCGTTTTTCTGCGATGTCCATTCCGCTGAGGATTTTGATACGTGCGGTCATGGAGCTGTGCAGAGATTGCGAAAGGGTTGTATATTCGACGATTTGACCGTCAACACGAATTCTGATTTGTGTGCGGCTTTCAAACGGTTCGATATGAATGTCACTGGCTCCTGCGCTGTGTGCTTTATAGAGCATTGAGTTGATGAGCGTAACAACGGGGGTGTCGTCGGCTGTTTCGCTGATGTCAACATATGTGAACGCACTTGTGTCGCCTGCGGCTTCGTTAGCGCCTTGGGCGGCTTTTTGTGTGTCGATTTCGGAGTAGCTCTCGTGGATTGCCTGTACGATTTCGTCTTTTTTGCAGATTGCGATTTCAACCTGCTGCATGTGGGAGATGAGCTTGACGTCTTCGATGGCGTAGTAATTGAGCGGGTCGCTGATGAGTATGTGCAAGATGTTTTTTTCCGTGGATATTGCTATCAGGTTGTGCTTTTGTGCTATAGCGCGGGGCACAAGCTTGACGGCTTCGAGGTCAATCGGGCATTGGCTGATTGGCAGGTACTGAACTCCAAGGCGTGTTGCCAGAGCGGTGTTGAGGCGGTCTTCCGTGATTATTCCGCTGTCTATGAATACTTCACCCAAACGTTTTTTGTCGGTTGAGGTTTTTTGGATTTCAAGGGCTTTTTCAAGTTGTTCCTGTGTTATTGTACCGGACTCAATGAGGACTTCGCCGAGCCTGAGTTGTTGTGTTTGCCCAATCGCCATGTTGTTTCCTCCTAAGTGTGTAAAGTATATCCATTTCTACACGTTTAACATTCAATTATTATCCCATATTACTTGAAATTGTCAAGCATTATTTGTAACAGTTTATTAATATTTCTGCATTGACAGTTTTGCGATTTTTGCTTATTATTTGAAAGGTAAATCTCTTGTAAAATTAGACTTATTGTGAAGAGCACTTACATCGGTGAAACGAAAAGGGAAAACACAATGAATATATACACACCTCTTGATGAGGCGTTAAGTGAATATCAAAAAGTCCTTGCCCGACTTGGAATGAAGCCGCAATTTGAGTGCGTTCCCGTGTCTTGCAGCGCAGGGAGGGTGACGGCGGCGGCGGTTTATGCTAAAATTTGCGCTCCGCATTATAATGCGAGTGCCATGGACGGGATTGTTACCTGCTCGTCTTATACGACGGGAGCGAGTGAAGATGTGCCGGTTTTGCTCAGTGCGGAGCAGTTTGAGCGTGTCGATACGGGCGACCCGATACCCGAGCGCTTTGACTGCGTGGTGATGATAGAAAACGTGACATGGGGACGGGGGTTTGTCAACATCAATGCGGTGTCGACGCCGTGGAAGCATGTAAGGGTGATTGGTGAGGATATTTGTGCGGGTGATATGATTTTGCCGTCGCTGACGAAAATCACGCCGTCTGCTCTCGGCGCGATGATAGCAGGGGGTGTTCTTGAGGTTTCGGTTATCAAAAAGCCCGTGGTCGGGTTTATTCCCACGGGCGATGAGATAATCGCACCTGTTTCAAACCCAAAGGCGGGTGAAATACTTGAGTTCAACTCTGCCATTGTGTCGGCGATGCTCTCCGAGTGGGGCGCTGAGCCTTTAGTTTTTCCGATTGTCCGTGATGATAAGGAGCTTATTAAAAAGGCTTTGACTTTTGCTTTGGGCGAGTGTGACATCGTACTCATCGGTGCGGGTGCGTCAATGGGCAGGGAGGATTATACTGCGGTGGTGATTTCCGAGGTCGGTGATATCGTAATTCGGGGTATCGCAATGCGTCCCGGCAAGCCGACCATTTTGGGGCATAGCGGCGGCAAGCCGATAATCGGTATGCCCGGTTATCCCGTGTCGGGAATTATTGTTATGGAGCAGATTGTTCAGCCTTTGGTAAACCTTTTGTCCCACAGAGAAAAACCCGACGATAAATATGTCGAGGCTGTGCTAAGCCGCGTCGTCAGCTCAGCCGAAAAGTTTCATGAGTTTACCCGTGTCAAGCTCGGTTTTGTACAAAACAAGGCGATTGCTTCGCCGATTTCGGGCGGCAGCGGGGTAGTGACATCATTTATGAAAGCTGACGGCATTTTGGAAGTGCCGCAGGGCGTTGCAGGGTATAAGAGCGGCGAGCCGGTGCGTGTGCGGCTGCTCGGCAGTGAGGACGAGCTGCGGCGCAGCATTGTTGCAATCGGCAGCCATGACCCTCTGCTCGATGAGCTGAGTGATATGCTTGCGGGCATGAGACTAAGCTCGACGCATGCGGGGAGTATGTCGGGGCTTTATGCCGTGCGAAAGGGCGAGGCGCATCTTGCGGGTATCCATCTTTTGGACGAAAAGACAGGGGAGTACAATAAGTCCTTTGTCGAAAAGCACTTTCCCGAGGGTGGGGTGTCGCTTCATAAATGCGTAAAAAGAAAGCAAGGTTTAATCCTTGCAAAGGGCAATCCCAAGGGAATAAAAGGTGTGGCTGATTTGACCCGTGAGACGGTGCGGTATATCAACAGGCAAAAGGGTTCAGGAACGCGGGTGCTTTTTGATTATTTATGCCGATGCGATAATGTCGATGCCGATAAGATTTATGGATATGAGCGTGAGGTTTACACTCATGCGGGAGTTGCGGCGCTTATTGCTGCGGGGTCTGCCGATGCGGGGCTTGGTATCTACGCTGCGGCGAAGATGTATGATTTGGAGTTTGTGCATATTTGCGACGAGGACTATGACCTTTTGATTGCAGAGCATGCATTGGAGCTGCCGCCCGTGCAAAAACTGCTCGAAGTGCTTGCATCCGAGGCGTTCCTCGCGAGGCTTGAGAAATTAGGTGGGTACAGGTAAGGTGTTTACTTTTTCGTTTATTTGATGTATAATAAACTGTGTAAAAAACTAACAATATAAGCTGAGGTCAGAATGTTATTGCATGATTTGCAGTATTT
The DNA here is from genome assembly GCA_009781515.1 of Oscillospiraceae bacterium. GTDB lineage: Bacteria > Bacillota > Clostridia > Oscillospirales > Oscillospiraceae > WRMH01. Next base: position 148,991 of record WQXY01000001.1, read on the forward strand.
TAGCTGGGACGAAAATAAGGAAATAAGCAACGAAAAAAAGCATGGGGTTTCGTTTACAGAAGCATCAACTGTTTTTAAGGATTTGAACGCATTAGTAAAGCGTGATATAGATCATTCGGACAACGAGGATCGCTTCATAATAATTGGTTTAAGTGCACAATCAAACTTACTTGTTGTGTGTCATTGTTACAGAGAAAGTGATACAATAATAAGAATAATATCGGCTCGAAAAGCAACAAAGAACGAGAGTGCAGACTATAGAGGTGAAAAATGAGAGACGAATATGATTTTTCCGATGCAAAAAGAGAGAACCCATATGCAGAAAAAATTCTGCAAAATGGGTATGCAATAATTATTAATTGCGGAGCTGCGCAAAACAACTCAGATGATGTAGATATTTCATCTGTAGACGCTGTTGCCGAGCATAAAACACCATATAAAAGATAATACTACTCAGCTGTGTAGCGTTCTAAGAAGCGTTTGGTGCGGTCGCTCGAGGGGTTGTCCATGACCTGCTCGGGTGTGCCGTATTCTATTACCATACCCTCGTCCATATACAAAATAGTGTCTGCAACTTCACGTGCAAACTGCATTTCATGCGTAACAATCAGCATGGTTGTGTTTTTGTCAGCAAGACTGCGGATAACTTTCAGCACTTCGCCCGTCAATTCAGGGTCGAGCGCCGAGGTCGGCTCGTCAAAGCAAAGTATGTCAGGCCGCATTGCAAGTGCTCTTGCTATTGCAATGCGTTGCTGCTGTCCGCCCGATAATTGGTAGGGGTAGAAGTCACGTTTGTTTGACAGCCCTATCTGGTCTAAGATTTCCATTCCCTCACGGTGTATTTCTTCGATTGTTTTCTTTTTATCGGCGGCATATTCGGGTGTCGTTTTTGCCGCAAGCTCACGTGCGAGCACTACGTTTTGAAATGCGGTGTATTGAGGGAACAGGTTAAACGATTGAAAGACAAATCCGAAATGAAGCCGTTTTTCACGGATAGCTTTGTCGTCGTATTTATCGTGCAGGGCTGCGTCATAGAGCAGGTCGCCGCGCAGTATTATCCGCCCTTCGTCGGGGCGTTCCAAAAAGTTGAGGCATCGAAGCAGTGTTGTTTTGCCGCTGCCGGACGCTCCTAAGATTGCCAAGGTTTCGCCGCCGGTGAGCGAAAAGCTTACATCGCTGAGCACTTCGGCAGTGCCAAACCTTTTTGAAATTTTTTGGGCTTCAAGAATGTTCATTGTTACCTCTAAATCCTTGGCGTCATCGCGAGCCACGAAGTGGCGTGGCGATCCAGAAAGAGCACTTAATGACGGGCTGCAGATTGCAACCACTTCGGGGTCATCACCCGCCGCCTGCGGGCGGCACCCTCTTCGTGCGCGAAGAGGGCTTTTTAGGATTTAAGCTCTAAAGTATTGCAAGCGTTTTTCGGCGTAGTTGAACATTAAAGTTAAAATGCCGACAAATGCCAAATAGTACACGCCTGTGAAGAAAAGCGGCCATATCATACCACGGGTTGCGAGTATTTCCGCTTCTTTGAGCAGCTCCACGACAACGATAATGCGGGCGAGTGCGGTGTCTTTGACGAGTGTGATTATTTCATTTGACATCGGCGGGATAATTCTTTTGATGACCTGCAGCAAGATTACACGAAAGAATATCTGTGCTTTGGTCATGCCGAGTACCTGACCTGCTTCGTACTGGCTTTTGGATATGCTTTGTATTCCGCCTCTGTATATTTCGCTGAAATAACATGCGTAGTTGAGTGCAAATGCAATAATGACCGCATTAAACCGTGAGGCTATCGGTGCATTAAAGATAAGTCCGGGCACGTAGAATATGACCATTATCTGCAGCATCAAAGGCGTCCCCCGCACTATCCATATCAAAATGTTGATTGGATAACGCAAGAGACGATACTTTGACATTGAGCCAAATGATATAAGTAAACCAAGCGGAAGCGAGAATATTAATGTGAGCGCAAATATCAGCAGGGTATTTTGAAACCCGTTCCACAAATTCAGGTTGACTTGAATGAAGCTCATAAGTTGCCCTTATCAGTTGTTTTTATTGACCAAAGGTTTTGTCGAGAACGAGTCTGCTTTCAATGCCGTATTTAATGGCAAGCTCCATAAGAAAGCCCTCTTCGTAGAGCTCAACTATCATAAGGTTGACTTTGTCACGCAGAGAGTCGCCCTGACGAAAGCCGATTGCAAAAACTTCGGGTCCGAGGTCAAAGGAAATTGCGATATCAGCAAAATCGCCTGTGCCTGCAAGCTGCTCTGCCATTATGTAGTCGATAACTGCAGCATCAACAGCACCTGTCATGACTTCGAGGAATGTGTTGATTTGCTGAGAAACGCCGATGTATGTGCCGTCATCACCTGCGAGGTTCTTGGCTTTTCCTTCACCCGCACTGCCTGCTTCCGCTGCAATGGTCAAACCGCTGAGAGCTTCGGCTGTGGAGAGCTCGGAAAGTCTGTCTTTGTGAACAATTACGCACTGTGTGTTGAGCATGTAGCTGTAGCTCATGTCTGCAAGTGTAATTCTCGGAACGCCGTTTTCTTCGGCTGTTGCGGTAAAGCCGTTCCAGATTGCGTCAATGGAGCCTGCGTTTAGTTCGGTGAATTTTTGAGCCCAGTCAATGAGCTGAAACTCAACTTCCATACCGAGCCTTTTGCCGACTTCGAGTGCAAACTCGGTGTCAAAGCCTGTCCATACTCCGCCCTCGCGCCAGTTCATCGGCTCATATTCGGTGACGCCGCAAACGAGCTTTTCCTTTTTGCCGCCACATGCCGTCGTTAAGACGCTCATGCCGGCAAGCAGAGCAACTGCTAATATTATACATACTATCTTTTTCATTATAATCTCCTTATTGCGTTATAAATTTTGCTTGACTATTTTAACACATTAGCGAGATAAAGCAATAAAGATTTTGGTAAAATAGTAGAAAAGTTCAAAAAACCTTGACATCAAGCAATAAATAAAATATATTTACGCCCATTCTTGAGGTGCCCCAGGGGCAATCGATGAAAGATTGTACCGGGCTTTTTTGTGGAAAGGTATAAAAAGGTAAAAAAATGAAAAACCAAAAACTTTATCCCGTGGTTTCGGCAGTAGCAATCCAACTGACACTCGGCATAGCATATGTCTGGAGTGTGTTTCAAACAGGGATTGCCGACAGTATTTTTGCAGGTGATAACGCAGCGGCAGGGCTTACCTTTTCGCTTCTTCTTGCAGCGCTGACAATCGGGAGTGTTATCGGAGGAAAGCTTGCAGTCAGATACAACACACGAGTTGTTGTATTCTCGGGCGGTGTGATACTTTTTGCCGGATTTATGCTCGCCTCATTTGTCACGCCCGGTAACGGCTGGATGCTTTGGGTCGGTTACGGCTTTTTGGGCGGTGTCGGCATGGGCTTTACATATGCTACAACAATTGCCTGTGTCCAAAAATGGTTTCCGCATAAAAAGGGTCTCGCTACGGGAATTATCGTATCCGCACTCGGCTTTGGCGGCGTGGTGTTTACACCGATTATTGAATATTTAGTAACAGTGTTTGGTGGTGCGGGAGTTGGAGAGCCGAGGACATTTATGGTACTGAGCACTGTTTTCCTTGCTGTTTGTACGCTCGGCAGCCTTTTTATGAAAAACCCCTCGGAGGAGTATGTTGCAGCTACCGTCGCTTCAAATACGGCAACAGTCAAGGTCGTGCGCGATTACACGCCCACGCAGATGCTCAAGACACCGCAGTTTTATCTGATTATTGTTTCTTATCTGCTCGCTTGCATGGGCGGTCTTATGATGATTGGTTTTGCAAAGCCGATAGCTGTGTCAAAAGGACTTGCAGAAACGGCGACAATCGGAGTGCTTGCGATTTCAATGTTCAACTCGCTCGGCCGTCTTATTTGGGGTATGATTTCCGATAAGCTCGGCAGAAAAAACACAATAATTATTCTGCTCACGGGAAGTGCGGTGCTTTCACTTTTTGTGACTGCCGTAAACGGTCTTTGGATATATGCACTCATTGCCATGATAGGTTTCTTCTACGGCGGACTTATAAGCACCTTTCCGTCGCTGACCGCTGACGTATTCGGTGCCAAGCATATGTCTACAAACTACGGTATTGTGTTGCTCGGTTTCGGCGGAGGAGCGATTATTTCCTCGCAGATTGCAGGGTATTATAAAAATGTCGCCGCTGATGACATTAATCTTATGTTTCCCGCGTTTGTGATTGCTTCATGCTGTGCGGTGCTCGGAATTATAATGATGTTTATTTTGAAAGCCCTACGCAAGTCACAACAGAAGAGCGGTACGTTATAGTAGGGACGCACTGTGTGCGTCCGCGGACGACCACAGGTCGTCCCTACAACAAATAATCCTGTAGTTTTCCGAGTAAAATTTCAATGTCGAGTGGCTTGCTGATGTGGTCGTCCATTCCTGCTGCCAAGCAGTTATTGATATCCTCTTGGAATACATTTGCAGTCATTGCGATAATAACCAGCTTATCACGGTTATGACCGGGCAAGGTGCGTATGCGGCGTGTTGCTTCCAAGCCGTCCATTACAGGCATTTGCAAATCCATAAATACGATATCGTACTTATCGGGCTGTGCTGTAATTGCATCGAGTGCTTCCTGTCCGTTTTCAACACAATCGATTTCAAGTCCCGTGTCCTCAAGCAAAGCAATAAGAATATCAGTATTTATTTGAATATCCTCTGCTATAAGCAGGCGCTTACCGCTAAACGACCCGGTGGTGCCTGTTTTTATTTCGTCACGTTCGATGTCGTCATCTATATCACTGCGGGCTGCCAGTGCAACAAACACAAACTTTGCGCCTTTTCCAAACTCAGACTCTACCCAAATCCTGCCGCCCATCATTTCAACAATCCGCTTTGCAATCGAAAGTCCGAGACCTGTGCCGCCAAACTCACGGTTAACTCCGCTGTTTGCCTGTTCGAATGCTTCAAAGAGTTTGTCCTGCTGGTCGGGGGATATGCCTATTCCTGTGTCACTCACTTCAATACGAAGCTTTAAGGTATCGTCATAATTATCAATCAGTGACGCATTTATGCTGATGTGCCCCCCGGGCGGAGTGAATTTTACGGCGTTAGTGAGCAGATTAATGATAATTTGTGCAAGCCGCTGCTCGTCCGCAACGATGTATCGCGGTATTGATTTATCAACATTGACCGTAAGTGTATGATTTTTTTCGTTGGCACGGTAATGAATAGTGTTTATTGCTTTTTGAAGCATTTTTTCAAAGATAAAAGAGGTTGGTGCAAGTTCAAGCTTATCTGCTTCAATTTTTGCCATGTCAAGCACATCGTTTATGACGCCGAGCAGGTGAGAGGAAGCGTCTTCAATTTTGCCCAAGGCGTTGTTTTTGTTTTCCAAATCCGCTGCTTTTTTTCCGATGACAGTCATGCCGACAATTGCATTGAGCGGTGTGCGGATTTCATGGCTCATATTTGACAGAAAATCACTTTTTGCACGGCTGGCAGCTTTTGTCTGCTGCACAGCAACTTCAAGGTCGCTTGAGGTTTTGTGGAGCTTGTTGATTGTGACTTTGTTTTTTCTGATAAGAAATGCAAGCATTAGAAACAGCACAAAAAGCACGCTCATTGTTATCAGAAACGTGACGGCACGCTGATTTGCATCGTCTGCCCGCTCTTCGGCAAGCTTTCGCTCATAATCAAAGCTGCGGCTTGTCCAACGGAGCACAATTCTGTCAATATCGGCATAACGCTGTGATTTGCTGATAACCTGTGAGAGGTTTTTATAGCTTTTGTTAAAACCGAAAAACGACTCGCCCGTCAGGTGACTGAGCAGCACATTTATTTTATAGTCGGGGCGCTCTCTGTAGTTTGTCTGGTATAAAAGCAGAAAATCCGAAGTGAGCAGCAGGTCAATTTCGTCGGCTTCAAGAGCCGTGAGTGCGTCACTGTGCAAATCATATAAAAACAGATTTTCGCTCTCGGGGAAAAATGTATGGTAAACAGTTTCAAAAACAGTTCCTCTGACAGCGCCTGTGCGTAAAAGCGGAAGCAGAAAGTCGGTGTAGGGGGTGTCAATCTTTGACAGAAAAGCGAAATTTGATATTTTGTAGGGTTCGTCTGCCCAGAGGAAATCATCTTTGATGTCGTCCGAGTGCCATAGGTCGGATATCATTGCAGCCTGACCTGTAAAAAGAAGCTCCCGCAGCTCAAGACCGGTTGTGTTTTTGTCATTTACGACTTCAAACTGCAAACCTGTTAATAAGGTGATTTCGGTTAAAATATCCTTTGCAATGCCTTGAAACTCATCGTCGGCTTCATTAAAGAAAGTGATAGGATACCAAGAGGATCTTTTGAGAATTGGTATTTTAATATCCCGCTCCCTCATATCGTTTATAAATGCTATTTCATCGTCGGTAAAGGACAGATAAAGATTGTACTTGGCAAAATCACGCCTGCCTTCAATATGCAGGTCGTGTATCTGATAGAAGCCGTCGCTCAAAAGAAAGCTCTCCACAGCTGAGATAATCGGCTCAAGCTCGGGGTTTGCGGTTGCAAGAGCAGCTATGGCGTAACAAAACGGGAATACCTCTCTGCCGATTATAAACGGGTAATCCTTTAGTGTGTAAGCATCGACCGAGGGTGCCATAAATACGTCTATTTCGCCCGAGAGCAGCTTTTCCGCAGCTTCGGAGGCTGTGTCAACTTCAAGTGAAGTATAAACGATATCGGGATATGCCGTCAGAAATATAAGCTCTGTAATACTGTTGCTCCAATATGCGACGTTTAATCCGTTTAGGCTTTCCGCGTTGTTTACTTCAATCATGCCGTCGTTTAATATAAAAGCAGACAGTGTGTGCTCTGCTATTGCCGATGTCATATGGTATTTTTCTCGGCGCGCCGGGGTGGGGGTAAGCTCGCCCGTAAAGTCGAGTGAAAAATCGTTTAGGTTTTCATTAATAGCGTCCCAATCGTCAAACTCAATTATAAACGGTATTCCGAAAAGGTCTGATAAAAGCTCGCAAAGTAAGGGGAAAAAGCCCGCGCCTGTGCCGTCGGGAAGCTCAAATGCGTATGTTGAAAACAAAGCACCAAACGAAAAGCTGTCTCTTTCGTTGATGAGCTTTTCGATTGCTGCTATTTCATCTGTTGTTATATCGGGGATATCGCGAAATGTTTGTATTGTGTTTTTCGGTTGCCCTTGCTCATTTGGGGCATTAGAGCAGCCGACAAGTAAACTTGCAACTGTGATTAATATTAAAGTTACAGCAATTAATCGTTTAACTGACATATATCGGCATAAATCTCCTCAATATAAGTTATAAAACATGATTAAATTTAACCATATCATAAAACTTAAATTAATTCAATATAAACAAACTGTCAATATTGTCAGTTTGTTTCCGAAGCCAGATCATGTATGGGCTTTTGCGTGCAATAGGCTATGCCTATAGTTCCGGGGCCGACATGTGTGCCTATAACCGGACCGATACTGCAAATATGGACGGGAACATCGGGGTATTTTTCGGCAATTATTTCTTTGGTTTTTTCGGCTTCTTCTTTTGCGGAAATATGATGTATGTAGACCGTCTTCAGACCGTTTTTAGTATAATCCTTGTCTAATGCTTCATACAGCTTCGTCAGAGCTTTAGTGAAACCGCGGGCTTTTGTAAGCAGGTGAGTCATTCCTTTTTCCATGTCTACGGTTAGAACAGGGCTGATGTCAAGAAGTTTTCCTATTAAAGCAGAAGCAGTACCGATGCGTCCGCCTTTTATCAGGAAATCTAAAGTTTTCGGGGTAAAGCAGAAGCTCACGCAGTTTCTTGCATGAACAGCTGCTGCGACAACCTCGTCAAATGAAGCGTTAGTTTTAGCTGCCCGTGCTGCTTCCAAAACGATTAAACCGAGTGCCATGCAGTTTGTGCGCGAGTCAATAATTTCAATTTTTGCATCGGGAAATTCTTCGAGGAGCTCCATTTTGGCACTGTAGGCATTGATAAATGTCCCGCTCATTTCCGAAGATATAAAAATTGCGACAATATCATCGCCTGCTTCGATTATCTCTTTGAACATGGTTTGAAACTCCCACGCGGAAGGCTGCGAAGAAGTGGGGATTGCTCCACCTTTGTTTATCTTGTCGTAAAAGTAATCATAATCCACTTGATCTTCCTGAAACGACTCATCGGGGAAGTGTACGCTCAGCGGAATAAGTTTAATGTCTAATTCCTTTTGTAATTCCAAATCGATATATGATGTTGTATCGCTGATAATGCAAATTGACATGTTGACCTCCATTTCGACTGTTGAAAGAATGACATACTTAGTCCATTATGTCAAGACAACAATTTATAACAAATGACAACCCTTATATTGAGAGTTGTCATTTGTTCAACTTTGGCACGCCCGGGGCGATTCGAACGCTCGACCCCCTGCTTAGAAGGCAGGTGCTCTATCCTGCTGAGCTACGGGCGCATGTTCATTTTTCAAATATAAAACATATAATATACCTAAAATATTCATATTGTCAATATTTGATATTAGTGTTAAAATCATATTTATGAATAGACATATATTGAGAAACTTAGAAGTTGGTCTTGTATTAGTACTTGTCTTTACAGTTACAATACTTTCAGCAACAATGATTTTAGTTACGGGCAGCACAGCTCCGTGGGTTGTCGCTGTTTGCGTGTCTATTACCATACTTGCTACGGTTGTTGCAATAATACTGATGAGGATTGTTGTAAAAAAATCGGAAGCTGAATTTAACCAATCTGACGACAAAAATTCCGATGCACATGAGCGTACACTTCTTATGCTTGATACATGCCCGATGTGTATGCAGATATGGAGCAGGGATTTGAGCACCATCGACTGCAATGAAGAGGGTGTAAGGCTCTACGGCTTTAAGGATAAGCAGGAATACATCGACAGATTTCTCGCGGACTGTTCGCCGGAGTTTCAACCCGACGGGCAAAAAAGTGACGAAAAAGCACAGGCTCTTGTTTTTAAGGCTTTTGACGAGGGCTTATGTATATTTGACTGGATGCATAAAATGCCCGATGAGGATATATTAATTCCGTGTGAAATTACTCTCGTCAGAGCAACCTACAAAAATGAAGATGTTGTTATCGGCTATACCCGTGACATACGCAAGGAAAAAGAAATTATTGAAGAACTCAAGGAACGTGACAGGCTTCTCGTAAACGTTAATGCCGAAGCAGTGCGAATGGCACTGTTCACAACACTTTTTGATACGATACCCGACCATGTATACGCAAAAGATGTAAATTCGCGATATACGGAATGTAACAAATCAATGCTTGAGTATTTTAACCTCAAAAAAGAGGACGTTCTCGGAAAAGACGATGCCGAAGCCTTAGGTCTTTCATTAAAAGACACAAAGAGTTTTATGGAGTGGGACAGAAAGGTTATGAAAAGCGGTATTCCCGCAAGAATAGAGCACCGCATGTCACGTCTGAGCGGCACGTCAATTCAAGTTGAAACCATTAAAGCGCCTCTTATTATAGGCGGCGAAACTGTCGGTATCTTGGGCGTATCGCGGGATATCACACGCTTTAAGGAAATGGAACGCCGCATCTCTGCGGACTTTGAAAATGCAAAGAGACTTCAAGCCAAAGCAGATATTGCAAGTCAGCACAAAACAGTGTTCCTCGCTACAATGAGCCATGAAATCAGAACCCCGATGAATGCAATCTTAGGTGCCACCGAAGTTATCATGCAGTCCGACTCGCTGCCCCCGGGTGTGTATGACTGGGTCACAAGGATTTACAATTCCGGAAATCTGCTGCTTGGTATTATCAATGATATACTCGACTTTTCAAAGATTGAAGCGGGTAAGCTCGAGATAAACATATCGGCATATACCCTTGCAAATATTATCTCAGACTCAATTCAGCTTAATCTTATCCGCGCCGAGAGTAAATTTATCGAGTTTGTGCTCGAAGTTGACGAGAACATTCCTGCAGAGCTGATAGGTGATGAGCTGCGTATTAAGCAAATTCTCAATAACCTGCTTTCAAATGCCTTTAAGTTTACGGAGTCCGGTAAAATAACACTTTCATTCGGCTTTGAGCCTGCTGCTGAGGATGAATGTATTGTTATTGTCATGGGTGTGCGTGATACGGGCTGCGGTCTGTCGCCGGAGCAGCAGGAGAAACTGTTTGACGAATACACACGCTTTACCGATACAAATCAAGCAGCTGTTCAAGGTACAGGTCTCGGACTGTCTATCACACGCCGCTTGCTTGACCTTATGGAGGGAAGTATTTCGGTCGAGAGTGAACCCGGTGTCGGCACATATTTTGAAGTAAAGCTGCCGCAAAAGAAAGCAAGTGATGATATACTCGGTGCTGATGTAACAAAAGCACTCAAAGAGTTTACATTTACATATGACGATGCTTCAAAACGCGGACGGGGCACTGTTGATATGATGCCGTACGGTAGTGTTTTGGTTGTTGATGACGTTGAAACAAACCGTTTTGTTGCTGTCGGTCTGCTTATGATTTTCAGATTGAATGTAGAAACTGCAAGCAGTGGTTATGAGGCTATCTCTCTGATTGAAAACGGTAATACCTATGACCTCATATTTATGGACCACATGATGCCGGGCATTAACGGTATTGAAGCTACAAAGCGTATCCGTGCATTAGGCTATGAGGCGCCGATTGTGGCACTTACGGCAAATGTTGCCTCGGGTAATGCGGAAATGTTTATAAGCCACGGGTTTGACGGATATCTTCCAAAGCCTGTTGATATCAGACAGCTGACGTCATTTCTGAACAGGTTTATACGAGATAAGCAACCGCGGGAGGTTGTAGATGCTCTGCGCCTGCAATATGCAGAAATGGATGCGCAAAAAAGTACCAAAGCAACAAGTGAAGAGGAAACACAGCAAGAGGGGATACTCACATCACATTTATCAAATCTTGATATCCCCGGTATTGATATTATTAAAGGAATAGCGCAGTACGGCGGAGATGTCGTGTCATACTACAAAATTCTATGCTCATTTGCCGCAAATGTGTATGAAATGCTGCTTGCCATGGAAACGGTGAGTATGGAAAATCTTCCCGAGTACATTATCAATGTGCACAGTGTTAAGGGTGCAAGTTACAGTGTCTTTGCAAATAAAATTGCAGATAAGGCAAAGGTTCTTGAAGATGAAGCAAGAGAAGATAATCTTGATTTTGTTTTGGAAAACAATCCGCCGTTCTTAGAAGAAGCAACCTTGCTGATAACAAAATTAAAAGAAGCCATGGTTAAAATAGATGCTGCAATGCCACGCAACATAAAAGATAAGCCCGACCCCGATGCTTTGGGACGGTTGCGTGTGGCATGTGAAATGTACGATATGGACGGTGTTGACGCGGCAATGGAAGAGATTGACGCATTCACGTATGAAAACGACGGAGGGCTTGTTGTTTGGGTAAAATCAAAGGTTGACCTTATGGCGTTTTCGGAAATTGTAGCAAAAATCAAAGAATACTTAAACAACTAAGGGGCGCAAGAGTTGACGGAGGTACTATTGCATGACAGGTAAGCGGAACAAAATAATAATTGTTGATGACATAATGTTTCAACTGCTTTCAACAAAAGAGCGCTTAAAGGGTAATTATGAGGTTTACCCTGCACAAAGCACGGAAATTCTCTTCGAGCTTTTGGAAAATATATCGCCCGAGCTTATTATCTTGGATGTAAATATGCCAAATACCGACGGTTATGAAACGCTGAGGCTTCTAAAGGACGATTTGCGTTATTCGTATATTCCTGTGATTTTCCTGTCATCGCATAATACAAGAGCAAACCTGCTCAAAGCCATTGCAATGGGTGCGGAAGATTTTATTCCAAAGCCTTATACGGACGCGGAGCTTATAGACAGTATTGAAATACAGCTCAACCCTGTCAAGAGAAAAACTTCAAAGCCTATAATACTTGCAATTGACGACAATCCGAGCATATTAAAATCAATAAATACGATTTTACATCATGATTATGCGGTATATACCTTATCCGAGCCTGAAAAGATCAGAGAGCTTCTTATGATAATTTCGCCGGATTTATTCCTGCTTGACTGCAACATGCCGATTTTATCGGGGTTTGACTTAATCCCGATAATCCGAAGTATGCAAATACATGAAGACACTCCGATTGTCTTTTTGACCGCAGAGTCGACATTTGACAATATGTCAGCGGCAATAAGTCTCGGAGCGAGTGATTTTTTGGTTAAACCCTTGGATGAAATTTTGCTGCGTGAAAAAATCAACAAATACACAAAAAGCTATATTATTCGCCGCCGCCTTGCAGATTTGGCTAAGGCGTAAGCAAAGGCACTGTGACGGTGAACTTTGAACCCTTTTCAGGCTCGGAGTCAACGCTGATAGAGCCGTTCATCATTTCCAATATACGTTTTGACAAAGCAAGGCCGATGCCAATTCCGCCTTGTTTTCTTGTGCTGCCGCCGTCTGCCTGATTAAATATGTTAAAGAGTTGCTCCTGCTGCTCGGCTGATATGCCGATGCCCTCGTCGGAAACTGTTATTTCTATCGTGACACTTTTATCATCTTGTGCTTTTATTTTTGCAGTAAAGTTGATTTCGCCAAGTTCGGGTGAAAACTTAATTGCATTTGCAAGCAAGTTTTGTATTACTTTATAAAGCAGCTTTTCGTCACCGATTAGGGTGTCGGGAATGTCGGGGTCAAATTTGCAGCTGATGAATTGATTTCTCATAACGGCATATCGCTCGGCTTCAAGGTGTGCGGTGTTTAGCATGTTGTTAAATGCAAAAGGAGCGTTATTTGGCTTTAGAGCGCCGTATTCAATCTCTGAGGCGTTAAGCAGGTCCTTGACCAATGTGAGCAGCTGTTCGGAGGAGGCTTCGATAGAGTCAAAGCAATCCTTGTATTTTTCGGGCTTCATCTTGGCAATTTGGAGCATACCCATAATTACATTCATTGGCGTGAGCATTTCGTGACTCATGCGTGATAAAAATTCACCTTTTGCGCGGCTGCTGCGCTCTGCATGTTCTTTTGCTATACGCAGTTCTTCTTTTAAGTTGAGCTCGATTTGTATTTGAACTCTCATTTTAACGATTGCCGAGTGGAAAGGTTTGGTAATATAGTCGGCAGCACCAAGTTGAAGACCTTTTTCCTCAGCTTCGGCACTGTCAAGACCCGTAATAAAGATAACGGGGATATCCTGCGTTTTGGGATTGCGTTTGAGCAGCTTGATTACCTCATAACCGTCGAGTTCCGGCATGAGGATATCGAGAAGTATTACATCGGGGATTTCTTTTTCGGCAAGCGCTTCTGTTTCGCTACTGTCACGCAGTGCGAGTATTCTGTACTGTGAGCTTAAAATGCTCGTCAGTGCTATAATATTTGATTTTTCATCGTCAATAATGAGAATACTGTATTTTTTATCTAACTTATCCATATGGTCATTTATGCTCCTTTTTGTGTATTCTACCATATCAATTCAACATAATCAATCCAAATCAATATCAAATCAATCCAATCTTGATTTAATGAGGTAATTATGGTAAGGTAAGATTTAATTATGGGTATATTAGATGAGCTAAAATCAGCAAATGAAATAAAGGATATGAGCATCGAAAATCTTTACAAATTATGTGAGGATTTGCGGTGTTTTATGGTATCGAACATTTCCAAGACAGGCGGGCATCTTGCGTCCAATCTTGGTGTTGTGGAAATTACCGTTGCCATACACAATGTTTTTGATACAAGCAAGGACAGACTCATTTTTGATGTCGGTCATCAGTGCTATACCCACAAAATACTCACAGGCAGGCGGGACGGATTTTCCAATCTGCGCGGTCTTGGCGGTATATCCGGCTTTCCAAATCCCGATGAAAGTGAGCATGATGCATTTGTTTCGGGACATGCCTCAACATCCGTATCTGTTGCGCTCGGTATGGCAAGGGCGAGCGTTGCACTTGGCGAGGATTATTCGGTTATAGCACTCATCGGTGACGGAGCGCTCACGGGCGGGCTTGCATATGAGGGGCTGATTGACGCGGGGCATAGCGGTGTGCCGCTTATAGTAATTCTAAACGATAATGAAATGTCGATTACGGAAAATGTCGGAGGACTGTCAAATCATCTTGCACGTCTTCGTGTACGTCCGTACTATCTCACATTTAAGAAAATTTACAGGAAAACAATTGCAAAAATCCCCTTAGTCGGCAAAGGGGTGACGAAGTTCTTCCGCAGGATTAAGGGTCTTTTCAGGTCATCTATTTTACCGTCAAGTATGTTTGAAAATATGGGCTTTACATATTTCGGGCCCGCAGACGGGCATAATATTAAAGAGGTTTGCAGGCTGCTCAAGGTTGCACGAGACATGAAAAAACCGATTATTATCCACCTCAAAACAACCAAAGGAAAAGGATATAAATTTGCAGAGGAAAAGCCCGAGATTTATCACGGTGTGCCATGCTTTAACATAGGCAACGGCGAGCCGACGCAAGCGCCGTCAAAAACCTTTGCTTCGGCATTTGGCGACACGGTGCTCGAGCTTGCCAAAAAGGATAAAAAAATATTAACAGTTACTGCTGCTATGCAGTCGGGGACAGGTCTTGACGAGTTTGCAGGAGCACTTCCGAAGCAGTTTTTTGATGTCGGCATTGCGGAGGGTCATGCTGTTGCAATGGCGGGCGCTCTCGCTAAGCAGGGAATGCTGCCTGTGTGTGCAATTTATGCAACTTTTATACAACGTGCGTATGATATGGTGTTTCACGATGTTTGCCTTTCAAATTTGCATGTTGTGTTTGCTGTTGACCGTGCAGGGCTTGTTGCCGACGACGGGCCTACACATCAAGGTATATTTGATGTCGGAATTTTCCTGCAAATGCCGAATATGACGGTTTTGTGCCCGTCGGGTATTTCAGAAATGAAGCATATGTTAAAATATGCAATCTATGATGTTAAAGGTCCTGTTGCTATACGATACCCGCGCGGGGGATGTGAGTGCTACGTGACGCAGGGTGCTCCTTACGAGCCTATGCTGCTTAAGGAGGGCAAGGAAATTGCAATTCTTACTTACGGCAGGCTCACGGAAAATGTTATGGAAGCAGCGGAGCTTCTCAGTGAGCAGGGGACAATGGTTTCGGTAATTAAACTGACACAAATCAGCGGTGATTTGATGAGCGACCTATCGGATAAACTTAAAGACATCAGCAGGCTTTATGTTGTTGAAGAATGTGTCGAAGCGGGTTCGGTGGCACAAAAGCTTGCTCTTGAAATTTCTGCTTCCGATTTAAGCATACAGGTGATGCCGATAAATCTCGGCAATCAAATAGCTCCTCCGGCAACTGCAGAGGAGCTGATGAGCATGTATGGCTTGGACGCAAAGGGGATTGCCGAGCGGGTGTTATAATATCCATTCGTCGATTGTGCCGACGAGTTTGCCGATTTGCGGCTTTGACAGATGAGCGTTGACGCCGATTTTTTCGCCGTTTTGTTTTTGAGCGTCGTCTATAAGACTTGAAAATACTATGACGGGTACTTTGAGGAGTACATCGTCATTTTTTATCAGCTTGGTCAGGTGGTGCCCGTCCATTCTGGGCATTTCGATGTCAGTTATAACAATTGTAACTTTCTTTTCTATCGGTGTGATGTTTTCAAGACATTGTTCCTTGCATTTTTGCAAATAATCCCAAGCATCCTGTCCGTTGTCAAACTCGGTGATGTTTGTGTAGCCTGCTGCTTGCAGTGATTGCAATAACATTCTTCTTAAAAATACAGAGTCTTCGACAATCACAATGGGTTTTGAGCACTCTTCGCGCTCTCCCATTCTGTGAACTTCTGAAATTTGAAGCCCTGTTTCGGGATTGATGTCGTAGAGCACTTTTTCAAAGTCTATAATTGTAATAATTCTGCCGTCGATTTTTGTGGTGCCTGTGATAACACTGTCGTTATTGCCGTATATTATTGAAGACGGCCTTTCAACGTCGCTCCATTTAATGCTGCGCATACCCTCAACCGTGTGCACAAGAAATGCAGCGTTTGTGTTTTCGAAGTTTGTGAGCATAAACATGTTGTTTTCCGGATTTTCGCTTTCGGCAAGTGCCATATAACGCGGCAGGTTAATAATTGTAATGAGCTTGCCGCGTGGCTTAAATACTCCGTCAATACAAGGGTGAGAGAGTGTCATTGGTGTGATTTTTGAGGCGCGCATGATTTCCGTGACCTTTGCCACGTTAATTCCAAAAGAGTCGCCTGCCATAGTGAACTCCATGAGTTCAAGAACACTTGTCTCTTCAACTTGCCTCGATACTGAGTTTCTCATAACATTAACCTCCATATAATGGTAGTCCGATAAAAATCTATCACATTTTGATTAAACTTGCAAGTCGCTAAATGAGCGAAATTTGACCAAACTCAAAAAATATGCTAAAATAAGCCCCACTTCCGCTTAGTGGTCTAAATAGGAGTAACATTTATGTTTGGTTATGAGCGAAGAAGCAGCAGAAAAAAAAGAAACAGTTTTTTCAGAAGACTACCTAAGTTTTCTGTTATTCTTGTTTCCTGTTATGTAATTATAGCGGCAATTTTCTTTGCTTACGGCATGTCTGAGGGTCCGGGGCGGATTTATCCGTCAGGTACTCCGACGCCGCCTGTGGAAGCCCCTTCTCCCTCGCCGACAGTCCGTCCTCCGCCGACCGTTGACCCGAACGCAAGCGCTCCGCATGTGTCGCTGCCTCCCGCTGTCGAGGTTAGGGGATTGTGGTATAACATTTGGTTTCCTCAAGATAATTCTCTGAGAAAATGTATCGAGTATGTTGAAGCGACAGAGCTTAATACAATAGTTATAGATATTAAAGAAGACGGCGGCCGTGTTACGTTTAGAACAGATAATGAACTGGTACCCGTGTCGTCTCAACTGTCCGACAGTCAGATGAGCAATATTTACGGCCCTACAGACTACGCCTCGCTTGATGAAATTGTTGCAGACTTAAAAGCACGCGGTATATATACAATCGCACGTCTCGTATGCTTTAAGGATGATATATACACAAGAGATTTTCCGCAAAATGCAATTGTTAATAACAGGGGCGAGGTTTGGCGTGACAACCGGAATGTCAGATGGCTCAATCCGCGTATCGAAGCCAACTGGACATATTTAATTGAGATTGCAAAAGAAGCGGCAAAACTCGGTTTTGATGAAATTCAGCTTGACTATGTACGTTTTCCGCTTGAGGGCAAGCTCGGTGAAATAAACTACGGCGCTGCTGCCGACGAAGCCACCAGATACCAAGTAATCAGCGAGTTTGTCGAACTTATGCGCGGGGAGCTGGCAAAGCTCGGAGTTCGTACGTCTGCCGATATCTTCGGAATTTCCGGAATTAGCGACAGAGACGCGGGGCATATCGGTCAAAATGTGCAAATGCTGCTTCCAAGGCTTGATTTTATCAGCCCGATGATTTACCCCTCGCATTTTGCAAACAGCTCAACCGGCGGAGCAATGGGTAACGGTGTAGGGCAGACTGTTGACGGCATTTTGTTCACTCACCCCGATACGAAGCCATATGAAGTCATTTATCATTCCTTGCAGCATTTTAACCGTCATATTGACCGCTTCAAAGAAGAAAACCCCGGTGTCGAGGTTGCTGTTATCAGACCGTTCTTACAGTATTTTACAGCGTCATACCTGCCATCCGGATATTACCTCATATATGGTCCCGATGAAATACGTGCCCAAATACAAGGTGTTTATGACGCAGGTTTTAGCGAATGGCTTTTATGGAGTAATACCAACAACTATCATTACAGCCCCGATATTTTCCCTTAAATTCCTTGCTTAACTGATATAAGACCGGATCGGCATACTTCGAGTATGCCGATTTCTCTTGCCTGCTCAATAAAGCGCTCGAGTTTTTCGGATGCTCCGGATATTTCGGCAGTAATGAAGTCTTCGCCAAAGTCCATGACATTGCCGGCGTAGCTATTTATCAGTTCACTTATTGTTGTCTTGCTTTCCTTACCAAGTTTTAATTTAACAAGCATATGCTCTATTGAAACTGCCGTTTCGCTATCGAGCAGCACTACCATTTTAACGTCATGGAGTTTGTTCAACTGCTCGAGAACTTGACTTCTCATGTACTCATCACCTGTGGATACAATAGTCATTCGTGAATAAGCAGGGTCTTCTGTTTCCCCGACTGCAAGGCTGTCAATATTATATCCGCGTTTTGCATATAGTCCGGCAACTCTGTTGAGTACGCCAAAATGATTTGAAACAATAATTCCGACTATAAACTTCTCTGTCATAATGCCTCCTCATGTGGTATTAGGTTGTATCGTTAGTATCTTTGTTGTATTGTTCGTCCCTACGATGTTTCAACAATCTCGTCAATGTCAATCTTGCACTCTATCAGATAGGGTCTGTCAAGTGGTGCTTTTTCGAGTGCGTCCTTTAGCTCGGTTATGTTATTTACCGTGCAGCCTGCGGCTCCGAATGCTTTGGCAAGTGCAGGGTAGTCTGTGTTGTTTTCAAGTGTTGTGCTTGAGTAGTGTTTATCAAAGCTTAGAGTTTGCATTTGCCGCACCATTCCCAAAGTACCGTTATTAAAGAGAATAATTGTAATCGGCAGTTTGTGTGTTACGGCTGTTTTAAGCTCTGACAGGTTCATCAAAAAGCTGCCGTCACCTGTAAAGAGGACTGTTCTTTTGCCGCCATGTGCAAGTGATGCTCCTACCCCTGCACCAAGTCCGTAGCCCATGGCTCCAAGCCCACCCGATGACAAGAGTGTTTTTGGTTTTTCAAACCTGTAGTTTTGAGCGACCCACATTTGGTGCTGTCCTACATCTGTTGTAACTACGGTATTTTCGTCATAATGCCCGTTTACCGCAGAAATAATATTTTGCGGTGTGAGGTTGTCGCTTCGCGGGCTTTCGCTTATTCTTGTCTGTTTCTTTTCGTCTATACTAAGCTGCATGTCGGAGAGTTTTTCGAGCAGGGCAGGGAGTATGTCGCGCAGGTCGCCGCACAGGCAAACATCGGGTTGTATGTTTTTTCCGATTTCCGCGGGGTCGATATCTATGTGTATTACCGAGGTGTTTTCTGCAAATTTCCCCGCACTGCCGGTTGCTCTGTCGGAAAATCTGACCCCGAGCGCAATTATCAAATCAGCCTCGCGCATTGCGGTGACTGCCGCCTCGGTGCCGAACATTCCGCTCATGCCGAGATTGTTATAATAGGATGCAGGCACCGAGCCGATACCCATAAGGCTCATGCCGATTGGTGCTCCCGTCATCTCAGAGAGCTTAATTATCAAATCGCCTGTGTTTGTAGCTGTGACGCCTCCGCCCGAGTAGATGTACGGGCGTTTGCTTTTTTCAATGAGCGAGACTGCTTTGTCGAGCGCACTGAGGTCGCTGTGTCTTTTTGCGGGTTCGCTCAGCTTAAGGTTTGGGTCATAGTCATATGTACCCTGCTGTACATTTTTTGGAATATCAATATGCACAGGCCCTTTTCGCCCTGTGTTTGCAATTTGAAATGCCTCAGCTATAATCCATTGCAGGTGGCATATATCTTTTACTATATAGCTATGCTTAACAATCGGCAGTGTGCAGCCGACTATGTCGATATCTTGAAAGGAGTCTTGTCCGAGCATTGGGACGGAAACGTTTCCCGTTATAAAAATAACTGCTACAGAGTCGAGATATGCCGCAGCAATGCCTGTTACAAGGTTTGTTGCCCCCGGTCCGCCTGTTGCAAGCACCACAGAGGGTTTGTCCGTTATACGTGCATAAGCGTTTGCAGCAAATGCGGCTCCTTGCTCACTTGCAGGCAATATATGCCTGATGTTATCGGCATTTTTATACAGCTCGTCATATATGTCAATGACATAACCGCCGGGGTATCCAAACACTGTGTCGACACCCTGCCTCATCAATTCTTTAATTAATATATCTGCACCTGTTATTTTCATGTTAATAAAATTAACACATGTAGTAATAGCTGTCAAATACATTAGGTGCTATGACGTCATTGCGAGGAGCCATTTATGGCGACGTGGCAATCCAGACTACTGCGTTACAATTAAATGCATTTTCTGGATCGCCACGCTTCGCTCGCGATGACGAGGATTTTATGCTATACTACTCTTATGTTATATGTTTTTGATGAGTTTGATAGCTTGGATAGTAATTTTTTGATGTGCTGTGATACGCTTTTGTCACAAGAACGCAAAGATAAGGTTCAAAGGCTTAAATCAAAGCAAGGCAAAATACAATCTGCTGCTGCTTATCTGCTTTTACGTTATGCTTTGTGTGAAGAATTTGGTATAGATGAAGCTGTGAATTTTGAGTATAATGAGTATGGTAAGCCGTTGCTTCAAGGTTATGCACATATTCATTTTAACTTAAGTCACTGCAAATCCGCTGTCGCTTGTGTTTTGTCGGATAGCGAGGTTGGTGTTGATGTGCAGGAAATAAGACCTGTTTCCGATAAACTCAAAAAACGGGTGCTCACAAATGAGGAATGGGAGATGTATTGCAATATAGCACTGCAGCCTGAATACTTTACTAAAATATGGACAATAAAAGAAGCATATGCAAAAAAATCGGGACAGGGGATTAGCAGCGATTTTTCAAAGATAAATTCAAATGACATTACCGATATAACGGTTTTTCAAAATAAGGATTACTACTGCAGTGTTACAAAAAAAGACTGTAGTATAAAGAAAGGGTTTTTATATGAACGATAGGGATGTAAAGGATATTTTTGAGCAGATTATGCAGACTGCTTCGAGTCTTGCCAAGCGGGATATTCTTGTGGAAAACAGCGGGGATGAGCATTTTACCCGGATGATTAACTATTTGCTCAATCCATACTTAATAACAGGTATTTCGGAAAAGAAAGTGTCAAAGGTTACAGACAAACAAGCAACCGAAAGCTTCGGTACATTTTTTGACCTCATGGAGTATATCCTAAAAAACAATACAGGCAGTGATGAGGTTATTTCTAATATTACAGCCTTTCTTGATGAGCAGGAAAACGATATGAGGGAGTTTTATGCTTCTATAATCACAAAGAGCCTGCGGCTTGGTTGCGATATAAAGTCGATTAATAAGGCATTCGGTAAGGAATTCATTCCGCAGTGGGAAGTTCAGCAGTCGTATAGTATCGAAAAGTCTCCTCTTAAGGAAAATGAGTGGTTCTCATTGTCTGAGAAACTAAACGGAGTGCGGGGGACTTACATCAGCGGCAAGCTCATGAGCCGTCAGGGAAAAGAGTTCACAGGCCTCGAGCATATAATATCCGACATTAATCGTCTTTTTACGGATGCAACAGGTGTTGTGCTTGACGGGGAGCTTGTGCGGGTAAACAGCGAGGGGTTGTCGGATAATGAGAATTTTAGGATTGGAACGGGGCTGCTCAGCAGTGATGACGGCGATAAAAGCTGCTTGCAGCTTGTGATTTTTGACGCGCTGCCGATAGAGGAGTTTAAGAATGGGGAAAGCACCAAGACCTATAAGGAGCGTCTTGAAGACATTAACGGGCTGCGCGAGAAAATCAGGGAGCTTGCGCTGGGGGCGGTTAAAACTGTTGATGTGTTATATACGGGAACAGACGCTTCAAAAATTGACTTTTATCTCGATAAAATGGTAAGCCTTGACAAAGAGGGCTTAATGCTCAATCGTGACAGTAAGTATTATGTCAAAAGGCATAACGGAATTCTCAAGGTCAAGCGGTTTTATACAGTTGATTTAATAGTAACGGCACTTGAGGAAGGCTCGGGCAGGCTCTCGGGCAGGCTTGGTGCGTTTGTTGTCGACTATAAGGGGAACGCTCTTAATGTCGGCTCGGGAATGACAGATGAGCAAAGAGCGGAGTTTTGGCAAAAGCAAAATGAGCTTGTGGGCAGAGTCATTGAGGTTAAATATAAAGAAGAAAGCTCAGATAAAAAAACAGGACTGAGCAGCTTGCAGTTTCCGATATTTGTATCTTTGCGTGAAGAGGGTAAGGAAGAAAGTTATCACTAACAAAGGAATTACTAATTTATGTCAGAGCTAAGGGAAAAGGTTAATAATCTGCCGCAGCTGCCGGGTGTTTACCTGATGAAAGACATTGACGGTCAGGTCATTTATATCGGCAAGGCTGTCAGGCTGAAAAGCCGCGTAAGCAGTTATTTTAATTTTGATGATGAGAACCCTCTCTCCGATACGAAGACAGGGCAGATGATATCAAAAATAGCGGATTTTGACTTTATTGCAGCCCAATCCGAGTTTGAGGCTTTGCTGCTTGAAAATTCCCTTATAAAAGAGTTGCTGCCTAAATATAATATAAAACTTCGTGATGACAAGGGCTTTCCCGTTATCAGGGTTGATATTGAAAGTGATTACCCGACATTTAAGATTGTGTCCAATCCGACAGATGATGCGGCTATTTATCTCGGGCCGTACGGCGGCAGACAGGATACACGAAAGGCACTTTTTGAAGTCAGTCGTGTTATGAAGCTTCCGACCTGCAGCAAAAAAATAAAAAATGTCATAGGTAAGGAACGTGCGTGCTTAAACTTTGATATGGGTAACTGTCCGGGTTATTGTCAGGATATAAAGCTCCAAAAAGCCCACAGAGAGGCTGTGATATCTGCAATTGACGTGTTTCAAGGAAAAACGGGAAATCTCATAAAAAGACTTACAAAAGAAATGGAAGAAGCATCAAAAAATCTTAAATTCGAGCTTGCCGCAGTTTTGCGTGACAGGGTCAAGGCTGTAGAGGTTCTTTCGCAAAAGCAATTTTTCAAAGAAGATGAAATCCATGAACTTGACGCACTTCATAAAGAAAAGGTGCTCAAGACGCATTTATGGCTATCCAAGGCGCTTGGTCTTGAAGCAGTTCCCGAGAGGATTGAAGCCTTTGATATTTCAAATACCGGCTCAAGCGATATTGTCGGGTCTATGGTGGTGTTTGTAAGAGGCAAGCCGTATAAAAAGGATTACAGGCACTTTAAGATAAAAACAAGGAAAAATCAGGACGATTACGGGAGCATGGCAGAGGTTGTGTCCCGACGTATTAAGCGGTATTTGGCAGAAGATGCGAAATTTTCCACCCTGCCTGATATAATGCTCATTGACGGTGGTGCAAACCATGCGGCAGTTGTCAAAAAAACTCTTGACAAACTTGGTGTAGAGCTTCCTGTTTTTGGCATGGTAAAGGATGAAAAGCACAGGACGCGCGCTCTTGTTTCGGCAAACGGCGATGAAATCGGGCTTGCAGCGAGTCCTGCAGTGTTTGCGCTCATCGGAACAATTCAAGAGGAAGCACACAGATTTGCCGTCGAATATCACCGAAAATTAAGGTCAAAAACAATGTTGGAGGGAAAATGAGAGTTATCAGCGGGAGTGCGAGAGGTCGCAAGCTTATAGAGCCGAAAGGTGAGGCAATACGCCCGACAAGCGATAAGGTCAAAGAGGCGATATTTACTATTATTCAGTTTGATATAGAGGGCAGGCGTGTGCTTGATTTGTTTGCGGGAACAGGGCAGCTTGGTATCGAAGCGCTATCGCGCGGAGCAGCAAGTGTGGTCTTTGTTGATGAGAAACCCGACGCTGCAAAAATTATCCGTGATAACCTTAGAGTTTGCAAGTTTTCGGACCAAGCCGTGGTCTACACAACAGATGCTATGCGTTATTTGGAATATGACGAGAAGTTTGATATAATTTTTGTCGACGCCCCATACGATACACAGCTTGCAAGTAAAGCTCTTTCTAAAATTACAGTGTTTGACAAACTTAATATAAATGGTATAATAATCGTTGAGGCAAAAACAGGCACCGAATTACCGGAGATAAACCTGCCGTATGAATTAATAAAAGAGTACAAATACGGAGGCGTTACACTGTTTAAGCTGTCTCGCAGGGAATAACATTTATGAGTATAGCAGTCTATCCCGGCTCTTTCGACCCCATAACACTCGGACACTTAAATATCATTAGGCGCAGTGCGGCTTTATTTGACGAGCTTTATGTATGTGTTATGATAAATTCTGATAAAAAACCGCTCTTTAATCGTAATGAACGTGTAGATTTTATTGAGAGAGCTGTGGTAAGATATAAAAACGTAAAGGTCGAGTCATCGGAAGAATTACTCGTGCGATACATGCAAGAAAAAGACGCCAAGGTCGTAATCAAAGGACTGCGGGCTGTTTCTGATTTTGATAAGGAGTTTCAGATTGCCCTGATAAACAGAAAGCTCGACACAAAAATTGAAACCTTATTTATGCCCTCAAGTGAGAAGTACACATATATCAGCTCATCAGCTGCCCTTGAAATGGCGAGATACGGAGATGATTTGAAAACTTTCTTACCGCACGAAATCATTGATGATGTAATCGCTAAAATAAAAAGTGAGGGGATGATGTTCAAATGAGCAGCAGAATTCCGGAAATGTTAAATCAGCTTCACGCAATGATATCCGAAGCATGGGGTGTCCCGCTCGGTGCTGAGAAATGCGTCATTGAAAGAGACAAGGCACTTGATATACTCGATGAGATAAGAGGTCAGTTCCCGACGGAAATAGCAGAGGCAAAAAGACTTCTTGACGCAAGAGCCGACTTTATCAACAATGCAAAACGCGAGGCTGAGGTAATTAAAAGAACAGCCGAGGAGCAAGCAAGGCAGCTTATCGACGATCAACAAATCATAAAAATTTCAAGAGCAAAAAGTAACGAAATGCTCTCACATGCCGAGGCTTCTTCAAATGAACTTCGCCGTGCGGCAAATGAATATGTTGACGATAGTATGCAACGTACGGAAGAAGCACTTAACACGGCGCTTGAGGAAATCAAAAGGTCAAGGCAACGTTTTCGTCAGGCTTCGCGCTCTGCAGCCGACATGCCGCTCAGCACCCCGCCGGCCGAACCGATCCCGTCACCAAAGATAGACATTGAAATAGATGAATAACATTATGGTTTTTGCGTAGGAGAGGAGCAAGATGAACAAAAAGGTTGTGAAGCTGAAAATCCTAATTCCAATGCTGGCGATAACATTATTATGCGGCGTATCTGTGCTTGTTACGTCAATTTTTGCATATAGCGACAAGGTAAACAGTGTTATCTATGAGCGTATTGAGAACTCAAAAGAAGCTATAATGTTCCGCTTTTCAACCGTCATGGAAAATACACGTCTTGCAGCAATTGAATTTGCAGAAAGACCCGACTTCATCGAAGCTTTTCAGGAGGGTGATTTTGACGCAGTAGCTGCTATGGCAGGCACTCTAAAGTCACGAGAACAGCTCGATTTCGGACTTTTTACAGACAATCAAGGAAATGTCCTGCTTAGGACACATGATAGAAACAATATCAATGGAAATGTCGCGCAAGCTCCTCAGATGCAGTTATTACTCGAGGGTGAAACTGATGCATCCATTACCCGCGGCGAGCAGGAAGCCTTGCGGCTCAGTGCAGGCACTGCAATATATAACGAAGATGATGAAATAATCGGAACGGTTACATTCGGACGGAATTTGGATAACCGTAACTTCGCATATTCACTTAGGGAAATGACAGGCAATGATGTTACGATATTTGACGGACAAACAAACATTGCATCTTCTCTAAACTGGCCGTCGCTTTCATTTTTGGCACAGAATTTCAGAGATGATATAATTTCTACGGTTATTGACAAGGGCACTGTATATGAGGGTGAACTTAACTTTTTAGAGATGAAAGTTCTCGCTAAAATTTTTCCGCTATATGGCACTGACGGCAATATCGTCGGTATGATACTTGTTGGTGTTCACACAAGTGTTGCGACCGGTGAAATATTCAGCTTTATACTCAGTGGCTCGATTATCACTCTTATCGTCTTTATAATAGCGATTTTTGTATCGTTTTATGTTTCGGGCAATATCGAAAAACAATTTGGAAAAATGATTACAGACATGACACACCGCGACAAGCTGCTTGAAGCTGTTAATCAGGCATCTGCAATTTTGCTTGAAATAGATGAAACAGATGATATCAGAGCTCCACTCATTTCCGGTATGGAGCTTATTGGTAATGCTATGTCTGTCGACCATGTTCATCTTTGGCAGGGCAGAACAGACGAAGAGGGCATTACACAGTTTGTTCGTGAATACAGTTGGGTCAGCAACTACGCCAAGTCAAGGTCAAAAGCACCCAAATATATCTATTCCTCGACCGACAGCAGTAAGCTTGACTGGATGGAAAAATTCCTGCAGGGTGAATATATCGGCGGTGTTATATCCAATATGCCCGAGAGCTATCAGGAGCTTCTAAAGCCGCTCAACACCAAGTCAATCACAATGGTGCCGCTGTTTTTGGAAAACCAGTTTTGGGGTATGTTCTCAATTGACAACATCAATAAAGAGCTTGTTTTTGCAGATGAGGAAGTCACGATTTTGCGCTCCATAAGCCTTATGATGGCTAACATCGTCCGCCGTCACGCACTGCAAAACGAGAACTTGAAAGTTTACTTCGACGCACTGACGGGTATTCATAACAGGCGCTTCTTTGATAAAACAATGCGCCGCGTGATAAGCTCACTGTCTCGTGCGGGCGGTACGCTTTCTGTTATGATGATTGACGTTGACTACTTCAAAAAATACAACGACACATACGGACATGGTGCGGGTGACGAGTGCCTTATCAAAGTTGCCGAGGTGCTCTCAAGCAGTGTGATGCGTGTTGATGATTTTGTTGCACGCTACGGCGGTGAGGAATTTGTCGCAGTCATGCCAAACACTGACGAGGCGGGTGCTGTTGCCGTTGCCGAAAAAATGCTTGAAAATATCCGTGGTGCCAATATTGAACATAAGGCAAGCGAAGTTGAAAAGTTTGTTACGTTCTCAATCGGTCTTACATCGGGCGTGGTTACTCAGTTCCACACACCGGACTCATTTGTTGCAAAGGCTGACGAAATGCTCTACAAATCAAAGGGTGAGGGGCGTAACAGATACACATTCGGCGAGATAACGTAAACATTGTTTCGAAGTGCTAAGGGGACAGGACTTAAGTCCTGTCCCCATTGACATTTTTATTGCATTTTGCGCTTTGTTCTGATACAATGTCTCGGCATGTTTGATTTGAATTATGGAGGAAAATTAGCTTGAACTTAATCAGCAGTGAAAAGAAAGAAAAAAACGAAATTGAACTTAAAATCAAAGTTACTCCCGAGGAGCTTGAGGCTGCAATAAACAAAGCATATCTCAAGAACAGAAACCGCATTGGTGTGCCCGGCTTTCGTAAGGGTAAGGCTCCGCGGAAAATAATTGAAAAGATGTACGGCGTGGCGATTTTTATGAATGACGCACTCGACAGCCTGCTGCCGGACGTGCTTAAATTTGCAATGAAAGACACCGACCTTGACATTGTAGGCTATCCGAAAATATCCAACATTGACTTGAAAGATAACGATACATGGGCGGAAATTACACTTATTGCAGCACTTCGTCCCGAAGTTAAGCTTAAAAAGTACAAGGGTCTGAGTGCCGAAAAACCGTCGATTGAAGTTCCAAAGAGCGAAATTGACAGTGAGCTTGAAGCAATGAGACAGCGTAATGCCCGTATGGAACCTGCAGAGCGCCCCGCAAAAATGGGTGATATTGCCGTTATTAATTTTGAAGGCTTTCTTGACGGTGTTCCTTTTGACGGCGGTAAGGGTGAAAACTATGACCTTGAGCTTGGTTCGGGATCATTTATCCCCGGCTTTGAGGAAAAGGTCGAGGGCATGGAAATCGGCGAAGAGCGTGATATAGACCTCGTATTTCCGGAAAACTACAAAGAAGACCTCGCAGGGAAAGCAGTTGTCTTTAAGGTCAAACTCAACGAAGTTAAAGAGAAGCAGCTGCCCGCACTTGATGATGAGTTTGCCAAGGATGTATCGGAGTTTGATACTCTCGATGAATACAAAGCGAGCATTAAGGCTAAAATCGAAGAAAAAAGAAAAACCGATGTTGATGAAACCTTTGAAAACATTCTTATGGAACAAATAACGGATGAAATGGAAGCAGATGTTCCCGATGCAATGATTGAAGAGCAGCTCGAGCGCTCTATGGACAGCTTTTCGCGTCAAATATCCGCCTACGGAATGCAGCCTGAGCAATATATGCAAATGCTCGGAATTACGCCCGATACATTCAAGGAAAAAATGCGCGGCAATGCTGAAAAGCAGGTGAAAACATCACTTGCATTAGCTAAAATAGCAGAGCTTGAGGACATTGAGATTTCTGACAAAGAAATCGAAGAAGAATATGAAGCAGCTGCAAAGCAGTACAAGATTGATTTGGAAAAGATACAAAAGGAAGTACCGCGCGCTGATATTATCCATGACTTAAAGCTGCGTAAAGCTGTTAAGATTGTTATTGACAGTGCAAAAGCTGAAAAACCAAAAGCTGCTCCCGCAAAAGCAGCAAAGGATACCGAAAAACCTGCACAAAAACCCGCGGCAGCAAAAAAACCTGAAAAAAAAGCAGAAAAGAAAGGTGAATAACAAATGAGTTTAGTACCGTATGTAGTAGAGCAGACCTCACGCGGTGAGCGCTCGTATGACATTTTTTCAAGACTCTTAAATGACCGCATAGTCTTTTTGAGTGAGGAAGTCAACGACACAACGGCAAGCCTTGTTGTGGCACAGCTGCTTTATCTTGAAGCGCAAGATCCCGATAAGGATATCCAGTTTTATATCAACAGCCCCGGCGGCAGTGTGTCGTCAGGCTTTGCTATCTATGACACAATGCAATACATCAAGTGTGATGTATCCACCATTTGTATCGGACTTGCCGCCAGTATGGGTGCATTTTTGCTCTCATCGGGTGCAAAGGGTAAGCGTATTGCTTTGCCGAATGCCGAGATAATGATACATCAGCCGACGGGCGGATTTAGAGGTCAGGCAACCGACATTCAAATTCATGCGGAAAAAATACTTCGCACGAAAGAAACGCTTAATAAAATCCTTGCGGAAAACACAGGGAAAACTGCCGAAGTGATACGAGAAGCTTCCGAGCGCGATAATTACATGACAGCCGACGAAGCTAAGGAATTTGGACTGATTGACAGCGTAATATTTAAGAGATAATTGAAAGAAGTGAGTATTAATGGCGTTTTTTAATGATATAAAGGGAGTACATTGTACCTTTTGCGGAAAACGGCAGGACCAAGTCGAGCGGCTTATAGCCGGACAAGGTGCGTCATACATTTGTAATGAATGTGTTTTACTTTGTATGAACATCATGGAATATGAGTTTGTCTCAAAAAAAGCCGAAGAGGAAGACCTGTCCGGCTCTTTGATAAACTTTGAAGATCTGCCTATACCCTCTGATATAAAAGACACACTTGACGATTATGCTATCGGTCAGGAAGACGCAAAAATTGCACTTTCCGTTGCCGTATACAATCATTACAAGCGCCTTTTGTACGGCACAAATGACGATACGGAGCTTCAAAAAAGCAATATTCTTATTATAGGCCCTACGGGCAGCGGCAAGACACTTTTTGCTCAAACCCTTGCAAGAGTGCTAAAAGTTCCGTTTGCAATCGCAGACGCCACAACCATTACCGAGGCAGGTTATGTCGGTGATGATGTTGAAAATATACTGCTTCGTTTGCTGCAGGCTGCAGATTTTGACATCGAAGCAGCAGAGCGCGGCATTATCTACATCGACGAAATTGATAAAATTACACGTAAGAGTGAAAACACCTCAATAACACGCGATGTTTCCGGTGAGGGTGTGCAGCAGGCACTGCTCAAAATCCTTGAGGGGACAATTGCCAGTGTTCCGCCGCAGGGTGGACGCAAGCACCCGCATCAGGAGGTTATTCCGATTGACACTACAAATATCCTCTTTATATGCGGCGGTGCATTTGAGGGCATTGACAAGATTATTGAGCACAGGCTCGATAAAAAAAGCATCGGGTTTGGTGCAGAGATTAAAACAAAAAAAGAAAAAGATATCGGCGAAATACTAAAAGAGGTGCAGTCGCACGATTTGCTTAAATACGGGCTTATTCCGGAGCTTGTGGGCCGGTTGCCCGTTATTGCTCCGCTCAATCCGCTCAACCGTGAGGATATGATAAGAATTCTCAAAGAGCCGAAAAATTCATTGGTACGTCAATACACAGCCTTGCTTGGTTTTGACGATGTAACCCTTGAGTATACCGATGATGCTCTCGGTGAAATTGCCGACAAGGCGATTGATATGGAAATAGGGGCGCGCGGGCTTAGGAGCATTATGGAAAAAACAATGCTTCAAATCATGTATGACATTCCGTCCGACAGTGATATTGAAAAAGTTACAATTACAAAGGAATGTATAAACGGTCAAAAACCGCCGCTTATAACAAAAGGAACAACCAAAAGAAATAAGCAAAAAGAAGCTAACGCAAGCTGAGGAGTTTTCAATGGATACTAAGAATATTATTAAAGCAGAGTTTCTGCCGCTGCTTGCACTGCGGGGACTGACTGTATTTCCGAATATGCTGCTCAATTTTGATGTTGAAAGAGCAATGTCAACGGGTGCTCTTGATGCGGCATCAAATGCTGACAGGAGGATTTTCCTTTTGGCACAAAAGGATATTTCAAAGGAAACACCAAGTCAGCGGGATTTACACAAGATTGGAACAATCTGCTATATTAAACAGGTGCTGAAGGTTCCCGGCGGGGGAATGAAAGTGCTTGTTGAGGGGAGCTGCCGCGCAAGGCTTCTTTCTATCCATGAAGAGAAAAAGTTTTATACGGCAGAGGTAGAGCCGATACCCGAAAAGCTGATGCTTCGTAAAACTGCAAAAATCGAAGCGCTTATCCGCAAATGCCTCGGACTGTTTGACAACTACTCGGCAGTATCGCCGGGGATTTCAAAGGAAACGGTGCTCAACCTGTTTAACATAACAGACCCCGGCAGGCTTTCCGACTATATTATTCAAAATATTTATACGAAGCCTGAAAATAAACAGCTAATTCTTGATACCGTAGACCCTGTTAAACGCCTTGAGGTCACAAATGATGTACTCGCGCGTGAGATAGAAATTCTATCTATTGAGCGTCAGATTGACTCAAAGCTTCGTGCAAAGCTTGAGGGTAATCACAGAGACCATGTGCTCCGTGAGCAGCTGAGAGTTATTCAATCGGAGCTTGGCGACGGTTTTTCGGATGAAGCAAGTGAGCTTCATATATACCGCAGGCAGATTGCCGACTTAGGACTTGAAGACGATATCGAAATGAAGATATTTCGAGAGGTCGACAAGCTTGAAAAGCAGGCATTCGGTTCTGCCGAGTCGTCTGTTATCCGAAATTACCTTGACACTATTATTGAGCTTCCGTGGAAGAAAAAAACAAAAGAACGCATTGATATAACTAAAGCACGTAAGATACTTGACCATGACCATTTTGGTCTTGATAAAGTAAAAGAGCGTATCTTGGAATTTCTTGCGGTAAGGCAGCTTTCACCGGAAATTAAAGGCGCTATAATTTGTCTTGTAGGACCTCCGGGGGTGGGTAAAACCTCTGTTGCCATTAGCGTAGCAAGAGCGCTCAACAGAAAGCTTGCAAGGCTTTCTCTCGGTGGTGTGCATGATGAAGCTGAAATAAGAGGGCACAGGAAAACATATATCGGAGCTATGCCAGGCAGGATTATCTCTGCCTTAAAACAAGCGGGCAGCAGCAATCCGCTTATGTTGCTCGACGAGATTGACAAGCTCGGGCGTGACCACAGGGGAGACCCTGCATCCGCACTGCTTGAAGCTCTCGACCCCGAACAAAATAAAACATTTCGTGATAATTATCTTGAAATTCCATATGATTTATCCGAGGTTATGTTTGTAACGACAGCAAACTCTACAGATACAATACCGCGTCCGCTGCTTGACAGAATGGAAGTTATTGAGCTTACAAGCTATACCGACATCGAAAAGCTTGAAATCGCAAAACGTCACATCATTTCCAAGCAAAGAAAAAAACACGGTCTTTCCGGACGGCAGCTAAAACTTCCCGATGATGTTATCCTTGAGATTATTTCCTCATATACAAGAGAGTCGGGCGTTCGTATGATGGAGCGTGAGATTGCGGCTGTGTGCAGAAAAACGGCAGCCAAGATTGCCTCAAAAGAGCTTACATCTGTCACGCTCACTGTGGATAAACTCGATGAATACCTCGGTGTGCGTAAGTTTAAGCCGGAAATTGTTCCGCAGGGCTTTGAAACAGGAATTGCAAACGGTCTTGCATGGACAACCACGGGCGGCAGTGTGCTTGAGGTTGAGGTAAATGTGCTGCTCGGAACGGGCAAGCTTGAGCTTACGGGTAATCTCGGCGACGTGATGAAAGAGTCCGCACATGCGGCTGTTTCATACATCAGAAGCAGAGCCGAAAGATTAAACATCGAGCCGGATTTTTACACAACACATGACATTCATATACATTTTCCCGAGGGTGCAATACCAAAGGACGGCCCGTCGGCAGGCATTACAATGTGCATAGCGGCAATATCAGCACTAAGCGGCGCTCCGAGCCGCAGAGATATTGCAATGACAGGCGAAATTACGCTCAGAGGGCGAATATTGCGAATTGGTGGGCTTAAGGAAAAAACCATGGCGGCACTTCGTGCAGGGGTAAAAACAGTCATAATACCTGCAGATAACGAGCCGGACCTCGATGAAATCGACCAAACAGTCAGAAGTCAGCTAAATTTCATTACAACTGACAATATTGATGATATTTTGGATGTTGCACTTGATTTTTCAGCTGCCCGAGAAAAAGCGGCAGTAAAATCCATACCGCCGCATATTGACACCAAAAAGCAGCGTTCTATTACAGATGTGACAATTAAGCATTAGACGGTGAGATAAAATGAACCTCCATAATGTAGAGTTTATCAAGTCCGCAGCAAAGTCGGCGGATATTTTATCCGACGGCAAGCCGCAAATAGTTTTTTCGGGTAAGTCAAATGTCGGCAAGTCTTCGGTTATTAATAAGCTGCTTAACCGCAAGCAGCTTGCCAGAGTGAGCGGAACTCCCGGAAAAACCATTCATATAAACTATTTTTTGATTGATAAAAAAGCTTATTTTGTCGACCTGCCGGGTTACGGGTACGCAAGGGTGGCAAAAACCGAGTATCAAAGATGGTCAAAGCTTATGGAGGAGTTTTTTCAAAAGCCGCAGCTCATTACGCTTGGTATTATGATAGTGGACTCACGCCACAAGCCGACAGCTGATGATGTGCTCATGGCGCAGTGGTTTAAGGCATCAAAATGTCCTTTGGTATGTGTGGCAAACAAGGTTGACAAGCTTAAAAAAAGCGAAATAGAGGGCAATATTGCACTTATAAAAAATACACTCGATTTTGATGAGGATACTGATATACTGCAATTTTCTGCGGTAAAAGGTACCGGTAGGGATGAATTAATTGGACGGATTTTCAACTTTTTTTAATTTGGACGCACTGCGAGACGCTCTTATTATCGCAATTCCCGCACTTATTTGTATTACCGTCCATGAGCTTGCTCACGGTTTCACGGCATTTAAGCTTGGTGATAATACCGCAAAAGAAATGGGAAGACTTACCTTAAACCCGATTAAGCACATTGACATTGTGGGGCTTGCGATGATTTTGCTTGTCGGCTTCGGTTGGGCAAAGCCCGTTCCGGTAAACATGCAAAACTTTAAGCACCCCAAAACATATATGGCAATCACCGCCTTTGCCGGGCCTTTGTCAAATATACTGCTCGCGGTTGTTGTAATGTTTATTTTCTTTCTGCTTCCCGCACCATATGGCGGCGCGCAGGCGTTTGTGGGTATTTTATTTGCAGAAAATGTACCGCTTATCTCAGAGATGATATTTCGCATGGCTATGATTAATGTTATGCTTGCTATATTTAATCTGCTGCCCGTGCCTCCGCTTGACGGCTCCAAGGTGCTCTTTTCACTGCTGCCGACAAATATGTACAACACTTTGATGAAATATGAGCGCTTTGGTATGCTTTTTATTTTATTGCTTGTGTTTTCGGGACGTTTTCTCAACTTCGATTTGTTTTCAATATTAATCAGACAACCGACCATGGTTATTTTCTTTAGTATTGCAGAGTTTTCCCAAAATGTAATCGGCTTTTTCGGAGGATAGATATGGAAATTCCTGTTTTTAAGCTGCCGGGTATAGTAAAAGAAAAAGAAGATATGTCTGACTTTGAGGGTCCGCTTACGCTTATTTTGCAGCTTCTCAGTAAAGACAAGGTGGAAATTAGGGATATCAGCATATCAAACATACTTGACCAGTATTTGGCATATCTTGATGAGATGGAAGAACTAAACTTGGATATTGCAAGTGAGTTTGTTGCAATGGCGTCACATCTTACATATATCAAGACAAAAATGCTTCTCTCAGACGGTCAGGAGGTCACGGAGCTTGAGCAGCTTATTACATCGCTTGAGGAGCTGCAACGTGGTGATACATACCTGCAGATAAAAGAAGTGGCACAGACCCTGTCGGGAATGTACACAAGAGAAGCCTTGATGATGGCAGGGCCTCCCGAATATCACGCACCCGACAGTGAGTATAAATATGTTCATATAAGCGACGAGCTGCTTGAAGCTATTTACAGGGTTGTCGGCAAGGAAAACTTAAAGTTCAGCAGCATAAACACAAGAGAGCCTACATATCCCGAGCGCGTGGTTTATCCGATTTCCGAAAAAATCGATCAGGTGGTCGAGAAGTTAAAACGTAAGGGCAAAATTACTGTTGCAGGGCTATTTTCCGATTGTCAGAGCCGTACCGAGCTTATCGCTACACTTGTAGCAGTGCTTGAGCTTTGCAGGGTCGGCAGTGTTTTAATAAGCGGCGAGGCGGATAACTTGAACATTTCATACACAGGCAGCGGCAGGGAAACCGAGATAACTGATTTTACATCGTCTGTTGATGCTGACGAGTGAGGGGAATAATAAATGGAAAACCGTGATATAGAAAGTGCGATAGAGGCAATACTGTTTGTTTCGGGCGAGCCTGTTAAGGTGTCCCGTATTGCAGGGGTGCTTGATGTTGAAGAAATTTTGGTTGAAGAAGCCGCAGACAGGCTCAGCAACACCTATAGCTTTGAGCGGCGCGGTATAAGGCTTATACGGCTTGAAGACAAGCTGCAGCTTTGCTCCTCGCCCGAGTATGCGGATTTTATCAGACGCACCTTGGAAACAAGAAAGCCTCCGCAGCTGACAGGCCCTGCCCTTGAGGTGCTTGCGATTATTGCATATTTTGGTCCTATCACAAAAGCATATGTTGAGCAAATCAGAGGTGTTGACAGTTCGTATACAGTGGGGCTTTTGCAGGAGCGTGAGTTGATTGAGGGTTGCGGCAGGCTCTCTGCGCCC
This sequence comes from Oscillospiraceae bacterium, assembly GCA_009781515.1. Taxonomy (GTDB): domain Bacteria; phylum Bacillota; class Clostridia; order Oscillospirales; family Oscillospiraceae; genus WRMH01. The sequence continues at coordinate 184,335 of WQXY01000001.1, forward strand.
GGCCGCCCGATGCTATACAGGACAACTCATAACTTCCTGCGTACATTCGGGCTTGAGTCACTAAAGCAGCTTCCGGAGCTGCCGCATGTTGAGGGTGCATCGGACGAAAAAGAGGGCATACAATCTGCCATACTTGAGCTCAAAGCACGCGAGGCTGAAATGGAAGCTCTCGCCGAAGCCGAAGTCAAAACTGACCCACAGCAAATTCAAATCGATGAAGAAACAAACGAAGAAACAGAATTAAACTCACAATCGGAGTAAATTATGTTAGTTGTTGCGATAATTTTATTGGTTTTACTTCTTTTGGCTTTACTTCGCGTCGGGATTATTATAGAGTATGATAGCGACGGGCTTGGTCTTTGGGTTAAGGTTGGTTTTATTAAGCTTCGTGTCAAAACGGACGGTGTGAAAAAACCAAAGAAAAAAAAGGAAAAGAAAGATAAAAAAAGCTTCAAACCCGGCAGTCTGCGTGATTTTCTCGAGATACTAAAATCAATAAAGGAAGTGCTCTCAAGGCTTCGCAGACGTCTTCTTATAAAGACTCTTGTTATCCACTATACATCGGCAGATGAAGACCCTGCAAAAACAGCAATAGGTTTTGGCACGGCAAATGCGGTTTTCGGGGCGGTTATCCCGATTTTGGAGCAGCATTTCAGGATAAAAAAGCGTGACCTTAGAGCTGCAGCAGATTTTGACTCGCAAGAGCCGGGTATTTATGCAAAAATTTCAATTTCAATAGCAGTTTGGGAGATAGTATATGTATTATTTGCGTTATTACCGCTCTTTAAGGTAATTTCTGCAGATACAACTCAAAGAAAGGGTGTGGAAAAAAATGGAAAAGCAACCAATAAGCAACCTAATGGAAACCACAATGCAGAAAATAAGAGAGATGATTGACGCCAACACTATTGTTGGTGAGCCAATCACAACCCCCGACGGCATGATGCTCATTCCTGTTTCAAAGGTTACATTTGGTTTTGTCGGCGGCGGTTCGGATTTTACGCAAAAGCATGATAAAAGCGGATTTGGCGGCGGAACAGGCGCAGGAGTAAACATCATTCCCGTGGCGTTTTTGGCTGTCAAGGGTGATAATGTTGAAATGATTTATATCACTCCGCCACCGTCATCAACAGTTGACCGTATAATTGACGCTGTGCCTGATGTGCTTGACAAATTTACGGACTTTATGAACAAGGACAAAGAAACCGAATAGGTTAGTTTGAATGGTCATTTTATGCAGCAAAAATGTGAAAGGCTTCAAAAGATACTCTCAGCTTACGGTATAGCCTCACGCAGAGATGCGGAAGTTATAATATCAAGCGGGCGCGTCAGAGTGAACGGGAAAATTGCAACACTCGGAGAGTCTGCAAATGCCTGCACTGACGTAATCGAAGTTGACGGCAAGCCGCTTGCTCAAAAAAGTGAGCCTGTATACATAATGCTCAGTAAGCCTGTCGGATATCTGACAACCGCTTCCGACGACAGAGGCCGCAAGACTGTTATGGAGCTTTTATCCGATGTAGGCACGAGAGTATATCCCGTCGGCAGGCTTGATTTGAATTCCGAGGGTCTGCTGCTGCTGACAAATGACGGGGACTTTGCAAATACGGTGTCACATCCGTCAAACGGCAAACTTAAGGTTTACGAGGTTGGTGTAAGAGGTGACATAGCCAAAGCCATAGAGCTTTTGCAAAAGCCTGTTATTATACCTGAAAACGACGATACAACAACCGCTGTTGTTAAAGCTGAAAGTGTGAAGCTTATAAGCAAAACAGCAAGCGGCGGTTATATAGAAATCGCAATAAAAGACGGGCGAAACAGGCAGGTTCGGAAAATGTGCACGGTTTGCGGACTACATGTCATAAACCTAAAGCGCAAACGTATCGGCGATGTAGAGCTTGGGGATTTAGAAATAGGGAAGTGGCGGCATTTGACCGCAAGTGAGGTGAAGTCACTTGGATAAGGACGTATTATCAGTAATAGAAGCGGCAATGCCCGCTATGTCAAAGTCGCACAAAAAAATCGCAGGGTATATTTTGGATTATTTTGACAAGGCGGCATTTATGACGGCTGTGCGCCTTGCAAACTTTACGGGAGTTAGCGAGTCTACTGTTGTTAGATTTGCAATGGAGCTTGGTTATGACGGCTATCCCGAAATGCGGCGCGCCTTGCAGGATACCATGCGCGGAAAGCTCACATCGGTTCAAAGAATTAGAGTGGCAAAAGACAGGCTCGGCACGGGCGATATACTGCGACATGTACTCTCATCCGATATCGAGCAGATACGCCAGACTATGGAGCAGACAGACAGTGCTGATTTTGCCAAAGCGGTCGACGCTATTATAGGAGCACGGAATATATATATTCTCGGGCTTCGTTCATCGTCATTTTTGGCAAAATTTATGGGATTTTATTTTGACCTGCTCTTTAACAACTCAAGGGTTATCAGCGAAAGCCCCGACAGTGAGGTTTTTGAGCAAATTGTAAGACTCTCGGAGGGTGATTTACTTATTGCAATAAGTTTTCCGAGATATTCGAGACGCACTATCAAAACAATGCAGTATTCACGTACTGTAGGTGCTAAAATAATCGCAATTACGGACGGTATAGCCTCACCGCTCACAGAGCTTGCCGATATTTCTCTGTGTGCAAGGAGCGATATGATTTCATTTCTTGACACACTCGTTGCACCGCTGAGCCTTGTTAATGCACTCGTTGTTGCCGTCAGTGAAAAAGCACCGGGTGATTTATATGAAAACTTTGAACGTTTGGAAAGAATATGGGAAGAATACGGAGTATATGAACAGATTTGATAAAATTACAGTTGCACTTGACGGTCCTGCCGGGGCGGGCAAGAGCACACTCGCAAAAAGAGCTGCCAAGTTTTTTAATCTTATGTATGTGGACACGGGTGCCATGTACAGGTGTATCGGTCTTTATGCAAAGCAAAATGCAGTAGCATCAAAAGATGAAGACGGCGTAAAAGCTTTACTGCCAAGCATAAAGCTTGATATGAAATATGATGAAAACGGTACGCAGCGGATGATATTAAACGGTGATGATGTCACTGAGCAAATCAGGCAGCCGGAAATATCAACATATGCATCCGATGTGTCGGCAATGCCTGATGTCAGAAGCTTTTTGCTCTTTATGCAGCAGGATATGGCACAGCGCTATGATGTAATAATGGACGGACGCGATATCGGAACTGTGGTGCTACCGAATGCAGGACTCAAGATTTTTATCACGGCAGATGCCATGGCAAGGGCAAAAAGGCGTTTTATAGAGCTTGAGGAAAAAGGCGTAGCTACAACACTTGATGAAGTGTACAATGAAATGTGCCAAAGGGATAAAAACGACAGTGAGCGTGCGATTGCGCCGCTGCGGCAGGCAGATGATGCGCTGCTTCTCGATACCACCGAGCTTGATTTAGAGCAGAGCTTTAAGGCTCTTTGCACTCTTATATCGGAGAGATTTCAAATATGAACCCAAAGGAAAGCAAAAGATTTTACAGGGTATGCTATCGTGTAGCAGGTCCTGTCATTCGCTTTTTTAACCCGATAAAGGTTTTTGGCGATGAAAACAAAATACAAGGGGCGGCGCTCGTTTGTGCCAATCATTCAAGAGCGATTGACCCGTTTTTGATAGCTCTTGCATTTGGCATTAACACACAAATTCATGTGCTTGCAAAAATTGAGGTTTTCAGAGTTCCTGTTTTATCATATGTTCTCAAAAAGCTTGGTATGATAAGCGTTGACAGGGGAGCGCTCGATGTAGCGTCAATCAAAAGTTCGCTTTCATATCTGAAAAAAGGTGAAAAGGTTGTTATATTCCCCGAGGGTACACGCATTTCAGAGCATGACTCCACCGCTGCCAAAAGCGGTGCGGTAAAGCTTGCCGAGCGTGCGGGTGTGCCGATAATGCCTGTTTTTATGCCGAGAAAAAAAGCAATGTTCAAAAAGACGGCTGTTATATTCGGTGAGCCGTACTTAATTGAAAAGAAAGATACAAAACGGACACCCGAGGACTATGCCATGCTTTCCGAGGAGCTTATGAATAAGATACAAGCACTGGAGCCAAAGAGCCTATGAAAGTTTTAGTTGCCAAAACGGCAGGTTTTTGCTACGGAGTGAGCAGGGCAGTGACAATGTGCGAAAAGGCTGCCGAAGAGCACAAAAACTGCGTGACTCTCGGGCCGATTATTCACAACAGCCATGTCACCTGCGAGCTTGGCAAAAAAGGTGTAAAAGCGGTGTCCGACTTATCTCAGATTACAAAAGACGATACTGTTATCATCAGGTCGCACGGAGCAGGAAAAAATGAGTATGAAAAACTGCATGAGACGGGTGCTTTAATTATAGATGCGACCTGTCCCGATGTTAAGAAAATACATGAAATTGTAGAGACGCAGGCGCAGCTCGGACGTTTTGTACTGATAATCGGACAGCGTAATCATCCCGAAATTTCGGCAATATCAGAATGGTGCACAAATTATGAGATAATAGAAGCATTAAATGAGCTAAAAAACTGGTTAAATACAGGCGAAAACGCAAAAAAACAGGTTTCGGTCGTCTTTCAAACCACGAGTACTAAAGAACTTTACGATGAAATCACGAAACTACTAAAAAAAGAGTGTACAAACCTAAAAATCTTTGATACAATATGCGACGCTACATATCGTCGTCAGTCAGAGGCTTCCGATATCTCAAAAATCGCTGATACCGTTATAGTCATCGGTGATGAGAGCAGCGCAAACAGTAAAAATCTTGCAAGCATATGCAAAGAGCACTGTAAAAACGTATTATTCATTCAAAGCGCCGCAGATATCAACATATCAGCACTTGACAAAACTGACACACTCGGTATTACAGCAGGAGCATCTACCCCGGCGTTTATCATTAAGGAGGTCCTTTCGAAGATGGGCAAGGAAGAAATCATGGACGGCACAGCAGTAGAGTCGGAAAACGAAGTTGCACAAGCAGTTGAAACCGCAGTCGAAGAAAAGGTCGAAGAAAAAGTCGATGCTTTACCTCAAGTTGAAGATTTGTCTGCTGACGAAGAAGATGAAGACGAGTCTTTTGAGGCTATGCTTGAAAAATCAATTAAGACACTTCGCACAGGCGAGAAAGTGTCGGGCATAGTTACGTCAATTACATCAACCGAGGTGAGCTTAGACCTTGGCACGAAGCAGTCCGGTTATATACCAATCTCGGAATTTACCGATGATGAAAACACCGATATTAATGAAATAATCAAAATCGGTGATACAATAGAGTCCTTTGTTATGCGTGTTAATGATGTTGAGGGTATGGTTATGCTTTCAAAAAGACGTCTTGACGCGGTTAAAAACTGGGATATAGTTGAAGCTGCAAGAGAAAGCAGAGCAATTGTCGAGGGAACTGTTATACAAGAAAACAGAGGCGGCGTGGTTGTTAATGTCAAGGGCGTTCACGTGTTTGTTCCCGCATCGCAAACAGGACTTCCGAAAACCGCACAGCTTTCCGAAATTCTAAAGAAAAATGTCAAGCTTCGTATCAACGAGGTCAATCAGTCAAGAAGACGTGTTGTCGGTTCTATCCGCGATGTTCAAAAAGATGAAAGACGCGAAAAGTCCGAAAAAGTCTGGACTGATATCGAAGTTGGCAAAAAATATGCAGGTATAGTCAAGTCAATGACTTCATACGGCGTGTTTGTTGACATCGGCGGCGTCGACGGTATGATACATATCTCCGAACTCAGCTGGACACGTATCAAGCAGCCGTCTGAAATAATGGCAGTCGGCGATGAGGTCAGCGTATATGTCATTTCCTTTGATAAGGACAGCAGAAAAATATCACTCGGCTTCAAGAAAGGCGAAGACAACCCGTGGACCAAGTTTACGAGCGAATATGCAGTCGGCGATGTTATAAATGTCAAGGTTGTTAAGATGATGCCGTTTGGTGCGTTTGCCGAGATTTGCACAGGTGTTGACGGGCTTATTCACATTTCTCAAATAGCGGACCACAGAATTGGTCTGCCGTCAGAGGTGCTTACCGACGGGCAGATGGTTGATGTTAAAATCACTGAAATTGATAATGACAGGAAAAAGGTTTCCCTCAGTATCAAGGCTCTAATCGAACCAAGCGAACAAGCCGACGAAGACGACCTTGAAGACGAAGCAAATTAAAACTCTGAGGCGGCTTTTAAGATTGCTTTGATATTCTCGCCTTTTGCTCCCATTGGCACACCACCGCCAACACTGAGCAGGAGGCGTTTTGTATTTCCGGCTTCTTTGATGTAATCATTTATGCAGGTTTTTGCAAGTTCGTATACCTCATCGGGAGTATTGCGCGACAGTGACATCGGCGGAATGTTGCCGAGCAGAACGATTTTGTCGCCTGTTTGCTTGCGTACACTGTCTATGCCTCGCTCATGTGTGAAGTTTAAGAGGTCAATGCCGAGGTCTTCCATATACGGAAACGGCGTGTCATTTGCGGTGTCATTATGAAGCAGTTTAATTTTGCCGTCAAAGGCTGAGAATACTTCCTTTAAGTACGGGTGTGCAAACTGCTCATAATCGAGCTTGCTGAAAAAGCCTGTTATATCATCGAGTACAAGTATACCCTCTGCATCGGAGCAGACTTCAAGCTGAGCGGACAGCCAGTCTTTACACAGCTGTGTGGTCTTTTTAAGCAGCTTGTGGTATACATCGGGCTCGACCTTTGCACAAAGCAGAAGCTCTGTAACAGAGAAAAGGTGAGCCGCTATTGTCATAGGGCCTCGGGCACTGACTATATTGATTTTTTCGCCGATGTCCTTAAGCTTCGGCTGCATTTGCTTTTGCAGATTGAGCAGAAGCGGCATCAGACCGTCCTTACGGGGGTCGGGTACTTTTAAGCCCTCTACAAGTTCCTCAACATCTTCCATATCGGCGGCGAGCGCATAGACAGAGGGCAGATTATTATCATAGAAGCTGAATTTTATGCCAAAGCCCGACGGTTCGGTTGCCATTCCGTATTCAGCCCACCAGTCGGGTAAAAACAGGATATCGGGAAAGTCCTTTTTTATTTTAACGTAGGAGTTAAACCATACATCGGGCTGTGCATAAAAATCAATATTTGAAATGCCGCAGTAGCCCGGCATCCACGGGCTGTCTACAATAAGCCCGACATGCAGTTTTTCGTTTTCGCCACTGAGAATAGATTTGAATAAGTTCATGTGTGTGTCAGTCATAAATTAATCTTCCTTTTTCATCAGATATTCCTGTTAGTCTGTAAAAATATGTGTTTACTACATCGCGCCACTCTTTTGCGTTTTCAAGCTGCCGTTCGAGCCTTTCCAAAACCGATGTAAATGCAGCTTCCGGTAATAGTGACCTTAGTGTATTCCATAGTCTGATAAATTCTTCTACCTCATCAACACCTTCAAAATGCGTATTGTAAATAAACTGCAAAATTGTCTGTCCGCTCTTTAGCTTGTGGCTGTAGGGGAGACGGTGGAAGTATAAAAGCAGGTTTTCGGGGCATGTGTCAAGGTCTGTGTAAAGCTTTGTAAGGTGGGGGTGATACTGCTGCGTATAGCCCGTGCCGTTTATTGTTCTGTCCACGCCGATTGCTTCAAAATTGGCTCTGTGGTATGTGCCCCATTTCATAAACTCGTAACCCTCGGGGCTTGGGCCGTAGTGGTGGCTGATATTTACCATCCAACCAAGACCGAGAGGGCAGGTGTATTTTTCATAAGTATAACGCGATTTAAGGAGCATATCAAGCATAGGCTGCGTCAGTGCGGGATTTTCACCAAAGGTCAGAGCGACCCACTCAGAGAGCACAGTACGCGCTGTAAGCGAGGGGTCACATGCCATACGTCCGAAAGAGTACAGATTTGCCTGCGCAAGTGTGTGACCTGTCCAGTTTATATCAAGCCCTGTGTTTGCGACAGCGACAATGGCAGATACTTCCTTGCCCATTAAATCACGCATTTTTTGTGTGTCTGACACGGGCGATGAAAAGACTTCTTCCCATTGAACGGCAAGTGCATATAAATCAATCTGCTGACCTGTATATTCCTGTGTGATTTGAAGCTCAATAGCCTGATTTGTGTTTTTCATTGCTCCGAGCAGAGGGGAGTTTGGTTCTCTAACTTGAAAGTCCGACGGGCCATGTTTTATCTGCAAAATGACATTGTCGTCAAAATTGCCGTCAAGCGGGAAAAAGTGGTCATATGCAGCCTTGGGTCTGTCTGTTTTGGTATCACGCCAGTCCTGCATACAGTTATATACAAAGCAGCGCCAATAAACAGTTCCTCCAAGCGGTGTCAGGGCTCTTGCAATGACATTGGCACCGTCTGCCTGAGTGCGTCCGAGCGCAGCGGGGCCGTCACGAAACTCGCTGTCCGCTTTAACAAGAAAGCCTGCAAGGTCGGGAATGTGGGCATATACCTCTTTTGCCGCATTTTCCCACCATGAGATAACAGCGGGGTCAAGCGGGTCATATGTCGCTTGACCGCCGAGCAGGCGCGGGCTTGTAAAATCAACGGCAATTATAAATCTTATATCAAACTCACGAAAAATGGCGGCAAGTCCTGCAACGTCGGGCAGCAGCTCCTTTGTTATCATTTGTGCGGCTCTCGGTGTTACGTTGACATTATTGCAGCACACACGGTTAATGCCGATTGAAGCCAAAAAACGTGCATAGTCGCGTATGCGCTTGGGGTCATAACTGATATTGTCATTATCAAAAAAGAGCGAACGACCGCTGTAGCCGCGTTCAACACTGCCGTTTATATTATCCCAATGATTTAAGATACGCTCTTTGATTTTAGAGTTTACAGGGGGTGGGGTAGTGCCTGTGTCCTGCAGCCACATATTATATTCACTATATGCCATTATCCCAACGTCCTTTCATTTACAACAATCGAAACATCGCCCTCGGTGTATATACGCGGCTTATGCTCCTGCCAGTTTTCGTAAGGCTCGCTGTTTTCCAAGGTTGCGTTTTTTGCAACCGTAATATATTTGTCAAAGTCCGACTTGGGGTGGGCGTGGTCCTGATGAGCAACATAAAACACGTCAAAATCAAGCTCTTTTACGCGCTCCAACATTTTAATGTATTCCTTTACACTCAGCGACTGAGGCACAAACATCCAGCAGTGTGAATTTGCACTGTCGCTGTCGATAAGTATACGCTGCTCTTTTATAAGCAAACCGATAGAGCCGCCTGTGTGTCCAGCCATGTCAATTACTTCGACATTTAAGCCGCCAAGGTCAAATACCGTGCCGATATCAAGCGGCTTTAACTTGCATGCTCCCGATTTTATCCACGCATCTTCGTTAAAGTCCGCTTTTAGACCTGCTTCTTTTAGCCTGTTTATTATTGTCGTGCGTATTTCGGTGCCTGTATGCTCGCGGCAAAGCTCATAATCCGGCTCGCGTAAATATACCTCGTCAAATTGATATGCACCGTTTGCGTGGTCGATATGCCCGTGTCCGAGCACAACCGTCAGCGGTTTGTCGGTGAGAGCTTTCACGGCTGTCGGAAGATATGCAACACCGTGTCCCGTGTCAAAGAGTAAGGCTTTATTTTCGCCGACCATAAGAAATATGTTGACGCCAAGCGGGTCTTTGAGAAGATATAACGACGGATTAATTTTCGTGATATTAAACCCTAACATTGTGCACCTCTCACTTTTTCTGCTATATAACCTCTGTCTGTCTTAATCTCTGCTTTTTTAATTTCAAAATAACATACTGCGTTGGCTCGCAGATGCAGCTCAAGCGGGAGTTTACCGTTTGATACTGTTTGGTTTGAAGTTTCAACCAAAGGCAGGGCGCACTCACGGAGCAGCTTTATCTGCTTTTCACACGGGTAGGCGGGAGAGCCCATGTCAATCCAAGACTTGAGAGGATTGCAGGTTATTTCGTCAACAGTCTTCTTAACGATAAAATAACGTCCGTTATCGAGCTCAAAAGAGAAACGAAGTGTACTTTCGGTATCTTTTGCTTCGTCTTCTATTAAGTTCCAAGCAATTGCATGATATGTGCCGTTTTTATCTTTTGTAATAACATGATTTTTATCCTTGGATACACACTCGCCCGTGATTTTGCTGAAAAATTCATATGTATAATATGTGGGCTTGGGTATCATACCGTTTGCAAGCAGTCCGAAGCAGCCCGAAAACGGTGTAAAGGCTATTCCTTGCTCCTCAAAAACATCTCCGAAAGTCCAGTATGAATACGACGCGCAGGTATCACCCATTACGCTGAGAAGGTATGCAATATATGCGGCGTTTTGGTTATTGTCATGTATGGGGTTTCGGGGCGAATATGAGGTGTTGTATTCGGTTATGTGCATTTCCATGCCTTTGTAAGCGGGGAAGCTGTCTATAATGCCGCGGCTGACGTCAAGCTCGTCGGGAATGTAGTTTGTGGGGTTAAGCGGCTGATATACATAGTGTCCGATATTTTCCGTAGCGCCCGTAGCATAGCAGTGGCGAGTGACAAAATCAAGCGGTACGTTATTTGCCGTGGTGTATTCAAGAAAGCTTTTTAGCCATCTTTCATCGTCAACACCGCATATGGCAGGGCCTCCGACACGTATACGCTTGTCGCATTCTTTGACGGCTCTCGCACTGACGTCATAGAGCTTAAAATACTCGTCCATATCTGCATCTTTCCAAAATGCCGTCAGGTTCGGCTCGTTCCAAACCTCCATAGGCCATGTAAGAACTTCGTCTATGCCGTAGCGGGATATCCAGTGGTTTACGGTTGCTTTTATGAGTGCCGCCCACTCGTCATAACATTTTGGCGGTGTGACATTGCCTTTCCACCAGAAGATTGTCTGCTCACCGGAAGCGAGCTGTTCGGGCATAAAGCCAAACTCGATAAAGGGTTTAAGTCCGAGAGAGAGGTAGTCGTCAAAGACCATATCAACATAACGGAAATTATACTCGGTTTTTTGAACTCCGTCTTCTTCGTAGCGGTTGTAGATACCCATATCGTCACAAAACAGTCCGTGACCGCGGATGTACTTAAAGCAGATTTCCTCCTGCACTTTTTTGAGCTGATTGTGGTATTCATGCCTCAGTGCAAGGCTCATTCGCCCTGTTCCGATACAAAACACCGCATTGTTGCGCAGCTGTGCTTTTGAGCTTTTATTGATGTTAATATTCATAGTTTACTCCTTACCAACAATGTTCTCTGCCGAGAGCGTCTCTCATCACAAGACGGTTCTCGTCATTACGAAGCGGGTCGTCATTTTCCGTGCCGCGCCGCAGCGTGAAGTATGTAAATGCTCCCTCGGCGGCGGCTTTTGCGCTGACTTCGTCACTCAAGGGGTCATAGACACGAAATGTGTAGCCATCGGCTTCGAGTGTGTTCCAAGCTATCATAAACAGGTTATGCATTGCGGCTTTGCTTGTTTTGTACGCATAGCCTGTTTTATCACGGGTTTCGTTTATGCTCGCATCAATCCCCGAGAGAAAGCAAAGTCTTTTATCTTTGCTTTTATCGAGAAACGGCAGATATTTTTCGAGCAGCTTCATTGGTTTTATGACATTTGCGTTGTAGACCCTGCGGATAACCTTTTCATCAATTCCGCTGCGGATTGAAAATGTATCAGCCTTGTCACGTTTGTTGCTAACGTCTATGTAAATGTCTATCTTTTTTGTCGGCTCGTTAACACCTGAAACAAACACTTCGTAACCCTCACGGGCAAACACGGAGACAAGGTGTTTGTCAAATGCGTTTTTTTGTGCTGTTATTAATACTGATTTCATGGTATCTCCAATCAAAACGGCCATTCATTACTCTTAAAATCATACATTACAAGCCGCTGTTCGTCTTTCCGATTTGCTTCAAAATACTTTGCGGCATGCTCCGCGATGAAGTCGGGGTCATACATGGCTTCCTCGCTGCGTGAACCGTCGGGTGCTACACGCTTCATCCAGCCGGGATGATAGAGCCGAAATGTGTAACCCTCGGGATAAAGCTCATTATACATAAGGCGAACTGCCATATTCATTGAGCTTTTGCTCATCGGATAGGGGAGCGAATTGCCGATGCGTTTTTTCATCAAATTAATGCAGCTCACCTCTGAGGATACAAAGCACAGCCTTTTTGTTTTGCTTTTGTCCAAAAGCGGTAAAAAAAGTTCAACCATTCGCACGGGTCCGAGTGCATTTACGTTATAGCTGCGAAATGCCTGACGAGCCTGCATATCCGGCTCACGCAGGGCACAGTTTACTTTTCCCATAAGCGCGGCGTTTGATATAAGCACATCAAGTTTGCCTTTTGTGATTTTAGAGACATAGGCTGCGGCGTCGTTGCAGCTTTGTTTTTTTGATACGTCGAGCCATATGATATGAAGATTTTTGTTTGTCTTTTGCAGGTCTTCAAGCAGTGTGTAGTCCTTTAGAAACTTTCCTGCAAAGACGGTATAGTCACGGCTCAGGTATTCGCGGCAAAGCGACAAACCAAGCCCTCTGTCAGCTCCCGTAATAATCACACTTTTCATTTACAGCACCAGTTAAGAGCGTTTTCGAGTGTTTTTTGAAACTCCGCGTTAAGCCAGACGGGCAGAAGATGTCCCGGTGTGAGAACACATACCTTGCCACTACCTTGTGTGCGCACAAGCCCTGCCGCTCCTATCCACGCTGTTGTGTTGTGGTAGGGGTCTTCCTCAAACTTGCTTTCGGTACCTTGCGGCGCCGAGTATGATGCCATGATAATATCCACATCGTCTTTTAAGATTTCAAGGCGGTAATGCTCATCAACTTCGGTAAACATTAAAACACCGTCTGTTACAGGGTGAGGTCTCAAGGGAGCGACGGTAACAGGGCAGTTGTTCGGGTGAAATGTAAACTTGCAGCCCATTAGTTCACTCATAGCAGCGGATGTTTCGCTCGGTACGGTTGCGTTGTGAATTGCAAGCAAGCCGCCACCGCCCTCTACATAGTCGATAAAGGCTTTCTGCACCGCATCTGTCATCCATGCTGTCGTATCAGCCTGTGAGACTTGATTGCTCTTACAGAGCATAATAACGGGGTAATCTTTGAGTTTATCGGGGTCAAAGCTCAAGCCGTCCGTAATTATATCAAATTCAAAGCCTTTTGCTTTGAGCGGCTCTATACCCTCTGTCGGCACAGCCGCGGGATGCCAGTAATCATCACATAAAAGAAGAACTCTCATATTTCAAACTCCATAGAGCCGCCGTCATAAGACGCTTCATATGTTCCATAGAAGCCAAAAATTTCGACATAGCCGTTTTCGTCTGTTTTGGTTTTCATTTCGGGTGTGCGCCATTTATTCATTATAAGCTCATATAAAGCGTCGTATGACGGTTTGACACGTGCGTCCTTTGTCATAAGCCCTGCAGGAGCATTGAGCCAGCCGCCGTCAGAAAAGCTCCAGTATGTGAATGCTTCAACAAGCGGGTATTCATAGAGTAGTTCAAAGAATGCTTTTAGCTCTTGTGCCTGACGCTGCTCGCCCTCGGGGTTTGACGGCCAGTGGTCGGGGATAAAGTCGTTGAGGTCAACAATATGCGCAGGCATAATATCGCCCGATACGAGGTTGATTTCCGTAAAATGAAGCGGCAGACCGAATTTTGAAAATCTTTCTAATATTTCATGTGTTTTTTCGGGTTTCCAGCAGCCTTGATGCATATGCGACTGCAAGCCGATTGCGTCAATGCAGACACCCGCGTCAAGCAGCTTGGCTACGAGGTCGCTGTAGTCGGTGCTCATGTCAAAGTCGTTAATAAGAAGTGTGGCGTTCGGATTGGCACGGCGCGCTTCGTCAAAGAGCTTTTTAACAAGCCCAACCTGACCCTCGGCTTTACAAATGCGTGTGACAGCATTGTCATAACGGTCAAATATCGGCATTATAACAACCTCGTTGATAACATCCCATGTGTCAATATAACCCTTAAACTCAGATACATCACGCCATATCCGCTCAATTTGTATTTTGAGTATTTCCGCATCGGAAAATTCCAAAAGCCAATCGGCACAAACGGTATGCCAACAAAGAGGATGCCCCTTAACAAGTTTTCCTTTTTCACAAAGCCATTTGGCAGCTTTGAGCGTAACATCTGTTATAGGCTTTCCACGCTCAGGTTCAAAACGACCCCAATAAAAGGGGAGTGTGAGAAAATTAAATATCTCAAGCATTTTTTCGACACGTTTTTCGGCATGTACCTTATCGTCACCCTCAAGCATTCCGTTTATTACCTGTATGGACTCAAAGCCTGCACAGCCGAATTTTTCTTTACTGTCTTTTTGCCTGATTGTAACATCGGCAGATGCGAGAGGCTTTCCTGCTTTGTCAGTAATTTGCAAAGCCTTTTTACCTGTTCTGTGCGGATAATTGTTAATCATTTTAATTTACGCTCCTTTATATTATTCAAATAGTGCGATAATTGCTTCGGTAACATAGTCAATATTTCGGGTAGACATAGCAACTGCTAAATAAACCTCATCATATAGAGGAAAATCGAGGCGCTCGAGAAGTGGGCTGTCATTGAGACGTATGCCCGAGATGTGCTCACCGAGTTGCAACTCATCTTTAATTCGCTCATATACCGCAGGATTTGCTTCTTCGATACTCTTTATAATGCTATCCATTGGCAGCAGGCTTTCTCTGTAAATATAAAAAGTTTCGGAGTCGAAAACAAATATATCTATCATCTCGGCAGCAAGCATTGCCATTATTCTGCTGCTGTTTTGCAGCGTGGTTTGCGGGTCGTCGGAAAGTGTAAAAAACAAATATGTCAAAACAGTCTTGTCGCTGTCCTCTCCGAAAATCTCGTCTCTAATCGCATCGGATAGGGCATCAAGCTCATCTTGGGAAGCAAAGGTGGCATTCCATACAATGGACAAATCAATGCCCGTGCCGCGTCCGCAAGTAGTGGCAAGACTGATTGTGACAACAATAGCAACGGCAACGCCAATAATATAGTAACTGTAGTATTCCCACATGTATGAAAGCTTATCGGAAAAGCTAAGCTCTTTTAGCTTCTCCCACTCACTTCGTGACCTGTCTTTACCGCGCGGCATATTGCTCAAATTTTCACCCTCTTTTGCTTTATTATAAACGCTGTAGGGGACAGAGGCTAACCCCTGTCCCCTGACATTGTAGTATTAGTTTAATGTTATCCCTTGACGCTACCTACGTGAACGCCCTTAACGAAGTATTTTTGCAGGAACGGGTACACGCAGAGAATTGGTATGGCTGCAACAATTGTTATTGCCGAGCGGATTGCAATAGGCGAGATTGTAGCAGGAGGAGCGTCGCCTTGTTGGAGAGACCAGTCGGCAGCTGCTTGACCTTGTGCAGCTATAACCGCGGCAAGCTCCCGCATAAGCTCGTATTGCATGGTTGTTAAATCTCTGTCAAAGGGTGCGTAAATGAATGTGGTGAACCAGTCGTTCCAGTTTCCGACCGCAATCCAAAGACCAACTGTTGCAAGAACGGGCTTGCATATAGGGAATATTACCTGTATGAATATTCGAAATTCCCCGGCGCCGTCTATTCGGGCAGCCTCAACAAGGCTGTCGGGCAGACCTTGCATATATGTGCGGATAACGATAATGTTAAAAGCACCGAACAGACCGGGCAGCCAATAAACGTTAAAGTTGTTTAAGAGACCTAAATCGCGGTAGAGAAAATACATCGGAATAAGACCTGCACCAATATACATGGTGAGCAGGAAAAACACGGTTGTAAACTTATTCATGATAAATTCTCTGCGGCTGAGAACGTAGGCAGCCATTGAGCACAGGAACACACCGCCTGCAGTGCTTATAACGGTACGGACAACCGAGTTTTGAAAAGCGGTCATAAGCAGGGGATTTCTGAAAACACGCTCGTAGTTGGACATTGTCCACATGCGCGGCCACAGATAGATGCCGCCTCTCATACTGTCTGTTGCGTTATTAAAAGACAGCGCCAATGTGTTAAGAAACGGGTAGATCATTACTACCATGACAAATATCATAAAGATTGTATTGAAAAACACAAATGTACGGTCGGGGAGGCGTTGCATAAATCTTGATTGTTCTTTGATTGTTGGATTTTTCATTTCTTTCACCCCCTAAACAAGGCTTTCTTTTGCAATGCGTTTTGAAAGTTGGTTTGCTCCGGTAATCAGTATGATACTGACCACAGTTTTGAACATACCAAGAGCCGTTGCAAGAGAATAGTTGAAGTTTTCAATACCGTACCGCAAGACAGCGATGTCTATAGTTTCGGAATAGTCGCGGACAAGAACGTTTCCAAGCAGATATTGAGGTTCGAAACCGGCATTTAGTATCCAACCGATGCTCATTATGAGAAGCACAAGGATTGTTGACTTGATGCCCGGCAATGTAATATGCCACATCTTGGCAAAACGCCCCGCACCGTCAAGCTCGGCGCTTTCATAAAGCTCGGGGTCAATAGCTGTGATAGCTGCAAGGTAGATGATTGTGTTCCAACCGACACTTTTCCAAACATTACCCCAACCGATTATCCACCAGAAGTTTTCTTTTTGACCTCTAAAGAGGATTGGCTCATCGGTGATACGCAAGAACATTAAAATTTGGTTTAAGATACCGTCACCTGCAAGGAAAGAGCTTATAATTGATGCTGCTATAACCCATGATAAGAAGTGCGGCAGGTAAGATATTGTTTGTACAACACGCTTAAAGAGCTTTTGACGCACTTCGTTAATCATAAGAGCGAGGAAAATCGAAGTGGTAAAGCTGAGCACAAGGTTTATAACACTCATTGCAAGAGTGTTTCTCATAACTCGGTAAAACAGATTGTCAAAGAAAACGCTGCCGGGGATGTCTCTGACAGGATTTTCACTAAAGCCGTTGAGCATAAATGTAAACTGCCCGAAACCAACCCACTCTTGAGAGTCACGTCCGGGAACAAAGTCTTGGAATGCCATTGCCCAACCTGTGAGCGGCAGATAATTAAATATAAATACATACACTATTATCGGCACAGTCATAAAGAAAAATGCTTTTTGGTGTATGAATTTTCTCATTTTTTTGTTTGATATGTCTTCCGGTTCTTTGACATACATCATTGAAATAAGAGAGATAACAAGAACAGCAAGCGGAAATATTGTCACACCCGAAGCAATTGTTTCTCCTGTTGCTATTATAATGTAGCTGACAAACAATAATGAAGACAAAGCTGCACATGAAAAACCAAGCAGTGTAGCTTTGACTCTGAGCTTACCGCTGTTTCTAACAAGTGCAAATAATAAAAATACCAACGCAGCTAAGAAAAGCGCAGCTGATATGATTGATATGATGCGGGTGGTTGAATAAAGCCTCATATTGTGAGCCATTATATCGGGGTCTGTGGATTGTGTGCCTTGAATAAAATACAGCCCTGTATGACCAAAATCACCAAGGAGCATTCTAAAATTAAACTTAACCGGAATATCTCTGAGATATCCGTAACTGATAGTTGCATCCATCCAGTTGAGCATAGAAAAAAGTATAACACCGACGGTTCCGGTAAATGCCACCCAAAACGTCTTTGGCAGGCCTTTTATATATCCGACAGCAGAATTCATACTACAAACCTCACCTATTAATTAGTATGATGCGGGGCTGACTGATGTATCAGCCCCGCAAAATTTAGTGGGAATTACGATGCAAGACCTGCACGTACCAAACGGGCATGTGCTTGTTCGCGGACTGCTTCCAAGATTGGGTTCCAGTCAACAGCGTTAGCGGCAACCACATATGCATCCCAAAGTGCGTCAAAGTCTGCAGGATTGGCGAGAACCATTTGCGGCAGATGACTGACGTTGACATCGCGAAGCTGTGTGCTGATAGCTGTTTGTGAACGCGAAAGGGACATACTCCAGAACGGATATTCCGGTGGGCGAAGCTGAGGTGTGCCCTTCATAAAGCCGGCTTCAGTGAGAATTCCATGTCTTGTGAAAAATGCCTTGTCATAATCATTCATAGAGACGAAGTATTCTTCTGCAGAGCCGCCGATACCTGTCGGATTACCGTCTGAGGGGAATGTGCCTTGCATTTTCGGCATGTAGTTGTAGAGCTCACGTCCCATGTTGTCAATGGGCCATCTCGGGTCGCCTTGGAGGTCGCGTTGCTCTTGCGGGCGCTCGATACGACCGTTGTCATTATAGAAGTAGTGCTCACCTTCAATACCCCAGTTGAGGAAACGTTGAACCGACTCGTGGATCATATAGTCGAGATATTGGATGTTCCTAATGGGATCTCTGTTGTTGTGACCAAATTGGATGCCGTTGAGGCCTGTAAAGCCGCCTGCCATATCCCAATAGTTCGGCTCAATGCCTTCCCATGTGAAGTCGAAAGAAACGTATGTACGCTCATAACGCTCTTGCTGACGAAGCGGGTCCATACCTGCAGAGTTGAAGTTCCAGCGTTGATCTTGAAGACCGAGTACAACACCGTTTGCTATGTTTTGTGTGTATTCGTCAAATGTACGCAGGAAAGTTTCGGGAGAGATAAGACCGTCTGCGTGAGCTTGGTTAAGAATTCTGAACCATTCTTTTTCGGACTCGAGAGGATAGCGGCGAATAACATCTTCATAGCTCTCGCCTTGTCTTTGACCGCCTGTCGGCAGTGTTCCTTGACCCCAGTTTGCATAACCTGCAAGGAAAGAGCCGGGGTTCATGAGTGTGAGCAGGTTGACACCTGTGTCAAATTCAAAACCGAGTGTCGGCACTCCGTCGATTGTCGGATGTGCTTCTTTATAGGCTTTGATCCACTCAAAGAATTCATAAACATCGTTGGGTGGTCCGCCCATGAAGTCGATAACATCTTTTTGCAGCCAGAAAGCAGAGTCGTTTTGTTCAAAAGCAACTTGATCGCCTACCGGAGTACCGTAGATGTTTGCAACCCAGATTTTACCGTCTTCGTCCATCATTCTATCCCACCAAGGGTCGTAGTGTGCACGAAGATGCGGAGCATATTCTTCGATCAGGGGCCCGAGTTCCATCATCCAGCCGGACTCGATGAGTTTGTCAGCTTCACCTCCGACAAAAAGCATGTCGGGTGTTTCGCCGCCGGCGAGCATAACACCCATAACTGTCGGATAGTCACCGACAAGATAGTCAAAAACGATTTTGACATTGGTGATTTGCTCAATAATTTTGATGATAGGATTGTTTGCATCAGGCTCTAAGCCCGGATTACGGATAAAGTACGTAAATTCAATCGGCTCCCAATAGTCCATAATTTCGGGGAAGTAGGGGAGTTCGTATTCCTCAGCCAACGCTTTTCTTTGAGCAGCGTCTGCTGTGGGGGTGCGGTCAGTGCC
This sequence comes from Oscillospiraceae bacterium, assembly GCA_009781515.1. GTDB lineage: Bacteria > Bacillota > Clostridia > Oscillospirales > Oscillospiraceae > WRMH01. The sequence goes on from WQXY01000001.1 coordinate 203,620, forward strand.
GGGTGTTCCGTCATCGCCGCCTGAGGGACCGCCGGGAACTACGGGAGGAACATTGGGTGTGTCAGGGTCGCCGCATGCAGCAAAAAGACCTAAACACATGACCATTGCAAGGATTAATGCAAGGATTTTCTTCATTTCATTTCACCTTTCTGTTTATAGTATTTTTGTAGATAATATATAGAACCTACGAAGTTAATAGTACAAGATTTTATGCTCTGTGTCAATAAATTTATTTTTAAGTTTAGCATAATTAATGATATAAAAAGATGATTAAAACAACCGCTCTCATTTAAGAGAGCGGTTGCTGTAAGTGTAGGTTATTGCAGATTATGGTTTAGCTTACTTCTTTTTCTTTGCTACCACTACTACAATGATGACCACTACGACTACTCCACCTGCAATGATTGCAATGAGTGCCCAAAGCGGGAAACCATCGTCATCTGCCGGAGGTGTTGAGGGTGTCGGTGAAGATGCGGGGGGAGGATCAACAGGATCAACAGGATCAGTCGGATCGGGGTCAACAGGGTCAACCGGATCGGGTTCAACAGGATCTACAGGTGCCGGTGCTGCTGCACCAAGTACGAGCCACATTGCTTCATACTCGAGGTCATCCCATGATTGCTCATCATCGTCGCTACCGTAGTAGGAAACCATGATGCAGAAGCCTGTTCTGACTTCTTCTCTGAGAACTGCAAAGAACGGAGAAGCTTTGTCGCCTGTGAGCGGAATTGTGATAACGCCGTCTGCATAAACTTCGTCAACGTCGTAGTCAACTGAACCGCCGCCCCAATCCCAGTTCATGGTATCGGAGTTACCCATTGCCATAACGCCAATGGTGCCAACCGGTGCATTGCTTACTTCGATTTTGAGTTCTGTTGCAAGAGCCATGATTTCAGCTGTCAGACCGATGAGGTCGTCACCTTCGTGAGCTGCTCTGTCTTGGTCTGAGAATGCGGGTTGATGTTCGAAACCGCCGCCGAATGCTGAGTTGAACTTAAAGAGGTCAAATCTTGTAAGTTCTGAAACGTCATACATGAGAATTCCGAAAACGTCGCCTGCGTCTGCCCAACCGTCGCCATTGAGGACAATTCTAAAGCCTGCTCTGCCGCCGTCAATGAAGTTGTTGAAAGCTTCGCTTTGTGTCAGGTCGATTGTAACAACACCGTCTGCATATACATCATCTTTTGCATATGTGTATGCGCCGGCACCCCATGCCCAGTTAAAGTCACCGTCATGGTTTCCGAAGATAACGATTTCGAGTTCGTCGCCGAGCTCGCCGTCAACTTCGATGATGAGGGTCTTAGATGCTCTGAAAACATCGATGTTCAGACCGTTCCATGTGGAGTCATCTTCAGGAGCTGCTCCGGAAGCACCACCGTGCCAGTTTGAGTTGTCTACGTCTTGCCAAGAGTTGTCAGAACCTCTGTTGAGACCGCCGAGTTCGAACTCAACGAGGTCGCCGGATGCCGAAACAAACGGAATGAATGTTGCGACGAGTGCGATGGTCATTGCAAGGGCTACTAATAATTTACCTAATTTCATGTGTATCCTCCTAATTAAATTTGTGCAAATGCTCATAATATATGATAAATTCGCACTTTGCTGACCATTATGCCATAAAGACTTTAGCCATGTCAAGCATTTTTTAACAGTTTTTAATAATTAGTTAATATTTACTATATACTATATGTTGTGTTCATTTATTATTTGACACCTATGCGGCTATACAATATAATTAATAAGCTAATTTATGTTGGAGGTTTATTCATGAAGAAGATAGTATCAGTTTTAATTTGTTTGACGGTTTTGCTCGCAATAGTTCCTGCGGCAGCGGTGTATGAAGACCGCCCCGGCGAGACGCTGCTGTATAACTTCACTTTTGAAGATGAAGCTGCAGACGGTGAATTTTTTGCGATTAACGATGACACTGTCGGGTCTGCATCTATGGCATGGGTCAGCGGCGCAGGAGTCGGTCACGGCGACGATCATGCGCTTCGCGTATGGAATATTGACGACAACTACACAGGCAGAGACAATGCTGTGAGACTTACACTGCCCGAACCGCTCGCGGCAGGTGTCGAGTACAGGATTTTGGCATGGGTTTTTGCACCGTCCGCTGAAAACCCGGACAAATCAACACTCACAGGTCCGGGTGTTGTACTCAACGGTGATTATCCCGGTGCGCAAGGTGCAGTTAAGTTCCCCGAAAATTTCGGAACACTTCCGATGGACACATGGCTTGAAATGAACTTTGTTATGCCGCCGCGTACATTTGACATTGATTTTATAGATTTCAGACTTGTAGTAAATGATGCCGACAAGCACCCGGACGTTTGGTTTTGGGACAATATAGAGATTTGGCAGGTCGGCGGTGTTGACCCGAATATGAGAATACCCGAATGGGATTTAAGTATTCCGTCACTCGCCGAAGCATTTAAGGATTATTTCCTGTTTGGTAACATCATGGAAGTAACACCGATGTGGAGATCTGAACATGCCGAGATGTTTCCTCTTTATTATAATGCGGCAACTGTTGAAAACTCCATGAAGCCGCTATATATCGCACCAAACAAAGGTGTGTTCAACTTCGGCGGTGCTGATGCTGCGGTGGACTGGGCACAAGAAAACGGCATAGCTCTGCACGGGCACACACTTGCTTGGCACAGCCAGTCTCCCGAGTGGCTTACATACGATGAAGACCGCAATGTGCTGACGCGCGCCGAAGCAAAAGCAAACTTGGAGTTATTCATTACAGAATATGCGGGGCGTTATGCGGGACGTATCGCTTCATGGGATGTTTTTAATGAAGCATTTGCCAACAGTGTCGGCAATAATGCAAGTTGGTTTAATTCGCTGCGTAAAGGCAGTGGTTCGGATATGTCGGCAGCGTGGTATGATGCATATTCCAACGGTATTGACGAAGCGGCAGGCGAAAAACCATATGATTATATATATGATGCATTTGTATTTGCACGCCTTGCAGACCCCAACGCTGTTTTATTCTACAATGAATTTAATGAGGAAGAAGCAGGTAAGCGCGAAGCTATTGCAAGCATGGCTGAATACTTTAACAAAAAATGGGAAGATGACTCTCGCAACGCAGAGCCCGGACGTTTACTTATAGAGGGTATCGGAATGCAGGCTCACTACTGGGTAGACGGGCTTAACCCCGATGATGTCAAAGCTTCAATTGAGCGTTTTATCAAAGCCGGACTTCGTATTCGTATCACCGAGCTTGACATACCGTTTGGTTCGTGGAGCAATCAGCGCAGAAGTGACTCTCCCGAGATTACCGAAGCCGAGCTTGCTTATCAAGCAGAGCTATATGCTTGGCTCTTTGAGATTTTTGTAGAGCATCACGAGCATATTGACGCGGTTACAATTTGGGGACTTGCAGACCCGATGAACTGGCGCGCTATCGGACTGCCTGTACTCTTTGACGAATTTTTTGAAGCAAAGCCGTCGTTTTGGGCAGTGCTTGAAGTAGCAGGTGACTTTGAAAATTCGGGGGGGTCAGAGCCACCGTCGGGCGGCGAAACGACACCACCGCCTGCGGATAACACACCTGCGCCGCCGCAAGGTACGCAGCCGAGCGAGAGTTCGCTCTTCCCATGGTGGGGCTTTGCGCTCATCGCAGTCGGCGTTGCAGGCCTTGTCGCCGTTATATTGATAGTATTAAAAAAGAAAAAATAGTAGGTGATAGTTTGAGTAGTTTTATGGATAAGGATTTTTTGCTTGAGAGCAGTCTTGCACAAAAGCTTTATTTTGACTTTGCAAAAAGCAAACCAATACTCGACTATCACAGCCACATAAACCCCTCTGAGATTTATGAAAATAAACGCTTTAATAATCTGACGGAAGCTTGGCTCGGTGCTGACCATTACAAATGGAGACTTATGCGCTCATGCGGAATTGAAGAGGATTATATAACAGGTAACGCTTCACCTTGGGAAAAATTCAAAGCGTTTGCACAGGTGCTGCCGCGTGCCGCGGGTAATCCTGTTTATCACTGGGCACATTTGGAGCTGCAGCGTTTTTTTGACTGTAAAACTCCGCTGTGCTCCGATACCGCAAGGGATATTTGGGAGCTGACAAGCGAAAGACTGCGAACTGACGAAAATTTAACACCGCGCGGCATTATTAAACACATGAACGTTGAGGCTCTTGTCACAACAGACGACCCCGCAGACACACTCGAATGGCACCAAAAACTCGCAGCAGACAGTAGCTTTGATGTGACGGTGCTGCCTTGCTGGCGTCCCGATGCTGTTTTTAGTATTGAAGCTGACGGGTTTTCCGGCTACATATCCAAGCTCGGCGATATCGTCGGCAGTAAAATTAAAAGCTTCGATGAGCTTAAGGCGGCACTGCAGGGGCGTCTTGAGTATTTTAATAAAAACGGCTGCAAGGCTGCCGACCACGGAGTCGGAAACCTCGTCTATGCACCCGCTTCGGAAAATGAGATTGCGGCTGTATTTAGGAAAGCGCTCGGCGGTGAGTGTATCACAACGGACGAAGCGGATAAATTCAGATTTTATCTGCTGTGCTTTCTTGCAGGGGAATATACCCGCCTTGGCTGGGTTATGGAGCTTCATTTGGGTGTGCTTCGTAACATTAACAATATAATGTATAAAAAGCTCGGTGCTAACACAGGCTTTGACGCGATAAATCCGCAAAGTGCCGTTTGTGACTTAGCGCTTGTACTTGATGCGTTAAATACAAAAGGCGCGCTGCCGAAAACGCTGATTTTCTCTGCAAACCCGAATGATAACGCAGCAATTAATACGATTGCAAACAGCTTTAACGAGGTAGGTATTAAAAGTAAGGTGCAGCAGGGAAGTGCATGGTGGTTTAACGATACCTTAGATGGTATGGAAAATCAGCTTATCTCTTTTGCCGAGTATGGTGTGCTCTCAAACTTTATAGGTATGCTCACGGACTCTCGAAGTTTTCTGAGTTATGTCAGACATGAATATTTCAGACGGATTTTATGCAATCAACTCGGCAGGCTTGCTCTCGGCGGAAAATATCCGGATGACGCTCTCTTTCTCGGCAGTATTGTCGAAGATATTTGTTATAATAATGTTAAGGAATATTTTGGGTTCTGATTATGAAATTAAATGAAAATAGCTTAAAAGATAGAGAATTTTGGCAGTCAAAAGGATATGAGATACCTCTTTTTGACCGTGAAACCGTACGTGAGCGGACAAAAAGCACACCCGAGTGGCTTCATTTTGGTGCGGGAAATATATTTCGTGCCTATATTGCGAAGCTTGCTCAGCATATTCTTGATATGAGCGATATAAATACCGGAATTATTGCAGCCGAGGGGTATGATTATGAAATAATCGACGCTGTGTATAAACCCTTTGACGAGCTTTCAATATCAGTGACACTCTCGCCCGACGGCAATATGAAAAAAACAGTGCTCGGCAGTGTTGTCGACTCGCTGAAAACAAACGAAAAAGACATGCCGAGGCTTCGTGAGATTTTTGCCTCAAAGAGCCTGCAGTTTGTCACTTTGACAATTACCGAAAAAGGTTACAGCATAGTTCCCGGCGATGCGTCCACACCGGATAAACCTGTGTCCTTTTTGGGCACACTGACGGCTCTTTGTTTGCATAGATATAAAAACGGGGCATATCCGCTTGCGATTGTAAGTTTGGACAACTGCTCCCACAACGGCGTTTTGCTGTATATGGCAGTGCGACAGCTTGCAGCCGAGTGGGTGGGTGATACTCTTGCCGATGACGGGTTTTTAGACTACATAGATAATCCCGGGCTGATTGCATTTCCCAACACGATGATTGACAAAATAACCCCGTATCCCGACAAGGGCGTTGCGCGAAAGCTCTCGGACGACGGTGTTGAAGATATGTTTAGCCATGTAACGGCAAAAGGCTCTGTGACAGCTCCCTTTGTAAACGCAGAAGAGCCGGAGTATCTTGTCATTGAGGACATTTTTCCAAACGGCAGACCACCGCTTGAAAAGGCCGGCGTGATTTTTACAGACCGTGAAACGGTGGATAAGTTTGAGAAAATGAAAGTGTGCACCTGCTTAAATCCGCTGCATACGGCTCTGTCGGTTTTTGCCTGCATGCTCTCTTACAAACGTGTCAGTGACGCGATGAAAGATGAAGATTTGCTTAAACTTGTTCATATGGTGGCAAAAGAGGGTTTGAAAGTTGTGGTCGACCCCGGAATTATCTCACCAAAAGACTTTATTGATACGGTTATTAATGTACGGCTTCCAAATCCCTACATACCCGACACTCCGCAGCGTATTGCAACGGATACTTCAAAAAAGCTTGCGGTGCGTTTCGGTGAAACAATAAAAGCATATGCCCGCAGCGAAAAGCTAAAGACAGCTTCACTTGTAGGAGTTCCGCTCGTTTTGGCAGGTTGGTGCCGTTATCTTATGGCAATTGACGATAACGGTGATAATTTTATTCTCGACCCCGACCCGATGCTGCCGAGGCTGCTCCCGCATTTTGAAGAGATTACGCTCGGTGCTGATGTTGATTGCAAGGAGCTTTTAGCGCCGATTTTATCCAAAACCGAGATTTTCGGAGCTGATTTATATGAGACAGGTCTTGCAGACAAGGTAGCAGAGTATTTTAAGATGATGATAAAAGGCAAAGGTGCAGTGAGGAAAACGATACATGATATTTATTGAAAATGAAAAAAACGGACTTGACGAAAATGAAATCAGAGAGCAGCTGATTGCAGCTGTCAGTGACCTTAGCTTAAAAAAAGTGCTGCTTGTGCCTCCTGATATAACAAGATTAAATTCAGGTGCGGGTATAATTACGGCCGAGCTGTATGACATACTTGAAAATGTGCATGTCGACATACTGCCCGCGCTCGGCACTCATAAGCCGATGACAAGGGAAGAAGAGATTAAGTTTTTCGGTAAGGATATTCCCGATGACAGATTTCTTGTGCATAACTGGCGGCGGGGTGTTACAAAAATCGGCGAGATACCCGCGCAGTTTGTAAGCTCCGTATCGGACGGCTTAATGAATGAGAGTATTGATATTGAAGTGTCCGACTATCTGCTCGACCCGTCATATGATTTGATTATCTCAATCGGGCAGGTTGTGCCGCATGAGGTTGTCGGCATGGCAAACTATACGAAAAACATCGTTGTCGGCTGCGGCGGCAGTTCGTTTATAAACGCATCACATATGCTCGGAGCTTTGTATGGTATGGAGCGTATTATGGGCAAGGACCATTCGCCCGTGCGTAAGGTATTTGACTATGCACAGGAGAATTTTATTTCCAAAATGAATGTACTGTATGTGCTGACTGTGACGGTTACGGAAAATGAAAAGACAGACATACTCGGACTTTATATTGACAAGGGACGTGAGGGCTTTGAGAAGGCAGTCAAGCTAAGTCAAAAGCGTAACATCATACGTGTAGAAAAGCCGATTGATATGTGTATCGTCTGGCTTGATGATGCGGAATACCACTCCATGTGGGTCGGCAATAAAGCGATATACCGTACCAGAATGGCAATGGCAGACGGTGGAAAGCTCATTATTATAGCACCCGGTGTAAATATGTTTGGCGAAGATGAAGAAAATGACAGGCTCATCAGAAAATACGGATATGCAGGCAGAGACAAGGTACTTGAACTATGTAAGGAAAACAAGGAATTGCAAGACAACCTATCTGTTGCAGCGCACTTGATACATGGCTCAACCGAGGGGCGCTTTGAAGTGACATATGCACCCGTTGAGCTAAATTGGAAAGAGGTTGGTGCTGTGGGCTATGGTTTTGTGGCACTGAGCACTGCAATGAACAGATATCACCCGCCAAGATTAAAGCCGGGGTTTAACAAGCTGCCTGACGGTAAGGAAGTCTACTTCATAGAAAACCCCGCACTTGGTCTTTGGATGTTATAAAAGGAGCAATTATGGACGGTATTCACTCACCGGATTTTTGGGATTTTTACAAAGAAAAGTTAATTCAAGACTCTGTACTGACTGATTTTTCACGTGATAAAATCAGCCTCGGCGGCAAGTGGCAATACGGGATTGACCAGTATGACACCTGTCTTCGCAACAGGTGGTGGGCTGAGCATGAATATGACAAAGACGGCAGGCCGCTCCCGCTTGATTACAGCTTTGACACATGGGAAACCATGCACATTCCCTCATGTTGGAACTTAGAAAATGACAGGCTCTTTTTATATGAGGGCGGCATGGTTTTTACAAGAAAATTTGAATACAAAAAGCAAAATGAGCGTGTTTTTGTCAAGTTTGGCGGAGTAAACTACCAAGCTGCGGTATTTATTAACAAAACATGTCTTGGATTACATGAGGGCGGCAGCACACCGTTTTATATTGAAATTACAGATGTTTTGCAGGAAGATAACCGCATAATAGTATCAGTAAACAATACCCGCCGACGTGATTATGTACCAATGGACAATACCGACTGGTTTAATTACGGCGGCATTTACCGTGATGTGGAGCTTATTCGTGTGCCGCAGGCATTTATAAGACGTTTTAATGTCGCACTGATGCCGGGAAGTGATTTTGGCAAGATATTTGCCCGTGTTGAAACAGACGGCGCAGGGACAGGGATTGCAACTGTTAAAATAGCCGAGCTTGGAATTAGCGAGGATATCACCATTCGAGACGGTATTGGCGAAGCTGTGATTGATTTTCAAAGTGACAAAGTGACACTTTGGTCGCCCGATACGCCAAAACTCTATGATGTTGAGGTCAGCTTTGAAAATGACCGTCTTACCGATAAGGTTGGTTTTAGGGAAATAACTGTCAGCGGCAGGGATATAAAACTCAACGGTGAGAGCATTTTCTTAAAGGGTGTGAGCGCGCATGAGGAGAGCGTAAAAAACGGCAGAGCAGTTACGGACGATGAAATAAGAGAAAACTATACTATCGCAAAAGAAATGGGCTGCAATTTTATGCGCCTTGCACATTATCCGCATACACAGCAGGCGGCAAGAATAGCCGATGAAATGGGGATTATGCTCTGGGAGGAGGTTCCTGTTTATTGGGCGATTGATTTTAATAACGAGATGACATACCAAAACGCACAAAACCAACTGACAGAGCTTATAACACGGGATTTTAACCGTGCGAGCGTTATTTTATGGTCGGTCGGAAACGAAAACCCCGACTCGGACGAAAGGCTCAGCTTTATGAGCCGCCTGACAGACAGGGCACATGCTCTTGACAGCACACGCCCCGTCACTGCTGCATGTCTTGTTGACAATGAAAAGTTGATTATCAATGACAGACTTGCAGATAAGATAGACATTATCGGCATAAATGAGTATTACGGCTGGTATGACCCCGATTTTTCAAAGCTTCCCAAGGTGCTTACAAACAGTAACCCGACAAAGCCGATTATTATCAGTGAGTTTGGTGCCGATTGCAGGGCAGGGCATACAAAGCAAGGAAACCGCGATGATATGTTTAGCGAGGACTTTCAGCTTGAGGTGTATGAGAAACAGATAGAAATGCTTTCTTCGGCTGAGTATGTCAAGGGTATGAGCCCGTGGATATTCTATGATTTTCGATGCCCGAGAAGACTTCACCACATGCAAAACCATTACAATATCAAGGGGCTGCTCACCGCCGACAAAAAACACAGGAAAAAAGCATTTTATATAATGAAGGAGTTTTATAATGGACAGAGCTGAAATTTTAGAGATGTATAAGGACTTTCGTGTCACCGATGTGCGCGACGGAATGGATTGGTGCGGTTATCATTTTTACGGTACGATGCACCACAGTATTAAGCCTCTGTGGAGAAGCATGAGAGCAACAATCGGATTTGCCCGCACTGCGCGCTATGTGCCGTATGAGGGGCCTGTGCCGAGGGTCACGGGCGATGAATATACCGAGTGGTCAAACTGGTATTACGGAAATGTCTGCACGGACAAGTGGGCTGACGATATTATCCCCGGCGATTTTATTGCACTTGATGTATGCGGTATTGATGTTGGGCTTCTCGGCTCGAACAATACGCTAAACTGCGTAAACAAGGGAGCTGTCGGCTTTGTGCTAAACGGCGGCGGTGTTCGTGATACCGATGAAGTTATACTTCAAAAAATCCCTGTATTTACAAGACATATTTCACAGCCTATGGATCAGGCACGTATCCGTTATCTTGAGAAAAACATTCCAATCGGACTTGGCGGGGTGGCAGTTTATCCCGAGGATTTAATAGTTGCAGACGGTGACGGGGTTGTTGTTGTGCCAAATAAACTCATTTATGATGTATATAAATATGCATATAAAGAGATGAAAAATGATAAAATTGCACGGCGAAATTTGTATGAAGCCGGCGGACGTGATTTTGACGAAACGGTTGAAATATCAAATTTGAAGTAATGCTTGCTTTTGCATTGGGAATAGGTGTATAATCAAGTTTACACATTATTAACAATTTGGTTTCGCAAAGTGAAAGGTCTATAAAATGTTTAGTATCGGGGATATGATTGCCCACCCCATGCACGGAGCCGGAGTAATTGACAGTATTGAAGAGCGTAAAATGAATGGAGCTACAAGAACGTACTACATTCTTAAGATGCCTGCCGGTGGTATGGTTGTGATGATACCTACTGAAAGCTCCGAGCAAATCGGCGTCAGACCTATTGTTGACTCAAACGAGGCTGATGAGCTTATGAAGTCAATTCGCGGAATTGACGCAGAGATGACTTCAAACTGGAACAGACGTTACCGCGAAAATATGCAGCGTATAAAAAGCGGTGATTTGCTTGAAGTTGCCCGTGTTGTCAAAGGGCTTATGACAAGAGATGTTGAAAAGGGACTTTCAACGGGTGAGCGGAAAATGCTCCACTCTGCCAAGCAGATATTTATTTCGGAAATTGTGCTTTCCAAAAATATTACTTACGAGGAAGTTGAACTGGAGCTCAACGCTTCACTCGCTTAGGTAAACATTTCATGGTTTTTAGAATGCTAAAATCATTATCACCAAAAAAACCTCCCACTTGCAGTGTAGTGATAGCCGCAGCCGGCAGCTCGCTTCGATGTAAGGGGGAGGATAAGCTTTTTTACAGCATTAACGACAGACCCGTCTTGGCGCATACTATCGAAGTTTTTGAGCATTGTGTGTTTATAGATGAAATAGTCATCGTCACGCAAGAAAAAAATCTTGAAAAAATCGCCGAAATGTGCCGCGAATACAGATACAAAAAAGTCAGCAGGATTATGGTCGGCGGAGCTACAAGAGCGCAGTCCGTGTTTAACGGAGTCTTTGCGGTTTCAAAAAAAGCCAAGCTCATAGCAATCCACGACGGAGCAAGAGCATGTATTGATACCGATACGATTGAGCGCACTCTTGCCGCCGCCGCAAGATACAACGCCGCCGCTCCCGCAGTGGAGGTTGTCTCAACCCTCAAGCGTTTGACGGGCAAGGTTATAACTGAAACTGTTGACAGAAATAAACTCGTTGAGATACAAACACCGCAAATATTCAGAGCCGAAATCATTAAAGCGGCACTTACAAACGCAATGAAAAAGTCAATCGAAATTACAGACGACTGTATGGCAGCCGAGATTATCGGAGTGCCTGTCCATACAGTTTTAGGCTCACGCAAAAACATAAAAATAACGGAAATTGATGATTTGCAAATTGCGACGTCAATACTGTCACAAGGAGTAGAGGCATGAGAATAGGTCACGGATATGATGCTCATAGGCTCAAAAAAGGACGCAGATGTGTTCTTTGCGGAGTTACAATACCATGTGAGTTTGGGCCGGACGGGCATTCCGACGCCGATGTGCCTGTTCACGCACTTATGGACGCAATGCTCGGTGCTTTGGCACTCGGTGATATCGGTACTCATTTTCCCTCAAGTGACAATAAGTGGAAAGATGCCGACAGTATGAAGCTGCTGTGCGAGGTTGATTATATGATTAAAGCCGAGGGGTATACAGTCGGTAATGCAGATATTACAATCGTTTTGCAAGAGCCGAAGCTTGCGGCATATATAATCCAAATGAGGGAAAAAATTGCACAGGTTCTGCAAACAGATATTAAAAACATAAGCATTAAAGCAACCACCGAAGAGGGACTTGGCTTTACCGGAGATAAATCGGGAATTTCCGCAACTGCAGTTGTGTTTTTGACGAAAATACAGTAAAATAGCCATGAGGGTTTAGGTTTAATGGAAGATACGTTAAGAGATATACTCAATCAGGTAATAGGTGTGCTTCTTTCTCTCAGACAAACCATTCGTATCTGGGATGTTGTGGACATACTCATTATCGCGTTTTTGATATACAGAATGCTCAGTATCATGCAAAAAACATCAGCGAGCAGTGTTATTAAAGGGCTTCTTTTAATACTCGGCGTTGCGTGGATTGCAAATATACTTAACATGAACATTCTGACGTATCTTTTAAGACAGATATTGCAGCTCGGAACGCTCGTTGTAGTTATTTTGTTTCAGCCCGAAATACGAAAGCTCTTTGAAAGAATGGGTACAACAAAATTAGACTCGCTTTTTCGTAAGCGCAGAAGATATGAAAGTGTTGAAGTGACTATTCAAAATGTTATTGACTCTTGCACTGCCATGTCAAAGACCAAAACAGGTGCACTTATTGTCTTTGAGCGAAAAGTGGGGCTTAATGACTACGCTGCAACAGGTGTGAGTATTGACGCCCACGCATCCTGCGAGCTTATACAAAGTGTTTTTTATGACAACTCACCAATGCATGACGGTGCACTTATAATCCGCGAAGACAGAATACTCGCAGCTGCATGTATGCTTCCGCTGTCTACCAACTACGGCATAAGCAAGGAGCTTGGCATGAGGCACAGAGCAGGTGTCGGAATTAGTGAACGCTCGGATGCTGTGGTTGTTTTGGTATCGGAGCAGACAGGCAATATTTCGGTCGCGATTGACGGAATGCTCAAGCGCGAGCTCGATAATGACACATTAAAAAAGCTCCTTATAAATGAAGTTTTAATTCCTAATGACAGTAAAGAAGAAAAAAGACGCTCAAAAGCAAAGAGGAAAGAGTAGTGTTAAAGGAAAAACTCAGTAAAATATCAACAAAGGCATTTTATATAGTGTTTGCAATCATTGTTTCCGTTGCTCTTTGGCTGTATGTGGAAATAACCGAAAACGATATGCAAACGCGTGAAATTCCTGTCGAAATAGTTCTTAGAAACCTTGATGTGCTCAACGACAGGGGGCTTCTTGTTTCTTCAATTATGACCGAAAACCTTACAATTACTTTTGAGGGGCCGCTTGTCGAGATTAACAGACTGATGTCAGGCCATGTGACGGCTGAGGTGAATTTGGCAAACATTCCGTCGGCGGGGCCTCATGTGCTCGATTATGATATCATTTGGCCGCAGTCGGTTAATGCAAATGCTATCAGTATCAGAGGCAGCTCTGCCGACAGGGTGACGCTTCTTATTGACAGAATATATGACAGGCAAATCGAGGTTCATGTAAACTATACCGGAGGAACAGCCTCACAGGACCTCGTTATAGAGCCTGCGGAGTTTGACCCGCATGTTATAACCGTTCGCGGTCCCGAGGAGATTATTTCACAAATCAGCCATGTTGTTGTCCCGATTTTGCGCGAAAATCTATCTTCTTCAATAACCGATGATTTTCCGTTTGTACTTATCGACATGGAGGGGCAGGAGCTTGATATCACAGGAAATGAGTCTGTTATACTCAGCCATGAAACAATCCGTGTCACCATTCCGATACGGCTGATGAAATCCGTGCCGCTGTTTGTTGAACTTTCGCACGGTACGACCACATCACAGGCAAATACAACCGTCAGAACAACTCCCGAGTTTGTCACTATTTCCGGTGAGCCGGAGGTTATAAGAAATCTTAATCAAATCATGCTCGGCACTATAGATATGCAAAGCTTCGGTCTGTCAACAACAAGAACATTTCCGATTATTATCCCGAATAATCTTACTAATCTGTCCGGAGAGAGTGAAGCAATGGTTTCGGTTGAGGTGCTCGGTCAGGGTATCGCATTTAGAAGTGTAAACAACTTGCAGGTGATAAATGTTCCGACCGGTCACAGATATGAGATTGTTACTCAAAGTATTGACGTTCGCGTGCGTGGTTTGGAAGCGGATTTGACTGCAATTACACCAATGAACCTTAGGGTTATTGCAGATTTGACCGATGTTGGAACGGGGACTACATCAGTTATCGCAAGGGCGTATATTCACGGGATTGAAACCTCTGTCGAGCCAATCGGCGAGTACAGAATTGTTGTAACCATTGTCGCGGACTAATAAATTTACGGAGCATAAGAATATGATTAAAAGCATGACAGGTTTCGGCAGCGCAAAGGGTAATTCAGGAAAGCTTGAGATTACCGTTGAAGTAAAAAGTGTAAATAACAGACATCTTGACTGTTCCATAAAAATACCAAGGGTTTTTGCTTCCATTGAAGAGACACTCAAGGCGATTGTTTCCGCAGGTATATCCAGAGGTAAGGTTGATATTTCGGTTTTTATTGACTCCTCAAATGCCGATGATATAGACATTAAGGTCAATCATTCACTTGCAAAGGCTTATATTAAGGCGCTTCGTGAAGTTGCATGGAATAATGAGCTTTCTGACGAAATCTCCGTTACGGATTTGACACGTTACCCCGATATACTTCAAGCATCAAGACGCGAGGTGGATACTGACCTGCTTTGCAAGGATATCAGCGGCATACTCAAAACAGCTCTTACGAATTTTGACGAAATGAGAACACTTGAGGGCGAGCGTTTGGGGGCTGACATATCTGCCCGTCTTACAGAGATTGAAAAGCTCACTTCGATGGCTGAGCAGGTACTGCCGGAAACTGTAGCCTTGTACAGAAGCAAATTAGAGGGTAAAATAAAAGATATACTCGGCACATCGGGTATTGACGAGGCAAGAATTCTCACAGAGGCTGCAATATTTGCCGATAAAATTTCAACGGAAGAGGAAACTGTCAGGCTTAGAAGTCACATTGCTCAGCTTCGTGATTTACTCGAACAAAAAGAGCCTGTCGGCAGAAAGATTGACTTTTTGGTGCAGGAATTTAATCGCGAAGCCAACACAATCGGCTCTAAGGGTAACAACTCGCAAATGTCGAGAATAATCGTCGATTTGAAAGCGGAAATAGAAAAAATACGCGAACAGGCACAAAATATCGAATAATTTGCAAAAGTAGGGTATAATATGAAGTTGATAAGCATAGGGTTTGGTAATATTGTTTCCGCAGGCAGGATTATTGCGATTGTCAGCCCTGAGTCTGCTCCGATAAAACGAATGATTTCCGATGTCCGCGAAAAGAGTATGCTCATTGACGCAACGTACGGGCGGCGGACAAGGGCGGTTATAATTACCGATAACGGAACATTGATACTCTCTGCACTTCAACCGGAAACAATCGCATCAAGAATAGGACAAGATACAAAGGTAACTGATGATGAGTGAAAAAGGAAAGCTTGTTATAATATCGGGACCGTCCGGTGCGGGTAAAGGCACAGTCATTAAAAAGCTTTTGGAGCTTTGCCCCAACCTTAAATTTTCCGTGTCCGCAACAACAAGAGCGCCAAGACCGGGGGAGACTGACGGTGTTGAATACTTTTTCTTGTCAAAGGAAAAGTTTGAAGATATGATAGAAAAAGACAGCTTTCTTGAGTGGGCGGAGTATGTCGGCGATTATTACGGTACGCCGAGGCAGCCGATTTATGATAATATAGACGACGGTCATACCGTTATTTTGGATATTGAGGTGCAAGGTGCAAGGCAGGTAATGCAAAAGGAGCCTGATGCCGTGACGATTTTTATCGTACCGCCCGATATTGAGGAGCTTAATAGAAGGCTTCGCGGCAGAGGCACCGACAGTGAGGAAAAGCTGCTTGCCCGCATGGAGCGCGCCAAGCTTGAGTTTAAGGAAATGAACAAGTACAACCATGTTGTTTCAAATGATATTGTTGACCGTGCAGCAGGGGAAATAATTAAATTAATAAACCGAAAGGATAGATAAATATGTTATACCCATCACTTGCAAGTCTTCTAAAACAAGTAAACAGCCGATATCTACTCGTAAATATCATTGCCCGCAGGGCAAGGGATATTTCGGTACGTGATGACGGATTTGAGAGCGAAGACTACGATAAGCCTGTTTCCAAGGCGATTGAAGAAATTGCGGCAGGCGAGCTGCGAGTCACAGTGCCCGACGATTTATAGTCTGTTATATGAGTCATACGGTTGCTAAAGTTGCTGTTTCGACATCGACTTATCATATAGATAAGCCGTATGATTATCTCATTGACGATACTATGCGACACTTGGCGAGACCCGGTATGCGGGTGCTTGTGCCGTTTGGGCGGGGCGATAAAAAGGTCGAGGGTATTGTCCTGTCACTTGAGGATAAGAGCGAATACGGCAGGCTCAAGGCGATTGATACATTTCTTGACGAAGCGCCTGTTATAGATGATGAAAACATTAAGCTTGCCTTATGGATGAGTGACAGGTTTTTTTGCACTGTATATGACGCTTTGCGTATTATGCTGCCTGCAAAGATGGATTTTAAGCGAAAAACAAAGTGCAGAGAGATATCGAATACGGCAGGGCAGGAGGTACAGCTCAGCCGTGAGCAGAGCGCCGTGTTTGACGATATTATGCCGCTGCTCAAAAGCAATGAGCCAAAGGCTGCTTTATTATACGGAGTTACAGGCAGCGGTAAAACACAGGTATATATCAAGCTGATAGAAGAAACCATAAGGCTCGGAAAAACAGCAATCGTTCTTGTGCCCGAGATTGGTCTTACTCCTCAAACAGTCAGCTTGTTTGAGTCTTATTTTGGAGGCACGGTTGCGGTGCTGCACAGTGCTCTCGGTGACGGCGAGCGGTATGTTGAGTGGAAGCGGATACGCTCGGGCGAGGTTAATGTTGTTGTGGGGACACGCTCGGCTGTTTTTGCCCCTCTTAAAAACATAGGACTTATCGTAATTGACGAGGAACAGGAGCACACATATAAGTCTGAAAACTCACCACGATATCATGCGCGTCTTATCGCAAAGTATCGGGTGACGCACTCCTCGGGGCTGCTTCTTTTGGCGTCAGCCACACCCTCGATAGACAGTATGTTTTCGGCAGTCAGCGGAAAATACAGCCTGCTTCGGCTTGACAATAGATTTAACGAAATGGAGCTTCCGCCCGTTATTGTCGTTGACATGAAAAAGGAGCTCAAGGCAGGTAACGGCGGCTCTATAAGCTCGGTGCTGAAAGATGAGCTTTCCAAAAACATTCAAAACGGTGAGCAGAGTATACTGTTTATTAACCGCAGGGGGGCAAGCCCTGTTGTAGCATGCGGGGAGTGCGGGTATACATACAAATGCAAAAATTGCAGTGTGTCCATGACATACCACGCAACAAATAAGAGGTTACTGTGTCACTACTGCGGCTACTACATTCCCGTACCTATGATTTGCCCGCAGTGTGACGGAAAGCTAAAGTTTATCGGTGCGGGAACGCAAAAGGTGGAGCTTGAACTGTCGCAGCTTTTCCCTGATGTAAGCATTATCCGCATGGACGCGGACACAACCTCAAAAAAAGACTCGCACAAAAAATTATTATCCGATTTTAGAAATAACGAAGCACATATACTGCTCGGCACTCAAATGGTGACAAAGGGCTTGGATTTTGAAAATGTAACGCTCGTAGGTGTTTTAAGTGCCGATTTATCGCTTTATATGAGCGATTACCGTGCAAATGAAAAGACCTTTTCGCTCATAACACAGGTTGTCGGACGCTCCGGCAGGGGAGAAAAGCCGGGCAGGGCGGTTATTCAAACATACACACCGCAAAATAAAGTTATTGCACTTGCGTCAAATCAGGATTTTGACTCGTTTTTTGACAGTGAAATAGAGCTTAGGCGCGCTTTGAAAAGCCCGCCCGTGCGTGATTTGATATCACTGACGGTAAACGGTACCGATGAGAGCAAAATTGTTACGGCATGTGATGCGCTTTTGACATTACTTCAAAGATATTTTAAGACGGACAGTAAGGTCAGCTTGCTTGGGCCTGCTCCTGCAACAGTTTCAAAGGTCAGCAACAAGTATGTCTATAAAATACTTGTCTGTTGTAAAAATAATAAGCGCGTCAGAGAAGTAATATCACAGGTGATAAAGGATTTTGCAGGCGATAAGAGAAACAGGGGACTTTCAATTTACGCAGATGTTGATATGGGGTGAACTAAATGGCACTGAGAAATATTTTAAGAGATGATGACGCGGGGCTTTTTAAGGTAAGTCGTGAGGTTTCCGATTTTAACAGACGGCTTCATGTTTTGCTTGACGATATGCGCGAGACACTCATATCCGCAGACGGTCTTGGGCTTGCCGCGCCGCAGGTTGGTGTGCTCCGGCGTGTGGCACTTATTGTTGATACGGACTATGACAGCGAGGATGTTGGCGAGAAAATAATCGAGCTGATAAATCCGGAGTTTATTTATAAAGAGGGCGAAAACTCGGCTTCCGAGGGTTGTCTGAGTGTGCCCGGTGTTTACGGAATGGTTACACGTCCGCAGGCTGTAAAGATAAAAGCGTTTGACAGACATGGCGAAGCTTTTGAGCTTGAGGCGTTTGACCTTACTGCCCGTGCGATTTGCCATGAAATAGACCATTTGAACGGTATTGTGTTTACATCAATTGCAGAGCGTATTCTCACAGATGAAGAGCTTGAGGAAATGCGAAAAGAACGCGAACGGGAAGAAGCTGAGGTAGGTAGTTAGTGAAAATTGTTTTTATGGGTACGCCCGATTTTGCCCGGAAATCACTGCAGCAGCTATATGATGACGGCCACGAGATAGCCGCTGTATTTACGGGAGCTGATAAAAAACAGGGCAGGGGAATGAAGCTGACTTATACACCTGTTAAAGAGCTTGCCTTGCAGCATAATACACCTGTTTTTGAGCCGTCCGAAATGACAGCTTCGCTTGTGGAGAGCTTTAAGTGTGAGCTGATTGCGGTTGTTGCATACGGAGTGTTTCTGCCGCAGAGTATTTTGGACATTCCGCCGCTTGGTTGTGTTAATATACATGGGTCACTTTTGCCGAAATACCGCGGAGCAGCGCCCATTCAACATGCTGTATTAAACGGTGAAAAGATTACGGGAGTCACATCGCAGTTTATGGTAAAACAAATGGATGCGGGCGATGTGATTTTGTCGAGCGAAACCAAAATCGGCGAAGATGAGACGTCTGCGCAGCTTTTTGAGCGTCTCGGCGATATGGGAGCTAAGTTGCTCTCTGATACGGTTTTTGCCATAGAAAAAGGCGCAGCGCCGAGGGTCGCACAAAACCACGACGAAGCAACATTTGCACCGGTGTTTTCAAAGGATAACGCTGCTATTGACTTTAACGAAACGGCAGTTAATATTAAAAACAAGGTTCGGGCTTTTGTGCCGTGGCCTGTGGCAACCATGGAGCTTAGCGGCAAAGTGCTAAAGGTTTATAGTGTTGACATTTCGGACAATCAGACGGGTAGAGCACCCGGCACGGCTATTACGGACAGTAAGCTTGGGCTTGAAATAGCCTGCAAGGACGGCAGCGTTATTATTAACCGGCTTCAAGCTTCCGGAGGGAAGATAATGTCTTCGAGCGAGTATCTGCGGGGTAATAAGACCAATGAAACGTGATATAAAATCTATGCAGCTGTGTGAGCTTGAGGAGTATTTTAAGTCGATTGACGAAAAAACTTTTCGGGCGGGTCAGGTGTTTTCATGGCTTCATAAGGATGTTTTGACATTTGATGAAATGACAAACCTGTCGCTTGATTTACGCAATAAACTCGACGATGAATTTTATATTTCCGATTTATATATCATAAAGAAGCAGATATCGCAAAATGACGGCACAATCAAATTTCTTTGGGGATTAAATGACGGCAACACAATAGAAAGTGTTGTAATGGAATATAAGCACGGCTATACGATTTGTATTTCGACGCAGGTCGGCTGCAAAATGGGCTGTGTTTTTTGTGCGTCTTCCATAGGCGGCTTTGTGCGAAATCTGAGTGCTTCGGAGATGCTTGACCAAGTGCTTTGCGCCATGCGTAATACGGGAGTTATCATATCAAACATAGTGCTTATGGGAATGGGTGAGCCTCTCGACAATTTTGATAATGTCATACGTTTTGTCGACCTTGTAAAGCACCCCAAGGGTATAAATATCGGTGCCCGCCATATTACACTTTCAACGTGCGGGATAGCAGAATACATTGACAAATTGACCGATTATGGTGTACAATTAAGTTTGGCAATTTCACTTCATGCACCTGACGATACTACAAGGTCAATGCTGATACCGTACAATCGCAAGTCGGGAATTGATGCCATTTTTGAAGCGGCAAAAAGATATACCGAAAAAACAGGCAGGCGCGTCACTTACGAATATGCCATGATAGATGATGTCAACGATACGGCAACTCATGCAAAAACGCTTGCAAATCTTCTCAGGGGTACGGGCAGCCACTTAAATATGATTATCCTCAGCGCTGTGCCGCAGTGTGACCTAAAACCGAGCAAAAAGGAAAGTATAGAAAAATTTGCAGATATTTTGAAGCAAAACGGCATTACCTTTACTACCCGCAGGAGCTTAGGCGCCGATATAGACGCTGCATGCGGTCAGCTGAGAAGAAAAATTTCGCAATCAACGGAGTAATAAATGAATTCATGGGGAATAACTGACAGCGGAAAGGTCAGACAAAACAATCAGGACGTTTTTAAGATAGTTACAGACGAAGAAAAGGAAGTAACCATACTTGTTGTTTGTGACGGTATGGGTGGTGCTAACGCAGGTAATGTTGCAAGCGAGCTTGCTGCCGAGGTTTTTGCCAAGCATGTCAGCGAACATATAAAGGCTGATACAATTCTCGATGACTTGGCTGAAATCGTGGCTGACGCCTCGGTTGCCGCAAATACCGCAGTGTTTGACAAAGGCCTATATGAAGAAGAATGCAGCGGAATGGGAACTACACTGACGGCTTTAGTTTCGTCAAAGGACGGCGAAGTTGTTGCAAACATCGGCGACAGCAGGGCATATCATATTACGCCGCTCGGAATTTCACAGATTACCAAAGACCACTCGGTTGTTGAGGAAATGATAGACCGCGGCGAGATTACACGAGATGAAGCGAATAAACACCCGAGCAAGAACCTCATAACACGTGTTATCGGTGCGAATATGTACGAAATAACCGATATTTTTACACAAAATACTGATGCCGGTGATATTATCCTGCTTTGCTCCGACGGGCTTTCAAATCTTGTTTCGGAAGATGAAATGCTCAGTGAGCTTCAAAACTGCACCAACATACGTGAGAGCTGCGAGGCTTTGCTTGAGCTTTCGCTCTCGCGCGGAGCACCGGATAACGTTACGGTTGCTGTATTCAAGAAATAGGAGTGATTTAATGGATAGTTACGACAAGTATATTGGCAGAATTCTCGATAACAGATACGAGATACTTGAGCTGATTGGCGGGGGCGGAATGGCTAACGTCTATAAAGCTCTTTGTCATCGTCTCAATAGGTTGGTTGCAATCAAGATACTTAAAGAAGACCTTGCCGGCGACGAGGAGTTTCAACGCCGTTTTTATACAGAGTCTCAAGCAATCGCAATGCTCTCGCACCCGAATATAGTCGCCGTGTATGATGTCAGTCGCAGCAGTAACACGGAATATATAGTAATGGAACTCATTGAGGGGATAACCTTAAAGCAGTATATCAACAGAAAAGGTCTGCTTAACTGGAAAGAAACCCTCCATTTTACTACACAAATCGTTAAAGCACTGACACATGCGCACTCACGCGGGATAATTCACCGTGATATCAAACCGCATAACATCATGATCTTAAAAGACGGCAGTGTTAAGGTTGCCGACTTTGGTATTGCAAGACTTTTATCAATGCAAAACACTCTAACTCAAGACGCTCTCGGTTCTGTTCATTATATTTCACCGGAACAGGCAAAGGGCGGACATATTGATGCACGCTCCGATATTTATTCTGTCGGTGTGGTTATGTATGAAATGCTGACAAGTCGCCTGCCGTTTGTAGGCGATACGGCAGTTTCCGTTGCAATTCAACATATCAGTGCAATTCCGCTTATGCCGCGTGACATTAATCCCGACATACCAATCGGGCTTGAAGAAATAACCATGCATGCCATGGAGCCTGATGTCACCACACGCTTTACTACAGCCGAAGAGATGCTCACGGATTTGGAAGAGTTTCGCAAGCAGCCGGGGATTATCTTTAATTATGCAATTTCAAATCCTGCCGACAGAATTTCGGCAGATGTACAAATGCCTTATGAAACAAGGCATATTCCAAGAGACGCAATTGCTGTCCAAAACCGTTCAGTTCTTCCGGTTATCACAGCAAGACCACGCACAGATTTAACAAATGACGAATACCGTGATGCAAAAAGACGCTCACGCAACACTGCAACACTTATCGGAATTCTATCTGTTGTGGTTGTTGTAATGGTTTTGCTCGCAGTGTTTGTATTTCCTGTTTTGAGCGACTGGTTTAATCCTCCGAGCGAAATGATACTCATACCAAGCTTTGTTGACCGAAAATACGATGAAGTCATTATTGATGTGGAATATATCGGGAAATTTACTTTTACACCCGAATATATGAGCAGTACCGAAAAGGCTGAGGGCATTATTATCTCACAAGACCCGCCACCAAACAGGGAGCGAAGAAAACCGCTTGACGGCGAGACAATCAACATCAGACTTATTGTTTCAACAGGTGACGAGCCGCCCGTTGAGATGCCAAATCTGATTGGTCTGCACTGGGTTGAAGCGAGAAATCAGCTCGTTAATCTCAGCCGTGACTTGGATGTCCGAACGATACCTGTTGAGGACGATACCAAGACTGAAAATCTTGTATTTGAAACAACGCCACGTTATGGCGAGTTAGTTTCACGCGGTAACATTATTGAGGTTAAATATGCAGTTCCCGCTGCTGAGCGAACCGTGCTTATACCCGAAAATCTTGTGGGACGTACGCGAAGTGTTGTTGAGCAGTCGATTAGGGACTTGGATATTATAGTAGACTGGTCTGAGGACTATGACGAGGTTATAGCTGCGGGAAGTATAGCGTTTGTGCAAAGGGCAGGTGAG
>WQXY01000002.1 GCA_009781515.1 Oscillospiraceae bacterium
ATTACAATCCATAATTAATTATACCTGTTTCTTTCGACTGTCAAGCCTAAACTAAGCTGATTTATCAGGGCTTGACAGGCTTCAAGAAAACATGGTGCGAGTAATTAAGAATGTGTAGCACTTACTATATTGTGTTCTTTAGAATTTGCTACACTTTTTAACTTATATAAACACTTAGGCGAACATTCTTTAGCACCGGCAGTCATAAAGTACGCTGGATGACCTGTCCGGAATGCAAACACACAGATTGGTGCGTTTTACGCAAGCAAATCCTGGTTAGCGAGGTTAATAATAATGATAAATCAAATAATTAAAATTAACGAAAAATTGTATACAGTTACTAAGCTGATTGCAAAAGGTAAAGGTGGATATACATACCTTGCAAAATCAGATGCAGATGAGGTTGTGGTAAAACAAATCCATTATGAACCATGTGATTATTATCAATTTGAAGAAAATAAACTAAACAGCGAACTGCGGGATTATGAAACTCTGAGCAAGTTAGGATTACCTGTTCCGAAGCTATTACACTTTTGCCAAGAAGAACAGTTTTTAGTTAAAGAGTATATTAACGGTGATACGCTTGCAAAGATAGCAGCAGACAATCGGATTACTGATAAACACATAACTCAAATATTCGATATGTGCAGGGTATTGTATCAAAATCAATTAAACATTGACTATTTTCCTACTAATTTTATTGAACGACAAGGTTTGCTTTATTATGTCGATTATGAATGCAGTGAGTATTCAAACGAATGGAATTTTGAGAATTGGGGAATATGGTTTTTAGCAAATCAAAAAGGAATGTCATCTTTTTTAGCAGATGGTAACCATAAATCAATTATTGAAGATGGTAAGCCTATAAAAAGAGGTCTTGAAAGTATAGTAGAGAGATGGTTATTGAGGTACAATTATAGTGAATACTGACGAATTAAATATTGACATTCATTTATAATCCTGTTATTGTAAACTTCGAAATTCATGAAAGGTCAAAAACTGTGAACATATATATCAGCAACAAATGTTTTGATACAGATACAATGTCAGTGCTTCCGACAGGAAGTCACAGGCTTAGTCTTTTGTTGCGAATATGAGTTAAAACAAACAATTCATGTTATAAAAGTAATAAAACGGCTAAGGGAAGTAGAAACCTTTAGCCGTTTGTTTTTTTAGCGAAAACGCAAAAATTGGAGGAAAATGAAATGAACAATCACGCACAAGACAACATCACAGCAGAAAACAGTGTAAAAATCGTACAGGAGTTCTACGATAAGTCCGTATCTTACGAATGGGAACGTATCGTGGACAGGCCGGAATTTCTCCTGACATGTCGGATGCTTGACCGTTATATTAAACCCGGTGATACAGTCCTTGATATTGGAGGAGGGCCGGGTCGATATTCGTTTTATCTCGCCGAAAAAGGCTGCGATGTCACGCTGTTTGATCTTTCGGCAGAAAATGTCAATCATGTCAACAAACGCTCGCTTGAAACAGGAGTAGCTGTTCGTGCAATAAACGGCGATGCAAGAGAGGTTGAGGCTGTATTGCGGGAACAACTTTCTGATAGCAGTCAGCTTTTTGACCATGTGCTCCTTATGGGTCCGCTTTATCATTTGCTCGATGAAAATGACAGGATTAAAGCTGTTAATGCAGCGCTAAAGCTGCTCAAACCCGGTGGTTTGCTATTTGCTGCATTTATCAGTATGAGCGGGGGATTGGTTTTTATGCTCCGCGAACTTCCTGAACAGTTTGCAAATCCGGACGAAGAGCGATTTTTGGTTCCGCTTGTTGCAGGCGAAAACTACGCGGGAAGAGCGTTCACACAAGCATTCTTTATCAATCAAAGTGAAGTATTGCCATTCATGGAGCAGTTCCCGCTAAAAAAACTGCACCTGTTTGGGCAGGAAGGTGTGCTTGCTCCCAATGAACACAAATTCATGGAGCAAACACCTGAGGTAAAAGAAGCTTTGCTTGATATCGCAGAAAAGTTGTTTGAAAAAGAAGAATATCTCAGCTGGTCGGAGCATTTGATGTACGTCGGCCGCCGAACTTAAATATTCGGGTGGGTCATTGAAATACCACTGTTTTTATAGTAATATAATTGGTAGCAGAAGTGGAAATTAAAGAAATTATGGAAAACGATATTATTACTTATAACGTAACAATAACAGGATATAATTCGGATGGAGACGGTGTTGCAAGGCTTGATGACGGCAAGGTGGTTTTTGTCCGGGGTTCGGCACGGGGTGATTTTCTTGAGGTAAGACTAACGGAAGAAAAACCTCGAAGTGCGCGAGCACAGATAGTTCGTATAATAACACCGTCACCGCACCGAATAGAACCTGACTGCTCCGTCTATCCCGAATGCGGAGGTTGCGATTTTCGGCATATTACTTATGAAGAAGAACTGGATTTAAAGCTCAAACGTGTCAACGATGCTTTAGAACGAATAGGCGGATTATCTGTCCGAGTTAAATCCGTTTTGAACACAGGGCAAGTAACTGGGTACCGAAACAAAGCTGTTTTACACTCAGACGGAACCCACGCAGGATTTTACCGTGCCGGAAGCCATGGAATAGTCCCCGTTAATCATTGTTTATTACTAAGAGACGATATAAACAATGCCATAAAATCGCAAAAACGAAGTCGTGCGATTATAATTCGTTCGGGACGGAGCGGGCTTAACGAACCAATTGAAGAGGAATTGGACGGTTTGATTTTTAAGGTGTCCGGCTTTTTTCAGGTAAACATCGGAGCGGCGCTTCTACTCTTCCAAAAAGCCCGTGAATACGCAAATCTGAATAAAAATGATACCTTAGTTGACTTATATTGCGGCGTAGGAGCAATGACACTTTTTGTCGGACGTGATGCCGGGTACGCAATCGGCATCGAACAAAATCCCGATGCGATAAAAACCGCACACGAAAACGCAAGCCATAACAAGTTGTCACACATTGATTTTATCAACGCTGACGCAGCAAACCCGCATATGGATATTCCGGAACCCACTTGCATAATTGTTGACCCGCCACGCAAAGGTCTGTCGTCCGCGGTGATTAACAATGTACTTGAATTAAAAGCAAAGCGTATAATATATGTATCCTGCAATCCTGCAACTATGGCACGTGACCTTAAGCTGCTTGAAGGTTATATGGTGAGCGACATTTGCGCTGTAGATATGTTCCCAAGGACGGCAAATATAGAATGCTGCTGCCTTCTTGAGAAAACATAATCGGTGGGATTACATCATATCCGGCTTTGGGAAGTCAAAATCGCCGTCAATTGTAATTGATGCAATAACCGGCATATAATCAGGTGCGACGGTACCGTTGCTGTCGGTAACAGGGGTTTCGGCGAGTTCGTCAACAATATCCATGCCGTCTGTGACCATTCCAAAAGCAGCATAAGAACCGTCTAAAAACTGCGAGTCACCATGACAAATAAAAAACTGCGAACCTGCCGAATTATAATTAGAGCTTCTTGCCATGGACAGTACGCCTCGCTTATGGCTTATATCATTTTCATGATTATTATCATCAAACTCACCTTTAATCGAATATCCGGGATCACCTGTGCCGTCGCCTAAAGGGCAGCCACCTTGCACCATAAAATCTCTTATAATTCGGTGAAACTTTAAACCATCATAAAAACCTTCGCGGACTAAGTGTACAAAATTGCGGACAGACTGAGGAGCAACTTGAGGATAAAGCTCAAATGAAATAATCCCTCCGTTTTCCATTTCGATAGAACCTGTGATATTTTTCATAATAATGACCATTCTTTCTGTGAATTATTGGGTGAATTATATAAGGGTGATGATACCGTGTCAAGTTTATATAGAAGCCCAATTATGGAATGACGATTATTGTAATACGCAAACAACCCTCAATTATGAGGGTTGTAATAAACGAGTGTAATATGGTATCCAATTATATTTTGTCGGAAATTATTTCATTTGAATAATTTTCTTGAAAATAATGCCAGTATAGCTACTAAGAGAGCCGTTGTGAATGCAATCACCCATGGTATATTTTTTAGTTGCTCAAATAATGCACCGTAGAACACCTGACCTATTCCTTGTGCAAGGAAGGGGAGAACCATTATCAGCGACATTACCTTGCCGATGAGCTGTGTTGGTGTTTCTGTTTGGACAAAAGTGATAGCTGCAATATTCATTATTTGAATTGTAACGAATAGCAAAGCACTTGAGGCTGTCAGGATAGCATAAGCTATAAAGACCGGCATTTCGATGATTAGAACCATTCCCATAATAACAATAAAAATACTGCCAATTGCAATAATAAACAAAGATTTTCGCATGGTTAATTTTGAGCCGATTGCACCTGCGATAATTCCGCCGATTAATCCGCCTACCATCATTATGCTTTGACTTATGCCTACATATTCCATCCCCATGTGTAAGTGTTCTTTTATAATAACAGGCACTCCTATCATAAGAATTGATGTAAGAAATAATATAATGAAAAAGAGCATGCCGACACTTTTTATAAGGATTGGTTTTTCTATTGTTATGTAACGAAATGATAGTGAAATATCACTTTTTACAATATTTACTACACCACCGGACGCATCTTGCGGGGTGAAGGGAATGCGTATTAGCAAGTCCATAACTGCCGTGATTGCAAAGCAAATTGCACTGACTACAAGAATTGGTATAAGACCAAATCTTGCATACATAACACCTGCAACTGCGAGACCAATCATAGATGATAAAGAGTTAACGACTCCGACTGCAGCATTGCCTGAAGTGAGTTTTTCTGATGGCACAAGAACGGGTACGCTCGCTTGAACAGCGGGAATATACATACCTTGGATTGCATTGAGTGTGAGTAGCTTCACAATTATTATAGGTATAACAGATGACGTAAGTCCGCTTGAAATCAGATATAAAACAATTATTGCCGTAGTAACCGCATCAAGCCAGAACATTACCCTTTGCTTTCTAAACCTGTCAGCTATAATCCCGCCTATTGGTGTTAAAATTAATAACGAAATGAACGGCACTCCCGATACAATTCCGAACAGTGCAGCCGAGCCGCTTATATCAAGAACATATATTGGTAGTGCAAAACTGAGTATCATATTACCAAATAAAGATATGATTTGCCCAAAAACTAACAGGGAAAAATCCCTGTTCCAAAGCTTATTTGATATTGCTTTCATTACTTGAAAACCTCTTTCCGACTGCTTGTCATATTTTACTAAATTACCCGAGCTAAAATAACAGGCATTATAAAAATCCGCAACAAAAAAACACCATCAGGTCATCACCAATGGGTAAGTGGTATTATTTTATGGTGTGACAGGAAAAAGTGCTTTACTCTGCTTCATATACTGCTATGCCGTCGGGAGTTTTTCGCGCTTCATTGACGGCATTAGATAAAATTGCCAGTGCCTTTTGGTAGCTTAATACTTTTTTCGGAACTTGACTTATACCAATGCGCAGTGAAAATGGTATTTCAAGTTCATTTGTTTTTGCAACATCATTATTTTTAGCTGATATTTTTTGTGCTAATAGTTTCGCATCGGCTTCGTCCTTGTATGCAGTAACAACGGCAAACTCATCTCCGCCTGTGCGAAACAGTAACATATTATCCGACAACTCACGCTCAATGCGTGCAAATGCTTCGGCAATAACGATATCCCCGGCAGCATAGCCATATTTATTGTTAATTTCTTCAAAGCCTGCAATGTCTATTCCAAACGCATAAGTACCGCCGAGCAATTTCAACTCATCATAAAGACGGCTGACATCAATTGGTTTTCTTGTTGACATGATATAACCTCCATAATTATTATCAATTTTGAATTTAGGCAGGAGTTCCGAAAAACGTCTTGTTTTGCGAAACTCACTTGGGGTAATTCCCCAAAAACGGCGAAAGGCACGCGAAAAAGCTTCCGGGGCTTCATACTGATAGTCTAAAGCTATATCAGTTATGCTTTTGTTGCTTGTTAGCAGTTCATTTGATGCTCTGCTTAAACGGCGCTTTGTAATGTATTCACTTACCGAGCAGTCAAAAGCGTATCCGAACAACTTTTGCAAACCGGAGTATGAAGAGAAACATGCTTTTGCCAAGTCTGCTGCGTTCATTTGCTCGCAAAGGCGCTTTTCGACTATTTCGAGCGCGGCAGATAGTATAGTTAAATCGCGCATCTTTTCACCTCCTTATCCGTATTATACATGAGCGCGGCACTTTAATCTTGATTATTTGGCTACAAACTAATATTATGATTGCGGATATAATAATAGGAAGTGCACAATTTGATTACTATTGATGAAATGAATATTATTTTAGACGAAATAGCAGCAGACTTCCCTGAAGATATTTTCAAAGAATTAAACGGCGGGGTCAGTTTGCTTGATGAAGTCAAAAGAAATGAAAAGGATACCGGCGGCAGGCTTTATATACTCGGCGAATATCACCGAAACCAAATGGGCAGATACATCGTCTTGTACTACGGTTCGCTATGTGCTGTTTATGGCAACATTTCAAAAGAAAGATATCGCAAGCACTTAAAGGATGTTCTTGCTCATGAGCTGACGCACCACTGGGAGTCGCTTGCAGGCGAGCGTGACCTTGAAATTAAAGATGAAATCAATATGGATAAATACCTCAGAGGGGATAAGTAATGAAAAGGAAGGTGTATCAAATGAAAAAAATTATAAGTTTCGCACTCGTTTCGGTTATGATTGTACTCTTGACGGCCTGTATTCCCGAGGCTGTGAAGAAGCTCGACAAAATGCCGGTGATAGAGTTCAGTATTGACGGGATATTTTTTGACGAAAGTGACCTGAGTGTTGCGAAAAGTACATATTCATCAAGAACTGATTATATGAGCAATCATATGGGTCCGTATGATGACGCAGGGAACTGGATGCCGGAAGATGATACTGTCTACAGTATGCCCTATGCAGACAGCGGCGACCCCGACATGGAAATGATGTTCGGGTATTGGTTTATCCAGCCGTTTGTAAGCAGCAGTATTCAACACATGGGAACAAGAACCGACGGATTTTTGATTTTGGGTAAATACCGCATAGGAGACAATGCGACGCAGCTCATAAATGACCTCACAGGTATGGCTGATGTAAGAGACATACCGGATGGTTATACTGTGTTATTTGATGACGGTACGGATAAAATTACCATAAATAAACGCGGAAATGATGCGGTTTTTCTCAGATGTATAGTGGGAAGTAAGGGTCTTGAGATAACGATAGAAAACAACTTGATTATCATGGTAAGGATGAGCAAGGATATTGTCTGAATAGGCTAAAGATTGTTGCAGGAAATACCGATATTACGAATATGGGGTATTTTTTGCACCAATAAAGACAATTGTGTTGAAATGGAGTTTGACACATAGGAAAATCAAGGAGGAATAACCTATGGTAGGCAATGTAAATTCAAACAAGGCGCCGCAGCCTTACACCTTTGAAAGTCAAGCGCAAAACAAGCATCGCAGCGAACGCAAAATTACCGATTTCAGTAATGTCGACAGAATTGATATAAGTATTGACGCGCTAAGGGCTTCGCAGAAAATCAAAAATCAAGAGCTTTTGGAAGAAGAGCAGGACGAAATAACCGAAGCTGTCGAGGAGCTTCTTGAGGAGTACAAAAACACAGGTGTAGTAGATCAAACTAAATCAGAAGATGATACAATAGCAAGAGAAGCACGCATGAAGATGACTGCAATGAAAATTGCTATGCGTATTTCAAAAGGCGATATTGTGCCGATGCAGGACCACCGCTTTTTGGCAGAGTATGACTCGAAGCTGTACAAAGCGGCAATGAATGCAAGTGTGGTGGCAAACAATAAAGACCCGAAGCGTCATGAGTCGCTTGCTGATGAATTAGCTGCTGATGAAAGTGCAGGGGTATACCGTAAAAGTCAGGTTGCTGAGGAAAACGTTGACAGTGACGCAGCAGGCGAAGTAGTAAACGAAAGCTCAGAACCAGTATAATAAAATAAATGAAAATATAATGAAAGAGGGGGATTTTTCGCAGTCCCCTTCTTTTATTAGTGAGCGATAACACAAAGCCAAGAATAACTTGCAAAAGCACAGAGGGTGTGATAAAATTCATTTCGACGTCAAACGGCATTGCCGTGACGATGTAACAAAAAATTATGGAGGAAAGAAAATGAAAAAACGCATATTCGCTCTTGCACTTGCAGTTGCCATGTGCCTTTCATTGTTGGCTGCCTGCGGCGACAACAACGGCGGCGGTGGCGGTGGAAGCGGCACACCTTCGGGGGGGCAAGGCTCGGGCTCAGGCTCAGGCTCTGACGGTGCTTATGCAACAAGAGACCCATTTGTCAAACCGGAAGTTATTTCAGACGTACCACGCAATGAAACACTGTGGTTCAATGGCTTCCAATGGGGTAGTTCAAACGGATGGAACCCGATTTCAAACGAAATGAACAATCCTCTTGCAATCCAGCAAGACCCCGATGGTGCCCGTCTCGTTATGATGGAGACACCATACATGTACAACATGCTCGACAACAGCATGATCCCGCTTCTTGCTGACGGTAACTACTCATGGAATACCGACGGCACAGAGCTGACGTACAAAATCAAAAAAGCCGCTCTTTGGAGCGACGGCACGAAAATCACCGCTCATGACGCTGCATTCTCATGGGAATTCGGCACAAAGTATTCCCGTGACGGCAACGCAAACTGGACGCCTTACATCGCCGATGTCGTAGCACAAGATGACGACACAGTTGTGATTAAGGCTGTTACTGTTGAGCATGAAGGTGCAACCGTAGCCGCAAACCAACTCATGATGATTACATTCCTCGGTCAAAACTACATCAACCAAAAAGCATGGCTCGAAAAGCTGATTGACCGTAATGACGGCGACATTTCAGCTATGTATGCAGACGCCGGAGAAGACGTTGTATTCTCAGGTCCGTATGCTCCGTACTTTATGGACGATGTCCGCACAATCCTTGTTCGTGACGACGGTTACTGGGGTCAGCATGCCGACATGTGGGGCAAACTCCCGACTCCGAAATACATCGGTAACGTCAACTACGAAACAAATGCTGCAGGTGACTCTGCAATTGCAGCAGGCGACGTAGACGTCAGCCAACAGTTCATTATGAACGTCAACCTGCTCTGGGAAGAGCAAGGGCTGCCGATTTCTACATATCTGCCTGAAAAACCGTGGTTTATTGCAGCAAACATGCCCACAGCATACTTTAACCTCAACAGCCCTGCAGTCGGTATCGACAATCCTGCAGTCCGTAAGGCTATCGCAATCGCTGCAGACTACGACCTCATTCTTGCAAACGCAATGACAAACCAAAGCCCGTCATTTGGCGATTACCCGCGTTCGCTCATGAACCCGACTGCTCCCGAGCAGGCAATGTATAACCAATCCGCAGTATCACATCTGCAATGGACAGGTAACGACATTGACGGTGCAAACAAGCTGCTTGATGATGCCGGAATTCTTAGAAATCCGGATAACGGCGGCCCGAACGGCGGCTGGCGTGAAATCGACGGCGAAATCCTCTCGTTCAAAGTCAGTTGCCCCGATGGTTGGTCAGACTGGCAAATGGCTATGGAAATTGTAGCCGCAGCAGGACCGGCAATAGGTATTCAACTTGAAACCTACTACATCGACTGGTCAATCTATCAAACAATTCACACGGCAGGCTTCCAGACAGAGCTCGATATCTTTATGTTCTCAACACAAGGTATCTCTCCTGCGCAACCTTGGAGCCGTATCCGTGCACTGCTCAGCTCCGAGTTTAACGGTCTCGACGGAAACTGGACAGGTAACTTCGGTCAGTACAGCAACCCGCGCGTTGATGAGCTTATCAAAGCAATACCATTAGAGAAAGACTCAGGCAAACTGAATGAAATCTACACAGAACTCGTAGAGATTTATCTCACAGACGTGCCCTCATTCTCTTTGATGTATCGCCCCGAAAAATTCCATACCGTCAATGAGTCGATATGGACAGGCTTCACCAATGCAAATGACGGACGCAATGTGCCGCCGGTCAACTGCACAGTTGGTTACGCAATCGCCGACCTCTACAACCTCAGACTGGTCGGATAACCCCTAACACGCACCGTTAAAGGCGGCTATGTTTTCAAAAGGCATAGCCGCCTATCCTATAGTATGAAGCGGGAGGGTTTAGCCTATGAAAGGATACAGAAAATACTATACAAAAAAGATTATATGGTTTTTGATTACACTCGTTGCTGCTGTAATACTCAACTTTATTCTGCCGCGTCTTATGCCAAATGACCCTGTCAACGCAATGGTCGGAAGGGTGGCACAAGGTGTCAGTGACCCTGATGTTATCCGCCAGTTATATGAGGAATACCAACGTGAGTTTGGCTTGGACAGACCCGTTATTGAACAGTTTTTTATTTACATAGGAAATTTACTCAGAGGCGAGCTTGGTAAATCATTTACACAACGCCGCCCTGTTGCAGATATACTTGCCACTGCAATACCATGGTCGGTGGGCTTACAGCTGCCCGCAATTTTAACCGGATGGATTATCGGAAATCTGCTTGGTGCATTGGCTGCATACATTCGCAAGGCATTCGATAAAACACTCATGCCTCTTATGCTGTTTATAGGAGGTATACCTGCATTTGGTATGGCGGTCATATTGCTTTCGGTATTTTCGCTGAACTTGGGGTGGTTCCCGCCCTCGCTCGGCTATGACCAAAGTCTCATACCTGCTTTTAACTGGAATTTTATCGCATCGATTATCAGGCATTATCATTTGCCGTTTTGGTCGATTGTTTTAATATCTATCGGTGGACAATCACTCGGTATGCGCTCGATGTCCATCTACGAGCTTAACGCGGATTATGTAAAATACAGCCGCTATATGGGTATCAAAGACGGCAAGATTGTACGTTACGTCTTCCGCAACGCCATGCTTCCGCAGGTCACGGGACTTGCACTTTCAATCGGCACAATGATAGGCGGAGCACTTGTTGCCGAGCTCATATTCTCATACCCGGGACTTGGAAGCACCCTGTGGCGTGCTATCAGCGGCGGTGACTACCCGCTCATTTCCGCAGTTACGCTTATCATTACGCTAATGGTGCTTGTAACGGTATTTTTGCTTGACAT
Source organism: Oscillospiraceae bacterium (assembly GCA_009781515.1). Lineage (GTDB taxonomy): Bacteria > Bacillota > Clostridia > Oscillospirales > Oscillospiraceae > WRMH01. Next base: position 11,142 of record WQXY01000002.1, read on the forward strand.
CATATATGGCCTTATAGACCCGCGTGTCAAGGCATCACAATACGAATAGGAGGGAGTAGAGTATGAAATCACAACTGCGTTCAATTGTACGTTCCGGCAAGTTCATGACGGGATTTGTCATATTCGTATCCATACTGCTCCTTACAATTATTTATCCGCTGATAAATCCGGGCGACCCTATGGCACGTATCGGATATGACTCATTTAGAACCAGACCCGGTACATATGTATCCTTGTATGACACTCTTGACGGTGTTAATACTTTCACATTTAGAATACCGGGAGCAAACGATATACGCATCAGCAACAAGCTCAGAGAAGATGACCGTGAGCGGATAAAATACTGGCTTGTCGAATACGGAAAGCAGGAGGAAGTAGCCGGTCTTACCGAGGAAGAAATTGACATTGAAGATACGGTTGCCCTTTTGGGATTATGGTGGGAGTTTTATTCAGATGAGGTTTTCGTCAGAAATCTGACAAATGCGGAGCGAAATGCGTTCATGCGGCTTGATGTCAGATTAGACAGGCTCTTTGACATCGACGATTTGCAAGTATATACACTAAACCCCGAAACAGGTGAACATGATATCTTGTTTACCGAAGTATCTACAGATGACTATATTAATGTCAGCGATGTTGCAAATATAATAAGGCTGCCGCTCGGAACCGACAACTTCGGAAGTGATGTGCTCAAAAAATTAGTCTTGGCTACAGCCACATCGCTTTGGATAGGGCTTGTAGCAGGAACCGTTGCCACACTTATCGGGCTGACATTAGGGCTGCTCGGCGGATATGTCGGCGGAATAGTGGACGACATCATAATGTTCTTTACAAATCTATTCACAGTCATTCCCGGTTTTGTTCTCTTGATACTTATTTCATATGGCATGTCGCAAATGGAGCGGGGAGCTACAACCGTTGCGGTTGTCATAGGTCTTACCTCGTGGGTATGGACAACACGTTCGGTACGCTCGCAGGTTATGTCACTTCGCAACCGTGACCATGTAAATCTCAGTAAACTCAGCGGTCACTCCATGCCGAAAATAATCATCAAAGATATCCTGCCCTACATCGCATCATATGTAGTAATGGCATTTATCCTGCAGATATCATCGGGTATTCTTGCAGAAGCGGGGCTTTCCATGCTTGGACTCGGACCGAGCACTACATCGACAGCCACACTCGGCATGATGCTCGACTGGAGCATTATGAAATCGACCGCCTTTATACACGGAGCATGGTGGGCATATTATCCGGTCATAGTAGTAATTTTGTTGATATCTTTTTCGCTCAATTTAATGAATACCGGAATGGACCAAGTGTTCAATCCGCAGCTTAGAGATTAGGGGGTGAGTAAATGGGAAAAGTAATGCTTGAGGTCAAAGGTCTTACAACCAAATACATCACCCGCTTCAAAGAGGACGTTTATGCGGTAAATGACGTTTCTTTTAAGGTTGAAGAAGGCAGATCCGTCGGGATTGCAGGTGAGTCCGGCTGCGGCAAGTCCACACTTGCACTGAGTCTTATGGGGTATTATTTTGCACCGCTCCATTACATCAAGGGTGAGATCATAATAGACGGGCGAAATATATCCGGCATGAAACCCGACGATATCAGGAAAAACATTCTCGGCACGGAGATTGCATACATACCGCAAGCGGCAATGAATGCACTCAATCCGACACGCAAGATTATTAAGTTTATTGAAGATGTCGTTCGTGCTCACGACCCGAAAGCCACAAAAAAAGACATATACGACTTGGCGCGTCAACGGTTTGAGATACTGAACCTGCCCGAAGAAGCACTTGGTAAATATGCCGTGGAGCTTTCGGGCGGAATGAAGCAGCGTACAGTTATTGCTGTTTCCACAATCCTCTCGCCGAAGATACTTATCGCAGACGAGCCGTCTTCGGCACTTGATGTCACAAGCCAGAAAATGGTTATCAAAATGATACATGACCTCATGGAGCTCGGTTATATAAAATCAATGATATTCATAACCCATGAACTGCCGCTTTTATATAATGTCACAGATGATATCATGGTTATGTATGCCGCACAGCTTGTTGAGTCCGGCACGGCTGACCAAATGATTTTTGACCCGCTGCACCCTTACTCCAAGGGATTAATGGGCTCGATACTCGTGCCGGAGGACGGCACACGTGACGTTAAGCTTGTTGCGATACCGGGAACACCGCCAAATCTCAAAAAGCCGCCCGACGGCTGCCGTTTTGCAGAGCGTTGTAAGTACGCAACAGCAAATTGCAGACTTTCACAGGTGGCATTTTATGATTTTGAAAACAACCGCAAATGCCGTTGTCTTTTCACGGAAAATGAACTCAGGGAGGCATATAAAAATGAACAGTCATGACAGACAGCTGTGCCTGAGTGGAAAGGGCGTAACGAAAATATTCGGTTTCGGCAGCAAAAAGACACTTGCCGTAGACAATGTTGATTTTGAATTTTACTCGGGTGATTTGATTTCTATCGTCGGCGAGTCGGGCAGCGGGAAGACAACACTAATAAAAATGCTGTTAGGGCTTACCTCCGTGACCGAGGGTGAGATTAGCTTTATGGGTAAAAAGCGTGACATAGGTTCAAGGCGCAAAAAAAAGGAATATTGGAAAGGTATTCAGGCGATTTTTCAAGACCCGTACTCATCGTACAATATCTTTTCAAAAATAGACTCCGTGCTTCTTGATTGTATTAATATGCGGGGAGGAAGACTTCTGCCGCGGAAAACGAAAATCGAAATGATGCGTGAGGCATGCAGCTTTGTTAATCTCAAGTATGACGAGATGACAAACAAGTATCCGTTTGAACTATCGGGCGGGCAAATGCAACGCCTTATGATTGCACGGATTTTTCTCTTAAAACCGAAAATACTGCTTGCCGACGAGCCGACCTCAATGATTGACGCCTGCTCGAGAGCTACGATTTTGGACATGCTGCTCAAGCTGCGTGATGAAACGGGAATGATGATAATATTTATCACGCATGATATGGGTTTGGCTTATTACCTTTCCGATACCGTATATATCATGGAAAAAGGTAAGATTGTCGAATTTGGCTCTGCCGACGAGGTCGTTTTGAACCCAAAGGCTGATTATACAAAGCAGCTACTCAATGATGTGCCGAAAATCCACGACCCGTGGGAATTCAGCAAAAACAGGCGTAAGGATGCACAATGGACAGAGCAGTTCGTAGTATAGGTAATTTATGTCAAATGTAAAGGACATGACAGAGGGAAAACCCATTCGGTTGATGATTGGGTTTTCTGTTCCGCTGCTTATTTCAAATGTGCTGCAGCTGCTGTTTTCTGTAGTTGACAGCGCTATAATCGGGCGGATACTCGGAATAAACGCATTCGCGTCAATAGGAGCGATAGCGAGCCCTTTTTGGCTCGTTTTGAGCTTGGTTTTTGGTATTAACCAAGGATTTGGCACGCTCTTTGCACAACGCTTCGGTGCAAAGGACATGGACGGCTTAAAAAAAGCATTTGTCACCGCAGCATATTTTGCAGGGCTTTTTGCTCTAATGATAAGCATCGGAGGAGTTCTCGGCTGCCGTTCGCTCATGGAGCTTCTAAGGACGCCCCCGCATCTTATTGACGGTGCGGTGACATATTTAAGCTTGGTATGGGCAGGCAAGCCTATAGTGTTTGCGTATAGCCTTATGGCAGTGATGCTCTTTGCACTCGGCGACAGCAAGACACCGCTTCGTGCGATGATTATAGCGACAATACTGAACATTGCATTGGACTTTGCTTTGGTTTTCCCGTTTGGAATTGCAGGTGTTGCTTTTGCGTCACTTTTGGCACAGTCCGTGGCTTTTGTTTACTGCTTTCGTGCAATACGCAAAACAGGGATTTTCCAAGGCTGCGGCTTTAAGTTTGACAAAGCCTCCGCGTGGCCGCTCCTGCGGCTTGCACTGCCGCTCGGGTTTCGCAATGCAGTCATTGAAATAGGCGGACTGATTGTACAGCGTCATGTCAATGAATACGGTACGGAGTTTATTGCGGGTGTTGCGGCTGCAAAAAGAATGTACAGTCTTCTGATGATTGCGGGAGGAGCCATTGAGGCATCCGTGGCTACCTTTGTTGCACAAAATTTCGGTGCAGGGAAGCTTGACCGTGTAAAGCAGGGGGTCAAAGACGGTCTTAAGCTTGTGGTAGGGTCATCACTTGTTATAATGGCAGTTGCATTGCCGTTTGGGCGTCAGATACTGAGTATTCTTATAGACGGTGATGCAGGTCAGGTCAGTGAGGTGCTTGATGTCGGCGTGAGACAGCTGAGGCTGATGAGTGTCGGATTGCCTTTTCTTTATCTGCTGTTTATGTACCGTGCGGCACTGCAGGGAATTGGCAACACGTTTATTCCTATGTTGTCGGGATTTGTTGAGCTGCTGCTGCGTATCATATCGGTTGTTGTGCTAACGCGTTATCTCGGGGAGTTGGGCGTACTGCTCTCTGACCCGCTCGCATGGCCGTTTGCAACCTTACTTCTTGTAATATCTTATATAATTGTGTTCAGAAAAGTTAAAAGAAATGCAGATAATACCATATAGGGGAGAAACGATGATGCAGATATTTTTAGTTGAAGACGATAAAGCGATTGCCAAAAACCTTACGCTTCTGCTCAGCTCCGAGGGGTTTGCAGTTTCCCATGCTGCTACGCAAAAAGAAGCAATATCCATGCTTGAGGGGAAAAAGTTTGACTTGGCACTCATTGATATATCCTTGCCTGACGGTAACGGCTTTGCGGTTTGCACAGCAATAAAAACCGGGACGGATACACCTGTTATTTTCCTGACAGCCTCAGGCGACGAAGCAAGTGTTGTCACAGGGCTGAACATGGGAGCCGATGATTACATAACGAAGCCGTTTCGCCCAATGGAACTGATTGCAAGAATAAAAGCGACACTAAGAAAGAGCGGCGGAGCACCGTCGGCATTTGAAATTGCATCACTGCATGTTGACACGGCGAGCGGTATGGTAAAAAAGCACGGCAGGGAAGTCTTCCTGTCGGCGTTGGAGTACCGTTTGCTGCTTGTATTTTTGAACAATCAGGGCAATCTTATCACACGGAGCAAGCTGCTTGACGAGCTTTGGGACGCGGCAGGTGAGTTTGTTAATGACAACACACTGACCGTCTACATAAAGCGTCTGCGGGAAAAAATAGAAGACGACCCCGCAAATCCTCAAATTATACTGACCATTCGTGGTTTAGGCTATAAGCTTGGAGGTCAAAGTGCTGCGGAATAAAGAGTTTGTGAGATTTGCCGTCTTATACATAGTATTATCTGCAATTTTTATAACAGTCGGCTTTTTTGTCTCGCCGATAAACGGAGTTTTACTTGCCGCGTTATCGGCTGTGCTTGGTTCGGCTTTTTTCATCTTCACAAAAGCACGCTACAAAAGCATTTCAAGGATATCTGAGCAAATAGACTTAGTTCTTCACGGTGCCGACCGCTTTGAGCTTAGCGGATTTGATGAGGGTGAGCTGTCCATACTCCATAACGATATCACAAAAATGACCATGCGTATAAGAGAGCAAAACGATGTTTTAGTCCGCGACAAGGAGTATCTTGCAGACCTGCTTGCAGACATTGCGCATCAGCTGCGAACACCGCTGACAAGTGCAAATCTTATTTTGTCCTTTTTGGCGAAAAACGAAAATGAACAGGAGCGGCAAAAGTTTGTCCGCGAGCTTGAAGAGCTGCTTATCCGCATGGACTGGCTGATTACATCACTGTTGAAATTATCACGGCTTGACGCGGGGGTTGTGGCATTTCAAAGCGAACTTATAGCTGTAGGAGACATTGTAGCCTCTGCCTGCCGTCCGCTGCTCATACCTATGGAGCTTCGTAACATTCAAATAAAAACGGATATACTGCAGGACATAAAAATACAAGGTGACATCGGCTGGCTCTCGGAGGCGGTGCAAAACATACTGAAAAACTGCATGGAAAGCATCGGCGAGGACGGGACAATCGAAATAAGCTGCAATGATAACAACCTGTATACAGAGCTTACGATACATGATAGCGGCAGGGGCTTTGAAGATGAAGACATACCGCATTTGTTTGATAGGTTTTACCGTGGCAAAAGCGACAATGCCACAGGCTACGGCATCGGGCTGTCGCTGAGCAGAATGATTATTTCGAGGCAAGGCGGTACGATAACAGCAAAAAATCACCACGACGGCGGCGCTGTTTTTGCTGTAAGGTTTGTAAAGTGACGGGTTCTCTTGTGACGCAGCACAACAGGAAAGAGCCGTGAGGGGAAACGATGACCGGTTTTTTGAGCTTGCGAACAAAAACCGCTGGCACGTTTCACCGATGTAAGTGCTCTTTAGAATAATCTTAAAGCACAAGAGAATTTTTCTATTATGACTAAATCGTCACCGGAAATTCACCGTAATGTCACAAAAATCTGCTACTGTATTGTCATGTAACAATACAAGAAAGGCAGATTTATTTTATGGAACTGTTAAAAATCGAAAACCTCAGTAAAATATACGGCAAAGACGAAAACCAAGTTATAGCACTAAATAGTGTATCTCTCACGATTGAAAAGGGCGAGTTTGTTGCAATCATCGGCTCGTCGGGTTCGGGTAAGTCTACGCTGCTGCATATTATCGGCGGAGTTGATATGCCGACAAGCGGGCATGTATATCTCGACGGTCAGGACGTGTACGCTCAAAACAGCGATAATTTGGCAATCTTCCGCCGCCGTCAGGTCGGGCTTATATATCAGTTTTACAACCTCATTCCAACCTTAAACGTGGTCGAAAACATCACGCTGCCTGTGCTAATGGATAAGCGCGAGGTTAATAAGGAGCGGCTTGAGGAGCTACTGACACTGCTTGGCTTAACAGAGCGCCGTAACCACCTGCCAAATCAGCTCTCGGGCGGTCAGCAGCAAAGGGTATCTATCGGACGTGCCTTGATGAACGCGCCGAGCGTTATGCTTGCAGACGAGCCGACGGGTAACTTGGACAGTCAAAACGGTCAGGAAATTATCAGCCTGCTTAAGCAAAGCAACAGCAAGTACGGGCAAACGCTAATTCTTGTCACCCATGACGAAAATATCGCACTCCAAGCAAACCGCATCATTGGTATTTCCGACGGCAGAGTCGTACGTGATGAGAAAGTCAGATAGGGTGATGTCATGAATATATTTTCAAAAATCACCTTTCAGAGCTTAATGAAAAACCGCACACGGACGATTGTTACAATCATCGGTGTGATATTATCGGCAGCGCTTATTGCCGGTGTAACAACCTTCATATCATCTTTACAAGAATATATGCTTAGAGATGCGATAAGAAAATACGGTGAGTGGGAAGCCGGTTTTTCTCTTACTACAAAAGAGATTTATGAGCGTGTAAAAGATGACCCTGCAGTGAAAGAAGCATTTTTTATAGAGCTTCTCGGCTATGGTCTGCTCGACCCGGAAAATGAGCACAGCATGCACTATAATCTTTCCGCTTATTCGGAAAGAGCCTTGGAAATTTTGCCTATCACTCTTTTATCGGGCAGGTTGCCGCAAAGCTCCGATGAAATTGTTATTCCCTATGGCGTAGGCGGACATTGGAACGAGTACAATGTTGGCGACACTGTAACCTTAGAATATGTAGGTAGTGCCATTTATGATGAGTTTATTCCCGATAATATAAAAACTTACAACATAGTAGGCTTTTGTGATACTCTTTGGCACACGAATTTTCGTACATTTATTACCGCACATAAACCGAATCAAACAACACAAGACAGTTACGGCGAGTCAGGACTTGGCAACTTTATAGTATATGTAAAGCTTAATAATCATCGTGATGCGTATAGCTTTACCCGAAAAATTAACGCAGACCATTTTGTATTTCCGTTTCATAACACCGATTATTTGCGTGGAATGGGAGTAACGGAAAATGATAACTTCCAAGCTGTAATTTATTCCCTTGGTGCAATACTCATTGTCTTGATAATGGTTGGCTCGGTACTTCTTATATATAATGCCTTTGCCATATCTGTAAGTGAACGGACACGTCAGTTTGGGATTTTATCCTCGGTAGGTGCAACAGGGAGGCAGTTGCGAAAATCCGTATTGTTTGAAGGTTTGTGTGTTGGTGTAATAGGTATACCTATTGGAATTTTAGCCGGTATCGGTGGTATAGCGGTTACTCTCTCAGTGGTAGGAGAGATGCTGAGCGTGTTAATGAGCGGACAGGGAGAGCCCCTCAGAATTGCAGTTTCGTGGCAGGCTGTTGTTATTGCAGCAGCAGTCGGCATTGTTACAATATATATATCTGCGTATATCCCGGCAAGCAGGGCGTCAAAAAAATCCGCCATTGACAGTATCCGTCAAAGTGCCGACATAAAAATAAATCCTAAAAAAATCAAAAGCTCCAAGCTGTTTGAAAAAATTCTTGGTGTGGAAGGTATGCTCTCACGCAAGAATTTTAAGCGAAACAAAAAGCTTTACCGCAGCACAATCATATCGCTTTTTGTCAGTGTTGTTCTTTTTGTCGCAGCCGGTAGCTTTGCAATGTACTTGAGACAGACAAGTGAAACTTCGATATCAGTTTCAAATTGTGATATAAGTGTTTTCTTTTATGAACGTGCGGATACTACGGACGATGATATTATAAAAGGTTTTGAACTGCTCAAAAATGCTGACGGGGTTTATGCATACGGATATCAGTTTATTTATAACACCCTTTCACCAATAAACACCAGCCTGCTTAGTCAGAGGGTTATAGAGTATGAAATGTGGCTTGGAGACAAAACACAAACACAGGTTCCCGATGAAGTCGAGTTTTCTATTATACTTATGTTTATGGATGACGCTTCTTATCTTGAATATTTAACACAAATGAATTTATCCGAAAGCATATATTATAACAATGAAGCAAAAAGCTACCCTGTATACGCGAGGGTAATCAGGCATAACTTTGAAACAGGCAGAATTGAAAATTATAATATGTTTATCACAAATTCATTTAATATGACACTTTACGATTATTTAAATGAGGACAATACACTTGCTTTAAATCCCGGTATAGATATCGCTGTTACTATAGCTGACAGGCTACCGGATAACATAGGATATAATCAATTCAGTCAGCCGTTGATGATTTTACCGTACTCACATTTAATGCTGTTTGATTTTCCTGAAAGTTTCTATATGACGGAGTGTATGACATTTTTATCAAATGATCCGAATGCATCGGCAGCTCATATTGAAAGTTTGCTTATGGAGTCCGAATTGCCTAATAATTTCCGTGTTACAAACTATTTTGCACAGGAAGAAGCAAACCGTAGGATTATATATGTCGTAAACATTTTTACTTACGGATTTATCATCTTAATGTCGCTCATTACAGTTGCCAATGTGTTTAATACGGTCACTACTAATGTCAGTATAAGACGCAGGGAGTTTGCCATGCTCAAATCAATGGGTATGACCGATAGCGGGCTTAATAAAATGGTGACTTATGAATGTTTCTTTTATGGCATCAAAGCACTGCTGTTTAGCTTGCCCGTTTCGGTTCTTGTTGCATGGCTTATTTACACAGGAGTTATGCAGGGTGTGGACGTAGACTTTATGCTCCCGTGGGATAGTATTCTAATTGCAACAGCAGGTGTGTTTATGATTGTTCTCGTAACAATGATGTATGCAGTCGGCAGGGTCAAAAAAGAGAACATCATCGATACCCTGCGGAGCGAAATAGCGTAAAAAAAAGAGGCGAAAGCCTCTTTTTTATAACCTATATACCCTAATGGCATTTTCAAAAAATACCTTTGCATGTGCTTCGGGCGGAATAATTTCTTTACAAAAATCAATGTATGAATTCATCGGGACTAATGGCCAATCCGAGCCGTAGAGTATTTTGTCATAATTATCGAGGAAAATGAGTGCTTCCTTATAACGGTTTATCAGCAGGGGAGTGGCGGACATACGGGCGATAAGCAGCGTATCTCCGACAAGCAGACCCGATATATCAACATATACATTCGGGTTTTTTGCGGCTACCTCAACGGCATCAAAAATCCATGGTGCACCCATATGACAAGCGACAATCCGCATTTTCGGAAAAGTGACGGCAAGCTCGTCAACACAAAGCGGGTGAGAGTATTTGAGAAGCCCTCTTTCGGAAAATGTCTCGCCCGTGTGAATAACAATAGTTTTATCGTATGTTTCCGCAAGCTTATACACCGGGGTATATAGCGGGTCATTAATATCCACATGGTAATAACCCGCATAGATTTTCATTCCGACAACACGTGGGTTGTTTTTGAGCATATCTTCTGTTTCGTCGAGACTTTTTTTCGTAAGCGTATGAGGATTTATCCCGAGGCAAAGATACATTCCCTCGGGCATATTTTCCTCCAAGTCTGCTATCATGGGTGTTTTGGCGTTTTTGTCGGGAAACCTCCCGTGCACTTTTTCAACAAGCCCCATACAAATTGATTTGATGACCTCCAGAGATGAGGTTTCTTTTTTATATCCTTGCTGTGAATAGTCAACATATGAGGTACGCCATGCACACTGTTCAAATGAAGTTATCTTCGAATAATGCACATGTGAGTCAATTATTTTCAATGCTTTAATCCTCGCTTTAATCATTTGGGAACATAACCCGCCGCAGGTCATCCAAGCTCTCGAGAGTTAAGTCCTTTTCAGATAATATACAGAAAATCGGAACAGATGTAAAGCTGCCGCCGTCGGGCACACCGCTTCTGCTTTTGCTTTCGCAAAGAGCGATACCAAAATCATAGTCAAAAAACTGCTCGCCGTTGTCATAATAGGCATTACCGTATACATAGAGCTTTTCGGGGCGTGGTGCGTCAAAGTCGCTTTGGATTTTAACGAGGCGGTCATACCAGAGCATTTCCTCAACTCCGCCAAGGCGCACTTTATACTTGGTGTTATCAATTACCATTTCGGCACGCAGGTTTTTCAAGTTTTCCTCACCACTAAGGAACATTAATGTGTTTAGCTCTGTATCCAAGTAGCGTCCCGTATTGTTGGTAAGACTTGTAAAGTGGCACAAAACAGGAACACCGGGCAAGGTTAGAAAATACTGCGTATATGATATGCCCTTAAACTTGTCAAATTGCTCAACAGTTACGGTGGTTTTGATGCCTGTCCATAAATTCCCGAGAGTGTCGGTTTTTGTGGCAAAAGCCGCTGTTATCTTTTCGCGGAGCACAAGACTGTCGCCCATTGAAGTAAGGTGAGCTTTCAGCCCGCCGACAAAGGGGTTCCACCATGAGCATGGCTCGGTCGACGGATAGTTTGAGAAGAACCACTCATTCTCGCCGTATTTAAGTGAAAATACCGCGTCTGAAAACTTTGCATCGGCGCTGTAGCTGAGCTTACCGCTTGTAACAGTCAACACGCCGTCTTTATCTTCGGTTTTTAGAGCAGTTTCATCGGGTGCTAACAAAACACGCCCAACGTCCTTTTCAAAGCCCGATAAACATATGGAAAAGTTGGCTAACCCGATACCTGTATTATCAGATGTTACAGGTACAGTAAAGGCATTTTCGAGTATAAGCTTATCATCGGGGTTTGTCTGCGTATCCTCGTGGAAAAAACCGTCGGGCGAGGATATACGGACTGTGCCGGGGCGGGTATTTTGTCTGTTATTACGGACTGTAAGCGTGAGTGCGCCGGAGTACACTACAGGGTTAGAGCCGTTTGCGATGAACTCAAGGTGATTGTGCGGGAGAGGCATTTTATCCGCATGAGTTCCGCGCACATAGTTTCTAAAATCCTTAAAATTCTTGAAAACATCACACATATATACAATAGGCTCGCTTTCAAAAACCTGCTGCGGTTTTAACACGCCCGTCGGAATTTCAAAGACCAACAGGTCGCCCCACCTTGCGTCCGGCTTGTAATCTTCGTGCCAGTATATACCTTGCGGAGCGTACTCGCTGATGTCGAAAATCCAGTTTTCGTCGATTTTTGTTTTGTCCAAGGTGTCAAAACCGAAGTTCATTTTATCAGAAACCTCGTGCAGAGCTCCGTCGTAATGATAGACTATTTTTCTGCCGACAAATGACCAAAATTCTGTTTTTACGGAAAGGTCAAGATTTGCAGTGCCTTTATTTGTGACGCGGACAGCGCGCTTTAGTGTCCCTGCGTTGTCAAAGATATAAATCTCAGTGAGCACAGCACCGGGGAACTTTCCGGAAATAAAGTCGGTTTCAAATCTGATAAATGAACCGTCTTCGGTAACTCTGATATCGGCGGGTTTCATGATGTTAAACTCTTCATCATAGGGTTTTCCGAGTTGAGATGTGAAAAACGTTGCTTGTCCTGACGCGACAAGACGGTCAAAAACAACTATATTGCTTTTTTTGTTAAGGTTGAGCTTCCACAATCCGTTCACCGCGCCGTAGTTTTCATCGGTTTCAAACCCGAATTTTCCGCTTATACCTTGACTGACAATATGCAGTGGGCGTGTGTCGGTTACAGTTTCCCCATTATCCATGCGGATAGTATAGGTTACGGGAATACCTGTGTAGCCGCAATCTGTATTGAGAGCGGTTGTCTTAACGGAAATATCTTTTCCGCCCGAGAGCTTAACTTCATACTCACTTTGTGAAAACTGCAGCAGCGGGTTTTGGGGCAGTGTAAAAGTAACGGTGGCATCGGAAGATAGTCCGTTTGCGATGTTAAGATAGATATCTTCGCTGACGCCCGTTTTTGCAGCCTGCGGCTTTCTGCCGAGGCTAACTGTGACGGGGAATTTCGGCTCAATACCCAAACCAAGCTCGGCATGTTTGCCGTTTACAACTACTTGGGCGAGAACACATGGGTGCATCTTCATGTCGTCTTGTGCCTGCGTTATTGTGTTTACGAAAAATGAACCCGTAAAGACTTCTTCTTCCGAAACATCACTGCTCCATGTGCCGTTAAAGTCAATGACATCATCACTTTTTGCGATGGCAGAAACACTAAGCTTGTTTCCTGTTTTGTTTTTGATATGAAGCTGACAGGGGTAGCGGAGACCATACGCAAGCTCGTGATTTTCCGCAGTAAGTTCAATTTTGTAATCATCGGTTTCGATTAGATTTATCCGCCGTCCCGTTTTCTCAAAGCCGACCCGCAGAGAAGCTCCGTCTTTTTCCCACCGGTATTCATACAGCTCAAATTTGTTGACTTTTTTGCCGTCGGGGTCAAAGTCAATTTCCCTTGTTGAGTTTTTGTTCCAGTCAGCGGTTTCAAAGAAGTCTTTCAAAAGCTCTGTCGAGAGCACAGTTGGAATGTAGTTGCTCAGGTGCGTAGTATCCGTGCGGTCTTCCAAAAAGAACCCGCATTTTTTATAGAGCGGCACAGCCTTAGTATTTCCGGGCCATGTGTGGATATCGACTCTCGGCATACCTCTCGCTATTGTTTCGTACACACACATCATAACGAGCTCTTTACCGATTTTTTTGCCGTAATAATCGGGGCGGACATTAAGCAGGTGAACATATGCCGTGTTCTCATCCTTATAGTATCTGTCAAAGCTGCAATAACCGATAGCCTCGCCGTCTTTCATTGCAACGTAGACATTAAAGAATGCTCCGCTTGCCCGTTTGTTTATCATGCGCTCGGCAGTGTACACGCCGTTGTCAAATGTGCCGCCCCAACCCTCGCCGCTTTTGTTCCACATGTCGGCAACAGCCTGAGCGAGAGAGTCTTCATATTCAACGATTTCTATTCCGTCCGGGAGTGTTTTGTAAATTTTCATTTTTTTATCTCATTTCTGTTTCAGTTGGTTATATTTTTTGTGTGATACAACAAAAAATCGAAGGCTTTTTGTGTATCACATGCCTTCGACCGTTATATGTTTACAGTATATTTTGTTACTTTACTCTAAACGCAACAGCAAAAGCCCGGCACAAGACACACGTGCAGAAAAACTGCGTGAACCGCTATCATTTTTACCGCTTTTTACTATGATATCAAACTTGATGTATGCCATGACTTTTACTCCTTTCTTTATATTTTGAGGCTATACTATCTTATATATATACCGATGTCAAGGGGAATATTGCTAAAGACAAATCACCCGCCCCCTTCGGGGCCACCCTCTTTACTAAAGAGGGCTAAGAGGAATATGTGAATTTTTTGTGGAAATTTGTTGTCACTTATATTATTATATATGTAAGCAGAAAGGATGGATTATTAAATGAAAGCAAAATTTAACTCAAGATTTAGTTTATTACTTGCACTTATAATGCTGCTTTGTGTTGCAGTATTTGTCGTCGCATGTAACGACAACGGGGAAGAAGTCCCCACTCCGACGGTTGACCCCGGTGGCGTATCAGGAGCCGACCCGACACCAAGCACCACACCGCCGTCGCAGCCGACATACGGTGAGCATGACACACCGTTCGGGAAATATGGTGTGTTGCAAATAATAGACGGGCAGCTTTGTGACTCAAACGGCTTTCCCGTGCAGCTTCGCGGCATGAGCTCATTCGGACTGCAATGGGGTGCAGGCTCATGGGTGCTCACTGAGGACGCATTTGATGTGCTCGCAGACGATTGGGAATGTGACATTATCCGTTTGGCTATGTATATAACCGAAGCAGGCTATCGCACTAATCCGAGTCTGATACTCTCGCATGTGGAGTTGGGCATTAAGCTTGCGACAGAACGCGGAATGTATGTTATGGTCGACTGGCATATACTCACCCCCGGCGACCCGATGCACGAGGACTACTTGACAGCAGGGCTTGATGACCCTGATATGCCTGCCGAGTTTCTTGCGCTTCGCGACGCCAATCCGAACTGGACAGGCCCGCAGGTATTTTTTGCATACCTTGCTCAAAAATACGGCTCGCAGGGTAACATTCTGTGGGAAACGGCAAATGAACCAAACAGAATTGGAAACTACAACAACCGCTTTGAAACATGGACTACACGGCTCAAGCCGTATCATGAGAGTGTAATCGAAGCTATCAGGCAGTTTGATGAAAAAGGTATTATCATCTGCGGAACAGACAGCTGGAGTCAGCTTATAGACGCTCCGGTAAACGACCCGATTGACGACCCGCATGTGATGTATGCAATGCATTTTTATGCGGGAACACATGACACGGGCAATGACAACTGGATTAGAGGCATGGTAGATAACGCGCTTAGTCACGGCTTGGCTGTATTTTGCACAGAGTGGGGTACGAGCGAAGCAAGTGGCGACAAAGGACCGTACATTGATTATTCCATTCGTTGGATGGAATTTTTGGCAGATCGTAAAATCAGTTGGTGTGCATGGTCTTTGGCACAGAAAAATGAAGTATCATCAGCGTTTACAGCATCTGTGACATCAAATCCGCAAGGTGCATGGCCCGATGATCAAGTTACGGACTCCGGCAGGTTCTACAGAGCTATGATAAAGGGCGACCCCGTTCCGATGTATCCGGGACCGCCCGAGCATAACGGCGATATAAGCAGGCGTCCTGTAGCGGACAAGGGTGAGTTTAGTCTCTTTACGTTTGAAGACGGAACACTTGAGGGCTGGTCACGTGACGATACCTCAAAAGTCCAAAATTCAGACATAACAGTTGGTGTGGCTGAAAGTAATGCACTGATGTTCCCAATGACATTTGTACCCGGCGAGGATGCATGGGAGCAGGGTGCAAGGCTTGGCACAATGTTCTTTACAGACCAAGAGATGCCGCTGAGCAGAAGCAGAGATATTACAGCCTTTACAATGGAAATATTCCTTGATGTGGACGCTGCCACCGACGGTTATCTGCAGATAGCAGTTATTCCGGTACCTGACGGTGCGGGGTGGTGGTATGAAGCAGGGCGAGTTGATATCGACCCGATAAACGGAGGCGAGGTTATCACAACTGCCGACGGCAGACAGCTTCGTAAGTATGTGATAGACCTGCCGTTTACCATACAGGATTATTCATCACCCGTTCGTGTCCGAAACATCATACTGGCACTTTTTAACTGGGGAGAAACGGACTATTCAGGAACCGTATACTATGATAATATAGGATTTAAGTTCAGTTAGTAAATTATAAGCAAGAGTATGGAGCAGGAAATGAATTTAGCAGGATTACAAAAGTTAACACTCCTTGATTATCCTGATAAGACAGCCTGCTCTATATTTATTGCCGGATGTAATTTCCTGTGCCCCTATTGCCATAACCCGAGATTTATCGCGGAAACCCACGAAGACGTTGTGCCTATTGGCGAAGACGTGTTTTTTGCGTTTTTGCAATCCAGACAGGGGTTAATTGACGGGGTGTGTATCAGCGGCGGTGAGCCTTTAATGTTTGATGAGATTTTTGCCTTTGCCGCGAAAATCAAAGAGTTGGGATTTTTGGTAAAGATTGATACAAACGGCGGTTATCCGGGCAGACTAAAAAAGCTTGTTGCGTCGGGCAGTGTTGATTATGTTGCAATGGACATAAAAAACACTTTGGAAAAGTATCCCGAAACAATCGGTATGCCGGATTATGACACGGCTGCGGTTAAAGAGAGCGTAGAATACCTGCTCTCCGATGTTGTTTCATATGAGTTTAGAACAACTGTTTTGTGCGGGTTTCATACGAAAGACGACCTGTGCGAGATAGCCCGTATGATAAAAGAGGCGGGCAAATATTACCTGCAGGGTTTTGACGGCTCAAAGGAAACACTGTGTGACAATCTGACGGCTTACAGTGAAGCGGAGCTGCGAGAGCTTTGCACGTGCGTCAGAGAAATACTCCCATGCACGGAGTTACGGGGTATGTAGATATAGTGTCATCGCGAGCGCAATGTCTCGTTTGCGAGACATACGCGTGGCGATCCGGAAACTGCATTTGCATAGAGTTGATGGTCTGGATTGCCACGTCGCACTTTGTGCTCCTCGCAATGACGGCTATTGGTAGTTATTGCGGCATATTTAGCATATATTGTAGTTATTATATAAAATAATTACAATATATTGTATTTTATGCTTGACATGGTACACATCAAGTGCTACTATGATTGAGCGGTAGACAGATTATCAAATAAATAAGGGGCTATAAGCATGTACAGAGTTAAAAAACGTGATGGCACGACCGTTGATTTTGATCTTGGGAAAATAACTGAAGCGATAACAAAAGCTTTTGAATCACAAAACAGGCGGTATCACTCTGACACTATAGACCTTTTAGCGGTTATGGTAACTGCGGATTTCGAACCGAAAATTGTCGATGACGCAATCTCGGTTGAAGAAATCCAAGACAGTGTTGAAGCTGTTCTTATTAAAGGCGGCTACACAGATGTAGCAAAGGCATACATCATTTACCGCGAAAAACACGCAAAAATAAGAAATATGAAATCCACCATTTTGGATTTCAAAGACACCGTGGACAGCTACGTCAATGTTACGGACTGGCGTGTTAAGGAAAATTCCACGGTTACTTATTCTGTCGGCGGCCTTATCTTAAATAACTCCGGCGCTATCACCGCAAACTACTGGCTGAGCGAAATATATGACAAGGACATTGCCGATGCTCACAGAAGTGCAGACATTCACCTGCACGACCTTTCCATGCTCACAGGCTATTGTGCGGGCTGGAGTCTCAAGCAGCTTATACAAGAGGGTCTCGGCGGTATTCCCGGCAAAATCACATCTTCGCCCGCAAGGCATCTTCCGAGCCTTTGTAACCAAATGGTCAACTTCCTCGGTATCATGCAAAACGAATGGGCGGGTGCACAGGCATTTTCATCATTTGACACCTACCTTGCACCGTTTGTCAAAGCGGGCAACATGGCATATGACCAAGTTAAAAAATGCGTTGAAAGCTTTGTTTTTGGCGTTAATACACCATCCCGTTGGGGTACGCAAGCACCATTTACCAACATCACACTTGACTGGGTTGTTCCAAACGACCTTGCCGAGCTTCCCGCTATTGTCGGCGGCAAAGAGATGGACTTCAAATATAAAGACTGCAAAGCCGAAATGGACATGGTCAATAAAGCGTTTATCGAAATTATGCTCGATGGTGATGCAAACGGACGAGGCTTCCAATACCCGATACCCACATACTCAATCACCAAGGACTTTGACTGGAGTGAAACAGAAAACAGCCGTCTGCTCTTTGAAATGACCGCAAAATACGGCACACCGTATTTTTCAAACTACATTAACAGCGACATGGAACCAAGCGACGTACGCAGCATGTGCTGCCGCCTGCGCCTCGATTTGAGAGAACTGCGTAAAAAGTCCGGTGGTCTCTTTGGCAGCGGTGAGAGCACCGGCTCAATCGGGGTTGTCACAATAAACATGCCACGCATCGCATACAAATCACGCAGCGAAGCGGAGTTTTATGTCAGACTCGACAAAATGATGGACATTGCCGCACGTTCACTCGAAACCAAACGTGCAATTATAACCAAACTCTTGGAAGAGGGTTTATATCCGTACACCAAACGTTATCTCGGCAATTTTGACAATCACTTTTCAACAATCGGTCTGCTCGGCATGAACGAAGCAACCTTAAACGCAAAATGGATTAAGGCCGACCTCACCGATGCCAAGGCTCAGAAATTTGCGCAAGATGTGCTCAACCACATGAGAGACCGCCTTTCAGACTATCAAGAAAAATACGGCGACCTCTACAACTTGGAAGCAACCCCCGCAGAAAGCACGGCATTTCGCCTTGCAAAGCACGATGCCGGACGTTGGCCCGACATCATCACGGCAGCAAAAAACCCCGGCGAAACCCCGTACTACACCAACTCCTCACATCTTCCCGTCGGCCATACGGACGACATTTTCGAAGCCCTTACAGTTCAAGACACTCTGCAGACACTATACACATCGGGAACGGTTTTCCATGCATTTCTCGGCGAAAAGCTTCCCTCATGGAAAGCAACCGCAGCACTTATCCGCAAGATTGCAGAAAACTACAAGCTTCCGTACTACACCATGTCGCCGACATATTCGGTGTGCATAGCCCACGGATACCTTGTCGGTGAGCAGTATGCATGTCCCGAGTGCGGCGAGCAAACCGAAGTATACAGCAGAATTACAGGCTATTACCGTCCTGTATCAAACTGGAACGAGGGTAAAACACAAGAGTTCAAAGAGCGTAAGCTCTACAACATAAACGGCACTGCAACAAAAGAGTCCAAAAAGCAAGCGGGAGCGGCGAGCCCCACATCAAAAGAAGTGCCCGAAACACAGGAAATGAACTACAGCAAGATTATGCTTGTCACAACAAAAAAGTGCCCGAACTGTGACACTGCAAAAAACTTTATGAACGACGCCAAAATCAGCTATGATGTTGTCGAAGCCGAAGCAAACCCCGAGCTTGTTTCACAATACTCAGTCAGAAGTGCACCGACCCTCGTCGTCGTTAATGGCACAGGCTTTGAAACAATTACAAACATCTCAAATATCCGTGCTTTTGTAGACGCACACTGAGTTGATATATTAAACTTACACATAGCTGCAAACATCTACACTGTTTGCAGCTTTTTCGGCATTTATCCCTGCAAACCGTGCTTTGAGCCGTGTCACCATGTCATCACAGAAAATATTTTCAGTGTGAAAATGCCCCGCTTCGATAAGTGTTAAACCATGGTCTTTTGCGAAAAGCAGCTTGCTGTATTTAACCTCGCCGCAGATAAAAGCGTCGCACCCTGCATCAAGAGCCATGTCCACAGTTTCTGCCGCACTGCCCGAGCTTACGCCGATTTTTTTTATCGGCTTATCGGCGTCGACATAACGGATAACTGTAGAGTTAAATGCAGCCTTGCATTTTTCGGCCAATTCTTTTGCGCTCATAGGCTCGTCGATTTGGATAATTCTGCCAAAGCCTGTGTTTTCACCGCCAATGGGTATAATCGGCGTATTGCTTTTTGGAAAATTAAGCGCGCAGAGCATCAAGTCGGACACACCGTCCGAGGCGATATCAATATTTGTGTGAACGGCAATAAGGTTTATATTGGAGCTGACCAAAGCGTGGAGCGGGTCGCTTTTTTTGATTGTTGATACGGGGCTGTACATTAGGGGGTGATGCGATATTATCAAATCAACGCCTTTTTTGTTAGCCTCGAAAACCACATCATTTGTTACATCAAGGCAAACAAGAACCTTATTAACCTGCGCATTTTTGTCACCGACAATTATTCCGCAGTTATCACTGCCCGCCTGATACTTAAACGGCGCAATTTCATCAATGAACTTATAAATATCGTTTACTGTCATAATAGAATTCCTCCCCATATATTCCGCCAAGGCAACTTACAATATCATCATTGCTTGCCCCCGTCAAGGAAAGTGTCGACATCACCTTACCCTTATCAAGCAAAACAAGCTTGTCGCAATATTTAAGCGCGAGGTTCGGGTCATGCAAGGTTATTATACAGGCTTTATTTTCTGCGTGCACCAAGTCGCGGATTTTTGACAGTGACATGTGTTTGTTCGGAAAGTCGAGCGAACTGTCGGGTTCGTCGAGCAGCATAACAGGGGTGTTTTGCAAGAGTGTGCGAGCGAGTATCACAAGCTGCTTTTGCCCCTCGCTCAGATGTGAAAAATCCTCATAGGCAAGGTGGGGGATTTCGAGCTTTTCAAGAGCCTGCATAGCTTCGCTCTTGTGCTTTTGTGTAGGTGTGTCAAACAAACCGAGTCTTGTGTTAAGACCCATAAGCACGGCGTCAATAACCGTTATGCCAATCAGCTTGCTGTGCCGCTGAGGTATGTATGAGACGTAGCGCGCGCGTTCTTTTTCATTTATCAGTGTTAAATCGACATCATCGCAGAGGATACGACCGCCCGTGAGAGAAACAAGTCTGCAAAGACCTTTGAGCAGTGTTGTTTTGCCCGAACCGTTTAGCCCAAGCAAGGCGCAAAGTGAGGCGCTGCCTACATCAAAGCTGACATCACTGATGATAGTTTTAGCTCCATATCTAATTGAAATGTTACTAATGCTTAATTGATTATTCATAAGTTTTTACACTTTGCCCTCCTTTCTTCGCCACATGAAGAAAAGTAAGACAGGCACACCAATAAGTGTGGTCGGTATGCTTATCGGTATTTCAAAAGCACTAACAGAGCGTATGAGGCTGTCTGATATGAGCAAGATTAGCGCACCCGTAAGAGATGAAAGTAAGCACCATGTAAAGCTGATACGTTTTATGGCAAGCCTTGCGGCGTGGGGAGCAATGAGCCCCGCAAAGGCAATCAGTCCCGTTTGGCTGATGATAGATGAAACCACAAGTGCTGCTAATCCAAGCACAATCATTCGGGTAAGTCCGAGGCGTACACCGAGAGTCTTAATCTCGTCATCCTCAAGTACAAGGAGCATAATTTGTCGTCGCATGAGAATAAGCCCTGCAAATCCGAGTATAAAAAACGGAAGCATTGTAAGAAGCTTGGCTGCAGTCATGTTGCCGAGACTGCCCATTGCCCAGTATTCGATTGACGCAAGCTCTCTTTCGGGGTCGGCGAAATATTTGAGCGTCATAATGAGTGCATCGGAAACAGCTTTCATGATGATGCCTGCGAGAATAAAAGTCACCGTGCTTTGGTTTCTGCTCAGCCGCGCGATAAAAATAACAAGAAAGAGAACAGACATTCCACCGACAAATGATATGGTTGTCATAAGAGCGGCGCTTTGTCCGAGCAGCACAATGGCAATAGCCGCCCCGAGGTTTGCACCTGATGATACTCCGACGATGTCGGGAGCGGCGAGCGGGTTTTTGAACACAAGTTGAAAGACGCTACCTGCCATTCCGAGCCCAAGCCCTGCAAGCAGCGCCATTGCAGTGCGGGGCAGACGCAGGTTGAAAAATACCGAGCTGCTCAGCGGGTCGGTGCTTTGTCCTGTCAGGATTGCGGTGATGTCAGCGATTGAAAGGGGATATCTGCCGAGCGTCAGGCTGACAAAAAATGCGACTATCACAAGCAAGCCTGTAATTACAAGCCACCGTCTTTGCTTTTTATATGTTGAGCATGTTTTATCCATGCCTTAATTTAACATCTTTGCCCTCTTTAGTAAAGAGGGTGGCTCCGCAGAGCAACCCCGCCCAAAGAGGCGGGGTGGGTGATTTGTAATAGTATCGGCAGCTATGATATAATGATTGCCATGATTTCAAGGCAGGTGTTTTAGTGTGGAAATGTGGATAATTTACGCCATGTTAGGTACATTATTTGGCGGCATAAACGCAGTGCTGGCAAAAGTCGGAGTTAAAGAAGTCAATTCACATTTGGCAACGGCTTTGCGCACCGTTGTTATTGTTATATTTTCATGGGTAATAGTATTTGCATTCGGTAGTCACACAGGAATAGCTGATATCAGCGGTCACACATGGATATTTTTGGTTGCTTCAGGGCTTGCAACGGGAGCGTCTTGGCTATGTTATTTATATGCCTTAAAATACGGGACAGTGTCCAATGTAACTCCGCTGAAAAAAAGCAGCACAGTGCTTACAATTATTTTAGCTTTCTTAATATTGCAAGAGCCTTTCGGGTTGCCGCAAATAGCAGGTATGTTGTTTATTATAGCAGGAACAATCTTTATGCTAAAGAAAAAAGACGGCTCTCTGAGTAAAGGCGAAGGTGGAGCAAATTGGCTGCTGTTTGGACTCATGGCTGCATTTTTTGCCAGTATGCGTACAATATTCGGTTCAATTGGAATTGCTGATGTTGATGCTAATTTGGGAAATGCAATACGGGTTGTAGTGGTGCTACTCGCCAGTTGGGGAATTGTATTTTTAACCGGAAATCAAAAAGGAATTACAAATATAAGTAAAAAAGGATTGCTGTTTCTAACGCTGTCGGGACTCGCAACGGGTGGTAACTGGCTGTTTTTTTTCCGGGCATTGCAAACAGGTCCTGTAAGCGTCATAGTTCCGATTGATAAGTTAAGTGTTATATTCAACATAATCTTCGCTTGGGTATTTCTTAGGGAAAAGCAGTCAATAAAACGGATTGTAGGGCTTGCTTGTTTAATAATCGGAACACTTATTCTGGTCATGCTTAGTACATAGATAATCCGTTGTGTTTATTAGTACCCTTGGTTGAAAACAATAACTGACATTCTCAGATAGTGTTGACAACATGTACACAATGGGTGTATAATGTCAGCATGAAAGGAGTTGAGAGTACGATGTCATCAGCAACAGCAAGAATATCTGTCAATGTAGACGGCGAAGTAAAACAGAAAGCTCAGAGTATTTTGAGTGAAATTGGCATGGATCTCACTACCGCTATAGACTTACTATTGCGAACAATCGTAAGAGAAGAACGTATACCTTTCGAACTTCGAACAGAGCGATCTTATAGAGAAGAGTCACACAAGCAATATATTAAAATGGAGCTTGATAGAGCAAAAGTTGAAGCCGCTGATTCAAAAATAGTTAAATTAAGTCACAGTGAAGTATTGGAAAAACTAAGACAACAAAAGGCAGCTCGACATGGCGTATAAACTGGATTATCTACCACTTGCTACAAATGATATCTTAGAGGCTGAAGCCGGATTATTCGAGTTCAGTCCTTCTGCTGCTGATAAATTTTATGACGAAATTCTTTCACTCGAAGAAAGACTGTGCAATCATCCCCTCATGTACCCAATATATAAACACGATGATTTTTATCGGGCAGTAAATCTTCCATATAATTACATTTTGTTTTATCATGTTGAGGAATCTATTGAATACATTGAAGTTCATCGTGTTCTTCATGGAATGCGAAATCTGGAAGAATTATTGTGAATAGTACAATGATCCATCGAAAGAATTTTTATATAATGCGATAGTAAAATTCCCCTCCGAGGAGGGGAATAGTTACATGACAAGCATTTTGGAAAAGCTTGTTACACCCCCCTTAGCAATGTCTTGCTTCGCAAGCCATAGTGTAAATTAAAGTTTATTACAGAACTAACCGATAATATGATTAGGTGTAGCTGTCACTATCGTTGTTATACTATCAACAAGGAAGAAGTAATATTTACACGGATGTAAAGTTAGGTAACTTTACATAATGGTAAGAAACTTCATATCATCATAACAAATCGGCGGTCACTCGCTCTGTTGCAGGGCAGTTTCCGTCGGTTTGTCGTTAGTAATGGCGTAACAGGACAAAAATACTGACACGGACGCAGTGCCTTTAATAAAAGGCACGGATAGGAAAGACACAATGTTACCAATAGCAATTAACTACGATTACCACGCAGCAAGAACAGACCCGGGAGTTAAAGGCATATATGCCGCAGCTAATCATCCCGCCAACAAAACGGTGTTTCAGCATTTTATTGAAAAACACAGTTCGGAGCAAAACGCTGAAAAAGCAACTATGCAAGGAATAAATGTGCCGTTTAGCTGTAGTCTCACGGAAATTATGATGAAAAATAAACCGGAGGAAGTCATAACTCCCGAAAAAGAAATGTTATCAAAGTTAAGGAGTATGTTTTCTATTCCGGTCATAGTTATCGGCTCGGAAGAGGATGACATGCCTCATAGGATTAAATTAGGCTTGGGAAATGGTGATACTTTCCGCAAGTTTCGTATCACAGAAGAAATACTCCGACGGATGTCTGAAGACCCTGAAATATTTCAAAACATCACGGAGAAAATGCAACGATATTACAATGGCACATGTGAGTTTATACAAAATTTTAATGGTGTTATAACAAGCATGGAGATGTATATATCGGAAAACGGTATTGTTTATGCAGCAACTGAAAATTATGATGCCCCTGAAGAAATGGTAAAAAAAGCGAAAGCTACATTAAACGATTTGCACGATTTCTTTCTTAAGTGGCTTGAAAAACGTGATAATCCGTTAAAAGATGAAGAGATACACGAAGAAGAAGCCTCGGAAAATTCCAGCGAGTATTTGATAGAAAACGTTTTTAGTAAATAAAATATCCATTATAATTGAATACCAAAAAGAGGACGCTTTCTCGTTGACAAAGAGTCCTCTTTTTGGTATCATTCTTTGTGGCGTTAAAGCGCTAAAGAATGAAGGGATATATATCTTATGCCAATTACCGAAATTCTCGAAAAAAACACTCAGCTGTACGGAAACGATATAGCACTCATCGAAATTAACCCCGAAAGAAAAGACACACGGCGTGTCACATGGAAAGAATACAGCCTGATTGAGCCGTCTCACGCTCCGCACTACCGACGGGAAATCACGTGGAATGTGTTTAACGAAAAAGCAAACAGGTTTGCAAACCTGCTGCTTGAGCGCGGCATTAAAAAAGGCGACAAAGTAGCAATACTTATGATGAACTGCCTTGAGTGGCTGCCGATATACTTCGGCATACTCAAGACGGGAGCACTCGCTGTGCCTCTCAATTTCAGATATACAGCGGAAGAAATTGAGTACTGCCTCAACCTGTCCGAGACCGACGTGCTTGTGTTCGGACCGGAGTTTATCGGACGTATTGAAGAAATCGCAAAAACAATCTGCGAAAAAAGAATGCTCATATACTGCGGCAGCGGGGAAGTCCCCTCATTTGCCGAGGACTATATCGAGCTGACGGCAGACTGTTCGAGCTCCTCGCCGGACATTAAACTCACCGACGATGATTTCGGGGCAATATATTTTTCATCGGGAACAACAGGCTTTCCGAAAGCTATTTTACACAGGCACAAAAGCCTCATGCATGCATGTGTGTGCGAGCAGGCACATCATCACCAAACACGCGACGATATTTTCCTTTGTATTCCGCCGCTTTATCACACAGGTGCAAAAATGCACTGGTTCGGCAGCTTTCTTGTCGGTGCAAAGTCGGTAATACTCAGAGGTATCGAGCCGCGATATATTCTCGATGCCGTGTCAAAGGAGCAGTGCTCAATTGTGTGGCTGCTTGTGCCGTGGGCGCAGGATATACTTTATGCACTCGACAGCGGTGAGGAAAAGATAGCAGACTACGACCTGTCTAAATGGCGAATGATGCACATCGGCGCTCAGCCTGTGCCGCAAAGCCTTGTCAAGCGTTGGAAGGAATACTTCCCGCACCATGACTACGACACCAACTACGGGCTCAGCGAGTCTATCGGGCCGGGCTGTGTACATCTCGGCATTGAAAATATCCACAAGGTCGGTGCAATCGGCATAGCGGGCTACGGCTGGGAAAATAAGATTGTTGACGAAAAGGGTGTAACTGTAAAGCAGGGTGAAGTCGGCGAGCTTTGTGTTAAAGGCGACGGAGTTATGGACTGCTACTTCAACGACCCGAAAGCCACAAGTGATGTTCTCAAGGACGGTTGGCTCTTCACGGGAGACATGGCGCAGCAGGACGAGGACGGCTTTATTTTCCTTGTTGACAGAAAAAAAGACGTCATAATCACAGGCGGCGAGAATATTTATCCCGTTCAAATCGAAAATTTCCTTGCAGCGCACCACGATGTTAAAGATGTTGCCGTTATAGGGCTGCCGGACGCACGTCTCGGTGAAATATCGGCAGCGATAATTGAAATAAAAAAAGGGCATAAGTGCACGGAAGAGAGCATAAGCAGCTTCTGTCAATCATTGCCTCGATATAAAAGACCGCATAAGATTATTTTTGCCGACGTTCCGCGTAACGCAACAGGTAAAATCGAAAAACCGAAGCTTCGGCGTATGTACGGTGCCGACGAAATAGTAGCGGCACAAAACTTATCATAAGAATAAAGAAAGAGGTATAGAAAAATGTATGTGAAATTATCATTGTTGTGGATTTTCTTTATAGTCACGATTTTTGTCGGACTGTATTTCCGCAAAAGAGCATCAAGCGTAAACGACTTTGTCTTAGCGGGCAGAGAAGTGGGCCCGTGGCTGTCGGCGTTTTCGTACGGAGCAACATATTTCTCGGCAGTTGTTTTCGTAGGTTTTGCAGGACAGTTCGGCTGGAGGTTCGGCACATCGGCAATATGGATTGGTCTGTTTAATGCCTTTGTCGGTTCACTTATGGCATGGTTTGTGCTCGGAAGACGTACGCGGATTATGACAAACCATCTTGGAAGTGCCACAATGCCGCAGTTTTTCGGCACACGTTACCTGTCAAATGCTCTTAAAATCGGAGCGTCAGCCATTGTGTTCATCTTCTTAATCCCATACACGGCGTCACTCTACAACGGACTCGGACGTCTTTTTGAAATGGCACTTGGTATTCCTTTTGAATACTGCATAATCGCAATGGGCGTGCTCACCGCAATATTTGTTGTTGCGGGCGGATACTTCGCAACTGCGGTCAATGACTTTATACAAGGCTCAATTACAATAGTCGGTGTTATTGCCGTAATAATTATTGCACTCGGCAGCCAAGGCGGTTTTGTTGAAGCAACAACGGCACTCGCTCAAATCGACGGAACAGCCGCAGGAGGCCCGTTTGCCGAAAACCCCGGAGTATTCACATCACTGCTCGGTCCAAATCCGATTGACCTTTTAGGTGTTGTAATACTCACATCACTCGGAGCTTGGGGTCTGCCGCAAATGGTTGCGAGATTTTACTCGATTAAAAGCGAAAAAATGATATCAAAAGGTGCAGTTGTTTCGACTGTTTTCGCTATAATTATCGCAGGCGGCAGTTACTTTCTCGGCAGCTTCGGCCGCGTTTTTGCAGAAACTCCGGAAGCAGCAATGCTTGCAAGACCGGAGCGGGGTTTCGACTCTATTATCCCGGGAATACTCGAGAGATTTGACAGTGATTTAATGATGGGACTTATCGTAGTTTTAGTATTTGCAGCGTCGATTTCAACACTCTCATCACTTGTTATGGCGTCGGCGTCGACCCTCACACTCGACTTTCTTAAGGGGCATATAATTAAAAAGATGAGTGACAAAAAGCAACTTATCATCATTCGCTCGCTCATAGTGGTATTCATCGTTATTTCTTCATTCATTGCAATCAGCCAGTTTAACAGTAGCGTAAACTTTATTGCACAGCTTATGGCTATCTCATGGGGTGCACTCGCAGGAGCATTTTTAGCACCGTTTTTGTATGGTTTGTACTGGAAGCGTACAACAAAAATTGCGGTTTGGGTAAACTTCATATTCAGCACAGTTCTTATGCTCTCAAACGTTCTGCTCAGAGAGTTTTCTCCGACAGATCTGCTGCCGAAGCTCTTGCCGGAAGTGCTGTGGTCGCCAATTAATGCAGGTGCGTTTTGTATGCTCGCGGGCTTAATTATAGTGCCTGTAGTGAGCCTTATTACAAAGCCGCCAAGCAAAGAAGCTGTGGATAACTGCTTTGCAGGTTATGAAAAAACCGTGACGGTCAAAGCAAGCGATGCACTTGTTGATGGCTAAAAGTGTTGATTTTATCGCAATATATGTAGTAATATATGATATTATTTAATGTAAGTTGAGAAAAATGGAAAGCATAGTAAGTATTCGTCGGCAAAAGTTAATAATCGGTGTTGTTATCATGCTGTTTGCAGGAGTTATTTATGCATGGTCGATATTGAAGACACCTTTTATCTTTGGCGATAACTATACACAGCTGGGGTTGAATTTTACAATTGCCCTGATGTGCTTTTGCTTCGGCTCGCTCTTGTCGGGAGTGATATCAAAACAGAGCACCTCGTCATTTCGCCTTGTGCTCAGTGCTCTGCTTCTTTTTTCGGGCTACTTCATATCATCTTTTCTGATTGTCACATTGCCGCAGACCCAAAACTACCTCTTGCTGTATATGGCATATGGAGTGCTCGGCGGCTTGGGTGTCGGCATTGCTTACAACACAATAGTTTCCACAATGAATAAATGGTTTCCGGATAAGCGCGGATTTTGCTCGGGTCTTCTCATAACGGGTTTTGGACTGAGCGTTTTACTCTTGGGCAGGGTGCTTGATATCATGGGTCGCTCGGAAGCCTTCGGCTGGCAGCGCACATATTCAATTCTTGCATTTTCTATGGGCGTCGTGTTTATCATAGCAGCGGTTGTTATCAGACCGCCGCCGAAAGGAGCAAGCTTTCCGCAGGTTAAAAAAGAAAACAACAAAGAAAGAGCAGCTTCGCCGAAAGATTTTACTGCTGCTCAAATGATTAAAAAACCTGCATTTATACTTATTTTCGTTTACACAACGGTGCTTGCGGCAATAGGTAATGCCTCGCTCGCTTTTGCAGGTGATATCATTTCTGATTTGGGAGGAGCACAGGAGCTTGCAGTTACAGTGGTCGGAATACTCGGAGTTTCCAATGGTTTGGGCAGGCTGACAAGCGGGTTTTTATTTGACCACCACGGCATCAAAAAAACTCAAATGATTAGCAGTGCGATAACCATAATGGCACCGATAACCGTAGTGGCGGCGCTTATGTCAGGTATAGTATGGCTTGGGATTGCAGGTCTTTGCCTTTGCGGCATGGCATTCGGTTTTGCCCCGACTACCTGCAGTGTGTTTGCATCGGAATATTTCGGCACAAAGAATTTTGCATCAAACTTTAGTATCATGGGGCTCATTCTCATTCCCGCGTCCTTTGCTTCCGCAATCACGGGGAGTATCAGAGCCGAAACAGGGGAGTTCACAGTAGCCTTTATCATACTTTCAGCACTTGCATTTGTTGCATTTGTTGTCAACCTCGGCATTAAAAAACCATAAAAAACCTTAGAAGGAGTATATATGAAGTCATTATTGTTAGGAAACGCGGCAGTTGCGCGCGGTGTGTGGGAGGCAGGAGCTTTTGTTACTTCGAGCTATCCGGGAACACCAAGTACGGAAATTACTATGAACATTGCAAAATACGACGAAATTTATACCGAATGGGCGCCGAATGA
This sequence comes from Oscillospiraceae bacterium, assembly GCA_009781515.1. GTDB lineage: Bacteria > Bacillota > Clostridia > Oscillospirales > Oscillospiraceae > WRMH01. The sequence continues at coordinate 40,844 of WQXY01000002.1, forward strand.
AAAGGTCGCCATGGAGGTAGCATGGGGTGCATGTATAGCAGGACGACGCAGCTTTACGGGAATGAAGCATGTCGGGCTTAATGTTGCTGCCGACACCCTTTTTACAATTTCATACACGGGTGTTAATGCAGGAATGGTTTGTGCGGTAGCGGACGAGCCGGGAATGCACTCGTCGCAAAACGAGCAGGACTCACGCTACTACGCAAAGGCTGCAAAAGTGCCGATGCTTGAGCCCGCAGACTCTGCGGAATGTTTGGAATTTACAAAGCTTGCATATGAGCTTTCCGAAAAATATGACACACCTGTTTTTATCCGCATGTGTACACGTGTCGGACACTCACAAAGTGTCGTGGAGCTATCAGACAGAGTAGAGCCCCCCCTAAAGGAATATGTCAAAAATCCGCAAAAATATGTCATGATGCCTGCGTTTGCCAGAGCGCGCCACCCGATTGTTGAAAAAAGAATATCGGACATGACGGAGATGGCTGAAAATACTCATCTCAACCGGGTTGAAATGTCAGATAATGCCGACATGGGTATAATTACATCGGGCACATGCTATCAGTATGTCAAGGAAGTTTTTGGCGATACAGTGAGCGTTTTGAAGTTAGGTCTTGTACATCCGCTTCCTGTTGATTTAATAAAGAATTTCGCTTCAAAGGTGAAAAAGCTTGTTGTCATCGAAGAGCTTGACCCTGTTATTGAAGACCACTGCAAAAAGCTTGGTCTTGCAGTCACAGGAAAAGACATTTTCCCGATTTGCGGTGAACTCTCACCAAATATCATTGCAGAAAAGTTGAATAAGCCCTTTAACAAGGGGCAAAAAGCAATAGATGCAGTGCCGATGCGTCCGCCCGTTATGTGTGCAGGCTGCTCGCACCGCGGATTATTCCATGTCCTCGGCAAAATTAAAGCCATGGTGCATGGTGATATCGGATGCTACACATTGGGCGCAACACCGCCGCTTTCTGCCATGGACACCACCATTTGCATGGGCGGTTCAATATCGGGTCTGCATGGTTTTGTCCGTGCGGGTGGTAAAAACGCGGTTTGTGTCATAGGAGACTCGACCTTTGCGCATATGGGAATTAACGGACTTATTGACATCGGCTACAACAGGTCGGACTCTACAGTTATCATAGCCGACAACTCCACAACAGGTATGACAGGTCATCAGGAAAACCCGACCACGGGCGTCAACATTAAAGGTGAGCCCTGCGGAAAGATGGATATAGAGATGATGTGTAAGGCTTGCGGCATTGAGCGTGTAAAAATCGTTGACCCCAACGATTTGGAAGAAACCGAAAAGGTAATCCGCGAAGAAATGGCAACGCCCGGACCGTCTGTAATAATCGCAAAAAGACCCTGTATGTTGCTCAAATCATCAAAACCGAACCCGCCGCTTGCTGTAAACAAGGATAAATGCACAGGCTGTAAAATGTGCATGAAGATAGGCTGCCCGTCACTTAGCTATAAAAACGGCAAGGTTTCGGTAAACAGCACACTTTGTGTAGGCTGCAAGGTATGTATGCAGCTGTGTAAATTCGACGCGTTCACGGAAAAAGGAGAGTAAACATGGATACACGTAATATTGTTATAGTCGGAGTCGGAGGGCAGGGAAGTCTTCTTGCTTGTAATTTAATGGGTCGTGCACTGCTAATTGAGGGTTATGACGCCAAAGTCTCCGAGGTTCACGGTATGAGCCAAAGAGGCGGCGCTGTTGTGACATATGTCCGCTACGGCGACAAGGTTCACTCGCCGATTGTAGACAACGGACAGGCCGAGCTGCTTGTGTCGTTTGAGCTGCTTGAAGCCGCACGTTGGTTTGAGCTGCTTGCACCCGGCGGCACAGTCGTCACGAATACCCAGCAGATAGATCCAATTCCCGTCATTATCGGAGCAGCGGAATATCCCGAAAACCTGCTCGGAAAGTTTGAAGAAAAGGGAGCAAAGGTTGACGCTATTGACGCACTCGCTCTCGCGCAGGAAGCAGGCTCGACAAAAACGGTAAACATCGTTATGATGGGCAGACTTTCAAAATATTTTCCGTTCAAAGCGGAAACGTGGCAAAAAGCACTTGAAGAAACAGTACCCCCGAAGCTGCTCGAAATGAACAAAAAAGCTTTTGAGTTAGGCGTCAACGCGTAAGTAAAGAAAGGAAAACCCCGTGCAAAACTATTATCAGTCAAATATCGAATGTATGCCGCATGATGAAATAATCGAGCTGCAAAACAAGCGTCTCGCAGCACAGGTGCGGCATGTTTGGGATAACGTCCCTTATTATAAGCAAAAAATGGAAGAAAAAGGTGTTACACCCGATGATATCAAATCTATCGGAGACCTGCACAAGCTGCCGTTTATAACAAAAGATGATTTACGTGAGGCTTACCCTTACGGCTTACTTGGTGTTCCGCTTAAAGATGCAATCCGTATCCAGTCTACAACGGGCACAACAGGCAAGCGGGTTATCGCTTTTTATACCAAAGAGGATATCGAAATTTGGGAAGACTGCTGCGCGCGTGCGATTGCCGCTGCGGGAGGCACAAATGAAGATGTCGTACAAGTGGCGTACGGCTACGGACTATTTACAGGCGGTCCGGGCATGAACGGCGGCTCTCAAAAGCTTGGTTGCCTAACTCTTCCGATGTCATCGGGTTTTACCGACAGACAGCTTGAATTTATGTGTGACCTTGAAGCGACAATACTTTGTTGCACCCCATCTTATGCAGAATATATAGCGGAGTCCCTCGAGGAGTCGGGGCTGGGCGGCAAGATTAAGCTCAAAGCGGGGATATTCGGTGCCGAGGCTTGGAGTAATGAGATGCGCGTCCGCCTTGAAGAAAAGCTTGGTATCAAGGCATACAACATATACGGAACGGCTGAGCTGATTGGTCCGGGAGTTTCGTTTGAGTGCTGCGAGCAGACAGGTATGCACATCAACGAAGACCATTTTATCGCAGAAATAATCGACCCGGAAACCTGCGAGGTACTGCCTCCCGGTTCAAAGGGCGAGATTGTATTTACATGTATAACTAAAAAAGCGTTTCCGCTTTTGCGTTTTAGAACACGTGATATAAGTCTTTTGAGCCGTGAGGGCTGCTCATGCGGCAGAACACTTATGAAAATGTCGAGACTTATGGGTCGCAGTGACGATATGCTCATTATCAGAGGCGTTAATGTGTTCCCGTCGCAAATTGAAACTGTTTTGATTGAGTACGGTCTTTCGGCAAACTATCAGCTTGTTGTTGACAGGGTAAACCATGCAGACACCTTGGAAGTGCGGGTTGAGCTGACACCGGAAATGTTCTCGGATACGGTCAGAGGCGTTGAGGGCAGGGAAAAAGAGCTTAGCGAAAAGATTAAAAATGTCTTGGGTGTGTCTGCGAAAATTAAGCTTGTTGCACCGAAATCAATAACCCGCAGCGAGGGCAAAGCAATCAGAGTAATCGACAACAGGAAGATATGAGGTGGGTTGATATGACAATTAAACAATTATCAATATTTGTTGAAAATGAAGCAGGCAAGCTTGTCGAAGCACTCGAAACACTCGCAGATGCAAAAATCGACATGCGCGCACTTTCGCTTGCAGACACCGAAAATTATGGTATCCTGCGAATAATTGCCGACAAGCCCGAGCAGGCACTCACGGTGCTAAGTGATGCGGGTTTTGTTGTTAAAGTGACCGACGTTATCCCCGTTGCTGTCGGTGACAAGCCGGGCGGATTTGCCGCTGTGCTTCGTATTCTCGCCGACGCGGGGATCGATGTTGAATATACATACGCATTTGTTGCACACAGTCATGACAGTGCGTATGTGATACTTCGTGTCTCAGACAACGACGCGGCTGTAAATGTGCTCACAAAAGGGGATGTAACAATCTTAACCCCCGAAAAAATATATGAAATGTAAGTGATGTTTGTATATGAAAAAAATTGTAATAGCACGTCCGGACACAAATAAAATAGTTCTCACAGCAATGCTCTCCGCAATTGCCTGTGTTGTAATGCTTCTCGTTCGCATTAACTTTATGCCTGCGGCACCGTTTTTAGTCTATGACCCGAAAGATATCATAATCGCAATCGGCGGGTTTATAATAGGTCCGTTTGCGGTAATTGCAATGGCGATAATTGTCTCACTCGTTGAAATGCTGACAGTCAGTGCAGACGGTGTTGTGGGTCTGATAATGAATATTCTCTCGTCATGCTCTTTTGCGCTGCCCGCTGCAATTATATACAAAAAGGTACACACATTAAAAGGTGCGGTAATCGGGCTTGTCGCAGGGTGGCTCTTTGTGACGGGTGTCATGGTAATGTGGAACTACATTATAACTCCGATCTACAGAGGCTTTCCGCGTGAAGTTATCGTGCCGATGCTGCTGCCGGTATTTGCTCCGTTTAACCTGATAAAATACGGTCTTGCTGCTGCGACAACCATGCTTGTATACAAACCGCTTTCACTTGCTTTAATGAAAGCGGGAGCATTGGAAAAAACCGAAGCAAAAACAAAGGCAAAACAGCTGATTGTCGGCACCGCAATCGCCGTAGGTTTAGCAGCAATACCCTGTATATTATTGCTTCTTGTCCTGCAAGGCGTTATTTAGAAGCTCTCTAAAAGTTCGAGTAAAAACGGCAGACCGTCTCCTGCGTCAAGATAGGAATAACAGCCGCTGCCGTCACCATAATTGCCTTTTTGTCGCAAAGTCATGCCGAAACCCTCGCATGACTTTATTACATTTGTCATGCCTTTTACACCAAATGCTATGTGGTGCAGACCCTCGCCATGCTCAGTGAGAAAATCACGCCATACGCTCGGCGTATCATTTGGCTCAATGAGTTCAAGCTGCACACCATTGCCGACAGAGAAAAATGCCATGCGGCAGCGTGCGTCCGGTGCGGGTTTGCCGTTTATTTCGGTTTTTGTGACGGCAAAATCACCTGCGTCAATAGTAGGCGGCACATCAATGCCGAAAAATTTTGCCAAACGTGTTTTGGTTTTTTCGATATCATTTACAACCAAAGCCACTTGCGTTAAAACATCAGTTCCGATAATGCTCATTAGTAAAATCCTCCTTTTTGTTTTATTCATGTTATGAGCTTAACATCAAATATTTCTCATAGTACCTATCTCCAAGCTCATATAGAGCCTGTCGGCTGAAATGAATTATATCATCGTTTCCGACCACTTCGCTGTTTGACGTCAAGCCTGTTGTTTCCGTAAATGCGCCATGCCCTATATCCGAGCAGACATCTTTGATTGCAGTGACTATCGGCTTGCACACTTCGGTATTTTCGTTATACCACTGAGGCACAAGGTCGCCTGCAATAAACGGAAGGCTTTTTTGCCCTGCAGTTTCTCTAACATTTTCTACAAGCGTGCGAAGATTTTTATAGTGTATGTCGCGTACGGGATTTGCCGTGTCGCTCTCGCCTTGGTGCCATAAAAACACAACGGCTTTATTTTCGGGGTTCATAGACAGTGCCTTTTCTATCATTTCAATCATTTTTAGAAACAAATCATCTTTCAGACCCCAGCGGCGGTCATGGAAGCCCGTGCCGCCGACTGCTGCCATAAGAATGAGCAGCTTGCGTCCGTCCTTTAATCTGCCGCGCTGCACATACCTGTCGGCAAATGTTAAAGAAAGGTTGCCTATAGTATTGCCCTCGTAAAAATTCTCACGGGCAATATCTATGCCAAGGTCGCTTTTCATCATGAGTATTTCGGGACGCGGCTCATAGGGAACATCTACCGCGCCGATGCCGCAGCCCTCGCTGTTTGATTGCCCGCCTTGAATGATAATGTCAAATTTTTCATTGCTGTAATCTTGTAGCATAATAAAATCCTCTTTCTAATTGTGTTATAATAAAGAACATGAGGTGGAAAATGAAAATATATGAGTATGATGCGGTTATAGAGCCTGCCGACAAAGGCGGTGCATATGTACCGTTTCCGTATGATATCCGTGAAGAGTTCGGAAAGGGCAGGGTAAAGGTTTACGCCACATTTGACGGTGAGCCATATGAGGGTAGCATTGTAAACATGGGTGTAAAAAACGAAGACGGCTCAGTGTGCTATATCATAGGAGTGCTCAAAGATATCCGCAACAAAATCGGCAAACATCCGGGGGATACAGTGCATGTGACGATTAGGGAAAGACCGTAAGTCCGACAGGGCAGTGGTCGCTGCCGTATATTTCGGGCATTATAAAAGCATCGTCAATCTTGTCGGTCAAGCGGTTTGAACCGACAAAATAGTCAATACGCCAGCCGACATTCCGCTCGCGGACACCGGGCATATATGACCACCATGTGTAAGCATATTGCTTGTCGGGATACAAATAACGAAAGAAATCCGTAAACCCCGCATCAAGCAGCTGCGTCATTTTGCCGCGCTCTTCATCGGTAAAGCCGGCATTTCGCCTGTTGGTTTTTGAATTCTTTATGTCAATTTCCTGATGGGCACAGTTTAAGTCGCCGCATATAACAACAGGCTTTTTGGCGTCAAGCTTTAGCAAATATTCACGAAAATCATCTTCCCAACGCATACGGTATGGGAGCCGCCTGAGTTCATCTTGTGAATTGGGAGTATATACATTAACAAGGTAAAACCCGTCAAATTCCAATGTGATGATACGCCCCTCATGGTCGTGCTCGTCAATGCCCATATCATAAGATACGGACAAAGGCGGTACTCTTGTAAACACGGCAGTTCCCGAGTATCCTTTTTTGTCCGCACTGTTCCAATACTGTAGGTATCCGTCCGGATTTATCTCGGCTTGTCCCTGCTCCATTTTTGTTTCCTGCAGGCAGACGACATCCGCATCAACGCTTAAAAAGAAGTCCATAAAGCCCTTTTTTAAGCAGGCACGAAGACCATTAACATTCCACGACATCAGCTTCATTTGTTATCCCTCTTTATTGAAACCCCACAGCCGCTTGACTGTGGGATTTTACCACGGGGTTATACAAAACCTGTGGTGCGCGAAGCGAGACTTGAACTCGCACGCCCGTAGGACACATGGCCCTCAACCATGCCTGTCTACCAATTCCAGCACTCGCGCATATTTTTAGAGCCGAAGTAGATTATACAAACACTATTCGGGTTTGTCAATAAAAACATAAAAAAAGCTTGACAGGATAATTTCGGTCGTGTAATATTAAAGTGATATCAAAATGATATGAGAAATTGGAGGAATAAAGAATGGCAGCAGACAATAAAAACCTACAGCACGAGGAAGTAGAAATCAAAGCAATGAGCGGCATGGCATGTATGATAATGAACATACTCGCTACTATAGCCGCTACTGCCGCATTTGTGGTTGGCGTAATTATGGTTGAGGGAACAGGCATTTCGTGGGGCAACACGACAGTTGCGGTGGTGCTCATGGTGGTCGGCGGACTGTACTCATTTTTGGTGGGACCCATGTTTTTCGCAGGACTAAAAATTCTTAAGCCAAACGAAGCGTATGTTCTGACACTTTTCGGCAGATACTTCGGCACACTCAAAGGAGCGGGCTTCTATTGGGTGAACCCGTTTTGTGTTGCGGTAAACCCGACGGCAGGTGTCACATCGGCAACAACTGCTTCGTTCAAATCACCGGCGGAAGCAAGCGGCTCTTTAGCAGGTACTCTGAACGCACTCAACACAATGAGCCGTATCAACAAAAAGATATCACTCAAAGATATGACCCTCAGCAATGACAAACAAAAAATCAACGACCAGCTCGGAAATCCGATTATAATCGGAACAGTTGTTATCTGGAAAGTGGTAAATACCGCAAAAGCAGTGTTTAACGTAGATAACTATAAGGAATTTTTATCAATCCAATGCGACTCCGCACTTCGTAACATTGTACGGCTCTACCCGTATGACTCTGTCGGCATGGACAATGAAGCGTCATTGCGTGGCAGCAGCATGGAGGTTGCAGGGAAGCTTCGTGACGAAATCCAAGCAAAGGTCGATAATGCAGGGCTTGAAATTATAGAAGCCCGTATCACAAATCTTTCATACTCAGAGGAAATTGCCGCAGTCATGCTGCAAAGGCAACAGGCTTCAGCGATTATTGATGCACGTAACATGATAGTTGAAGGTGCGGTCGGCATGGTTGAAATGGCGCTTGCAAAGCTCAGCGAAAATAATATCGTAGAGCTTGATGAGGAGCGTAAGGCTACAATGGTCAGCAATCTGCTTGTTGTGCTCTGCGGTAACAGAGATGCTCAGCCCGTTGTAAACACCGGCTCGCTGTATCAGTAAAATCCGTATAGTAAATAGGAAGTGCCGTCATGAATGACAACAACGCCATAAATGGCGACAACACTAAAAAGCAAGTTCCGCTGCGACTGTCGGCAACACTTTGGAAAGAACTTGTAGCTTGGGCTGAGCAGGATTTTCGCTCCCTCAACGGGCAAATCGAGTTTTTGCTTAGTGAGGCTGTGAAGAAGCGCAAAAACAAGTGAAGGATAATCAAAAAAAGAGATTGCGGCTCGGGGGTTAGTCAATCGAAGTTGACAAACCCCCGTCCCCTTGTCACTAATTAATTGCGTTGAGATACAATTTCGGGTCGCCTTCGTCTTTTAGCTTAAACTGTGTCGTCAGTTGCTTTAACATGTTGGACTGACTACTCATCTGCTCAGATGCGGCTGCACTTTCCTGTGCGGTCGCACTGTTTTGTTGAACGACCTGAGTTACTTGATTTATGCCGATGTTAATTTGCGAAATACTCTGCGACTGTTCCTCGGATGAAATTGCAATTTCCGAAACAAGCTTGTTTGACTCGCTGATGCCGTTGGCGATTTCGTTGAGACTTGTGGCAGTTTCGCCTGCAAGCCGTGAGCCAAGCTCTGTTTTTTCTATTGTATCTTGAATAATGTCGCTGGTATCCTTTGCTGCCTGTGCACTCTTGGACGCAAGATTTCGCACTTCCTCTGCAACAACCGCAAATCCCTTTCCGTGCTGACCTGCACGGGCTGCTTCGACGGCTGCGTTAAGAGCGAGTATATTCGTTTGAAATGCGATGTCGTCGATTGTTTTAATAATATTGCCTATGGAATGACTGGCATCGTTTATCTCTTTGACAGCATTTATCATGCCGTCCATTTGACTTATGCCTTTTTCTGCGTCAACCTTGATTGCTGCTGAGAGCTTTGATGCTTCATTTGCAGTTTCCGCATTTTCTATTGTCCTTTGCGAAATCTCCGCCATTGAGCTTGAAAGCTGCTCTATTGATGCCGCCTGCTCGGTAGTTCCTTGTGCAAGAGCTTGCGCTCCGTCGGATATCTGGCTTGCTCCTGTTGAAACCTGATCTGTGGAGTTTTGTATTTCCGAAAACATAGAATTAAGGTTTTCAACCATTTTCTTTACAGATTTGCCCATGACATCATTTTCGGAAAGAAGCTTTGTTTCAATGGTTAAATCGCCACCTGCAACTAATTCCAACTCCGCGGAAATATTGCTGACATGCTCAACAAATGAAGCAGCACCGCTTATAGCCCGCCCTATTTCATCTTTTACCTGTGCATATTTTCCGATAACCTCAACATCGGCAGGGTCGAGGATAATATCGCCGGTGGTGCCTGCCTTGCTCATAAATGCGGCAAGCGGTAGAAGTGGCTTTGCAATGAGGCTTGAGATATACATTGCAAGGCTCATTGCGACCACTACTGTTAAAACAAGAATGATAACCGACGTAATGAGCATTGTCCAAAACAGTTTTGTGTTGTTATTAACGCTCTCAAGTGCCCATGCATCATTTTGCAGCATCGCCTCTAAAAATCCTGCTACGAGCGTATTTCTGACTTCGACAACACTCGGGTCGTAAATAACATTATAAGCTTCTTCGGTGCTTATGAGGCTTGCTTCGCGTACCTTGCTTTTAATTCCGGCAAAATCCTTTAAGTATGTTTCCTTTGCGTGAAAATATGTTTTTTCTGCTGTAGCATCTGTTATAGTGCCCTCGTAGATTTCGAAGAATTCTAACATTTCGCGTTCCAATTTATCCAAAACGCTTTTAATCCCATCTAACTTTGTTGGATTTCCCGCATTAAGTGCAAGACTGCGAACTTGGACGATTTGGTCCTGCAATGTTTCGCGAATGTCGCCCATGGCGCTCAGAGCCACGACATTAAAATTGTAGAGATCATCGTCGGCTTTGTTTATGGAATTCATACCGACAATTCCGATAATGCCTACTACAACCGCCAAGACAACAACTATCATGAAGCCGATAATAAGCTTCAATGAGACTTTAAGATTTTTCATGTGTAACACCTCCGGTTTTTTGTCTTTTTGATAATTGTAATCCTGTTATAAACCCTCGCGTTACACCATAGTCAAGAGTAATATAATAAATAATACAGCAAATATTAACAATAATATCTGCTGTATTATATAGAAAATTGTTGAAAGTGCACAAAATATGCGAAAAATAGACATTTTTGTGCAAAATACTGAGAAAATAGGGAAATGTGTTACACCACAGTTAGCCTATATTTTATGCCATATTTTCCCAGAAAACACGCTCGTCAAAAGTCAGTTTCGAGCGGCGGGAACCGTCGCCGTCAGGCAGCCCAATCGGCAAAACAACACGCAGGTGATAACGGCTTGAAGCTCCGAGAACCGCAAGTGCGGCTTTTTGATTATTTTCATCAAAATACGGACTGTCGAGCCAAAGCGAAGCGTATCCGAGAGCAGTAGCGGCGAGCAGCATTTGCGTTGCGGCAGAAGAATAATCCTCAACCTCAAAGTTGTATGGCGATTTGTGCCCCTCACTGTCAGTGAGCAGGGCAATAGCGGCGGGCGCAGTGAGCATACCCTCTGTCGGCACTACATCGCAGAGCTTTTGTACCTGCGAGCGGTTTTTTAGTATCACGAGCTTAACACACTGTGTATTATTTCCTGTTGGTGCCGCAAGCCCTGCCTCGGCAATGCTCCTGAGCACATCTGTCGGCACCTCATCGGGTAAAAATCTCTCTTTATGAGAATATCTTTCCTTAACAGTCTTAAAAAATTCCATAAAAACACCGTCTTTCATGGGTATTATAGCATAAAAAGTATATATAACAGAAATAACATCTTCCTAATCAGTGGTATCCTTTCTAAATGTCTGTAAACTCATTTCATTAGAGCAACCAAACTCACTTCGTTCAAACATGGTTGCTCTTTTTCATTCCATTTCGTTAACAGACATTGGATAAATGATACCAAAGAGATTAGTAAGACATTATTTTCTGTTATAAATTTGTCTGTTACAATATTATTCTTCTTCTTTTTTTGCTTTGAAGAGTTGGTAAACCAATACCGCTAAAACAGCACCTGCTAAGGGCGCAGCAATAAACACCCAAAGGTCTGTAAGCGCATCACCGCCTGCAAGAAGAGCAGGACCGATGCTGCGGGCGGGGTTTACTGATGTGCCTGTGAGCGGAATTCCGACAATGTGTACAAAAGTAAGTGTAAGACCGATTACAACACCTGCGATTGAACCCTTTGATTTGTCGGCTGTAACACCAAGGATAAGCAGAACGAATATAAAGGTGAGAATTACTTCAACGACGAATGCTCCACCAATTCCGCCTGCATCTGCAACAAGGTTGGAACCCAAATTGCCTGTTTCGTCAACGCCTGCACTGCCGGAAACAAACATGAGGAGCGCCGCGCCGCCGATTGCACCGATGACTTGCGAAACAACATAGCCGCAAAAGTCAATGATATCAATGCGTTTGTCAAGCAGTGCTCCGAGAGAAACGGCGGGGTTGATATGGCAGCCTGATACATTGCCGATGACATATGCCATTGCAACGATTGACAAACCGAATGCAAGTGCCACTGCTAAGTGACCTACACCGACAACGGGTCCTAAAAACACCGCACTACCACAGCCCATAAAAACGAGCACTAACGTGCCGACGACCTCGGCGAGATACTTTTTAATTCTGTCCATGCGAAAACCTCCAAAAATTTTGTTTTATTTATCCTCTCATTTTTTCATTGACTTCGAAAAACACCTTGGCGATATTCGGGTCAAAATGAGTACCGGATTCTTCCATAATGATTTCAACTGCTTTTTCGTGAGAAAATGCCTTTTTGTACGGACGCTCGGAAACAAGAGCGTCATATACATCAATAACAGCCATTATTCTGCCTTGGAGCGGAATTGCCTCGCCCGCAAGCTTATACGGATAGCCTGTTCCGTTCCATTTTTCGTGATGATATGCCGCAATAATTTTTGCGTTATGCAAAAATGCCGCGTCGCCTGTGCGTTTAATGGCATTGTTGATTATCCGCTCGCCCTCAAGCGAGTGCGTCTTCATTAAATCAAACTCCTCGTCGTTGAGCTTGCCGGGTTTGTTCAAAACAGAGTCGGGGATTGTAATTTTACCCAAGTCATGAAGACGTGCCGATGATACAACAAGGTCAAGGTCCCAATCTTTCATCTCATCCACGTACACACCACGTTCAATCATTGCATTGATAAGTGTCTCCATATGTCCGGCGGTACGGTCAATATGACCGCCTGTGTTCTGGTCGCGGTTTTCTACAAGGTCTGCCATGGTGAAAACCAGTCCGTTTTTAAGCTGCTCAAGCTGTTCTGTACGCTCTTCGAGCTGAGCGGTACGCTTGCGGATTAAATCATCAATAAAAAGGTGATTTCTTATACGGTTCAAAAGCACGGGTTCGGAAAAAGGCTTCATAATAAAGTCAACAGCTCCGAGATTAATGCCATGTGCTTCATTTGCGGAGTCATTAAGACCCGTAAGAAAGATTACAGGAATGTTGGCATGCTTCTCGTCGGCTCTCAGCTTTTCAATAGCCTCAAAGCCGTTCATTTCGGGCATATCAATATCAAGCAGAATTAAATCGGGCGAAAACTTTTCTAAAGCCTTAAACATGACTGCCGCAGAGGGGAGTGCTATTACCTGATATTGTTCTGCCAAAGCCTCTTCGGCAACGGTGAGGTTTGTGGAATTGTCATCAACAACAAAAATAATTTTTCGCATTTTACTCCATCCTTATACTCTAACTTGTTAGACGGACGTACGTACCCGTCTTCTAATCATAAAATCTGCAAGAGCAGTTCCTACTCTACTACGTAAAAGTTCTTTGTCAATGGGTTTGACGATAAAACCGCTTGCGCCGAGATGCGTCGCAACATAAACATTGTCGGGTGTTCCGTCGGATGTTAAAAACATGATAGGTGTTTCCTCATGTTCGGGTATAGCACGGATAATCGGCACAAGTTCAAAGCCGTTGAGCACAGGCATATTACAGTCTAAGATAAACAAATCGGGGGTAATATGCTGCATCAGGGTCTGAAGCTTTTCAGGCTCGGGGAGTGTGTATACCTTGCACATATCCTCAAGCATTGCGTTTACGGATTGAAGTATGCTTTGATTGTCGTCCACCGCAAGCACCACAGGCTTAACGGAGTCTTGATTTCCGGGTGAGAGATGATAATCAATACATTCCATAAGCTCGGCATCGGTAAAAGGCTTAATGACAAAATCCACTGCTCCGAGCTTCATGCCTTTTTTGATGCTGTTTTTGTCATTGCGTGCGGTCAAAAACACAACAGGAATGTGTGAGAAAGACGGGTCTTCCTTAAGTCTTTTTATTGTTTCGTAGCCGTCAACCTCAGGCATGTTAATATCAAGTAATATTAAGTCCGGAGTGATGTTGTCAAGCAGTTCAAAAAGGCTTTCGGCAGATTGTGCGGGATAAATCTCATACTTACTTTTAAGTCGTTCCCTTACCGATATCAGTGTGAAGCTGACATCGTCAACCATAATTATTTTTGGGGGATCTGTACTTACATTCTCATTACTCATATTTCTCTTCCTTCCGTCAATTATTATTTTCTGAAAGTTTTGCTGTTATATCGGAAAACCGCATCAAATCTACTTTGCTCCGCAGCCACTCCGCAAGACCGTCGTCTGCGTCATATGAATAATTTTCGATTTGTGCCATTATCGCTTCGGCTCCGCTGAGGTCATATTTGTTACATGCTTCTACAAGCTTTGTTAAAAGTTCATCGTCCGGTTTATCCTTTTTAGGCTTGCTGCTCTCTGTGCTGAGTGCAGCAAGGGTTTCTTTGATTTTTGCCACAAAATCCCTTGTTGCCGTAATAAATAACGGGCCCGCTTCTTTAATCAGCTCAATATTTCCGAACTCAGCCGCATCTTCAAGCTGCAGGGCGGTATCGCCGACCTTGCTCGCTATTATATCATAACTTGCACCCTTAATACCATGGACAGTTATTTCATATCTTTTAAGGTCATCGGCACTTGATGTGTCGCCGATATTCAACGCTTCGATTGTATCAAGCATTGTGCTGACGCTCAGAGCATATGACTTGAGAACTTTCATGTAGGTTTTTTCGTCGTCATTATACTTTTGAAGTCCTTGAATAATGTCAAGTCCGTTTATATCCATGTCCTTAATTGAAGCAAGCTGCTGTGCAGATACGGCTTGCGGCGCTGCAGCCGCGGAAGCTTCTGCAAGAGCCTCTGCTTCTTCAAAAGCACCGTGATGAATGTGCTCTTCAAGCTTTCCGGCAAGTTCTTTTGCTTCATCCGAATAATTTCTTATTTCTGCAAGAACTTCCAAAACGCCAAGCCTGTTATACTCGGCACACATTTTTTTAACAGACAGGAGTTTTTCTGCCAAATCATCGCTCTTGCTGCTTGAAACCGTAGTTGCCTGCTCCGCTTTTAGCTGCTCGAGAAGCTCGTGCAGTTCATCTATAAATCCGGGTGTCTGTTCTTTAAGCAGGCTTATGGTTTTTTCCCGTCCGCAAATTTCAAGTGTATAAGCCACTTCTCCAAGCTGCTCGGCTCCGATATTTCGCAGTGAGCTTTTAATGCCGTGGACAACAGTCGTAAATCTTTGCAGGGAGTCGGCATTAAAGCTGCCGTCATTTATGATTTCGGTAAGTGTTTCCAAGGCTCTTTCGGCATCGCGGATAAATGACTCCATGAGCAGTGAATGCGCGGGATTAGCATCGCTGTCGCTGCTGTCGGCTTCGTTTGTATTGCTGCTCAGACGTGCAGCTTCAATAACATGCTCCGGCTGCTTGTCGCGGACAAGTGTATTTAATATGGTATTAAGCTGGCGTATATCTATCGGTTTTGAGATAAAGTCATCAAAACCATTTTGAAGAAACACATCAGCCTGCCCTGCAACAGCATTTGCGGTAAGTGCAACGATCGGCTTATCATAGCCCGTTTTACGCAGAATTTCGGTTGTTTCAATACCGTCCATTCCCGGCATCATATGGTCCATAAATATTATGTCATATGTATTGCCCGCTTCAATTCTGTCAATTGCCTCGCGTCCGCTCATTGCGGTATCAATCTGCAATTTGTAAAGCCTCATAAGGCCGACGGCAACATAGAGATTTGTTTCGACATCATCAACAATAAGTACGCTTCCGTAAGGCATTGGGTCGCGGTTGATTTTGTATCTTTGCTTGTGTGAGAGGAAGTTGGAGCGGAAACGCTTGAGGCTCTCAACCACTCTTTTGCCGAGTTTTTCATTATCAACAAGCTGCTGCGGCAGCAAGACGGTAAATGTAGAGCCGACGCCGGCTTTGCTGTCAACACTTATCCCGCCGCCCATAAGGTTTACCAAACGCTGTGTAATGGCAAGCCCGAGACCCGTTCCCTCGACTGTGCTTTTGCCCTGATCAGTAAAGCGGGAGTATTCCTCAAAGAGCTTTCCTTGTTGGTCATCAGTCATTCCGTGACCTGTATCACTGATTTTGAGCTCCAAATTCGTTATGTTGCTGTCAAACTCACCCTTTGCCGTAACAGCCAAGGTTACTTTACCCTCTTCGGTATACTTAAAAGCATTGGACAGCAGATTGTTGAGTATTTGTTTAATCCTAAGGGAGTCGCCGATAAGCTGTGCCGGCAGGTTTTCATCAATTACAAGCTCAAATTCAATAGGCTTGCTGTCAATTCGCATCATATTAAGCTGAACAGAGTCGTTTATCAGACTTGCAACCTTATATTGAGAGGATGCGATATCGAGCTTGCCCGCTTCAATCTTTGAAAAATCGAGTATGTCATTGATAATTCCGAGAAGCAGGTCGCAGGAGTTATATATCTTGTTTAAGCCCTCTTCTATTGAGGCGGGGAGCGACTCATGCTGTATGAGAATTTCCGTTACGCCCAAAATTGCATTCATGGGTGTGCGGATTTCATGGCTCATGTTTGCAAGGAAAGTGGACTTTGTCTGGCTTGCAAGTTCGGCAGCCTCGCGTGCCCTATGACGGTCTGCACTGGAAATAGCAAGAGCCATGATGTCGGCAAGCGACGACGTGAAGTTTTGCTCTTCCATAATCCACTCACGCCTTGTGGTATATTCGGAACATGAAAACTGCTCGACACAAACAACACCGATTAATTTTCCGTCAATTCTTATCGGAGCATCAAGAGCGGCACACATATCATTTTCGTAGACCTCGCTCACATTATATGCTATCTTTGCACACTCGGCGATACTGCTCATTACTATCAAACGTTCTGTTTCAAGAAGCCCTGCATATTCCTTGCGGTCAATCAAATCAAAATTACCGACCCTTGCATGTGTATCGTCCGCGGCATTGTAGTATGAAGAATTGATTAAATACGTGCCGTCATTTGACAAGCTCCAAATACCGAGTCTGCTTACGTTAAGAGCGATGCAGCCGACCTTTGATATAACATCGGCAGCGGCGTTTATATTGCCGGCAGAAATGGTCGGGGATTTTGTAATTTCCGAAAGTGAGTCACGAAGCCTGTTTGCGTAATTATAAATATCGGCAGTCTGCCGCTCTCTTTCTTTGAGGGCATTGATGTTATAGGATATTCCTAAAACCCCGATTGCCGCACCGTGCAGCACGAGCGGAACCTTTGATATCTCATACATGTGATTGCTACCGTCAACACCCGGAACAATATCTTCGACAACTATTATTTTGTTCTCGCTCATTACACGGCGGTCGATTGCCCTGAACTTTTCAGCAAGCTCTAAAGGTATTCCAAGTGCTGTTATATCGTCATTTCCTATGACATCATTTTTGCTCAGACCAAAATGCTCAAGCATTGCTTTGTTGGCCTGTGTGTATGTAAGGTCTAAATCCTTGGCAAAAATATGAGAGGGAATATGGTCAAAGAGTGTTGACAAGGTTGCCGTTTGAAGAGCAAGCTCATGTGTGCGGGAGGCAACAAGCTCCTCAAGCTGCTTGCCGACTCTGCGGCTTCTAAGAAGAAGCATTGCAGCGAGGAGTATAACGCACAGAGAAAGCACTGTTACACCAATCAGCCACGGTATCTGAGCCTGAGTCATACTGAGCAGGTAGTCGTACCGTCTTTGCATCCATTGCTCTGTAATTATCTTAACATCAACCAAGGCAAGGGCTTTATTAAATATGGATTGCAGGTGTTTTTCGTTTT
Source organism: Oscillospiraceae bacterium (assembly GCA_009781515.1). GTDB lineage: Bacteria > Bacillota > Clostridia > Oscillospirales > Oscillospiraceae > WRMH01. The sequence continues at coordinate 58,270 of WQXY01000002.1, forward strand.
TATTAAAACCAAATCCGGACTCAAAGCTTTCTTCAAAAATTATATTCGCTTTATAATCGGGCAGCTCCAAATAGTTGGTCAGATACAGCAGAGTGCTGTAATTACTCATCATCATATCAATTTCGTCGTTCATCAAAGCTTGCAGGGCGGCCTCTTGGCTGTCAAACATATGGAGGTTTTGATGATTTGGATAAAGTGTACGGAAAAACTCTGCATGTGCGGTGCCTTTGCTGACCCCTACGCTAACGGAGTATACATTATTCATTCCTATATTTCGCTGTGTAACCTTTGATATGAGAATAAAACTGTCTGCCATAAACGGATAATCAAGCCACAGAAAATTCTCTTCGCGCGCGGGAGTGCGTATAAGCTCGGAAATAAAGGGAAAATCACCGTTTGTGAGCTTTTCGAGAAGCTCATAAAATTCGGTATTTTCATCATTTTGGACAACAAAATCAAGCCCTGTCAGAGCGGATACCTTTTCAAGCACATCAAAGGTTATACCCTGCCACTCGCGATAGCGTGTGTCAAAGAAGCTTGCGGGGTAGTTGTCATACTCGGCGCCGAAATGAATAACCGGATTGTTCTTAATGAAATCAAGCTCCTCGTCTGTCAGACGAAAACGCAGCTTATGTGCCAAATACTCTTGATTTCCTTTATCATACAGTTCGTATAAAAAGCGTGTGGCATTATTTTCAAGTGCCGCCTGTACTATATTAATAATAGGCTCAAGTTCGGGATTTTGAGCGGTCAAAGAAACGGGGGAGTAGATAAAAGGCATAAAAGCGGTTGTTATAACATCTCTGTAAACATCAAAAATGGCCTCGGCACTGCTCTCTGCAAGCAGGGCGTCAACCTCGCCGCTTTTTAACATTTCGTAAGCGTCGACATATTCGGCAACAAAAACATGCTCAAATTCATCTGCTTTATAACGCAGTATATTTTCGGCACTCACCGACCCTTGCAAAAGTGCATAGCGGGGGAGTCGTGTTTTGCTGATTTCCTCAATGGTCGGACTGTCAATAATGCGGAAAACCCGAACAGAGCGTTGTGCAATACTGTCCGTCATAAAATATGTCGAAAGCCGCTCTTCGGTGCGTGTCATTGTCCCCGTAAAGTCTACATTACCGTTAGATAGCCCCTCGCGTAAATCGACCCATGTAAAATGCTCAAGGATAAAAGGCACGCCAAACATCTCGGTCAGCCACTCACACATAAGAGCCGAAAAGCCTCTTATGTTATTGTCCGATGTTAAAAACGCCTCTGTGCTTTGCATCATACCGAATGTAAAGGAATTTCTGCTTGCCAAAAGCTCCTCGGCTTCTTTTATGGTGTTTCTTGAAATACCGGGGATATCACGGTATGAGGTAAATTCTACAGCCTCGTCTTCGCTAACGCGTGATGAATAATTAACACAACCCGAAAACAAACCCGCAAAGAGCAAAACGGCAAGAAAAGCAGCACATATACGCTTGATTACGTTCATAGATTGGTTAATTTCCTTTCGCTGTAAAACTTGATGCAACGGTGCCTGCGGCTTCAAAATCACCGTTATAAATAAACTCCTCGATAGCTTCAAGAGCTTTTTTCATTTCTTCGTCTGTGTGTTTAATTTCCGATAAAATATCCAAAGCGCCTTTTCTGTTATACATTGAGCACATTTCGGATATGGCGGAAAACTTTTCACGCAGCTCTTTTTCGTCCGAGGGAGGGGTTTGCATTTCATCGGCAGTCTTTGATTGAGCAGCATCTATCTTGTCAAGCAGTGTTGCCAGGTCAGTTAAGAATTTCGGAATTATCTTATCAATTATACCCAAATTGAACGACCTGCCTGCCTGCTCCAATGTATACGCAATCTCGGACAGCCCCGGCTGCTCTATATTTGCAAGAGAGCTTTTCATGCCGTGCACTGCCGTGGTAAAGCTTTTAAGTTCATCTTCGTTTGCGTTATCTTTGTTTTGCAGCATAGCTTGAACAATTGGGATAGCTCTGCGTGCATCACGTGCAAATGACTCCATCAACATTTGCTTTTGCTTGCCCTCTGTCTGCTTTTCCTCGTCACTGCCGTTAATGGGAGTGCCCAGCAGTGCCCGTGCCTGCGAAAGGGTTTCGGGTGTCTGCTTATCGCGAATGAGGGTGTTTAGTACGGTGTCAAGCTGACGGATGTCAATCGGTTTTGATATAAACTCATCAAAGCCGTTTTGCAGGAACATATCGGCCTGACCTGCAACGGCGTTTGCCGTAAGTGCAATGACCGGCGAATTGTATCCGAGCTCACGCAGCCTTTTTGTTGTTTCGATACCGTCCATTTCGGGCATCATGTGGTCCATAAATATTATGTCATATGTTCTTCCGCTTTTAATGAGGTCAATTGCCTCAAAGCCGCTCATTACGGTTTCGATTTGCAGTCTGTACAGCTTCATAAGCCCTGCGGCAACATAAAGGTTGGTTTCAACATCGTCAACAATTAGTACACTGCCGTAGGGCATCGGGTCGCGTTGTATCTGGCTTCTTCGTCTGCTTGTCATAAGACTTTCGCGAAAACGCAGCAGATTTTCGGTAACATCCTTACCGAGCACATCGGTATTGACTGTTTTTTGAGGAATACGCACAACAAAAAGTGAACCAAATCCCGGTTTGCTTTCTACATGAATTTCGCCGTTCATCAGATGAATTAGGCTTTGCGTGATTGCAAGACCAAGGCCTGTTCCTTCGGTTGCATGTTTTTTGCCCTCTTCAAAGCGTGAATACTCATCAAACATTTTGGCAAGCTGCTCGCGCGTCATGCCGTGACCTGTATCACGCACGCTCATCGTAAGAATAATACCCTGCTTGCCTCGGATAACCTCCGAGGTAATGGACAAGGTGACATTGCCCTCTTCGGTATACTTAAATGCGTTTGAGAGAAGATTATTAAGTATTTGCTTGAGACGAAGCTCGTCGCCGATTAGTTGCGCGGGAATACTCTCGTCTATCTGCAAATCAAAATCTATGGGCTTGCCGTTTATCCGCATCAAGTTGAGCTGAGCGGAGTCGTTTATCATACTGGCAACATTGTATTGTGCGGGAACTATATCAAGCTTGCCTGCTTCAATTTTTGAAAAATCGAGTATGTCATTGATAATGCCAAGCAGCAAATCACAGGAGCTGTACATTTTTTCAAGCCCCTCTTCAATCTCTGCGGGAAGCTCATCATGTTGAATGAGTATTTCGGTGAGTCCGAGCAGGGCATTCATGGGGGTTCGGATTTCATGGCTCATATTCGCCAAAAATGCCGACTTTGCGGCGTTTGCCGAATTGGCTTCCGTAATGGCAATCTCAAGCTGTGCGGCGGTGTCGCGAAGCTCCTTTGTCTGCTCGCCGAGGCGGTCCCATGAAATTTTCGTCTCACGTGCAAGCTCGCCGATTTCGTCGTCCCGCTGCAAACCAAAAATACCGTCACTGTCTTGCCCCGCCGCCGACATGCTGTATGTCAGCTTATTGAGAGGCTTAAATACGAGACGGTTTATCAAAATGCTGCTTGCAAAAAGATAAATCAGAAAAGCTGAAATAACGGCAATAATCGGAGGAAGTACACTTACTCTGCCAAGCAAATTGCCGCTGTCATAAAAGGTTATTTTCAGCCAGTTTGTATTTTGTATCGGCACTATGGACATATAAACTCCGCTCGAAAGCACGATAACATCGGGCTCAATGCGACTGCCTTGATGAGGCACAAACTGCTCCAAGTGACGATTGACAGCGCGCCGGAAAGTATCATCGTCAAGCTCAACCACATCAAATATATGCGGCTTGACGGTATCTTCAAATTCATCCATTTCGTTGGTCAAAAGAGTCGGGTCGGGCACATCGCTGTCTATTTGGACAAACCCGCTATGGTCAACAATGATGCCTCTGATGCTACCCTCGTCATATATGCCGAACATTTCATCAAAAACATCGTCAAACTGGAGAGCAGAGCAGGTGATACCTACAGGCACTCCATTGCGAACCACTTTATAATTTATCCACATGCGGGCAGTGTTTGTAACCTTGTCAACGTCCAAGTTCAGCGTAAAATCAAATTCGGAGTTTAAGCTGTCAAAATACCATTGGTCGTAAAGACGGTCGGGGTCAAGAACATTCATGGGCAAAAATTCATCAAAGGGAGTGCTGTAATCAATGGAAAATTCGTTGAGAGAAGTATCTATGACAAAATAAACACCGCCGATTTGGAACATTTGAGCAAAATGCATCATTCGCAAATAGGCGGACTGCCGTTTTTCTATGTCGTCCTCGTCTGCAAACCATGCGGTTATTTCGTCTGCCGTGGCACTGTGACTGACAAGATTTATCTCATGGTTTAAGAGCATACCGAGGGCACCCACAGCTTCGGTTGTGTGAAAGCGGACATAGTCGCGCGAAGCTCTGTCGGTTAAATCATCAATTAGGGCAACACACACTGCAGATACTGCAATCAGTATGATTATAATGAAAAAAATGTTGATATTTCTAAAGTGTGCCGCCAGTTTATTTTTTGTCTTAATTGTTTTATTTTCCATGTAAAACCCGTCCGTAAAACTGTCGGTATATTAAAGCACTTTATAGTATCATATTTATGTATAAAAAATCAAGAAAAATTAAGCATTTGGAAGTGATATTAAATACTCCTCAAGCTCCTCGAGAGAGCCGCTTTTGAGTGAAGTAATATCAACTCCCGCTTCCCCCTCAAGATAGCCTGTCACGAGAAAAACACAAGCGCCGAGTTCTTGGATGCACATATCTTCCGTAGGGCTGTTGCCGACCATTAGACACTCGACAGGAGTTTTTCCGATTTTGCTGAAAATTTCCTTGTAATACCCCGGGTTCGGCTTGCAGTAAGTGCTGTTTGTATAATATGTAATATAATCAAAATCGCTTGTCTCAAGACCAATCCAAGCAAGGCGTGAGACCACGGCGGGAAACGGAAACACAGGATTTGTAGCGAGCACAACAGTATATCCCTTTTCTCTCATGGCAAGAACAGTACGTTTTGATATATCAGTCGGCTTCATTACAGATTTGACCTCGTTGAACGCACCCGAATAGAAGCTGTCACATGCCGCTTCAATCTCGCAGCGCTTTGCATCATTAAGACCGAGGCACTGCGAAAACGTATCCCAAAACCGCTGCGAATTATAAACAGTGCCGTCGTTTTGTGCCATGGCTTTTGTTCCCGCCCATAATGCCCCGATTGCCTCTTGCGCATCAAGTCCAAAGCCTGTGAAAACCTTTCCGAGCTTGGTTAAATATGCATTTAAGAAGTCGTCTTGCGTCATTTGCAAAAGTGTGCCGTCTAAGTCAAATAATATTGTATTAATCATTCAATAGGTCCACCCTTTATTATATCGTCACAACGCTCACAGCGATTATCGTCACAGCGGGTAATATCAGCATCTTCCCGAATAGCGTCGGTACATGCCTTAACAACCTCGCCAATCGGGAATATCCGCCACAGGCTGCTTCCGACAGTGATAGTTTTCTCAATTTCTTCAAGCTTTGGTGCAAAATTGTTAAAACCCTCGGAGCAGCTGCCCACACGCACCCTAACCCTATCGCCATTCGTATCGAGTGCATTGCGGATAAACAGCTTGCGTCCCGAAAGCTGCTCGGCGTAGTGGATAGCGGTCATTTTCGTCAAGTCAACTCCGATTAAAACGATATAACCTTGAAGCATAGTGAGCTTTCTAAACGGTGCATAAACATCCTCAAAATCCTGACAGTATACAAGCTCTTCTGCTAAGTGCCCGAGCGCAACAAATGAATTGATAGGGTGGATACCCCTTATTTGTCCGTCCGTGTTTACCATAGCACGGGGAATAGCCCCCATGTCAGAGGCGATTTCATCGGTATCGGGGCTGTATATTTTTTTGGTGCCGTTTTCCAAAAAGATTTCAGCTGTGTCAAGTTGAGCGTTTTGCTCGAGTTTTTCAATCATTTCCACTTGATAATCATATGTAAACGAAGGAGCGAGCAAAGTGCAGCCTTGCTCTAAAAACGCGTCTATAACAGTCTTTGCGCCGCCGACGACCTTTCCGAACGATGATAGTGATGAATGAATACACACAGCCTTGCCGGTAAGCCCTGCCTCTTCAATTGCATTTTTTATGTCATCCTTAGTTACTTTTTCAGGTTTTGGTTTCAAGTTCAAAATAAGCATAAACAAATGAACGGCGGCTGCAGCAATAACTGCAATGTATATAAGCGTTATGCCAAGACCGACATCATCGGCTAAAGCGATGGCGCAGAAGAAAATCGCCGAACAAAATGATGCTATAGCTTTCCCCGGCGTCGCTTTATTGTATACAAAGTTTGAAATGTTATAAAAACAAAGAGCGGCGGATATTATTGCAAGGCACTGATATACATAGACAAATAGAACCGGATTTGCCGCGTTTTGGCTGTATTCCCAAATGAGCCAGAAACAAAAAAACAATGTAGGAACAATGCTCAGTGCATACGGCATTTTTTTCTGCGACTGCTGATATACCTCAATCGCGAAAAAGGCGGTAGCGGCAGCAGAAAGAAACGACAAAAGGATAAAGTAAATGTTCATTGTCTGGAGCACATCTTTGCCTAAAATACCAAAGATATAAAGAATTGTTCCGCAAAACCAAACAAGACCTATTATTACAAGAGATGCGGGATAAAAAAGAAACTCTGTACCAAATGCCTTGGCAAACCCGTCATCGGGTGCTTTTTTTGAAGTTGTAACCGCAGCAAACAAACAGGCGGCAAGCAGGAAAAAGGCTATAAGAGCCAAAAGATAATGTGAGATTAAAGCTCCCCGTGCGGGCAGCCCTGTTATCGGGTCAAAGACATGTATGTGCTCCAAGCGGCGCAAAACAAACCCGCCGCACCCGGCAGCAAGTGAAAGTAATGGTGCTATAATGGCAAATTTTCGCATAATCTACTACCTTGTCATAATTTCAATAATTTCGCGGTATATTTTTTCGGCGTTCTTCCGAAAATTTTTCTTCATCTTTTCAGCCTGCTGTGCACTTGCGGTATAAAGGTCCATGGATATGATATCGCCAATTCCGTCAGAAAGTGAAAAGCTTACCTTAAACCCGTCGTTATCACCGTCGCTGATAGAGGTTTTTATCATCGAGTTTCGTTTTTGTGCCTCGCGGATAAAGGAAGCGGCATCTTCGGCTTTTGCTCTGACCGAATAGGGGAGGTCTTTTTCAAGAATATCCCCGTTACGCCGACCCTTGGCAGTCAGTGAGTATTTATCATCGGCAAACAACAAATGCTTTGTTTTAACAAGAGTTGAAATGCACTCAGTGACATCAAAATAGCTGATACTTTCATCACACATCGTAAGCTCTGTGAGCACATCAATAGTGACAGGCTCAGTAAGGCGGCTCATGACAAAAAGTATTAGCACCCTTATCTCAATTTTATCATAAATGATACCGAAATTATCTGCCATGCGGCAAGTATAGCATAATGTAGTTGCATAGTATATAGTTTTTTGGTACAATGCCTTGACTTTAACATCAATGGGAAACACGGAGAGAACAATGAGTAATCTTATAGAAAGCATTAAGCATTTTTTCATGCGGGCAGCGGAAAGCAGATATTTTAAGCAATACCTTATTGCTATTGCAGTTGTGATAGTCGGTATAGTAATAGTCTTGATAACACCGTGGAATACATATCAACCGGATTATGAACCGACACCAACCCCGACTGCGACCCCGGCAGCAACCCCCGAGATAACCCCGACGCCAAGCCCGACACCCGAAGTGACACCCACTCCGACGCCAAGCCCGACCCCCGAGCCGATACCCGGCATATTCAATCCGCTCACAGGTGAGGAGGGTGAATATGACCTTTCAAACAGACCGTGGGCTGTATCAATTAATAATTATCGGGAGTCATTGCCGCAGCAGGGTACTGCTCATGCCGATATTATCTATGAGTTTATAACCGAGGGCGGCAGTAATACAAGAATGATTGCGCTTTATCAAGATACATCTGATGTAGGTACTATAGGCAGTGTGCGAAGTGCGCGTGAGTACATGATAGAGATTGCATCTGCATATGATGCGCTCTTTGTTCATGCTTCCGGGCGAATGTATGACAACACAGAAATCACAGGAGGTCCTGTTACCCGTATCGGAACCATTAATGTAAACGGTATATGGGTAAGCCGCAGAGATGCATACAGGAGAGAAACACTCAGAATGCAAAACGATGCCCAGTTGGTTGTTGACGGCAACCGTATGAGTGAGCGTATTGACGAGCTTACTATAAGAAGACAGCATGAGCAAGGATTTGAGCATAATATGCTCTTTACTGAAGACGCCACCCCCGCAAACGGACAACGTGCTAATGAGGTTGAAGTAAGATTTGTAACACATTCAAAAACAACTAACTTTATTTATTCCGAAGAAAACAAGACCTATCATGTACGTCAGTACAATCGTGATTTGGTTGATGCAGTAGGAGCAAATGCGACTGAAATACGGCTGAGTTTTACAAATGTTCTTGTAATACAAGCGGAAACACAGCTTGGATTTAACGCAAGCGGACACAGCAGAATTGCAACAACAGGCGAGGGGACAGGTTTCTTCATAAACGGCGGCAGATATGTTGAAATAACATGGTCGCGTGAAGCAGGCAAGGGCTATATCTACAAGAACCTTGACGGCACGCCGCTTGAGCTTGGTATCGGAAAAACATACATCTGCGTAGTCAGCACCGTTCAAGTCCCGGCGTTTAGCTAAACTGCTGCCCCTTCGTTCCATAATACGAAAAGAAAACCGTTTATAGTCGGTTTTCTTTTTTTGCATTTATCTTAATAATAGTGCTACGCCAATAATTTTTTGGTGAAATTTTTAAGTTTAAAGGAGAAAACACATGTCAATTCCAATAAAAGGTATATCAATTCCGATAGTGAACCGAACAATGATTATAGGAGAAGCACAAACGTTAAAAGTGGCATTTTATCCGTGTGATACAACACAAAGAGGTGTCATATGGACTATAAAGTATGGCAGCGAGTGTGCCCGGGTGGAAGATGGTGATAAAGTTCGTGCAATAACTTCCGGTATTGCGATATTAAGAGCGACATCATCGCACAAATGCTCAATCTCCGCAGAATGTGTGGTTACAATCAGAGCTACTGAAAGGACGGGTTAAGCACAGTGAATTTATTTACAATGTATCCAATTCAGGCATGCAATCTTAACTGCTCATATTGCCCTATGAAACAATGGACATATTCTGTCGAAGATGAGAAAAACAGGATGAATAATGATTTGATTTTCTCTTGGCTCGACAAATACTGCCCACCGGAAGAATGGTGTATTGAAATTAGCGGTGGTGAGCCCGGAACTTATCCCGAAATAGAAGAATTAGTTAATGGTTTAACCAAGCGTGGTTATTATGGATTAATTAAAACCAATGGAACTCTCCCTATTCCTCAAAGCGACACTTTCAAACGCATAGCCGCATGGCATATTTGCAGAGGACTTGATAAACCACCGGAATATTTTGACACAATATTGATTATTATGAATCCCAATGATTGTTGGGAAGAAAAAAAGAAGTACTGTATTGACCATGAAATACCGTATGTAGAAGTTTTATTCAGAGATTTCGAGACCGGTGAAATGCCTTGTGAAACCCCGCTTAATAACACGTTTATTAGAAATTGGACAGTCATGTATTCAGGTGGTCAGTTTTCAAAATGCTATGGTCATGAGAATATTGATGAGATAAGAATTCAAAACATGAGCCCTCCTCCGCAACTCGATATATGGATGGTCTGCCCGGCTTGTATCAATGTTAAAGGTTTTGAGATTTTTCTATCTGATGAGCAAAAACAAATGTTGGCTGTGAGAAGAGACAACAAGCTGTATCACAGTTCTACGTCTGAATGAAAGGACACAAAAATGACAAGTTCACAATATAAAGAAAATATAGAGCGCACCCTATACGAAACAAAAGCTTATAACGAGTCAATTTCTGTTATAAGAGAAATATTTGATAAATGCGGTATTGAATTTCCATACGGAACCAACATGGGGATTATGCAGGCTCTTTCGAGTGGTTATTTTCTGTGCTGGAGACTGTGTACGCATACCGATGCACAATTATTTGTCAATCAGGGAGTACCGGTTGTAGGAATAAGCTCCAGTCATATGATAGTTATAGAACCTGAAATTTGTTCAATCCGTAATGATGAAACTGATGTTCAGAATAGTTGCAAGAAAAACAGGAGCCGATATGTTCGGCAGATATCTTCAATGAATTCGGAAGAATACGAGGAGTTTCAATTTTTTGCATACTCCTTAGGAAAGCCGGAAGTATAATGGGGAACATTTACAGCGGCACGAAAATAAACAGTACAGTAGTCGGTGTTGTTTACGGAAAAATGCCTGTATAACTAATCTACACCAATAACGGTGAATAAAAAAATGAGGAGAATATAAACATGTCAGCAATTGCAACAGATTTCACGCTTAGAAACACGACAGGAACTATGACGCCAAATCAGACGAAAACTATCTCAGTAGACTTTACTCCCGCATGCACTACAATCAAAGCCTTAAACTGGACAAGTAACAACACTAATGTGGCAATAATCAGTTGTGACGGTGTGTTAACTGCAAGAGGTGCAGGAACAGCTACTATTACTGCAAAAACAAAAGACGGCAGTAACATTTCCAAGCAGTTTAATGTCACAGTTTCAGCAGGATCTATTCCGGTGACGGGAGTTTCGATACCATTTAGCTGTATTTTTATGGAACGAAATCAGACGCGTGGTTTATGTGCGACAATATCGCCGTCGAATGCGACAAACAGAGCTATTACTTGGAGTAGCAGCAATAACTTGGTAGCTACAGTTACCCAAACGGGTGTTGTGAGAGCTGTTTCGCCGGGTTCGGCTGTGGTTACTGTCACATCAATAGATGGTGGGCACAAATCAACATGTAAAATTTCCGTGACAATTAATAAAACAACTATGCTTAATAATTTTGCAAACAACACACCCCATAATGTACCAGCAGACAGAAAAAGTACTATGCTTGCAATTGGGTATTTGATGCTGAATGAAGGCTTTGAAGCGTCATTTATTGCAGGGATGATGGCAAATGTGCAATTTGAAGGCAACTCAGGTCAATTTGAGAGTTCAAATTTTATATCCAATCCTAATGCAAAACCAGACTATCTTGCGTACATGGATGGAAAATATAGTTATAATAGTGAATACTCAGGACAAAACATAGTTAATAAAGACTTGTTGACAGTTAGAGACATGTTATTAGAGTTAGAACCAAATAATTGGAGATGTCCCAACACGAACAGCAGAAGAGGTTTTGGTCTTGGTGCAATACAGTGGACATTTATACGCACCCTATATTTAGTAAACACCTACTTAGAAGTTACGGGAGGTGTAAGAACAATATCTAATATTCAAGTTAATGAAGCAGAGGGAATAATGATTTGTCGAGAGCTGAAAAATCCTCCTAAACAAGGGGTCGCCGATTATCGCACTATACACCCAAATTGGCAAACAGCAAATAATGGAAGTGTTGAATCGGAGAATGCGGCATATGATGCAGCGAGTAGGTTATGTAAATCATATATAAGACCTCCAGATATGAACAATGAGGCTCAGCGGCGAGGAGAGGCTGCGAGGGCAATATATAAGATAATGTTGGGTTAGAAAACTAACGCATTTGCAGGCATAGCAAATTTCCCTGTAATCAAAGGATTTATACCTATCGATTACAGGGAAATGTTTATCAATCAATCCATTCAAAAAAGAAATCCATTAAAATATCTTTCATCAATGTTCGGTTTTCTAAATCATCTGCAACAAAATTGGTAAAATAGCTTAATCTTTTTTTTGCCATAATTTCTTCATATTCGGTAAACACTTCTTCGTAAAGAGATTTGAAAAATTCTAAATCTATCTCAAAGCCGCCAATATAATCGTTTTTTGAGTTCATGATTTTTATTACATGTTCAAAATTGTCAATATTGTCAGTAGGAATACGTTCCTCAATAAATCCAAAAAATAGCTTAGTTGTTACATCGGAAAAATTGCTGAAGTCTACTATGTTCCATTGCCACTTAGCGTCGAGATAATTTAAACGGGCAAATCCATATGATAACCAAACAAGTTCATCCGTTTCTATTTTGCGGAATAGTTTAATTTCTCCTAAAAATCCTTCATCGTGCATTATTTCGATGCATTCACCATTATTAAACTTAAATCCTTTGCGAATTTGAAAGTTTGATGCATATTGATTCTCTGTGAGAAACATTTCCGGAATGTTATCGAAATCAACATCAATTAAAATTATATCAAATGGATTAGATAAATTTTCATTTTTTAATACTTCAAAAAACGCTTCCATCCATGGTTCTGCTTGTGTTATGCCTCTGCTTGGCTCCGGTGTTGGCGAGGGACTTGGCGAAGGAGTAGGTGTAGCTTCCGGTGTTTGCGTAGGAGTTGGTGTGGGTTCGGCATCAAAGGGTTCAGCTTGACACCCTACACACAAAACAAGCACTGCAATAATCACGCAAAAACATAGCATAAACTTAGATTTCATAAAAACGAACTCCTTATTAGTTTTATGGAAAAGTCATTCTTCCGAAGGTGCTTTTTAATAATGCATCTTTTTTACTATATATTCCAGTTTTTCTGAGATTGGGGAACATCGGCACGAAAATAAACAGTACAGACGCAAATATTAGCACATTTTGATGTAGTATATCATTTCGTACTATAGACCGAAAATATTCTATGCTATAGTCCGTTTTGATTTGCTGACAAGGCGTATATAATAACAATGTAATAAAAAATGGAGCTTCAAACAATGGACGAAAGGCAAATCGCTAATCAATTAAATGGCTTATCAAACAGTATTAACGAGTACATTGTTATAAGCGAGAAATTATCCGGCAGAGTGGATGTTTTAACCGAGAAAATTCAAGTTGCCGAAAAAAGACTGCAGGATAATGATCAAGTAACTAACGGGGTTTATGAACTGTCCAAAAATGTTGCTATTTATGCAAAAGAAGTGGAGCACTTAGCAAAAACCATGGATAAGCGTGTTACTGATATTGAGGAAAGACAGCAAAAACAAGGTGAACGCATCGGCTCGCTTGAATTAAGACCCGCAAAGCGGATGGAACTTATAATAACAACAATAGTTACAGGTCTTGTTACCTTAGGATTAGGTTTGCTTATCGGACATTTTTGGTGAGGGGGGCAGCTATGAAAAAGCAATTTGGAGAATTATTTAGCTTAAAGAGTATTATTACAATCTCTGTAACATCAACCTTTTGCTATCTTATATTGGTGGGCAGGCTGGATATTGAGTATTTTATGCCTGTCTTAACTATGGTGTTTACTTATTATTTTACACGGCAGCAAAAAAATACTGAATGAAACTTCTCGGCACAAAATCTGCAAAAAAGGGAATAAGTAAAAGAAACCCTAAATATGCAGAGAGGATTTGATAATGAAGAAGATTGATATAAACATTGGATACCGTATACGAGGTGTGCGAGAAGAATTAAGATTAAGCCGTGAAGCATTTTCAGAATTATCCGGCATATCGCCTGACTTCATAAGTGACATAGAAAACGGAAAAAAGGACTTCACAGTTGGGATGCTAAAAAAGCTATGCAAAGCTCTGAATATCGATTTTGAATACATCATATGCGGAACGGAAAATCAATGTAGCCATATTTCATTTCTTGCAAGTCAAATGAATGGAAAGCAACGCAAAATTGCAATCGAACTTTTGAAAACAATACTAAGTGTGTGTTAAGAGCATGGTGTTTAGGAAACATTTGCAACGGTACGAAAATAAACAGTACAGTAGTCGGTGTTGTTTACGGAAAAATGCCTGTATAACTAAGCTGCACCAATAACGGTGAATAAGAAAAATGAGGAGAACACAAACATGTCAGCATTCGTAACAGGCATAACACTTGGAAATGTACCAACAGGAAGTATTCCGGTAGGACAAAACAGAACGATAACGGCAACAGTAACCCCGGCATGTGCAGCAAACAAAACAGTAAGCTGGTCAAGTGCGAACACTAATGTAGCAACAATAAACAATGGAGGTGTAATAACAGCAAGAGCGGGAGGCTCTACTATGATAACAGCAAGAGCAACAGATGGAAGTAATGTATCTCGAAGCTTTTGTCTTGCAGTAGCAACACAGGTCTTTGCAACAGGCGTTACAATTGGAAACAGACCGACAGTAAGCATGAGTATAGGACATACAACTACGGTGACAGCAACAGTAACTCCGGCGAACACAACAATCAAAACCGTAAACTGGACAAGCAGTAATACCGGTGTGGCAACGATAGATCAATGCAGTGGTTTTGTAACAGCAAGAGCCGCAGGTTCAGCGATGATAACAGCCAGAGTAATGGATGGCAGTAATGTATCGCATAGCTTTTGTCTTGCAGTAGCGGCAGGACAAATACCTGTGACAGGTGTTTCTATACCGTTTAATTGTACTAATATGAGCGGGAATCAAACACTTGCTTTGTGTGCGACAATATCGCCGTCAAATGCAACAAACAGAGCTGTTACTTGGAGCAGCAGCAATAATTTAGTAGCTACAGTTAGTCAGATGGGTGTTGTGAAAGCAGTAGCAGGAGGAAAGGGTTATGCAATCATTACAGTGACAACAGCTGATGGTAATAAAACTGCTACTTGTTTCATTATGGTTAGCAATCCGGGTGTTGTTTCAGGTAATGTTGAGTTGCTTACAAACGAACAGGTTAAAGCCATACATGATGTGATCGGGCCGGGAAGATCATCTCAACAGTTGATTGATCTATGGACAGGTGAAAAGCTGAATGTTTCTTGGGAACCTAATCTCGGAACTTATCATACAGACTTTACTCCGACGCACTCTAACGATGTGGCAATTTTTAAAAAAATTGTTGAATCGCGAGCAGATGAAAAAGGCAAAGTCGACTGGGAACACATATATCAGAACGATTTATTGTGTCCGAATTGGTTATGGGATGCACGTCCCGGTATTCTCATACTAAACGTACATGGATGCATGCGACATATCGCTGTGGGATACCATCTTTACCCTCATGGTAGTAGAATGGGTTCAAATCCAGGTCAGCCATTTAGGAATGCTACTAATGGCAATTCATCCCCCTGGACTATAGGAGGACATATGTGTATGTACTATAGTAATTCAACGGGAGGAACAGCATCTCAGGAAAGGCAAGAAGAACGCAGAAATATGGCGAGAGAAGCACATAAAATAGGCAATCTTTAACTTGGATGAAAATTAGTTGATTTTGAAATACCTGCAGAGTTTATTGTAAAAATGGCTACTGCAGGTATTTTTCAAGCGCTAAAATCTACGCTGCAGCTAAGAGAAATATGTGCACAGTAAAGCATTATTATTGTAAAACGGATTTTATGTTTGTCATAATCAGCTCAATTAAAAAAGAATAATATCTATGCTAAAGTTAGTCGGAATTTCATCGAAACTTCCGAACCAAAAAGCCAAATGATACACAATAGAATTAAGAGTAATATAGTAACTGAGGTTGATAGGATCTGAAAACATGGGCTCACCAAATATATCGATTAATTCACTCCATGGCTTATCCAATGTTATTCCATTAATTGTGAACATGTTTAAGTTTGGAGAACTAATGTGCAAAACCATATCAAGAGTAAATGTAAAACTATTTGTTGTTGTTGCCACAATTTCAAAATCTTTATAAAAATTGAATGAACCCTCACCCTCTGTTCTTAAAGGCTCGCCTAAAACGTCCTTAAAAGGATTTTCCATTATATCGGCAACATCAATATCTTTATAATACATCTCACCAATTATCATACCCACAGTGTCTGCATTAGGGGTTGGCGTGGGCGTAGGTAAGGGCTCCGGCGTTGGCGAGGGGCTGGGTGAGGGAGTTGGCTGCGGTGTTGGCGAGGGACTTGGCGAAGGAGTGGGTGTAGTTTCCGGTGTTTGAGTAGGAGTTGGTGTGGGTTCGGCAGCAAAGGGTTCAGCTTGACACCCTACACTTAAACTTAGAACAAAAACCAATGAAACAATCAAACAAAGACATAGCATAAACTTAGATTTCATAAAAACGAACTCCTTATTAGTTTTATGGAAAAGTCATTATTTCGAAAGTGCTTTTTAGATAATGCATCTTTTTTACTATATATTCCAGTTTTTTCGAGTTTAGGGAACATCGGCACGAAAATAAACAGTACAGTAGTCGGTGTTGTCTGAATGGAATGGTAATTTTTATTTTTGTGAATATATAAAATTGGATGGTATTATGTTATTATGATGTTGTAGGCTCAATTATGTGGGGTATGCTTGTGAATAATAAAGAGCATGTATTCTTAGAGCAATTGGTCACCGAAATGCATGACCTTCTGCTTAATTTTGCTAGAATAAAAATTCATGATTACCACAGTGCATATGATGTGGTTCAGGAAGCATATCTTGCTGCTCAAAAAAATATCCACAAACTTATTTTAAGTGAAAATCCTCAAGGGTGGCTAATTGAAACGCTAAAATATAAGGTACTGCATGAGAAGAGAACCCGTGCCAAGTTTTTCATGCTCGTAGAAAAACTGAGGGCTACTGTATCAAATAAAGCAATACCACATGACGGTGAGAGTTTGATAGCAGAGTGCTTAAAAAAGGATGAATATGAAGTTTTGCACTTACTTTTTATTAAGGGGTATGATATCAAAGAAATAGCAGAAATGCTAAATATATCATATGAGGCATGCAAAAAGCGGGTACAAGCTGCAAAACGAAAGCTTGCAAAGGAAATACAATAAAAAATTATCTATGTTCCCCAAAACTGTATTTATGGGAATATATGTATACAAAGGGGGTTTTTTTGTGTCTGAAAAGCAACAGTTTAATAATGTAAGCAGTTTTGCTCCGATTAATGAATTGGATATCGAGAAGATAGAACAGCTCATGGACTATGCGTTCTACGAAAAGCATGCAGATATAAAAGAGTTAAGGGAATTGTTAAAAACCTATAAAGAACTCAAAAAAGAGAATGCTGAAAATTCTGCTGTTGCATGGAACGATTTTATTCAGAATTACTCCATGTATGAAGAAATATTCCCGGATATACCATGTGCACAGCATAGTTCAAAACAGACTGCAAAAATGAAAAAGCAAAGGAAAGACAAAGGGTTCTATAGACTTTGGCGTTATGGTCTTGTTGCTGCAGTATTTTTTGTTTTATGTACAATCTTTTTTAACACAACTGCAATGGGAGGATCTATATGGCAATCAATTGCACGATGGAATAGCGAGGTATTCAGTTTTACGAATAAAACAGCACCTGCGCAAATAAATGATGAGCTGATTTTATTACATGATACACTCACGACTTATGAAATAACAGAAAAAGTTGCTCCGACATGGATCCCTGACGGATTTGTTCTAACGGAATTTTCGGCGGTGGAGCTGTCAACAAAAACAATCTTTCATTTACTGCTTAATGATAAGGAAAGGCTGTTGCTGATTGAAATCAATTCACTTATTGAATTATCAGGTAATATGTATGAAAAAAGTGACGGAGAGGTTTATGAATTTAACCGTAATGGTGTTACGCATTATATAATGCAAAACGAAAGCTGGGTTACGGTTGTGTGGAGAAATGGTAATTATGAGAGTAATTTTTCCGGTGATATTAGCGTTGTTGAAGCCGAAATGATGATAAACTCAATTTATGAAAGGTAGATGTTCCTATGGAAGCTAAAAGCAAATTTCTGCGAAAAGCAGCACTCTTTTTTGTGTTTATATTTTTTGTTAGTATTGTTACACCGGTTGCATTCGCAAGAGGAAGTATTTATATTAACTCATACGG
The DNA here is from genome assembly GCA_009781515.1 of Oscillospiraceae bacterium. GTDB lineage: Bacteria > Bacillota > Clostridia > Oscillospirales > Oscillospiraceae > WRMH01. The sequence continues at coordinate 76,168 of WQXY01000002.1, forward strand.
AGCGGGAGTAACAGCAGGTAATAATGGCAGCATAACGGTTTCGTTTAATATAACCGGTCGTGGCATTATGGATGAAATTGGGGCGACAAGAATACTCCTGTATGAAAATGGCAGTTTAATAAGGACATACCTTAATACGAATACCTCCGGAATGATGGGTTATAACAAGAGTTTGCACGCAAGTAGCGTGACATATACCGGAGTTGCCGGGAGAGCATATTTTGCATCTGTTTCATTTAAATGCGGTAAGGACGGCGGATGGGACACCCGCTCGCTCACAACAAACACTGTTACAGCAAGGTAATGGTTTTTGGAAGCTAAAACAAAAACAATAAAAACTTCAAGTGCTCATTATGAGCACTTGAAGTTTTTACTGCACTTTTTCTGTTTTACACCTTATGTTTATATCTTTCCGTCGCAGCCTAAGACATTTGTGAGCTTGTGTTTTACAAGTTCTTTTATGTTGTTGCGGCCGGGTCCGAGGTATTGGCGTGGGTCGAAGTGGTCGGGGTGTTTTGCAAAATGCTCACGGATACCTGCCGTCATGCCGAGGCGCAGGTCGGAGTCTATGTTGATTTTGCAAACTGCAGAGCGGGCTGCCTGCCTGAGCATATCTTCGGGAATTCCGATTGCGTCGGGCATACTGCCGCCGTTTTCGTTGATAATTTTTACATATTCGGGAACAACGGAAGACGCACCGTGAAGCACTATCGGGAAGTTCGGCAGTCTTTTTGTGATTTCCTCTAAAATATCGAAACGAAGCTGTGGTTTTTGACCGGGCTTAAACTTGAAAGCACCGTGACTTGTTCCGATTGCAATCGCAAGAGAGTCAACACCTGTGCGGGAGACAAACTCTTCGACTTCTTCGGGTCTTGTAAAAGCGGCATCTTCTTCGGAGACATTGACATCATCTTCAATGCCCGCAAGTTTGCCGAGTTCACCTTCAACAACAACGCCCCTATCATGCGCATACTTAACAACTTCGGAAGTCAGCTTGATGTTGTCTTCAAACGAATGCTTGGAGCCGTCAATCATAACGGACGTAAAGCCGCCGTCAATGCAGGATTTGCAAATCTCAAAATCATCGCCATGGTCAAGATGTACACAAATCGGAAGACCCGTGTCAATCTCAGCAGCCTCAATAAGCTTCATAAGATACACATGCTTTGCATACTTTCTGGCACCTGCAGACACCTGCAAAATAAGCGGTGCATTAAGCTCCTTTGCAGCTTCTGTTATACCCTGAATGATTTCCAAATTGTTCACGTTGAAAGCACCGATTGCATACTTACCCTCGTATGCTTTTTTGAACATTTCTTTTGATGTTACTACCGGCATTTATATATCCTCCGTTAAAATAGTTTTTTTGTCACATGGATTATACTACATGTTTGCATCGTTTGGAAGCAAAAGATTGATTTTGATTTTTTAGTATGTTATTCTAACAGTCAGCGACAAAATAGAATAATGGAGGCTTTATATATGGCAGAGAAACTGAAAGGTGCAGCGGTGTTCGGGCAGTCGGGCGGACCGACCTCGGTAATTAACGCCAGTGCATACGGAGTTATCAGAACCGCGCTTGACACACCTGAAATCACAAACGTTTACGGCATGGCACACGGAATAGTCGGAATATTAAATGATACCTTATATGATATGGGTAAGGAAGACGCAGGGGAGCTGAAGCTTCTGCTCAACACACCGTCTTCTGCTCTCGGCTCATGCAGATATAAGCTGAAAACAGAAGAAGACCTCAAAAGGATACATGAAGTGCTTGAAAAGCACAATATCCGCTACTTTTTCTATAACGGCGGCAACGACTCAATGGACACCTGCACCAAGGTCAGCGACTACCTTGAAAAAGTCGGCTACGAATGCCGCGTTGTCGGAGTTCCCAAAACTATTGACAACGACCTTTACGGCACCGACCATTGCCCCGGCTTCGGCAGTGCGGCAAAATATATTGCAACATCGGTAGCAGAGGTGCATAAGGACGCATATGTATACGACACGGGAACAATTACAATAGTTGAAATCATGGGACGTAACGCAGGCTGGCTCACGGGAGCTTCCGCACTTGCGAAGCTGTCCGACGCCGCTCCCGACCTTATATATCTGCCCGAGCTGCCCTTTGACCTTGACAGATTTATGAGTGATGTCGAGGAAGTATACAAGAAGAAAAACAAGTGCCTCGTGACAATATCCGAGGGCGCGCAATATGCGGACGGCACATTTGTATCACATGCAAAAATGTCGGCAACAGACGGCTTCGGACATGCACAGCTCGGCGGCACCGCATCAACACTTGCAGCCATTGTCAATAAAAAACTCGGCGTTAAGGTTCGCGGCATTGAACTGAGCCTGCTTCAACGCTGTGCTGCACATTTGGCATCACAAACTGACATCGACGAAGCATTTCTTGCGGGCAAATCCGCAGTCGAATTTGCAGTGTCGGGCGGCACGGGTAAAATGGTCGCATTCAGCCGTGAAACAAAGGACGGAAAATACCACTGCGGCATCACATATCAGCCGCTCTCGATTTGTGCAAATACCGAAAAAAAAATCCCACGTGAGTGGATTAATGAAAACGGCACATATGTCACGCAGGAGTTTATCGACTATGCACTGCCGCTAATTCAAGGTGAAAATGAACGCAAGCTCGAAAACAGCCTGCCCCGTTTTGCAAAACTCAAAAAAATAGTTGTGTAAAGAAAGGAAATGAGAACAATGAGTAAGCTAAAAGGAACAAAAACAGAAGCGAACCTGCAAGAAGCGTTCGCGGGAGAGTCTCAAGCAAGAAATAAGTACACATATTTTGCATCAAGAGCAAGAAAAGACGGTTATGTTCAGGTAGCAAACATTTTTGAAGAAACCGCAGAAAACGAAAAAGAACATGCAAAGCTGTGGTTTAAGCACCTTAGCGGTGGCGAAGTGCCCGACACAATGGAAAACCTGCTTGCAGCAGCCGACGGTGAGAATTTTGAATGGACTTCAATGTATGCGGAGTTTGCAAAGGTTGCACGTGAAGAGGGCTTTACCGAAATCGCCGTGCAATTTGAACAGGTCGGCGAGATTGAAAAAGAGCATGAGGAGCGTTACAGAACACTTCTTGCCAATATAAAAGACGGCAAAGTATTTGCACGTGACGAGGCTGAGCTGTGGCAATGCTCAAACTGCGGCAAAACCATAAAAGGCAAAGAAGCACCAAACCTTTGCCCGGTTTGCAAGCATCCGAAAGCATACTTCCAAATCAAAGCCGATAACTATTAATAATCCATGGAAAATACATCAGGGGAAAAGGTAGATTGTTTCCAATGTGCACATTTTGTTGTCACTTGGGACACGACGCACCCGAGAGCGTGTAAGCTCTTTGGGTTTAAGGGACTTACCATGCCGTCCATTACGGTTTTGAAGTCCTCGGGTGCCCCCTGTGAAGGTTTTACAAAGAAAAATAAATAATAAGGGAGTAATGTAATGACAAAACTGATAAATCACGGTTGGAATTTCTCTCTCGACGGCAGCCCGCCAAAGCCCGTAGATATACCGCATGACTGGCTGATAGGTGACGCTCATAACCACTACAAAAGCGGTATCGGCAAGTACACCACTGCGCTTGATTTGGAAAAAAGCGACAATGCAGAAAAGGTCAGTCTCCGTTTTGACGGTGTATATATGGACAGCACCTTGCGTGTCAACGGCAAAACAGCGGGGGAGTGGAAATACGGATATACAACCTTTGAGTTTGACATTACAGACTTCATTACCTTTGAAAAACCAAATGAAATAGAACTCACGGTAAATTTTGACGGACAAAGCGCCCGCTGGTATACAGGCGCCGGAATTTACCGTGATGTTTGGCTTATAACACGAAATGCCAATCACTTTGTGCCCGACGGAATATATGTCACAACGGCACAAAAAGACGGAGTATGGACTTGGCAGGCGCAGGCGGAGGTAGTCTCTGACGGGCGTCCTTATGAAGTGCTCCACACACTGGTAGACAGCGAACTTATTGAACCGTGGGATATTGATAATCCGCGATTGTATACACTGCGAAGTGAGCTTCTCGTCGAGGGGCAAATCACAGATACCGTAGAGCAGCGTATCGGCTTTAGAACCACGGAGTTTACAACAGACAGAGGCTTTTTCCTAAACGGCAAATATGTAAAAATCAAAGGCGTCTGTCAGCACCATGACCTCGGCTCACTCGGTGCGGCTTTTTACAAGGACGCAGCGAGGCGTCAGCTCGATATATTACGGGGCATGGGTGTCAACGCAATCCGCACCGCGCACAATCCTCCCGCCCCCGGACTTATGGACTTATGCGATGAAATGGGCTTTGTCGTAATGAGCGAGCTGACCGATATCTGGCAGCGCGCAAAAACCCCCGGCGACTACTCAAGGTTTTTTGACGAGTGGGTGGACAAAGACGCCGCCTCATGGATAAGGCGTGACCGCAACCGTCCGAGTGTTATTTTATGGAGTGTCGGTAACGAAATACATGATACACATGTTGATTTTGACAAAGGCACGGCAACACTTCAAAGGCTGCTTGATTTAGTCAAAAAACATGACCCCGAAGTTAATGCACCCGCTACGCTTTGCTCAAACTACATGACATGGGAAAATACACAAAAATGCGTTGATTTGTTCAACATAATCGGCTACAACTATAACGAAAACTTATACCATGACCACCACAAAAAATACCCGCACTGGGTCATCTACGGCGGAGAAACCTGCTCAACTTTGCAAAGCCGCGGCATTTATCATTTTCCGCTCTCGCGCGCCGTGCTTGCCGACGACGACCTGCAATGCTCCTCACTCGGCAACACAACCACAAGTTGGGGTACAAAAAATGTACCCACATGTATCCGCGACGACTTTGACGCTCCTTTTTCGCTCGGGCAGTTTGTATGGTCGGGTATTGATTACCTCGGCGAGCCGACGCCGTACCACACAAAAAACTGCTACTTCGGTCAGGTGGATACAGCGGGCTTTGAAAAGGACTCTTACTATATCTTCAAAGCAGCGTGGACAGACTATAAAAAAGACCCGTTTGTGCATGTATTCCCATACTGGGATTTCTCGCCGGGTCAGTTAATTGACGTGAGGGTGTGCTCAAATGCACCTCGCGTTTCGCTGTTTTTAGATGATGAAAAAATCGGAGATGCCGACCTTACGGGCGAGGAAAAATGGATAGCGAGTTGGCAAATCCCTTACAAAAAAGGCACGCTTACTGCAAAAGCATATGATGAAAACGGCAATGACATCGCAACTCAAAAAAGAACTTCATTCGGTGATGTCAGTTCACTGAAAACAGAAACGCTCACTTACGGAGAGCTTGATTTTACAACCATAACAGCACTCGACGCAGACGGAAATATAGTTGAAAACGCAAACTGCAGAGTAAATGTAACTGTAGATGAGGGCAGGCAACTCACGCTCGATAACGGGGACTCCACAGACTACGACTCATACCACGCCACGAGCCGCAGAATGTTCAGCGGAAAGTTGCTTTTAATCACAACAGCAAAGGCGAAATTTAGGCTTGAAATTGACACCAAAGACATTCCTATACGAAAGATAGAACTTTCATCAAGCGACGGCTCTGTCACAAACAACTCTGTCATTACGGCAAAAATCCACCCTGCAAATGCCACATACAGCGACCTCGCATGGCGTCTGACAGATGCAGGCGGAATTGACAGCCCCATGGGAGCTTTGGAAATATCAAAAGACGGCTTTAGTGCGAGCTTAATGCCAAAAGGCGACGGCACGGGATATGTCCGCTGCTCCACACAAAACGGACTTAAGCACCCTGCAATAATAAGCGTCCTTGAAGCAAAGGTTACAGGACTCGGCGACCCGTTCTTAAATCCGTATGAGTTTTTATCGGCAGGATTATACAATGCCTGCAACTTTGAGCCGGGCAGCGGCATCGACAGGGGAGTTGCAACAAGACGCCTTGATGAAACACATGTCGGATTTAAGGGAGTGGACTTCGGCTCATTCGGCTCGGACGAAATAACACTGTGGCTATTCCCAATGGGCGGCGACCCGTTTGAGTTTGAAATTTGGGAAGGTATGCCAAACGAAGACGGAGTTCTATTGCACACGGCATATTATGACAAAGGCTCAATCTGGAACACATACATAGAAGCAAGCTACAAGCTGCCGCGTCGCTTAAAGGGAGTTACAACTCTATGTCTTATCTTCCGTGACAAGGTGCATATAAAAGGCTTTGCATTTAAGAAACCAAACAAAGCATTTTCAAAGCTATATGCCGCCGAAAACGATTTGATATACGGGGACAACTTCAAAATTGCGGGCAAGTGCGTTGAGGGCATAGGAAATAATGTTTCTATCACATACAATGACATGGACTTCGGCGAAAAAGGCGCAAATGAAGTGAGCTTGCGTTGGCGCTCGGCACTTTCCGAAAACTCGGTACGCATTGACTTTGAAAACGAAAAAGGCACGGTGACACAGATGCTCTCGCTTACCGGCTCAGGCGATTATAAAGATGTCACATATAAGCTAAGCGAGCCGCTTATCGGCAAGGGCAAGCTGATGTTTGTTTTCCTGCCGGGCTGCAATCTTGATATTGAAAGTATTGAGTTTAACTAAAAAACAAAGGAGTTACCATATGAACCCGATTTTTGACCACACATTACCGCTTGAAGAAAGAGTTAAATATCTCTTGGAGCAAATGACACTTGAAGAAAAAGTTGGACTGCTTCCGGCAAAGCAGGCGGCAATTCCGCGACTTGATATCGGAGAGTATCTTGTCGGAGCTGAGGGAGCGCACGGACTGCTTGTGCGTACATATTATGAGCAGTGGCCGGGCGGCAACTCCACGGTATTTCCGCAACCGATAGGAATGTCATGCACATGGGACAAGGACCTGCTTTTCCGTATCGGTGATGTTATCAGCACGGAAGCGCGCATATGGTATGAAAAGCACGAGCACAGACAATGGCTTACATTATGGTTCCCCACTATCGACATGGAGCGTGACCCGCGTTGGGGACGCAACGAAGAAGCCTACGGTGAAGACCCGCACCTCGCAGGAAAGCTTGCGGCATCACTCATACGCGGAGTGCAGGGCGACCACCCGTACTATCTGAAAACATCATGTGCACCAAAGCATTTTTACGGAAATAATGTAGAAAAAAACCGCGGCAGCACATCAACAAACTTGACAGAGCGGCTCAAGCATGAATACTACCTAAAAGTCTTTAAGTATGCTTTTGTTGAGGGACGTGCTCATTCGCTTATGACCGCATATAACGAAATAAACGGCGTGCCGTGCATAGGCAACCCCGAAAACCTCACATTGGTTAAAGGTGAGTGGGGCTGCGACGGGCATATAGTCAGTGACGGCGATGACCTGCTTCAAACAATTACACTTCATAAATATTGCGAAACCCCCGCACAGGCGATAACACTCGCACTTAAAAACGGAGTTGACTGTTTCCCCGAGCAAAAAACCGAAAATGTCACAAACGCGGCTCTTGACGCAGTCAAAGAGGGGCTGCTCACAGAAGAAGACATAGACCGCGCGGTAGGTAACACACTTCGCTCACGCTTCCGCTTGGGACAGTTTGACCCGGATAAAGTAAATCCGTATTCAAAAATCAGCAAGGACAAACTGTGCGGAACTGAACACTCCGCAGTGGCACTCGAAGCCGCGCAAAAAGCCGTGGTACTTCTCAAAAATGACGGAATGTTACCGCTCAATGCAAAAGGACGCGGCGGCATTTTAATGCTTGGTGATTTGGCTGAGAACAATCTGCCCGACTGGTACTCCGGCAAGCCGCCTCACGTGGTAACGCCACTTAGTGCAATCAGGAAAAAGACGTCAAAGAGCAAAGTAAAAGCGCTCGGCGTCCATGATTTATGTGTGCTCTACAGCAACTCAAATGATGCATGGCTTCGTGTCGGTGAAAAAGGCACGGTTTCATTTGACGGTGACGAGGATACACGTTCGGTATTTGAAGAAATTGACTGGGGCTTTAACGCAGTTTCATACCGTGATGTCGAAACCAAAAAGTACCTTAACCTTATAAATGACCCGAATAATGAGGGTGGATTTACATTAGCATGTACAGCAGATGCAGTATGGGGCTGGTTTACAATGGAGCAGTTTATGCGTGATGAAATCACAGGAAAGCTCCTGCCAAACAGCCATACTTTCGGAACCCGTTACAAACCCGAAGAATGTGAAAAAATTGATGCTCTGATGACAAATCTGAGGTCGGATATTATCACCAATGCCATGGCGCCGATTATACATGAGGCGAAAAAGACTGAAACAGTTATAATTACACTCGGAAACCACCCGCTTATTAACGGGCGTGAATGTTTCGACCGTCCGTCAATCAACTTCCCCAAGCGTTGGGAAAGACTTATTAATTCGGTTTGCGATGTCAATGATAATGTCATATTGGTGCTCATCGCAGGATATCCTTACGCATTCCCGAAGTTTGAAAACCTTTTCCGTGCAATACTATACACCGCTCACGGTGAGCAGGATGTCGGTTCGGGACTTGCAGATGTAATCTTTGGTGACTACAACCCCGCAGGCAGAACGTCAATGACATGGTATTTGTCTGAAAACGACCTGCCCGATATTAACGATTACGATATCATTAACAAGCCGCGCACATACATGTACTTTGAAAAACCCGTGCAGTTCCCGTTTGGTCACGGACTGAGCTACACCACATTTGAATATTCAAACCTTAAGGCTACGCCGAAAGGTGAGGGATATGCCGTAACATGTGATGTGACAAACATAGGAAAGGCAGACGGTGACGAGGTTGTGCAGCTTTATCTGACACTCTTAGGTACACCGATAAAAGCACCGGTACGCAGGCTTTGCGGCTTCGAGCGTATTAATCTTCAAAAAGGCGAAACAAAATCAGTTGCATTTGAAGTATCAAACGAATATACAAACTTGTATGACGAAGAGGGTGGAGCATTTACGGTAAAGCCGCAGAGTATAATCTTCGCAGCAGGCGCTTCAAGCAAGGATATTAGAGTAAGCACAACTGTATAAGCATAGAAAGGACTATAAAACATGAAATTTACTGATGGATATTGGATGCCAAAGCCGGGAGTTACTGTCTACGGCTGTGCAGAAATACGTGATATAAGCTTTACTGAAAACAAACTGACGGCGTTTATTGCCCCCTTTGAAGTGCATCACAGGGGTCAGACTCTTGCAGGGCCGCTTTTGACGCTTGAACTCACAGCGCCCCGTGAGGACATCATCGGAGTCAAGCTTTATCATTACAAAAACGCAATGCCCGAAAAGCCCGCATTTGAGCTGACGCTCTCACCGCAGAAGATGATATTTGAAGAAAGCGAAAGTGCCTACACTGTTCGGGCAGGCAAAATGGAAGCTGTTTTGTCAAAAGGCAGGTTTGCACTGACAATAAACTATGACGGCAAAAAGCTTATCCGCTCAGACTATAAACAAGCGGCATATCTGACCACAAATGACGGGCCGTTTTTCAGAGACAGGCTCGACATCGGCGTTGACGAATATATCTACGGACTTGGTGAGCGCTTTACACCGTTTGTCAAAAACGGGCAAAGTGTGGATATTTGGAATGAAGACGGCGGAACATCATCGGATATCGCGTACAAAAATATCCCGTTTCATATATCCTCAAAAGGCTATGGCGTGTTTGTCGACCACCCCGAATGTGTCAGCTATGAAATTGCTACGGAGTCAGCCTCAAGAATACAGTTTTCTGTCGCAGGCGAGGAGCTGAGCTACTATGTTGTCGGCGGAGGAAGTGCAAAAGCCGCAATATCAAATTACTGCAAGCTGACAGGTATGCCTCCGATGCCTCCCGCATGGTCATTCGGACTGTGGCTGTCAACTTCATTTACAACAAACTATGACGAAAAGACGGTAAACAGCTTTATCGACGGAATGAACGAGCGCGAAATACCGCTGTCCGTATTCCATTATGACTGCTTCTGGATGAAAGAATACGAGTGGTGTAACTTCGCATGGGACCCGGCAATGTTCCCCGAGCCGCAGGCAATGTTAAAACGCCTGCATGATAAGGGACTTCGTGTTTGCGTTTGGATAAACTCATACATAGGTCAAAAATCCCCGCTCTATGACGAAGCTGCCGAAAAAGGCTACCTGCTAAAGCGTCCAAACGGCAAGCCATGGCAGTGGGACCGCTGGCAGCCGGGAATGGGACTTGTCGACTTTACAAATCCCGATGCAACGGCTTGGTATGAAAGCAAGCTTGAAGCCTTGGTCGACATGGGTGTTGACTGCTTTAAGACAGACTTCGGAGAGCGTATTCCGACAGAAGATGTCGTATGGTTTGACGGCACAGACCCTCAAAAAATGCATAACTACTACGCCTTTATATATAATAAGGTTGTATTTGAGTTCTTGGAGCGGAAAAAAGGCAAAGGTAATGCAGTGCTCTTTGCACGCAGTGCCACAACGGGCGGTCAGCAGTTCCCCGTGCATTGGGGCGGTGACTGCGAAGCAACATTCTCGGCAATGGCAGAGTCACTTCGCGGCGGACTTTCGCTTGCAGCCTGCGGCTTTGTATTTTGGAGCCATGATATCGGAGGTTTTGAGCATACGGCAACAGCGGATGTTTACAAACGCTGGATAGCTTTCGGACTTTTCTCAACACATTCGAGACTTCACGGCAGCAGCTCATACAGAGTGCCGTGGCTTTATGACGAGGAGTCTGTCGAAGTGCTGCGCCGCTTCACAAAAACCAAAAACTCGCTGATGCCGTATCTTTTTGCACAGTCTGTCAAAGCTACGCAAACAGGAGTTCCGGTAATGCGTCCTATGGTACTTGAATATCCCGACGACCCGATGTGTTTTACACTTGACAAACAGTACATGTTTGGCGATAGTATACTTGTAGCTCCGGTATTCCATGAAGACGGGCACTGTGATGTATACCTGCCCAATGGCAAATATACAAACTTCTTTACAAGAGAAGTTGTAGACGGCGGCAGGCTTATAAGCGGCACTTACGACTACATGACGCTGCCTGTGTTTGTCCGTGAGAACACCCTGCTTGCAATGGGTCGTGATGACACAGCCGAGTATGACTATCACGAAAACGTAACAATCCGTGCCTATAATGTAACCGAAGCTTCAATCGAACTTTTTGACAAGCTCGGAAACAAACAGGCAACGGTTACGGCAAAGCTTGAGAGTGGCGAGGTTCGTTTTAATGTGGACGGCAACGCTCCCGGAATAAAATTTGAAACAATGTAAATCCCCTCCGTTGGAGGGGTGCCGCAGAGCGGCGGGGTGGTCATAATGGAGGAATGTAAATATGATTAAGCTTCGGATTTTCTGTATTATTTTAGCTGTGATTTTATGTTTTGCGGTGCTTGCAGCGTGTAACGATGACAATACGGACGACCCGACACCCGGCACGGGCGACCCCGTGGGAACACCGGACGGCTCATCGCCGGACACACCGCAGCTTCCCCTCGGTGAAATGCGGGATATTTCCACAATGGAACTTGTGCATGATATGGGTATCGGCATAAACCTCGGAAACACCTTGGAAGCCACAGGGTCTTGGATAAGAGGTTATTTGGTCATGCAATACGAAATGGCATGGGGCAGCCCTATTATCACTGAGGACTTAATCAAGGGTTACGCCGACGCAGGGTTTGGTGTTGTTCGTATTCCTGTTGCATGGTCAAACCTTATGGATGATGATTATACAATTTCGCCCGAGCTCATGGAGCGTGTTGCCGAAATTACCGATTGGGTACTTAAATATGACATGTATGCCATAGTAAACATACATTGGGACGGCGGTTGGTGGGACGATTTCCCCACAGAGTACGACGAATGTATGAAAAAGTTCACGAGAATTTGGGAACAGATTTGTGAGCATTTTAAGCATTACGGCGATAAACTGATGCTTGAGTCTGCCAATGAAGAGCTCGGTTGGAACTCCATGTGGAACCGTTGGAGCGGAAATGATAATGGAAAAGCGGAGTCCTATGCCTTGGTGGCTGACATAAACCAGACCTTTGTAGACCTTGTCCGTGCTTCGGGCGGTAACAATGACAAGCGGCATCTTCTTATCGCAGGTTACCATACCGATGTTGAGCTGACCTGTGACCCGCTTTTTGAAATGCCAAATGACCCCGCAAACCGCTGTGCGGTGTCCGTGCATTATTACACACCTCCGACCTTTGCAATTTTGGAAGAGGATGCAAGTTGGGGCAAGATGCGCATGGACTGGGGAACGGACAGTGATTACCGTGAGCTAAACAGGCTTATGGATTTAACAAAGGAAACCTTTATAGATAACGGAATTCCCGTCATATTCGGCGAGTTTGGTTCACCAAGAGCTGCGCTCAAAGATGAGGGAGCGGTATTTACTTACATCACAGCAGTTGCGGAAGCGATTTTTGTGCGCGGAATGTGTCCGGTATTGTGGGATATTACAATCAGCGAAATCCCCGAGCAGGGTGTCTTTTTCAGCCGCAGCACATTTAAGATGATAGACCCGCTTATGGAAGCAAGATTTAGAGAAATCGCAGAAATGGAGCGCAGCTAAGGGGTGGCACGTAGTGCCGGGTAAAAAAGGAAGCAAGGGGGAAAAGTCTTTCGTGAAACGTTTCAGACTGTATATAGCGAGTTTTCTGTGCCTTATATTAATTATGCAGCTGACAGCCTCGGCGGCAGCTCCATCTATGAGTATGTCCGCCGCCGCACGTCTGTCTGAAACAATCAGAGAGCTTCCCGAAATCACAGAAGAAGACTCCTACGCTCTGTACGGTCCTGTTGACAATTCACATGTCCCCGACGCCGAAATCAACGTCGCGGCAAATTCGTTCAGCTCTTCGGACGGTGTGAGCATACACGAAGTCAGCGACGAGCTCTTAGGTGTTTTTGACAGTGTAATATTAATGGAAGACGGCTTTGTCACCTATAGCGTCGACATTCCGAAAGACGGACGTTATGCAATTCTCGTCACATATGCGGCAGCACCCGGCAGCCGTGCAAATATTGAGCTCTCTCTTGAAATTGACGGCGAAATACCATTTCGCGAAGCGAGAGTATTTCAATTTGCACGTTTTTGGGAATATGCCGAAGACGAGCGTTCCTTTGACAATAACGGAAATATGCTCCGCCCTGCAAGTGTTGAACAATACAGGTGGAGTGAGCAGTACATATCCGATAAGGAAGGATATTTCATAGAGCCGTTTGCGTTTTATTTAGCTGCGGGTACAAGGAAAATCACACTGCGCTCTGTCAGAGAGCCGGTGCTTATAGGTGAAATCAAACTTACTGCGCCCCCGAACCTGCCCTCATATGCCGAGCTCTCGAGCACTTACAATCCCGCAGACATCACAAACGCCGAGCCGCTTACGGTTCTTGCCGTGGACTCCTCGCTCCGCAACTCCTCGTCACTGCTTCCGATTGTAGATTTGACAAACCCGTTTCTTGAGCCGTTCAGCTTGGAAACAATTTCATATAATGTTATGGGCGGCGATATGTGGTGCCTGCCCGGGCAAATGATAAAATGGGATATGGATATCCCTGCCGACGGCTTGTATTCACTGAGCTTTGTATATAAGCAGGACGCTGTTGTGGGGCTTCCCGTTCCGAGAACACTCGCCATAAACGGTGAAATACCGTTTGAAGAGGCTAAAGCGGTTGTATTCCCATACAGCTCAAACTGGGAAAGACTGACATTAAACGTAGACGGTGAGGACGCACTTGTGTATCTGACAAAGGGCACACATGAGATTAGCCTGACCGTCACCCTCGGACCGACAGCCGATATCTGCCGCCGTGTATCGGAAATATCGAGCGAGCTCTCGCAGATATACACACGGATTATTATGATAACCGGACCATATCCCGACAACATGCGTGACTACCGCATTGACGAGCGTTTGCCGGATATTATGCCGAAATTTGAAGACCTCGCAAGACGGCTTGATGAAATAAGCGATGATATATCCGCAATAGGCGGCGGCAGAAATGATGCACTTTCAATTTCAATTATGGCATCTCAGCTTCATGACTTTGGCAAACGCCCCGACAGTATTCCCGAACGGCTGCCGAGATTTAAGGACAATATAATCAATCTTGCGATTTGGATACTTATTGCTTCGGAAATGCCGCTTGCACTCTATTCGGTTACGGCTGCAGCTCCCGATACCAAGTTTGACCCCGTACGACCGGGCTTTTGGGGTGGTTTGCTGTTTTCGGTTCAAAGGTTTATTTCATCGTTTACATCACGTGCGGAAAATGCAGGCAACAGTTATGATGAAAATGAAGAAAACCTGATTGAAGTGTGGGGAAGATACGGTAAGGACGCGTCCGAGCTGCTAAAGCGTTTAATCGATGATGTTTTCACTCCCCAAACAGGCATTAAGGTCAACTACAACATAATAATGAACGACAATCTTATGTTCTTTAATCTTGCAGCAGGCACAGGCCCCGATGTATGTCTTAACATAGTAAAGGGTTATCCGCTCGACTTCGGGCTTCGTGGTGCGGCGGTAGACCTCGCTGCGCTGCCGGGATATGCCGAGTTTGAAGCGCAATTTACACCGACATCCATGCTTCCCAATACATGGGATGGTGAAGTGTACGGTTTTCCTGTCGTGCAGCAGATACCCGTTATGTTTGTGCGGCATGATATATTCAATGACTTAGGACTTTCCGTTCCGCAGACTTGGGACGATTTCTATTCTGTCATAGGAACACTCGGAGTTCACAATCTTCAAGTATCACCTGCAGGAGACCTGCTGCCGTTTTTTGTTTTGCAAAACGGCGGAAGCTATTTTGATGATGAACTGACACAGGTGCTCCTTGATGACCCGATTGGTATCGCAGCGCTTACAGAGTGGACAAATCTTTTTACTCTCCACGGAGCACCCGTACAAAGTGACTTCTTTAACCGCTTTAGAACGGGCGAGATGCCGATTGGCATAAACGACCACAGTTTGTTTAATATGCTCGACTTTGCGGCGCTTGAAATTAAAGGTGACTGGGCAATGTATCCCGTTCCCGGAGTCCTAAAAGAAGACGGCACGATAGACCGTTCAATTATTACATCAGCCGGAGCATGGCCGGTTGTTGAGACCTCAAGCGGATTTATATCAAAATCCAGACCCGAGCGCACAGACGATGCGTGGACATTTGTGCAGTGGTTTATGTCAGAGGAAATACAAGTGCTCTTTGCACTTGAGCTTGAAGCAATGTTTGGAGCGTCGGGCAGATACAACACCGCAAACATGGAAGCAATAAAGTCAGTATCATGGGACAGGCACTCGCTTGATACTATTATGACCTCGCTGTCTAATGTCAGAGAAATACCGGGAGTTCCGGGGTCATACTTTATAGGCCGTCATATGGGTAATGCATTTAACGAAGTAGTGCTGATGGGCGAAACTCCCCGCACGGCAATGAGAAAATATGTCGAAGTGATAAATGCGGAAATCCTCCGCAAGCGCATTGAACTCGGACTTGATTAAAGAAAACACGAAAGGGATAAAAATGTCAGAAAAAGCAAAAAAATATGCTATATCGTATGCAATGGTCGGACCGTTTATGATTTTGTTTGCAATCTTTACGGTTGTTCCGGTTATTATTGCCATTGTATACAGCTTTTCAAATTATAATGTTATGCAGCCTCCGCAGTTTTTCTCTCTTAATAATTTCTTCGATAATTATCTGCGTCTGTTTTTGGACGATGAGGTGTTTTTGATATCACTTAGAAATACTATGCTCTTTGCTTTTATTACAGGACCGATAAGTTATGTCGCATGTCTTCTTGTCGCATGGTTTATTAACGACCTCGGACCTAAGGTTCGCGCATGGGTTACGCTTCTGTTCTACGCTCCGAGCTTATCTGCCAATGTGTATTTTATCTGGCAGTTTATCTTCTCATCGGACTCAAACGGACTTGTAAACACGTTTTTAATGCGTTTCGGATTTATAACAGAACCTGTGCTGTGGAGGCATGACACAAGATATACCCTTATGGTTGTTATTGTCGTGCAGCTTTGGCTATCGCTCGGAACGGCATTTTTAGCATTTATCGCGGGACTTCAAAACGTGGATAAAACGCTCTATGAAGCGGGTGCAATCGACGGCATTAAAAACCGCTGGCAGGAGCTTTACCATATAACCCTGCCGTCCATGAAAGAGCAGCTTATGTTCGGAGCTGTCATTCAAATAACCGCAGCGTTTGCCGTAGGTACTATCAGTCAGGAGCTTATCGGCAGACCGTCGCCGCTTTATTCGGCAAATACACTCATTATGCACATGGAAGACTACGCACTGGCTCCGCGCTTTGAGCTTGGATATGCCTGTGCTATTGCCGTTGTGCTCTTTTCCATAACGCTCGGCATAAATCAGCTTGTCCGCAAGCTCCTGCAAAGGGGGTCTAAGGATGGGTAAGTTATTCAAAGCACGTATAGGCAGAAAAGCGACCCGCTCGCGAATGGGCAACGGACTTGTTGTATTTCTTCTTCTGATTATTGCCGCGTTTATGGCGGCGCCGATGATATACACAATAAACCTTGCATTTAAGCCCATGGGTGAGCTGCTGCGTTTTCCGCCTACATTCTTTGTGCAAAACCCGACACTTCGCAACTTTGCAGACCTCTCAAATGCTGTGTCAAGTTCGCTTGTACCGTTTTCGCGTTATATATTTAACAGCTTTTTCATTAGTATTGTTGGAACGGCAGGGCATGTAACATTAGCCTGTCTTGCAGCTTTTCCGCTTGCAAAGCATAATTTCCCGGGACGTAAGATTATGTTTTCGGTAATTGTTCTTGCACTTATGTTCTCGCCGATTATCCTGAACATACCGCGATATCTGCAAATGGCGCGTTTCGGATGGCTTGACTCATATTTTGCTATATTATTTCCCGCAATGGTCACAACACTCGGGCTGTATCTGATGAAACAGTTTATGGAGCAAATCAACGACTCGGTGCTTGAAGCCGCCCGTATAGACGGAGCAAGCGAGCTTAAAGTATGGTGGCATGTGGTGCTGCCTGCGGTTAAGCCTGCATATCTGACACTTGTGCTCTTTGCGTTCCAAGGCATTTGGAATGACCCGACCCCCGTCATGCTCTATATCACCACAGAAAGTAAAAAGACCTTGCCGCTTGCACTGACATATGTCATGCAAGGAGGCTTGCCGCGGCTCGGCTCTACGGCAGTCATAGGCTTTTTGCTTATGATACCGCCGATAGCAATCTTTATACTCACTCAACGAAACGTAATCGAAACCATGAAATCCTCAGGAATGAAGGATTAGGCGGGGGTTGGCTCGCGATGACGCCAAAGTTGAAAACGCTACCTCACCGCCGTCATTACGAGGAGCCGCAGGCGACGTGGTAATCCAGACTCAAAAATACAATATGAAAGGAGTAATGTTACTATGAAAAAGCGGATATTTGCAATACTGCTGACAATGATTATTTCGTTGCCGCTTGTTCTTGGCGCTGCTCCTTATAATACATATAACTTTGACCCCGTGGATAATGAAGCCACACCCATGCTCGACTGTATGGTGCCTGTGCAGCTTATAACGGGAGTGCAGCTCGGAGTAGGCGACCTGAATAAACCGAATGACTTCCGCTTCGGACTTGACGGACAGGCATACATCGCAGATACAAACAATGACCGTATTATTGTTTTGGACAGCGGACTTAACCTCGTAAAAGTTATTGACAGCTTTGAAAGCGGCGGAGTAAAAGAAACCTTTAATGCACCCGAAGGAGCCTTTGCTGAAGAAGACGGCACTATATTCATCGCCGACACACAAAACAGACGTGTGGTGGTGCTCGATAAAGACGGCAGCCTGATAACACTTATGGCAGATGTGGAGCTGACAGGCTCAATGCTCACATTTCGCCCGCAAAAGGTCGTTACGGATGTAGCAGGGCATGTATATGTCGTAGGAGCAGGCTCAACAGAGGGGCTTATACAACTGACACGCGATGGCGACTTTGTCCGTTTTTTCGGAAGCAACAGAGTAAGACCAAACCCGATTGAAGTTATATACCGCATGTTTTTAACACGTGCTCAAAGACAGGCGCGCGAGCAGTTTGTGCCGACGGAGTTTTCCAACGCACATGTTGACGAAGACGGCTTTTTATATGTTACAACAAGAAATACAAGAACCTTGCAGGTAAGACGGCTTAATGCACTCGGCAGTGATGTGCTTCGCCATGACGGTATCGGCGAGGAAGTGTACGGCGATATTACCTCAACCTCTGTCAGAGCGGGAACGCTTGCACAGTTTCAAGCAGTGACCACAGACGAAGACGGCAATGTATATGCACTTGATAACTCGACAGGCAGAATTTTTGTCTACGACAACACAGGGCAGATGCTCTTTATGTTCGGCGGCAGGGGAAATCAGGTAGGGCTATTTAACGACGCTCAGGCTATTGACATTAAAGACGGCAGGGCATATGTGCTTGATGCGGGGCGCGGTAACATCACAGTGTTCGAACTCACGCAGTACGGAGAGCTGATTTTGCTTGCAAATCATTTGTACACCTTGGGTGAGTACGAAGACAGCATCGGACCATGGCAGGAGGTTATCCGCATGGACGCAGGGAACACCCTCGCATGGCGTGCGCTCGGACAAGCTTATTACGGACGTAAAGACTACGCGGCGGCAATGGAATACTTTGAACTTGGAATGGACCGTCGCGGTTACTCTCTTGCATTCGGTCAGGTTCGCGATGAGTGGATTAAGCATTACTTCTCGGTTATAGTAATCGTCATTGTCTTGCTCGGTGTGGCTCTTTCTGTTGGTGTACGTTTGGCATCGAGCGCTATAGAAAAAAGAAAAAACCGTGAAGGAGGGGAGGTAAAGGCATGTTAAAAACAGCAGCGTTTTCGTTTTATGTCCTCTTTCACCCGATTGACGGCTTTTGGGAACTGAAAAACCACAAGGAAAAATCATTCGGCGCGGCAAACCTCATTTTAGCCGTACTGTGCTTGTTTAATGTGCTCTCTATTCAGTTTACCTCATTTCACTACGGAGTTTTGGATCGTGATAATGTAAATATCTTAATTAACATCTCAAGCTTTGTGCTACCGCTTTTGGCATGGTCGGTGCTCAACTGGGCACTGTCAACACTGCTTGACGGAAAAGCAAGCATGAAACAGATATGGGTGCAAAGCGTATATTCACTCATGCCGCTTTTATTATCAATTCCGGTTCTTGTTATTGCCTCGCACATTATGACATTGCAAGACAGTGCGTTTTATTATCTCATTACAAGCATTGCCGTTTTATGGTGTACATTTTTGTTTTTGTTCGGAAATATGACAATCCATGACTACACAATGACAAAAACCGTTGTGATGACGCTCTTTACATTTGCAGGCATTGCGGCGTCCATTTTTATCGGCATCATCTTGTTTTCAACTTTTCAGCAGCTTATCAGCTTTATTACTACGGTAATTACAGAAATACGTTTTATGCCGTAGGGAGGGTGTAAATGCAGCGTTTTTTGGTTAAAACAATACCTATAATTTTACTCTTGTCACTGCTTTTGTCGCTCGCGTCATGCGATGCAGGGGGTGATGTGTTTGAGCAGGTCTCACCTTACCGTGCTCCGGGCGCAGGCACGGCGCTTGAGCTTGATGGGCTTAGCAAGGTTGCGCAAAACAGTAAATATGAGCTTTGGTTAGACTCCGATATCTGCGCCTTTGAGATAAGAAGCGGGAGCGGGGTTATTTGGAGAAGTCTTCCCGAAAACTATGAGAACCCCGATTGGGCTCACAACATGCTTATACCAAACTTAGCCTCACTGCTTACCGTAACGGCGCTCGACGCTTCGCTCGCAAGGCAGGATTTACATTCATACGAGCACTGCGTGCAAACGGATAATGTTAAATATGAAGCTATTACAGACGGTGTGCGGATTATTTTCCGTTACCAAAGGCAGGGTCTTACAATCCCCGTGGATATCACTCTCACGGACGACGGCTTTATGGTTTCGGTTGCCCCCGGCGATATTGTTGAAACGGGCGATTTTATCGTAAATCAGCTTATGCTTATGCCGTATTTTAACAGCGGCAGCTCCGATGATGACGGATTTTTGTTCTACCCCGACGGCTCGGGAGTAATCTCCAATTACAAAACAGACTACAACAACCCTGCAGACATAGTTTATTCTGTTTACGGGTTTGATAACGGAATAGGCACGGTTGAAGCAATATCCAACATACAAGGCTACCGTATGCCCGTTTTCGGGGCAAAAACAAATGACGCGGCATATCTTGCAGTTATTGAGGGGGACTCTTCGTTCATATCTTCCGTTGTTACGGGTGTAATGAGAAGTAATAACCGTTATTTTAGAAACGGAGTGATTTTTACATATCGCGATGTAGGCAGGGTGGCACTGAGGGACAATCAGACAACAGTCTCGACAAACTATACAATACCCTCGCCGATTACGGCTACAGTGCCGATGAGTGTGCGCTATCTGCTGCTCGAAGGAAATGAAATAAACTATAACGACATGGCATTTGCCTACAGGGATTATTTGGAGCGTAGCGGTGTGCTGACGGAGCGTACCGTGGCTTCCCGAAACGCACATCTGACATTGGCGGGAGCGGTGAAAAGACCGTCAAGCTTTATAGGTATTCCTATGGAGAGGGAGATAACCCTCACGACATTCGAGCAGGCACAGGTCATAGTTTCCGCCTTGAAAGATATCGGCTTGGAGCAGATGAGCATTATGTATAAGGGTGCTCATGCGGGCGGATATAACTCACAGTGGACAAGAGACTATAGATTTAACCGCTCACTCGGTGGCTCGAAAGGCTGGGAAAAGCTCCTTGAAAGTCTTGAAAAAGAGGGTAACTCGGCCTTTTTAATGGGCGAGATATTGCAGGTATATAAAACAGGCAGAGGCTTTTCAGCTTCAAACAGCGCAGCAAGGACAACGGGCGGCGGACTGAACTTCCAGTATGACTATTACATTCAAGACGGCACACGCAATGCATATGCTCGTCGCTGGTATCTGCTTTCTCCAAATCAATGGGAAAGTGCACTTAAAGGTGTTCGGGAAAATAAACATATGTCACTTGAGGACGCAGGCAGGCTCGTTTATTCGGACTATAATCAGAACTCACCCGTATTTCGCGACCGCACAGGACCGGCTCTTGTGCAGGCACTGAAAAAAGATGAGGGCAGGCTTGCCCTGTCATACGGAAATGCGTATGTCTGGGAGCTGATGCCGGTACTCTATGATGTGCCGCTCGGAGCATCGGGATTTTTCCTTGAGTGTGAGGAAGTTCCGTTTTATCAGCTTGTTATACACGGATATATTGAATATTCGGGAACAGCCATGAACCTGTCGCCCGATAAGCAGACGGCACTGCTGCGAAGCATTGAATACGGAGCGCTGCCTCACTATTTCGGCACATATGCCGAGTCGTCGCTGCTTAGAAACACCGTGCTTGAGGGAATGTTTGCCTCGCAATTCTTGGATTGGATTGACATAGCGGCAGAGCAGACATCGCAGATAGGGGATTTATATAAACAAATAAGCGGGCAGCATATGACAGGGCATGAAAAAATTTCTGACGGCATTTATCAAACAACCTATGAAAACGGCATAGTTGTAACGGTAGACTACAACACCCGCACATTTGAGGTAAGGTAACAACCCCCGCCGCTAACGCGGCACCCCCTTCGACGCGAAGGGGGCACGAGTAGGGGCGGCAACCTGCCGCCCGACACACAACCGTAAAGGACTAAACATGAAAATTACAGGCAAACAAAAACAGGGCGGACTGATGCGACGCAAAGCAAGAGTAGGGCGTGCGGCGGCTTACTTTTGGCTGCTTGGTTTCCTGCTCTTTGTAGCCACTCCGATTTATCAGTCAATTGTGTACGCCTTTTCAAAAGTTGAAATTTCGCTCGGTAATGTAAATCTGACTTTTATCGGCTGGGATAATTTCATCAAGGCATTTACAATCGACGCCACATTTGTACCGCTTCTGATAGACTCCCTTACAGTTATAATAATTGACATACTGCTCGTTACATTCTTTTCGCTCTTTGTTGCGGTAATGCTCAACAGAAAGTTCAAAGGACGTGCGTTTTTGCGTGCCGTATTCTTTTTACCCGTTATCATAACTTCGGGAGCGCTCGTATATGTCATGCAGTCTGATGTATCCGCGCAGTTTGCGGGAGCTTCGGGGCAGCAGGGGATGCCGATGCTGCAAACCGTTGACTTCAAGAACTTGCTTATGACACTCACAAACAACAACCCTGCCATTGAAATTTTGACGGATGCAATTGACCGTATTTACCAAATTATTTGGAAATCGGGTGTTCAGATACTGCTCTTTATTGCGGGACTGCAAGCCATACCGCCCGCCCTGTATGAAAGTGCCGAAATTGATGGCTCCACGGCATGGGAAGCATTTTGGAAAATCACACTGCCGATTATTTCACCGATTATTATCATCAACCTCGTATACACAATTATCGACTCGTTTGCAGACTATAACAACGCACTGCTCCGATACATTCAAGATGCGGCATTCGGTTCAATGCTCGATTTCGGTTATTCGGCAGCGCTCTCATGGATATTCTTTGCGATGATAAGTCTCTTGCTTGTGCTCACCGTCGGTTTGTTATCAAGAAAAGTATTCTACATGAATGACTAACGGGGGAATATATGATTAAAATATCAGACCATAAAAAGGCAACAATAGTCAAAAAAAGCCGTAAGATTATTTACTGGTTGTTTTTTACCATGCTCTTTTGCGGCATTGGGTACATTTTGGTATATCCTCTCATTTATATATTCACGACCTCAGTTAAATCCGTCGGTGACATGCTCGATACAACAACGGTATGGGTCGCCAAGAACCCGACCTTTTCAAACTACACGGACGTATGGAATTTTATAGATTATCCCGCTTCACTTCTAAACACCATGACAATAGCTGCGACGGTCACAATCTTAAATATGTTTGTGTGCTCCGCTATCGGTTACGCGTTTGCGCGCTTTCGTTTTCGCGAAAGAGGTATCCTTTTTGCACTCGTGATATTTACGATTATTATCCCGCCGCAATTAATTAATCTGCCGCAGTATCTATTTTTCTTAAACTTTGATATACTCGGAATTATAAAGGCAGTTCTCGGCGGCACACTCAACTTCAACAATTCCATAGCACCCATTGTACTTCCGGCGATTTTCGGGCAAGGCTTAAAGACAGGACTGTTTATATACATATTCAGGCAGTTTTACAGAGGCATGCCCATTGAGCTTGAAGAAGCGGGCTATCTTGACGGTTGCGGTGCAATCAGAACATATCTGCGGATAATGGCACCCAATGCCACCCCCGCATTCATAACGGTAGGACTTTTATCTTTCGTTTGGCACTGGAATGAAGTATTCAACCAGTCGCAGTTTCTTAACGAAAGCCCGACCCTGTCAATGCGGCTTGTCGGAATTGTGGGCTTTATCACAAAATCCTCACAGGTCACAGACCTCTCGTATGTCACCCCGACCAAATACGCAGGAGTTGCACTTGTAATATTGCCTCTCATAATAGTATACTTAATAGGTCAGCGCTTCTTTGTACAAAGCGTCGAGAGAAGTGGTATAGTAGGATAAAAACAATAACTTGGCGTCATCGCGAGCGAAGCGTAGCGATCCGGAAAGAGCATAATTGAACATAGGTTTATAAAAATAGAAAGGTGGATATTTAATGATACGAAGAAACAAGATTATAGCAGTGTTGCTTGTCGCAGTGATGCTCGGGGGGGGTGCTCCTCGGCTGCACAGTCAACGACCCCGACCCGACCCCTCTGCCGGAGGGCAATCAGGATTTGGCAAATATCAACCCTGACGGCAATGTACAAGGCGGTGATGTTACAGGACCAAACCTCGGCAACATAAACAGCGGCGCGGCTTTTCGTAATGAGCTTGGAATAACCCCCGACCAATATGCGGGAAAAACCCTCACTATTTGGACATTTTGGGATTTGAGCGATACGGAAGCGGAGCATATTGCGGCATTTGAAGCTGCTACAGGAGCAAAGGTTGATTTTGTCAACCGTTTCTCATGGGAAATGTACGAGCCCGACCTCGTTAAAGCGATAGCCTCAGGTGAGGGTCCCGACATTTGCTACTTTATGAGTGAGGTTATTCCGGCATGGGTTATGAAAGGCTTTTTGACCCCTGTCAGCGACTACCTTGATTTTAACAAAATCACTATCCCACTTGGAATAGGCACAAAAGAGTTTTACACCTTTAACGGAAAGCTTTACACAGTGCCCGATTTTCATGAGGGCTCAAGCAAGATGTATTTCCGTAAGGACATTTTTGCAAACGCGTCACTCAAAAACCCCTATGAGATGTGGCTTGAGGGAACATGGACATGGGACGCATTTGTAAGGCTTGCGCAGGATGTTAAGCAGGATATTGACGGCGACGGTGAGTATGACATTTGGGGCTACTACTCATGGCAATGGGAGCAGCTTCTTTATTCAAACGGCACAGACCATATTAAATGGGTCGACGGTAATCCTGTTCAAAATCTTGATGACCCGAAAGCTATCCGTGCACTTGAGTGGGAGCGTGCTCTTGGCGAGCAATATGACATTATAGCTCCATATGACCCCGACTTAGACCCGCCGGGAATGTTAGTTGCAGGAAATATCGCAATGATGTATTGGGGAGCATGGCTGATTGGCGACGGCAAGACTGAAGGTCTGCGCTATGAGCTTGGCGACAAGCTCGGTTTTGCACCGTTCCCGAGAGGTCCGGATTTGCCCGCCGATGTTCCTATGGCAGACATAGCCTCAGGTCACAGAGAGGGAATATCGGGCGCTGCAAAGGAACCCGAGCTTGCAGCACTGTTTATGCTCTTTAAGCGGCTTTATGAAGATGAAGCGGCAAAACAAAAAGCGGAGGCAGAAGCCGAGGCAGAGCGTATTCTTATCTACGGCTCACTCGAAGAATACGAGCTTGCCGTTGAAATGGACAAATATTCCATTTGGAACGGAATGTACGGCTTTACGGGAATGGATAACATAGTTTCCCGTATCCGAGGAGCAGCCGATATGTCGGCAGCGCAAGCTGTCGAAGCGTATAAATCATCAGTGCAAATGATGATAGACATGACATGGAACCCGTAGCCAATGCCGTCATTGCGAACGCAGTGAAGCAATCCAGACACTAATATTTCAACAAGTGCATCATCTGGATCGCCACGCCACTACGTGGCTCGCGATGACGAAAAGGACATATAAAATTGAAAGGAAAATATTAAAATGAAAAAATTACTCACAGTTACACTTTGCGCGATCCTCGCACTTTCACTGTTCGGCATTACAGCACTTGCAAGCGGCCTGTATATGCTCGACCCGAACACACCCGACTCGTTTGCAGCAGAAGAAGATGAAGGCCACATCGGCTACAACTTCAAAGGTGACGGCGGAGCATGGGTCAACATCAATAACCCGTGGGGCAAATCCGCATATCTTATAACACAGCCTGCCGAGGGCACACAGACCATAATCGTAACCTTTAAGGTTGAGGGTTATGACGGCGGTGCCGAGGGCTACCGTGTAATGGGTGGTTTTATAGCCAATGAAGCATGGCAGCCGCAAGTATGGGCTCTTAGTGGTGAGCGCGAAGATACAACCAGTTGGCTCGAAATATTTGGCGAAGAATATTACTTCTTCATTGACGGTGACGGTATTTATGAACTGCCGATTTCATTCCGCCATGCAATGGACTGGTTTGAGAACAATGACCCGGACGGTTGGGAAATGGAATATCTCGATTACATTCAAGTTATTGAGCTTGGTATTTTTGACCCGCCAAGTGATACAACAATGGTTGTAACACTCTTAGACCTTACGGACACACCGGATGTCTTCACATTTGATGAGCTATCACGTCCGCTCGGCAGCGACAAGTTTTTCCACCCGCTTCCCGAGGGCGGCGTAGAGCCCCCGATTGCAACACTTCCCGGACCCGTAGAAACAGACCCTGATGACACCGACACCCCGGAACCGCCGGCAGAAACAGCATCACCCCCTCCGACACAAAGCCCGCCCTCTGACGACGGTGGCGACGGTATGCCGTGGTGGATTTGGCTGTGCATCGGCGGAGGTGCTCTTGTTGTGGTAGTAATCGTAGTAATTATTATCTCAAAGAAAAAGTGATAAGCAAAACTAATCTATAAAATGTATAAATAATACATATATAATGTATCTTGACACTTCTTATATAACATGATACATTGAGTTTAAGTGTGATAGTGCTCTATAATAGGGCACTATTGCACGAAGTGAAATAATATAAACGATTAGAAGGAGTAATAAAATGAAAAGACGTTTTATAGGGGTCGCGTTAGCTACAATCTTGCTTGTGATGATGGTTCCATTCGGGGGGGCATTATCGGCTGAAGAAGAGTTCACTGCATGGTTCGGCGCTCAAATGGCAGATCCGATTAACGGTTGGGAGCTTGGTGAAGTTGCAGAAGCAAAATTTAAGCTGAACGAAGAAGCGACTATCAGCATTGATTTTGGTGAAAAGGTATCATTTGGCGACGGCAACTACATCGCCATTGAAACAAATGTTCCAAACCCGTTTACAGGTATGGACATGTTCCAAAATCCGGTATTAGCGCAGATATTATCATTTAAGCTCGACGGCAAAGATGTCGAAATGGCTGATGCATTTCTTAATGCGGAGGGCAAAGATGCAATTGACGGTAGCGGAAAAGGTCTGCGTCTGACTCTCACAAACAAATGGTCTGCACTTGAGGACGACGAACAACCCGTAGACCCGACAACACTCGGCGAGTTCGAGAAGCTCGAAATTTCATTTATAGTCCGTGGTGTGTATTTTGCACAGTTCGGCGCACAAATGGCAGACCCTGTTAACGGGTGGGGTCTTGGCGACATGGCTGCAACAGGATTTTCAATGGGACATCCCGCAGTTATCGAGTTCGAATTTGATGAGCTTGTATCATTCGGCGACGGCAACTACATCGCAATTGAAACAAACCTGCCAAATCCGTTTGAGGGTGAAATTCCTTTTGCAAATTCCGAAATGGCACAAATACTGTCATTTAAGCTCGATGATAAGGAAGTCGACATGGGCGATGTACTGCTCAATGCCGAGGGAATGGACGCAATCGACGGCAGCAGTCCGGGACTGAGGCTCACACTTACAAACAAGTGGAACGGCGACATTGACGAGCAGCCTGTTGACGCTGAAACACTTGGCGAGTTCAAAAAACTGCGTATCGAATTTATCGTAAACTATGTGGGCGACCCGCCCGAGCCACCCAAAGTCGAAGTTCCCGATTTATCAGATGTAACAGGTATTGCGTACATCGGCGGAACATTCGTATTCCTTGACAGAGCGCACCCCGATGACGCTGACCCCGAAAATGACCCCGGCAGATGCGACTGGTGGGCATTTGAAGACCAAGCTGTCGAAATCAAAGTCGGCGTACCGTTTACGGTTTCAATCGACATGGGCAGCGAAAAAATCAGACATGACCTCGCACACTGGAACGGTGAGGACTATATCATTGCTGTTGATACAGACATTGACTTAAATCCTGTGTTCTTCGGTGCATATATTGACAGCATTAAAAAAGACGGAGTTGATATACCGTTTGACCCCGACAATGTAACTGTCGGCAGAGAGCGTGGAAATCTTCGCATTTCAATCACCAACAGCTGGGCGGAAGTTGCAGGAGACCCTGTACCCATTGCAGGTCCGTTCTCAATCGGCGAGTTTTCAAAGTTTGAAGTAACAATGGTTATTGTTGAAGACGGCGACCCCGACCCGTTTAGAGAGGGCGGCGGAGAAGATGAGCCGGTTGTTACACCGCCTCCTCCGATTGAAAGACCAACGGAAGACCCAAAAAGTGACGGACTTCCCGGGTGGTTTCTCCCTGTTGCTATCGGCGGCGGAGTTCTACTCGTTGGCGTAGTTGTATTCGCTGTGATTAAAGGCAAGAAAAAAGCATAATGTCTAAGCCGGGGGCTGCGGGCGTGGAGCGAGCACCGCAGCCCTTTGCATTTTAGTATGGGTAAAAAGGAATGATAACAAATATGTCAGTTTTAAGAAAATTCTTAGCTATAGCATTAGTTTGTGCGATAGCTGTTTGGCTTGCTACAGGGTGTGTTAACAATAATGAAGACGATAAGCCCCCTAACGGCGGCGGCACGCAGGTACCAACGCCGGAGCCAGGGGCAACTCCTCCGGAAGGTAATAATGACATGGCATCAATAGAAATGGCAAGACTCATGGGCTACGGTATCAACCTCGGTAATACCATGGAGTCATGTAATCAAAGCGGTCGTATACCAAATCGGGACCCGAGCATTTATGAGACAATGTGGGGCAATCCCGTCACAACACAGGAAATGATAACCGGAATGAGAAACTCCGGTTTTAAGACACTTCGTATACCCGTTGCATGGACAAATGCAATGGACTGGGAAAACGATGATTTTACCATTAATGAAGCATATCTCGACCGTGTCGAGGAAATAATGAATTACGCACTCAACGAAGATATGTACGTTATAGTCAATGCACACTGGGACCACGGCTGGTGGAGCATGTTCGGACATCCCGAGCAGGAGCGGCGCGACTTTGCACTCGAAATGTTCAAAGCAATGTGGGCGCAAATCGCCGACAGATATAAAGACTATGACCACCGTTTAATATTTGAACCGTCAAACGAAGAGTGGGGCGACAGATTTAACGACGAAACCCCCTACAGCCCAAGCGGGGGGGTACTGACAAGAAACGAATGTTATGAACTTCTCACAGAGCTTTCACAAGTCTTTGTCGATTTAGTGCGCGCTACAGGCGGTAATAATCCCGACCGTTTCTTGCTTATGAAAGGCTACAATACAGATGTCAAAATGACACTCAGTGACCGTTTTGTAATGCCGAAAGACCCTGCAAACAGACTTATGCTATCTGTGCATTACTACACACCATGGGGTTACTGCGGTGATACATCGGGCATAGGCACATGGGGCAGAAAAACCGAAGTTGAAGAAATGAACACCCTGCTCGGTTCGCTGACGAAATTTACAGACCAAGGCTACGGTGTTGTTTTGGGTGAGTGGGGAGTGCTTGACAATGACGGTGAAGACAGGCTCACATTCTTTACAAACTTCCTTAATAACTGCGACCTTTACGGTTTTGCACCCATACTGTGGGATACAGGCTATACACCAAGGTGGGGCAGACTTTTTGACCGAAATGATACGCTCACTATTGTAGCACCCGAATTATTGGAGCTGTTCCAAACAAGAAGTGCGGCAAGGGAAACAAAAACAGTTGAGCAAGTTATTGCGGCGGCGCGAGACAGCATGGATGCCATTCGTGCAAAAGCAGCAGACCGTGAGGAAACGGTACTTTCTGCTGACGAGGCAAAAGCATGGATTATGTTCAACAGCGGCTCTTGGGATATGGAATACAGCGTAGGCGACAGATATCAGCCGGAACAAATTGCAAAGGGCATTGAACCGACAGACCCCGAAATAACAGGTGAGGGAACATATACCGTGGCGCTCGACTTTACGGGAACAAGCCAAGGATATGCAAACGGCATAGCATTTAGTGCAATCGGCATTATGAACGGCGAAATACTCTTCCCGGGATATCATATCGTGATAAGAGAGCTTTTGATAAACGGTGAAGAAGCGACGCTTGAGGGAATACCGTTTACAACAAATGATAACCCTGTCACGACAAGACTCAATCTGTATAATGAGTGGGTGAGCAAAGTTCCGCCGGAAGCCCGTATTTTTGAAGGCAATATTGATGATGCTTCACCAAGAATATTAGCAAACTATACATCTACACGTATAACCTCAATATCAATAACATTTGACTACATAGCACCGTAAGAGCGGCAATTACACAATCGTCATTGCGAGCAGCTTGCGACGTGGCAACCCGGAAGTGAAACTTTTAGTGAAAGGTATGCAACTCATGGTTAAACAAAAGTCCAATATACTGATGTCTGTTTTTCGTGTGTTTCTCGTAATCGCATTTGTGGCGGCGTTTATTCCCGACCTCAACCCTGCGCGTCTGAGTGAGATTATCAACAGAAACGCGTCATTATTCACAAGTGCAATTTCTTATGATACCGTCGGCAGAGGCTTTGAACGCGCTCTTGACCGTGAGTGGATTTATCAGTCAACACTTGTGCTCACATATGTCGGAGCGATAGTGTGTATGCTTGCAGTCGGGCTTGTAGCCGCAGCGTTTTGTATGAGCCTCGGAAATACAAGACTTAAACGCAGAGGCTTAATGGCTTCGGGCGGCGCGGCACTTTTGGGAGCGATTGGCATTATTATGCTCTTTGTTGCTCAAGCAGGTTTTGAGGGAGCGCCAAATCCCGACCGTATTGCACCGATGTTCCCGATAGGCATATACGCGTTTATTGCCATATTCGCTGCGCTGCTTGTTGTAAGTGCGGCTATGTGGTTTATTCTTCCGCAGCCGAGCAAGGAAGAAGACGACAAGCTTTCCATAGAGCCGAAATACAGCCTGTTTTTAATGGTGCTGCCGTTTTTGGTGCTTGTTGTACTTTTTGCATATCTGCCGCTTTGGGGCTGGCGTTATGCGTTTTTTGACTACACCCCCGGTTTTGCTTTGGCATGGGAGGACTTTGTAGGATTTAAGTGGTTTACATCATTATTTGAAAATGCCGCAACCCGCAGAGATATAGTACGTGTTATGACAAACACCTTTGCACTGAGCGGTATCGGTATTGCTACATCGTGGGTGCCAATCGTGTTTGCGATTTTCCTCTCGGAGCTCAGGTCAAACCCGTTTAAGCGTACGGTTCAAACACTGACGACCATACCAAACTATATAAGCTGGGTGCTTGTTTACAGTGTGGCATTTGCGCTTTTCTCAACAGAGGGATTTTTCAACTGGATGCTCATAAGTCTCGGCTTCGTGGAGGAGGGTAAGAACTTTCTCATAGACGGCGAGAACATGTGGTTCAAAATGTGGGCATGGGGCACATGGAAAGGGCTCGGTTGGGGTGCAATAATCTATTTAGCAAGTATATCAAGCATTGACCCGCAGCTTTATGAAGCGGCAATGGTTGACGGAGCAGGGCGCTACAGAAGAATGTGGCATATAACAGTCCCGGGGCTTATGCCGACATACTTCGTTTTGCTCCTTTTGTCAATCGCAAATATGCTATCCAACGGACTTGAGCAGTATCTCGTGTTCTCAAATCCCGCAACAAGTGCGCCAATAGAAGTCTTGGATTTATACGTCTTTAACTTGGGTATAGGTGACGGAGGTAACATACCGCTCGCCACCATGATAGGAATGTTAAAATCAGTAATAAGTGTTGTACTGCTCTTTGCCGCGAATAAAGCATCGAAATTAATCCGCGGCGAAAGTATAGTTTAAGGGGGGTGATGTCATGCATACTCATTTGAAGAAAACACTTGGAGACCGCATGTTTTCATGCCTGTCGGGACTGTTCTTTGTGCTCTTTACACTCATGTGTGCCTTCCCGATTTATTACCTCTTTATCAACACAATTAGTGATAACAGGCTCGTCTTGGCAGGGCAGATAAACCTGTTTCCGCGAGGTGTCCATTTTGAAAACTATCTTGCACTGCTTCGTGTAAACGACCTGTTTGACGCAACAATGATATCGGTATCCCGTACTGTTCTCGGAACGTCGATTATGGTGCTTACATCAGCCTTTATCGGCTACCTTGTCACTCAGCAGAAAATGTTGGGGCGTACAATCGTATACCGTTTCATAGTCATTACAATGTACTTTAACGCAGGGCTTATCCCGTGGTTTCTTAACATTATGATGCTCGGACTGACAAACAATTTCTGGGGATATATCATTCCCGCCATGGTGCAGCCGTTTAATATTATTCTCGTTAAAACCTATATTGAGTCCCTGCCAAAAGAGCTTGAGGAGAGTGCATTTATAGACGGTGCGGGGCATTTTACCGTTTTCCGTGCGATAATAATGCCGCTTTGCAAGCCGATACTCGCAACGATTGCAGTGTTTGGAGCCGTCGGGCATTGGAACTCATTTATCGACTCCATTATTCTAATGGGTGCAAGACCCGAGCTTCGGACTTTGCAGCACCTGCTCTACACATATCTCAATCAGGCAACAAACCTTGCAAGACTTATGCAGGGCGGCGGTAATATTACCGCGCAGGACGTCCAAGCTGCCTTAAACGGCAGGATAGTATCGCTGACTGTTGCTATGGTGACGATAATTCCGATTTTGCTCGTATACCCTTTTATGCAAAGATATTTCCAAAAAGGCTTAATGCTCGGCGCAGTTAAGGGATAACACAACCCCCGCAAACACAACCCCCGCCGTCTGCGACGGCACCCCCTTCGACGCGAAGGGGGCACAAGATGAGTTATAGGAGGATAAAAAAATGAAAAGAATTATTGCGGCATTATTAATTGTTTGTATGCTCACTTTTGCTGTGGCAGCGTGCAGCGGCGGAGGAGGCAGAAACAGGGGCGAGGTAATTGACCTTGTTGTGTACTCTCAGCTTGCCAACTATTTTGGCGAAATGATAGGCTGGAGTGCGGAAGTCATGCTTGAGGAGTTTAATGTCAGACTTCAGATTATTAATGACGGAACTCCCGGAACCTTCCAAACACGTATGGAAAACGGTTTCTTGGGCGACATCATTCTCTTTGGAAGTGACGGCAGAGAATACAGAGAAGCTTCACGTGCAGGCTTACTCTTTGACTGGCTTGAAGAAGACCTGCTCTTTGACTACGGTGAGTATATTTGGGATCATTTTGAAACTGCACTTAACAAAAACAGAGCGATTACCGGCACATTGCACGGTTTCGGGCATAATATAGCAGGTAACTCGTCAGACCCCGAGGCATTTTTCTATTATCCGCGTATGCGATATGACCTGTATGAAAAGCTCGGTCATCCGCCGATTAATTCGCTTAATGATTTTATTCCCGTGCTTGAGCAAATGGTGGCACTTGAGCCGATGACAGAGCATGGTACAAAAACCTATGCGGTGTCTTCCTTTACGGACTGGGACGGCGACATGGTTATGATGGTTAAGTGTACTGCGGCTCTTTACGGGTGGGAAGAGTTTCACATCGGGCTATACCACGCGACAACACAAGAGTGGGAGGGTGCATTGGAGCCGAACGGTTGGTACTTAAACAGCCTGAAATGGCACAATCAGCTTTATCAAAGAGGTCTTTATGACCCCGATGCAATGACTCAAGACTGGATGGGCTTTATAGAGAAAATCCAAAACGGAGCAGTCATGTTCACTCTCATTGAGTGGATGGGCAGTGCCTTTAATATTGATGACAATACAAGCAAGGATAAAATGATGCTTGCAGTCACAGCAAACGACCAGACAAATCTCGTTAACGGTCTGAACATACACGGCGGCAACCGCATTTGGTCAATCGGTGCAAACTCTCGCTATCCCGAGCTTGCAATGGAAATAATCAACTGGTTCAGCACTCCGGAGGGTACTTTAATCTATAATTACGGTCCAAAAGGTGTTACATGGGATTATGACAGAGACGGCGAGCCGTACATGACCGAACTTGGTCTGCAAACACAGCAGGACAAGAAAACGGAAATAGCTTACGGAAGTTTCTTTGGTCCTTATGAAGACGGCGAATTCCAACATAACAATACCACATGGTCGAGAGATGCCGTAAATCCGGACTCCCCGGGCGGCAACACCTTTAACTACGAAACATGGAACAGCACACTGCTTGCACTTGAAATTAAACCTGTCGAGCAAAGATGGCGCAACTGGACGGGTTACAACAGAGCGGACGAATGGTTTAATGCAACAGGTAATGTAGCATTTGCAGTGGCAACTGACTATACGGCAAGCGTCAGAAGCAGAGACCTCAACCTTACATGGGAGCAGGTTACAAGATGTATACGCGAGGGCTCATGGCGTGCAATATATGCAAACTCCGATGCCGAGTTTGAGCAGATTGTCGCACAAATGATTGGCGATGCCTTGGATTACGGTTATGACCAGTGCGTCGAGTGGATACTCGGAGAAGCCCAGCTTCGCAGGGAAGCCGAAAACAGAGCACTCGGAAGGTAGTAGCGGGGTTGTGTAATGGTAGCACCCATGACTCTGACTCATGTCGTGAGGGTTCAAATCCTTCCCCCGCTGCATAGTCTCGAAAGTTCCTTTAACGGAACTTTCGAGCCATTAGAAGAACGCCTTAACGGCGTTCTTCTTGTATAAACAACATTTTAACTATAAACATATAAATAATACTTGCAAACACATATAATTTGTGCTAAAGTACACAATGTCTTTTAATAAATTAAAAGACGTTAAGAAAATTCAATTTCGTATATGAATTTTCCACACATTTTAAATCTGAGAGGTTTAGAGCAATGAAAGACGGAATTCACCCCAATTATCAGCAAACAACAATAAAATGTGCATGTGGTGAGGTTATTGATACCGGAAGCACGAGCAAAGACATTAAAATCGAAATTTGCTCCAAGTGCCATCCGTTTTATACAGGCAAGCAGAAACTGGTAGACACCAGCGGACGCGTTGACAAGTTCAACAGGAAGTTTGGACTAAGTCAAAGTCAATAACTACAAAAACGAAAAAACCCGTGCCCAAAAGGTGCGGGTTTTTTAGCAGGAGTAAGAAGTGAGTATTGATAATTTTGAAAGAATTGAAAAATCAAGAGAACCCGAGCGGGCGATAATTGTCGGGCTTGCAGCTGAGAGCATGAAAAGGTTTGAGCACTCAACAGAAGAAAGCCTTGACGAGCTTGAAGCGTTGCTTGAAACCGCAGGTGGTGTTTGCCTTGGCAGGGCACTTCAAAACCGTCCGAAGCCCGACCCGCGAACATTTGTCGGTGAGGGAAAGGTTAAGGAAATCAAGGACCTCGCAAAAGCGAATGACTGTACGGTGGTTGTTTTTGACAATGAGCTCTCACCGTCGCAGATGCGAGCCCTGACAGAGGACTTGGAACTTCGTGTTATAGACCGCTCGTCACTGATACTTGATATATTTGCAGGGCGCGCACGTACACGTGAGGGGCGGCTTCAAGTGGAGCTTGCTCAGTATAATTATATATTGCCGAGGCTTACGGGAATGTGGAAGCACCTTGTCAGCCAGACAGGTACAAGCGCACCGATAGGCACGCGCGGACCGGGTGAAACGCAGCTTGAAACAGACAAGCGGCATATCAGAAGAAAGATTGATAAGCTGCGTGACGAGCTTCGGGAAGTTATACGTGTGCGCGATACACAAAGGCGTCTTAGGGGCAAAAATGAAATGCCTGTCATCGCACTTGTAGGATACACAAACGCAGGCAAATCCACATTGCTTAACAAACTGACAGGAGCTGACATACAAGCGGAAAACAGGCTCTTTGACACGCTCGACACTACAACACGCCGCCTTACAGTCAGCGATGTTAAGGAAGCGCTCTTATCCGATACAGTCGGTTTTATCCGAAAACTGCCGCATCATCTTGTCGAGGCATTTAAGGCAACACTTGAGGAGTTAAAATACGCTGACCTGCTTATACATGTTATTGATGCATCCAGTCCCGAGTGTGAAGAGCAGATGCGTGTTGTTGACAATATGATAAGCACCCTCGGTATTGCACAAACACCGAGAATTGAAGCATACAACAAATGTGACGTAGAGGGCAGCGATATCAGGCGGCATGGCGAGAACATTGTAGAGATTTCCGCAAAAACAGGGCAGGGAATAGACAGGCTCCTTGAAATGATAGAGGAGAGTCTTTCCTCGGTAAATAAGAAAGTAACTCTCCGTTTGCCTTATGATAAGGCGGGTCTTGTTGAAATGATACATAGGGAGGGTGCCGTCAAGGACACACGCTACACAGAAGATTTTATCGAAGTCGACTGCATCGTCGGCCAAGGGCTACTGAGCAAAGTAAATGACTATATAGTATAAAATCATGATATATATCAGCAGTTTCCTCTTTTACGTCATTGCGAGGAGCTATTTATAGCGACGTGGCAATCCAGACTACACGGTTACAATAGGTATATCATCTGGATCGCCACGCTTACGCTCGCGATGACGGAGTTCGCTACACCATATCTAACGCTTGTTTAATATCCTCAAGTATGTCGTCGATGTGCTCCAAGCCGACGGACAAACGAACCGTACCTGCAGATATACCTGCTGCAGGAAGCATATCTTCGGGGAGCTGACGATGTGTTGTTGTGGCGGGGTGAAGCACGCAGGTTCTAATATCGGCAACATGAATTACATTTGAAGCAAGCTGGAGTGCGTCCATAAATCTGATTGCTGCAGCCTTGCCGCCTTTAACCTCAAAGGTTATGACGCCGCTTGCACCCTTGAGATATTTTTTCGCAAGTGTGTGGTATTTGTCGCTATCGAGACCCGGATATTTAACATGCTCTATTTTGTCACTGCCGCTAAGAAGCTTTGCAACCTGCAGAGCATTATCACAATAACGCTCCATACGCAAAGAGAGCGTTTCGAGACCGAGATTTAACAGAAAAGCCGAATGTGCAGACGGATACGCACCAAAATCACGCATAAGCTGCATACGGGCTTTTACTATATATGCTGCCTTACCATAAGTATCGGTATAAATAATGCCGTGATACGAAGCATCAGGAGCAGTCAGTTCGGGAAATTTGCCTTTTTTCCAGTCGAAAGCTCCGCTGTCAACAATAACACCGCCGACTTGAAGAGCATGACCGTCCATATATTTTGACGTTGAATGAATGGAAATGTCCGCACCGAACTCAAAAGGCTTGCAGAGCACGGGAGTCGGGAAAGTATTATCAACAATAAGCGGCACATTTTTTGAGTGTGCGGCTTTGGCGAATTTTTCGATGTCGAGCACTGTCAAAGCAGGATTGGCGAGGGTTTCACCAAAAACAAGCCTTGTGTTATCCTTAAACGCGGCGGTAATTTCTTCAAACGAGGCGTCATTATCTACAAAAATGCACTCAATGCCGAACCTTTTTAGGGTGTAGTTGAAAAGATTTATCGTGCCGCCGTAAATTTGAGAAACGCTGACGAAGCTGTCGCCTGCGCTGCACAAATTTAATATTGCTATAAGTGTTGCAGCCTGACCCGATGAGGTGCACATTGCGGCAACACCGCCCTCAAGCTCTGCAATCTTTGCTTCAACAGCCATAACCGTGGGGTTGGCAAAGCGTGAGTAAATAAGGCTTTTTGTGGGTTCGTCAAAAACAGAGCCAATTTCCTCGGCACTGTCGTATGTATATGTGGTGCTTTGAACGATAGGCACTACACGCGGCTGTGTGTTGCCGGGTGAATATCCGCTGTGCAGGCATTTAGTTTCATCTTTCATCTATAGTATCTCCTTATCACACAATCCTGTGAGAGTTTGTGCCGTTCCGGCGTAGCCGGGCTCCGACGGTCATATATGTCGGAGAGGTACAAACTCCAAATGGCTTTTAACTGAAAGTTAAAAGACTATACTATGCTCTGGGATGTGCTTTTTCGTATACATCCTTGAGCTGTTGATTAACTACCCTTGCATAAACCTGTGTTGACGAAATGTCGGCATGACCGAGCATTTGCTGAAGAGACCTTAAATCAGCACCGTTTTCCAAAAGATGTGCTGCAAAAGAGTGGCGCAGCATTTGTGGAGTGATGTCCTCGCTGATTTGAGCGGCTTCCAAGTAGCTTTTTAGGATTTTCCAAAAACCTTGGCGCGACATTCGCCCGCCGCCCGTGTTTACAAAAAGTGAAACCTCACCTGTAACTGCCATAGCAGGGCGTGAAAATGACAGATAATGACTGATAGCCCTGACAGCGGTTGCATAGAGAGGAATTGTCCGCTCTTTGCCGTTTCGGCATGTTATAAGGCCTGTAACAAGGTTGACATCGGAAATATCGAGCGATATAAGCTCGCTGACCCGAATACCCGTTGCATAGAGTGTTTCAAGCATTGCCTTGTCACGGCAGCCCTTGATGTCGTTTATGCCCGGTTGGTCAAGCAGGCGTTCGATTTCTTCGTTTGTGAGAATGGTCGGAGCTTTTTTGGCAAATGAAATTGTATCAAGCTCGGCGGTCGGGTTTGTTCCGCTAAAACCGTCGTCCGTCATACGGCGGAAAAATGCCTTAAGCGAGGCGATAAAACGTGAAACCGTAGCAGGAGAGCGGCCTCTGTCGAAAAGCAGTGAAATGTAAAACTGCACATCTTCTTTGGTTACACGGTCAAAATCACCGATTTCGCCATTTTGTAAATAATCGGAAAATTGTGTAATATCACGGATATATGAAGAAACGGTGTTGTCTGCAACACGCCGCTCCTTGGTTAAATAGTCTTTGTAGTTATTTATATATGTAGCATCGAACAAGTGATTTTTCCTCCAAATTGTAGAAACGAGTAGGAGTAGTTTACAATAGAGGGGATAAATATACAACAACAAATTGTAGTTTTTTTTAGTTTTGTGATTAATTCCAAAAATATTCTTAAAATGACAGTTTTTATTAAATAGATTAACGGTATCTTGCAAATCTATTTGCTATCATAGATTAGTGTCTGTTAATGAAATGTAATGAAAAAGAGCAACCTTGTCTGAACGAAGTGAGTTTGGTTGCTCTAATGAAATGAATTATACAGACACTTAGATAGGATAGCTCTGATTGGCAAGATACTGAAAATCTATTGCTCATAAGCATGAAAAATCGCAATAAACAGCGAAAAATGAAGAAAAAGGGAGATAGAGAGATATAGTTCGCCGAGAATGGTCAGGAAAGGTCAAAATGGCGGTTGCGGTGATGCTATGAGTGGAGTAGAATAACATCAAGGTCAAAGATAGTCAAAGTCAAAAAGTGCTCTTTAGTAAAAGCTATAAGCACAAGAGTAGAACAAAATGTAATGAGAGTATAAAATGGGAATTAGCGATGTAATAGCAGAATTTATTGATGAGATGCTAAGTGAAGCTGACGGAACTGCAGAGCTGCAGCGTGCCGAGCTTGCAGGCCGCTTCAACTGCGTGCCGAGCCAAATCAACTATGTTATATCTACAAGGTTTTCGCCTGAACATGGATACATCGTAGAGAGCAGACGCGGGGGCGGCGGCTACATCAGAATAAAACGTATAGCCATGGAAGCGAAGTTGCTCATAATGCATACCATTAATACAATCGGCGAGAGTATTGACTCAAACACAGCGGCGGCACTTATCGCAAATCTAAAACAAAATAACGCAATAAGCAGCGATGAGGTAAGTCTGATAATGTCGGCGATAAGCAATAACGCACTTAGACCGCTCTCTGCGGAGGGAAGAAACATAATAAGAGCATCAATACTAAAGCAAATGCTGATACATACGAAAAATATATAAGAAGTACAACTTAGGAGGTACACTACAATGAAATGTCAAAAATGCGGAAGAAACGAAGTAAATTTCCACTACACGTCAGATGTAAACGGGCAAGTCACACAAATGCATCTATGCTCTGATTGTGCGGAGCAGTCGGGATATAATATCGATCAAATGTTTGGTGATATGTTTACGGGAATGTTCCCAATGAGAAAACAGTCGTCCTTTTTGCCGTTTGCAATACCGGTTTTGCAAATCGGAAGCGGATTTGCGCCCGCGCGGCAGACAGAGCATACATGCAAATGCGGCTGCAGCCCGAATGTCTCGCAAACAGAAGTTGAAGTTGATGAGAAGCTAAAGCAGCGCCGCGAATTAAACCAACAAATGCGTATTGCCGCAGAAAATGAAGATTTTGAAAAAGCAGCCGAGCTTCGTGATAAAATAAAAGAACTCGAAGCTTAAATAAGGAGTAATCTACTATGAGATTTGGTGACAGTTTAACGGGGTTTTCGGACCGCTCGCACAGAGTATTTCGATATGCACAGGAAGCAGCGGTTGAGCTTGGGCACAGCCTTATCGGCAGTGAGCACATTCTATACGGGCTCTCGCATGACGACGGCGGAGTTGCTGCAAAAATCCTTGCCGATGCAGGACTGCAGAGCAGGTTTATCCTTGACCTTATAGTAAAGCTTTCGGGTCGCGGTGAGAGCACGGAGATTTTGCCGCAGGGTTATTCACCGAGAGCTTTGCATATTGCCGATATTGCAAGAATGGAGTCAAACAGACGCGGATACTCTCTTGCAGACCCCGAATATCTGTTGCTTGGAATACTCCGTGCAGGCGACAGCGGAGCGTCAAAGATTATCTATATGACAGGTCTTGATAACGACACCGTTTTTACCGAGCTTGTCAACACACTTTCAAGCAATGTGTTCAGACCTGTTACTGTTGTCTCTCAAAAAGGCGGACGAAGCAGAACTGAAACAAAAATGCTTGACCAATACAGCCGTGACCTCACGCAAGCAGCGCAGGAGGGTATGCTTGACCCCGTTATAGGCAGAGAGCAGGAAATAGGGCGCGTCATTCAAATACTCTCACGCCGCACAAAAAACAACCCCGTGCTCATTGGCGAGCCGGGTGTCGGCAAAACTGCTATAGCCGAGGGGCTTGCTATCAGCATTATTGCAGGTGACGCACCGGAAACACTGCTTGATAAACGGGTTGTGACGCTTGATTTAAGCGGTATGCTCGCCGGAACAAAATACAGAGGCGATTTTGAAGAACGTATAAAAACTGCAATTGATGAAGTGCAAAAAGCGGGTGATATCATACTGTTTATTGACGAGCTTCACACTATAATCGGAGCAGGTGCGGCAGAAGGTGCGATAGATGCGGCAAATATAATCAAGCCGCTTCTCGGACGCGGTGAAATGCAAATCATCGGTGCAACCACACTTGATGAATACCGTAAGCATATAGAAAAAGACGCTGCACTCGAGCGCAGGTTCCAGCCTGTAACAATCGAAGAGCCGTCACGTGACGAGTCTGTTTTGATACTAAAAGGTTTGCGTGAAAAATACGAAGCCCACCATAATCTCAAAATTACGGATGAAGCAATAGAAACAGCGGTCAGCCTGTCGAGCAGATATATCGGCGACAGATTTTTGCCCGATAAAGCAATCGATCTGATTGATGAAGCGGCATCGAGAGTCAGGCTTGAAAAACTTAAGCTTCCACCGAAACTAAAGGAGCTTGAGCTTAAAAAAGACGAGCTTGCAAAAGAAAAAAATTCGGCAATCCAAAATCAGGATTTTGAGGGTGCCGCAAGTGTGCGTGACCGTGAGAGGGCACTGAACGAACAAATAGCAGCGGCACGTGAGGATTGGGAGAACATAAAAAAAGGCGACAACAAAAATGTTGAAGCGGAAGATATAGCAATCATAGTGTCTGACTGGACAGGTATTCCCGTAACAAGCATCACTCAAGATGAAAGCGAAAGGCTTCTCAAAATGGAAAGCTTGCTTCATAAAAGAGTTGTCGGGCAAAACGAGGCTGTCACCGCAGTTTCAAAGGCACTTCGCCGAGGCAGAGTGGGTCTCAAAGATCCCAAGCGTCCTGTTGGTTCATTTTTGTTCCTCGGACCCACAGGTGTCGGCAAAACGGAGCTTTGCAAAGCCCTTGCGGAAGCTATGTTTGGCGACGAAAACGCCATGCTTCGCATTGACATGTCGGAATACATGGATAAGCATACAACATCAAAAATGATTGGCTCGCCGCCGGGATATGTCGGCTATGAGGAGGGTGGAAACCTAACCGAAAAGGTACGCCGCAAGCCGTATTCGGTGCTGCTTTTTGACGAAATTGAAAAAGCGCATGAGGATGTCTTTAATATTCTGCTCCAGATAATGGAAGACGGAAGACTTACAGACTCAAGCGGACGTCATGTTGACTTCAAAAACACAATAATTGTTATGACCTCAAACGCGGGTGCAAGAAATATCACGGAAAGCCGCACAAAGCTTGGCTTTACACCCGAGGCACAAGACGGCAGTGACAGTGAATACGAGCAAATCAGAGAAGCTGTAATGGACGAGGTAAAGCGGCTGTTTAAGCCCGAGTTTCTCAACAGGATTGACGATATTATTGTCTTCCATAAGCTTACTGCTGAGGACATTCGGGAAATTTGCGGAAAAATGCTCAGCAGCGTCAGGGAGCGTATGAGCGATATAAACATCAAGATGACAATAGATAACAAAGCAATAGACCTGCTTGCCAAAAAAGGCGATGACCCCGTATATGGAGCGCGCCCGCTCCGCCGTGCAATTCAAAACATGGTTGAAGATGCGGTGGCTGAGAAAATGCTCGAGGGTAAGATAAAAGCTGATGATACAATAAAACTTACAGTAAAAAATGAAAAGATAGATATAAAGCTGCAAAAATAAGTAAATATTTTTCTTTCATTATTTGCAAAAATACTGTACAATATTATGCGATAAGATTTAAGAGGAAAAACTGTCTGTTTTCTGAGGGGGTTGGTCATAATAAAACAGCGCATTGAAGAATTCAAAATTGGTGATAAAGATGTAGTTTTTATTGATTTTTCCGGATTTAATAACGACAAGGAAGCTATAGCTTTTATTGAGGCTTCCAAACCTTTGATAAAAAAATATCCGTACAACTCAATATATACAATAACCAATATAGAAGATGTTGCACTGAGCGCAAATTCTCATGATATAATCTCGGGCTGGGTGGAGCATAACAAACCCTATGTGAAGTTTGGTGTTGTATATGGTGTTGACGGCATTAAAAAGGTCTTAGGTAAAACATTAAAAATTGTCACGGGCAGAAAAAACTTAGTATATCTTTCGTCAAAAGAAGAAGCCATAGAATATTTGACAAATCTCGAATAATTAGTGAGCGGCAAATCTATGAATAACCGAAACATCTCAATGCTATGTGATTTTTATGAATTCACAATGGCTGCCGGATATTTCAGCGAGGGTATCCACAGGCGTAATGTATATTTTGATGTCATCTTTCGCAATGTGCCGGACAAGGGTGGGTTTGCGATAGCTGCAGGATTGGAGCAGGTCATTGATTTTATCAAGGACTTGCATTTTACTGATGACAATATCTCTTATTTGCGTTCCAAAAAGCTCTTTAACGAGGATTTTCTGAGCTATCTGAAAAACCTCAAATTTACAGGCGACATATTTGCGGTTCCGGAGGGAACACCTGTTTTTCCGAATGAACCGATACTCACGGTCAAAGCTCCGGCTATTGAAGCTCAAATCATTGAAACGGCCATTTTATTAGCTATAAACCACCAGTCGCTCATAGCGACAAAAGCAAACCGTATTGTCAGAGCGGCGGACGGCAGAGATGTGCTTGAATTCGGCTCACGCCGTGCTCCGGGTGTTGATGGCGCTGTCCTTGGGGCAAGAGCTGCATATATCGGTGGCTGTGCGGGCACGTCGTGCACAATGACCGACTTGCAGTACGATATTCCGGCAAGCGGCACAATGGCTCACTCATGGGTGCAAAATTTTGCAGATGAATATGAAGCGTTCAAAACGTACTGTGAGCTTTATCCGAACAAAACAACACTTCTTGTAGACACATACAACACACTAAAAAGCGGTGTGCCAAATGCAATACGCGCGTTTAAGGAAGTGCTCATACCGCAAGGTATTACGCAGTACGCTATCAGGCTCGATTCCGGAGACATCGCATATTTATCAAAAAAAGCACGAATTTTGCTCGATGAGGCAGGACTTACAGACTGTAAGATAGTTGCAACAAACTCACTTGATGAGTACATTATCCGCGACCTTATTATGCAAGGTGCAAAGATTGACATATTTGGCGTGGGCGAAAGGCTGATTACCGCAAAAAGTGACCCCGTATTTGGCGGTGTGTATAAGCTCGTTGCGGTTGAAGATGAAAACGGGCAGATTATCCCCAAGATAAAAAAGAGCGAAAATGTTACAAAGATAACAATTCCGCACTTTAAGAAATTATACAGATATTTTGAAAAAGACAGCGGCATGGCGATTGCAGACGAGCTTTGTGTCTATGACGAAACCGTTGATGATACAAAGACTCATACAATCTTCAACCCGCTTGAAACATGGAAAGTAAAAACCCTGACCGATTTTTCAGCCAAGGTGCTGCAGGTTCCCGTATTTATCGGCGGCAAGCTCGTGTACACTCCGCCCGACATACACAGTATAAGAGAGTACTGCACAAACCAGGTTGCCCTTTTGTGGGATGAGGTCAAGCGTTTTGAAAATCCTCATATTTATTATGTGGATTTATCGCAAAAGCTTTGGGATATCAGACAAAAACTTCTATCAGCAAGCCTTTCATAACATCAATCGCTGCTGTCCTCGCTTAAATATTCCGCAATACCAAGACTTTTCAGGTCGTCAAGGTTATCATCCGTGCTAATGCCAAGACGTTCCAAGGAGTCTTTTTTTGCATGGCGCTGCCTGACTGTTTCGTAATAAGCGAGGGTTTCGTTACGAAGTGTGAGACGTTCATACGCATCGTCCTGCTCGCGTTCTATTCTGCGGGCAATTTCTTTGTCGCGCCATATTGCCTGTTTTTCTTCATCGGGGGGAGGTCTGCTTCTGTTTCTCCTGTTGTTTCCGGTGTTGCGTGCACGTCTGAAAGTAATAAATAAATTCAGTGCAATCACAATGAATAATATTGCAAATATATATGCTATTCCGGGTATCATATTGCTACCCCCTTGAGATATTTATGTTACTACATATAGTAACATAA
This sequence comes from Oscillospiraceae bacterium, assembly GCA_009781515.1. GTDB lineage: Bacteria > Bacillota > Clostridia > Oscillospirales > Oscillospiraceae > WRMH01. The sequence continues at coordinate 120,881 of WQXY01000002.1, forward strand.
AAGAAAAGAAAATACTATATATATTTATTATCTGATATGTGTCGGCAATCGAAAAAATCCCAAAGAAAACCGCTGACATATGTGAGTTAATTATGCTATAATAATCGCATTATGATTACTGTTAATAATTTGAGCTTACAATTTGGGGCAGATACATTATTCTCGCGTGTGGACTTACAGTTTACACCCGGCAACTGCTATGGCGTTATCGGAGCCAACGGTTCGGGCAAATCGTCATTTCTGAAAATTCTTGCAGGAGAGCTTGAGCAAAGCACAGGTGCGGTTGAAATTAAATCTGATGTGCGTATGTCGGTGCTTAAACAGGACCAGAACATGTATGACGAGTTTACGGTTATGGAAACCGTCATCATGGGAAATGCCCGCCTGTATGAATGTGGCAGGGAAAAGGACGAGCTGTACAATAAAGAAGACTTCTCTGATGAAGACGGTATCAGGGCGGCGGAGCTTGAGGAAGAATATGCGGAGCTTGGCGGTTGGGAAGCGGAGTCTGACGCTTCTGTACTGCTGCAGGGGCTTGGAATACCCACATCACTTCATGATGTCGCAATGAGTGATATGAAGCCTCGGCAAAAGGTAAAGGTGCTGCTTGCGCAGGCACTTTTCGGAAAGCCCGATATTATCTTGCTCGACGAGCCTACCAACAATCTTGATGTCGGCTCTGTTGTGTGGCTTGAAGACTTTTTAATGGACTATGAGGGAACAGTCATTGTTGTTGCACATGACCGTTTTTTCCTCAACACTGTATGTACCCATATAGTTGACATTGACTTCGGCAAAATAAAAATGTATGTGGGTAACTACGACTTTTGGTATGACTCCAGTCAGCTTATTCAAAAGCTCCTAAAAGAGAAAAATAAAAAGAACGAAGATAAGATTGCCGAGCTTGAGGAGTTTGTCCGCCGTTTTTCTGCGAACAAGTCAAAATCACGTCAGGCAACCTCACGCAAAAAGCTCATTGAAAAGATTAAAATCGAAGAAATGCCCGCATCAACAAGGCGCTATCCGTGGGTAGGCTTTAAGGCTGAGCGTGAGCCGGGAAAAGACAGGCTGTTCGTAACAGATTTAAGCAAAGCCGTAGACGGCAGCAAGGTGCTTGACAATCTGAACATAATCATGGGGCGTGATGATAAAATAGCACTCATCGGTGAAGATGAAAACACAATTACACTTATGTTTAAGCTGCTTGCAGGTGAGCTCGAACCCGACGGCGGCGAAATAAAATGGGGAGTTTCAACAACGCAGTCATATTTCCCCAAGGACAACACAGTCTATTTTGAAGATAGCGAGCTTACAATCATAGACTGGATACGTCAATATTCGGAAGACAAGCGCGAGAGCTACCTGCGCACATTTCTCGGGCGTATGCTCTTCACGGGAGATGATGTTTACAAGGAAGTCCGTGTGCTCTCGGGCGGTGAAAAGGTTCGCTGTATGCTATCAAGGCTTATGCTCTCCGGGGCAAGCATACTGCTGCTCGACCAACCGACGCAGCATCTTGATTTGGAAAGCGTCGCAGCTCTCAACAACGGACTTACGGACTTTAAAGGCAATGTCATTTTCACAACACATGACCACCAACTTATACAAACCGTCGCAAACAGAATTATCGAGTTTAAGGACGGGGAAGTCATCGACCGTCAAATGACATATGATGAGTATATTGAATTAACCAAAATTTAGGAGGTTTATATGGGAAAATCAGAGTTTCGCAAACCACTTGTTACGCACATCTATACCGCAGACCCGTCGGCACATGTATTTGAGGACAAAATCTATATTTATCCGTCACATGACCTTGTAAATGAAGGTCTTGACGACGGCAAGGGCGACCATTTTCAAATGAAAGACTACCATGTCTTATCCTTGGACGACATTGGTGCCGTCTGCACCGACCACGGCGAGGCGCTTCATATTGATAATGTGCCGTGGGCAAGTAAACAAATGTGGGCACCCGATGCAGCATACAAAAACGGCAAGTATTATTTCTATTTTCCTGCCAAGGATAAAGACGACATTTTCCGTATCGGCGCGGCTGTCAGCGACAGACCCGAGGGACCCTTTAAGCCGGAGCCGGATTATATACAAGGCAGCTTTAGTATAGACCCCGCCGTTTTTGTTGACGACGACGGCAGGGCATACATGTATTTCGGCGGTCTTTGGGGCGGTCAGCTTGAAAAATGGCAAACAGGCGAATTTGTCCGTGGCGAGGAAGAAATGACAGCGGGTGAGGACGGACCTCAAGGCACTCAAACAGCACTCGGAGCTATGGTTGCCGAGCTAAACGACGATATGCTCTCCTTTAAAACAAAACCGCAGGAAATAAAAATCCATGACGAAAACGGCAAGCCCTTAACAGCGGACGACAAGGATAGGTGGTATTTTGAAGGGCCGTGGATGCATAAATTTAACGGGAAGTATTACCTGTCATACTCAACGGGTCCGACGCATTATCTTTGTTATGCGGAAAGCGAAAGTCCCACAGGCCCCTTTAAGTATAAAGGAAGACTAATGGAGCCGGTTGTCGGTTGGACTACACATCACAGTATTGTAGAGTTTAAGGGTAAGTGGTATTTGTTCTACCACGACAGCAAACTCTCAGGCGGGCAGACACATCTTCGTACCGTCATGCACACCGAGCTTGAAATTGCCCCCGACGGCACAATAACAACGATAGTACCTTATGAGTAAATCTAACTATGGCAAATGTATATAAATGTGAAATAACAGAAAACACACAGCTCACGGGTGAAGTTTATTCACTTGTGTTTTCATGCGAAGAAATCGCAGCAAGCTCATATGCGGGGCAGTTTGTGCATATTAAATGCGGCAAAGAGCGGCTTTTGAGACGGCCAATCAGCATATGCAGTGTCTTCGCTGACTGTGTACGTGTGGTTTATGAAGTCAAAGGCGAGGGGACGAAATGGCTCTCGGAGCAGGCGGCAGGACAAAAACTTGACATACTCGGGCCGCTCGGAAACGGCTTTTCACTTCCCGAGGGCAAAATAATCATAGTCGGCGGCGGAATTGGCACACCGCCAATGCTCTATGCAGCAAAAACCGCTCACGGCAGCGTTACCGCCATACTCGGCTTTCGTGACAAAAGCAAAATAATATTACAAGAAGAGTTTGAAAAAACCTGCGACGAGGTAATTATCACAACAGACGACGGCAGTGCGGGCATACACGGCTTTGTAACACAGCCGCTTGAAGACTTGCTTTCTAAAGGCGGGGACAATGCAGTCCTCTCATGCGGGCCGCAAATCATGCAGGACGGCATTATAAAGCTGTGCAAAAAGTACAATGTGCCGGTGCAGGTATCACTCGAAGAGCGAATGGCATGTGGCGTAGGAGCCTGCCTTGTTTGTGCCTGCGAGGCATTTGACATGAAACGCGTCTGCGTCGACGGACCTGTATTTGAGGTTGAAATGAAACTTCCATGATAATATACATTATCATGGAAGTTAAAAAGGAAAAATAATGGATTTATCAGTTAACTTTACAAACATAAAATTCAAAAATCCGATTGTTACGGCATCGGGAACATTCGGCTTTGGCAGAGAATATGCCGAGTATTACGACATCTCAAAGCTTGGCGGCATATGCGTCAAAGGGCTGACAGCCGCACCGCGCCTCGGCAACAAACCGCCGCGTGTCGCAGAAACCCCGATGGGAATGTTAAACAGCGTCGGACTGCAAAACCCGGGGGTGGACGCATTTATTCGCGACGAATTGCCATATCTGCGTAAATATGATACTGTTTTGATAGCAAACATTTCAGGCAATACAATCGAAGAATACGCCGAAATGACACAGAAACTCTCAGACGCAGGCATTGACATCATCGAAGTCAACGTGTCATGCCCGAATGTAAAAGCCGGAGGAATGGCGTTCGGAACATCACCCGACAGTGTCGCAGCAGTTACAGGGGCGGTAAAACAAGTTGCAGCAGTGCCGATAATGATTAAGCTCTCGCCAAACGTAACCGACATTGCTCAAATCGCAAAAGCCGCCGAAAACGCAGGAGCGGACGCAATATCACTTATAAACACATTGCTCGGTATGAAAATTGACATAACAACCCGAAAGCCTGTATTAAACAACAACGTCGGAGGACTGTCGGGACCTGCAATTTTTCCCGTAGCTGTCAGAATGGTCTGGCAGGCGGCGGCAGCAGTAAAAATACCCGTGCTCGCAATGGGCGGGGTGACTACGGGAAACGACGCGGCAGAAATGATGCTTGCCGGAGCGGATCTTATCGGGGTCGGCACAGCCTGCTTTGATGACCCGTACGCACCTGTAAAAATCATAGAGCAGCTCGCACAGTACATGAGGCAAAACAAAATAGAAAGAGCCTGCGACATAACGGGGAAGGTAGAAATAAATTGACGAAGATATTCTTAGTAAGACATGCCGAAGCGGAGGGGAACATATACCGCCGTGCACATGGGCATTATAACGGGCTTGTTACCGAAAAAGGAAACAAGCAGATTGAACTGTTAACAGACCGCTTTAAGGACGAACACATAGATGCGGTATATTCCAGTGACCTAACAAGAGCCTCAAAAACCGCTGCGGCAATAAGTGAGCCGCGTGGATTAACCATAAACAAAACAAAACAGCTCAGAGAAGTTGACATTGGAGCTTGGGAAGACCGCCCGTGGGGAGAGATAGGATATACCGACCACGACATGAACATATATTTCAACAAAGACCCTGCAAGGTGGCATGTTACAGGCGGCGAAAGCTACGGCGATGCAGGAAAACGTATGCTTGAGTGCATCACGGACACTGCAAAAAAACATGACGGCGAAACCATTGCAATGTTTTCGCACGGCTTTTCGATAAGGACGCTGCTTTGTTTATTAAAAGAAATACCCTCACATGAAACGGAACAAATGCCCTATTGCGACAACACGGCTGTTACGCTTTTGACATATGATAACGGCGAAATAAAAATAGAATTTGCGGGAGACAACTCACACCTCGGTACAAAACACAGCACCTTGGCACATCAGTCATGGTGGCGTGCAGAGGAAAAACGCAAGCCCGAAAACTTAAGATTTTTGCCGTTAAATGACGTAGCAGGGGAGTCTCTTATACGAATATTCAAGGCAAAAGCGGGCGAGCGTGCGCATGTAGACGTGCAGTATGCGGCATTTCTCTCTGACGAGCCGATAGGTATAATCGGGCTTGATACAATCAGGGAAGCAAACAGAAAAATCGGTTGGATAAGTTATATACATGTTATCCCTCACCGTAGGAATAAAACATTCGGAACACAGCTTCTCGGACTTGCCGTTTCGGATTTTCGCAAGCTTCGCAGAGAAAGGCTTCATATGGAAATGCCCTCGGGTACCCCCGGAATTAACTTTATGAGTAAATGCGGCTTTGATGTCCTTATAACAACAGAAACCAACTGCCACATGGAAAAAAATATCAAGAACTGGTGACAACCTCTCTCAAATATGCTACAATATACCCACACAACTCCACAAAAAAGGTACTTGACACCATGAAAAATACCGTAGAAAATTACATACATACATACATACATACATACATACATTGACATCGTTGTAGGGACGAACTGTGTTCGTCCGCATATCCACAGTTAATAAAACGTCTGTTTTGCATTAGCAAAGCAGACGTTTTCGTGTATTAACAGATAAAACAGGAGCACACAAAAATGATAAAAATATTATTACTTAACCTCATACTATTAACAACCCTCTCGCTCGTCAACTGCGGCGGTGGTGCTTCGACACCAACCGACCCGCCTGTGAGTAGCCCGCCGTCACAAAGCCAAACCGACCCTAATCAGTCAGGAAATAGTGACAATTCCGTACGACCGCAATCACAAGTTCCCGAAGATGTTCTTGTTAATGGAAAATATGAAGGTGAATTTGACTCTAACGAAAAATTCACAGGTTGGGGTGTATGGGTATATTATAGAGATGAAATAAATAAAGAGTATACTTATGAAGGTTATTGGGAATATGGAATGCCTAATGGTGACGGAACTTTGTATATACGATATGGTGGACTTGAAGTTGTGACTCGTGGAAAATTTGTTAATGGCTTTGCTCATGGACCGATTTCACTAACTATTAACGAGATAGATTATGAAATCCCAATTTCTAATGCATGGAATCTTGAACTTGATATGGGGCAAGTCGTAGACATCGGAATTGTTATTTCTGATAGTATAGAAAAAATGGAATTTAATACAGCAGGTTACGGCGGTGGTACTTTTGATTACGGCAGTGTCCCTCCGTGGAGATGGTATCCTGCTTCTATTTCTCCGTAACGAATAATTTCTTATATAGAAATTGAATACTAAATAGAATAATACAAGCTATATCAATGTGTAATGTATAAACGAAAGGTAGAAATTGAAATGAAAAAACTGATAGCACTGACCCTTGCGCTGATGTTAGCGCTCACCCTCGCCGCTTGCGGCGGCAACGGCGGTACAACCCCACCCGCAAGCGATACACCAACAGCTACACCTCCGCAAAACGATACTTCTTCGCCAACACCTGATAATAGTGGCGATAGTGGTACTGATGGCAGCACAGACAATGGCGACAGCGGCGAACCGGCACCGATTATCCCCGATAATGGAACACCGCCGAATGTTCCTCCACCGCTTGAAAGCCATGCAGGGGATAAAGGTTACTTCTATGTGACTACCGATGATTACATTGTTTGGGTTGAGTTTATTGACCCAGATGACCCCAGATTTAGTGGTTTTGGTGGTAAGGTTTATGCAAGATACCATGTAGCCAGTTTTGACGAATCCGGTAAGCCAACAAGTACGTTTTATAAACTCCTTTTTACAAATGAAGCTGATGCGGTAACACATTATAATAATACAACCAGTGGGCATAATCGAGCACTGATTGACAATATTATTTACATTGATATGACTGGTGCTGATTTTATAGAATGGTGGGATAAATCATCTTGCCTTTCTAATGCGAGTAATTACGAACACTTTATTTCCAAACCATAAGGATAATTTCATTGATAAATCGCAAAGAATTATAGATTTATCCTTGCAAATAGTCTTCATATAGTGTATAATACGAACATAGGTGGACTGACACCTTTAAGAACCCGAAAGATTTGCCGGAGTTATGTGCCGGATGCTGGCAGGCAGCGTAAAACCTGATAGATTTGCCGGAGTTATGTGCCGGATGCTGGCGGGCAGCGTAAAATCAGTCATTAATGGAGCGGAGTGCAGACCTACGGGTTGCCACGCTCCATTTTAAGCTCAAAGGAGCAAAGATTATGCACAAAAAGATGAAACGCAAGTCATTTGATGAAGCAAAAGAGATACTTCGAGTTGCCGCAAAATTATATAAAGATAACTACATCAATAAGGATGTATTGTTTGTTGCTATGCGCGATGACAAGGCTCATCTTTACGAAGTAACATTTTTTGAAAGAAACTTTATGCATCTTACAGGAAATTCAAAAAATGTGAGTGCAAAGTATTTCTATAATTTAGCAAAAAACGGTAGTTTGAAAAAAGACGATTTTGGTTTTGCAAAAGACGGAACGACTGACATGAAGCTTGATGTATTGAAACCGCTGATGAACATACTCTATACCGCACAAATGATTGGCGATTACAATAACTCACATGAATGGGTTGTGGCGGATAAAATGGTAGGAACAGTCACAATAGCAATGGGATTTAAGAAAGATGAAGAAGCAAAATGCAATATTCCATGTACAGCATTAAAGACTGATGTCAGAGCAATCTCGCTTAAACCTGTACTTCCTATAATTGCCATACTTAGAAAAAATCGTAGCGAAAAGAAATACAGCGAAGTTACGAGATTAGCTAAGGGTATAACAGTTGAAAGCTTAGTGAATATAAAAGAGCTAAAGGCACTCTTGGGCAGCACTGTTATCTATAAAGATTACCCGCATAATAAAAAGGAAAGCAATACAAATGACTGTTTATGATTTTCTTCCGGTATCACGGGAAGACATGCGAAACCGTGATTGGTATTATTACGATTTTCTGCTTATAACGGGTGATGCGTACGTTGACCACCCGAGCTTTGGTGCGGCTGTCATCGGACGTGTGCTCGAAGCAAAGGGCTACAGGGTCGCGATACTGCCGCAGCCCGACTATACAAATGAAAATGAAATTAAAGAAATGGGAAGACCAAGATATGCCGTTCTTATAACAGCAGGCAACCTCGACTCCATGGTCGCTCACTACACAGCAGCCAAAAAACCACGCAGCGACGACTACTACACACCGGGTAAGATAGCAGGTAAGCGTCCGGATAGAGCGGTAACAGTATATTCAAAGCTTGCGCGCTCCGCTTTTCCCGACCTGCCAATCATTATTGGTGGGCTTGAAGCATCTCTGAGAAGATTTGCTCACTATGACTACTGGGATGATAAAGTACATCCTCCAATTCTCTTTACTGCTAATGCAGATATAGTAGTTTATGGCATGGGTGAAACAGCAATTATAGAAATTGCCAAACGTCTTTCCGAAAAAGAAGATATAAAAAATCTAACCGATATCCGCGGCACAGGCTACATATCCGACGCACTGCCCGCCGATGAAACATCGTCGTTCGGGGCGGTCACTTGCTACTCCTTCGAGGAAGTCGCAAAAGACAGATACGCCTATGCATGTGCAGCATTTACCCAGCACGAGGAGCATGACCCCGTAAGAGGCAAAGCGATAATCCAACCATTTGGCGGCAAAGCCCTCATTATCAACCCGCCCGCAAAAACCCTGAGCACAAAAGAGCTTGACGAAATCTACGACCTGCCGTACACACGCGAGGTTCACCCCATGTACGAGGAGCAGGGCGGTGTATCTGCCATTGACGAAGTGCGTTTTTCGATAATCCACAACAGAGGCTGCTTCGGAAACTGTAACTTCTGCGCTCTTGCATTTCATCAAGGCAGGGTAGTGGCATCACGAAGCCACGAGTCCGTTATTGCCGAAGCCGAAAAAATGACACATCATCCGGAATTTAAGGGTTATATCCACGATGTCGGAGGCCCGACAGCAAACTTTCGCAGACCGTCATGCAAAAAGCAGCAGGGTGCAGGAATGTGCAAAACCAAATCATGCCTTGGCGCATCACCTTGCGAAAACTTGGACACAGACCACACGGACTATTTGCAGCTGCTTCGCAAGCTCAAAGCAATAAAAGGAATAAAAAAAGTATTTATCCGCTCGGGAATACGCTTTGATTATTTATTGCTCGATAAAAGCGGCGAGTTTTTTGCCCAGCTTGTAAAAGACCATATATCGGGGCAATTAAAAGTAGCACCCGAGCACTGTGTTGATACGGTTCTCGGTTATATGGGGAAACCAAAAAATGAAATTTACGAACAGTTTAAGGAAAAATATGCAAAGCTAAACAAACGCTACGAAAAAGACCAGTATTTAGTCGCCTATTTATTATCCTCACACCCCGGAAGTACACTAAACGATGCAATTCGGCTTGCCGAATATTTGAACAAACAGGGGTGGCAGCCCGAACAGGTGCAAGATTTTTATCCGACGCCCGGCACAATTTCCACATGCATGTATTATACAGGGCTTGACCCGCGGACAATGAAGCCTATTCACGTGCCAAAAACAAAAAAAGAAAAAACCATGGGACGTGCACTGCTGCAATGGAAAAACCCGAAAAACCGCAGTATAATCGAAGCAGCCTTAAAGGAAGCCGGCAGAGAGGACTTAATCGGTTTCAAAAAACACTGCTTAATTCGTCCGAAAAAAACATTTTTTACTTGACTAACCAATAAATAATGATACAATAGGTTAAGTATGAATAAAAATTGCACACGGAGGGAAAATACATGGCAAGTATATCGATAAGAAATATCACGAAAATATACCCGGGAGACGTTCTTGCAGTCGACGATTGCAACCTTGAAATTCCGGATAAGGAATTTGTTATTTTAGTCGGTCCGTCCGGTTGCGGTAAGTCAACCATGCTCAGAATGATTGCCGGACTCGAAGAAATCACAAAAGGCGAACTCTACATCGGGGACAAGTTAGTCAACGACGTGCCGCCCAAAAACCGTGACATAGCCATGGTTTTCCAAAACTACGCACTTTATCCGCACATGTCCGTGTATAAAAACATGGCATTTGCGCTTAAACTTGCAAGAACACCAAAGGCTGAAATCGACAACCGTGTCCGTGAAGCCGCTAAAATCCTTGACATCGAGCATCTTCTCAGCAGAAAGCCGAAAGCACTCTCCGGTGGTCAGCGTCAACGTGTCGCTCTCGGACGTGCCATGGTTCGTAACCCCGCAGTCTTCCTGCTCGACGAGCCGCTTTCAAACCTCGACGCAAAACTGCGTACATCCATGCGTACAGAGCTCATTAAGCTCCACAACAAACTCGAAACCACATTTGTCTACGTTACCCACGACCAGACAGAAGCTATGACAATGGGTGATAGAATTGTTGTTATGAACCACGCAGTTGTGCAGCAGGTCGACACACCTCAAAACCTATATGACGGTCCTTGCAATATGTTCGTCGCAGGCTTCATCGGCAGCCCGCAGATGAACTTTATTGATGCCGTTCTTCAACACGACAACAAAGGCTACTATCTGCAAGTCGAAGCCGACAAGCTCTACATGCCCGCAGAGAAAGCAAAAGAAGAAATTGTTAAAGACTACGTCGGCAAGCCCATTAAATTCGGTGTGCGCCCCGAAGACATCTACGACGACGATGAGTTTATCAGCAAAAACTCCGACGCTGTTATTGCAACACGTGTTGACGTCAGCGAGCTTATGGGTAGTGAAGTTTATCTCTACCTCAAATATCACGACACCACCCTCACAGCCCGCGTCGCCCCCACCACCAAGTCAAGAACAGGCGACGATGTTAAGGTTGCATTCAACATGCACAACATTCACCTCTTTGACGTAGAAACAGAAAACACAATATTGAATTAGTCACTTCCGCGTCATTGCGAGGAGCCATTTATGGCGACGTGGCAATCCAGTAAAAGCAAATAAGCAAAAGCCTCGCGAGAGCCTCGATGTTGAGGATAAAGCGGGGCTTTAACTTATAATTTGGAGTACTTATGGGAATTTTCAGCAGAAATTTTGACAGACCGGGTCCGGGAGTACCAAAGGACCAACCTCGAAAAAAAGGAGCAGCACGTTTCTTTGAACTTTTTTTCAGAGATTTTGGCGACCTTATAAAGCTCAACCTGCTCTTTAGTATTGTAGCGGCACCATCGGTAATACTTTTTATATTGGGAGCTGCACCATATATGCTCGGCTTTTATGAACTCAACTTCATTTTTCTGTTATTATCCTTGGTTTTGGCTTTTCCGATTGGCGGAGCATGTGTCGCTTACACATACTATATAACAAAAATGATGCGTGATGACCCGAGCTTTGTGTGGTATGAATTTAAGCGCAAATTCAAAGAAAACTTCAAGCAGGCAGCGCCCGTAGGTATAGTATGTGCGGCATTTATCTACATGCAGATTATCATGTGGTTTCAAATGTATTTTCAAATCGTTGACGGAGTATATACAGGCGGTCTGATGTGGTTTGTGCTCGCACTGCTCTCGTTTTTATTCTACTCAATGATAACCCCTTACATTTTTATGCACTATTCGTACATTGACCTAAAAACATTCCAAATAATAAGAAACAGTATGCTAATGACTTTTGCATACCTTCCGCGAAGCTTTATGGGGGGACTGCTCGGCTCTATAATCTGGATTATAATGGCGCTTCAATTTCCAAATTCAATGCTGTTTTTCCCGTTTGTTGTTTTAATCTTTATATCGCTTTCAATGCTGCTCACTCTCACATGGGTATGGAAGCCGTTTAACACTCACTTTGAAGTGGAAGAAACGCTCAAAAAACGGCAGGAGGAAGAAACCGAAAACATCGAAACCGTACTATGACAAATTATATACGTCATTGCGAGGAGCGTAGCGACGCGGCAATCCAGACACAGCACCATAAAAAAGATTGCGGGATTGACCCGCAATCTCTTTTAGTCGTCAACTCTGTTCCAAAGAGGATTATCCCTTGCAAGTGATATCATAATCTCAACACGGCGGTTCGTGGCTTTTCCCTCATCGGTATTGTTACTTGCTATAGGTTTATACTCACCGTAAGCACGGGAAGAAAAGAGTCCGGGGGAAAGACCGCTTTCAGAAAGCAGCACCCATAAGAAATTTCCTGCGCGCTCGTTGCTTATATGCCAGTTTGACGGGTATTGCGGAGTGCTGATAGGTACATTATCGGTATGACCTGCAACAACAACCTCAACAGGATATTCGGGGATAAAAGTATCTCTGAGTATTCTGGCGATTACCTCTGCTTTTTCTCTGTTTGCAGGGGTTATTTGTGTTTCCGCTGATGCGAAAAGTATATCACTTGCAAGCCTCATAAGCAGATATTCACCGTCATATACAATGGATATTTCGCCATCAAGGTCTTCGGCCTCTATATATTGTACCATTGCATTATAAATCGCCTGCAGAGCCGCCAAGCCTCCCGGGTCGTCTCCGCCTTCAGAGGGAAGTCCGGGTAGCATATCGTCCCAACCGTGGTCTTCAATGGGGTCGGTAAATCTGTCTCTGATTTCCCAAAATTGGTCTGCTGTCAGACCCTCACGGGACATGGCAAACATAAAGAGCTGAGCTTTTTCGGTATCGGCATTTGAAAGAGCAAACATCAATACGAAGAAAGTCATTAAGAGCGTGACCATGTCGGCATATGTTGCCATCCAACCGTCTGTCCGCTCTTCTTGTTCATCACCGCCGCCGCCGGATCTTTCGTTACCGCGATCGTCGCTGCTGGCTGCCATACGTGCTCACCTCCCTCTAATCAGATGCAGAGGATTTCGGTTCATCCTTAAATGCTGCACCGTCGCCCGAGCTGAGCTGCTCAACTAAGTAGTCTTTAATAACACGGGGGTTATCACCGTTAAGTATTGAAAGAAGTCCGTTACAAACCATGGTTTTGCAGAAGATTTCTTTCTTATGAAGTATCTTAAGCTTACCCGATATCGGCAGGAAGATAATATTTGCAAACATTGAACCGTACAGGGTTGTTATAAGCGCCGCAGCCATGTTGCCGCCGAGTTTGTTGATTGCTTCCGGGTCGGCAAAGTCCAAGCCCATAAGCATGTTAACAAGCGAAATAACCGTTGCACACATTCCGAATGCAGGAGCGTATGCGGCGGCTTTGTCATATATTGAAACTGCTTCCATATGACGCTCTTTTATTCCGTTAATACAGTCCTCAAGCGCAAATTTAACCGAGAACTTATCAAGACCGTCAACCATCATACGAAGAGCATACGCCATAAGCTGGTCGTCAACCTGTTCTTTTTCAAAAGCAAGAAGACCTTCCTTACGGGCTTTTTCGGCAAGCTGTACTATTTTATCAATATATTCGGTGGGGTCATATTGCTGTCCGAGCAGAACCTTAAAATGCCCCGGTATCTTTGAAAGGGTAGACATAGGGAAGCCCGCGACAATACTGGCTGCCGTAGGCACAAGAACCAATATAACGCTTGGCAGATTAAGGAAGTCTCCTACTTCGCCGTCGAGCACGATAATTCCTGCAACGATGGCGGCAAATGAGACGACCATTCCTATAATGGTTGGTAAACCTTTCATAAACTACACGTCTTTCTTGCTTTCGTCCCGACCCGTACCGCTGATAAGCGGGAAGGTACTGACTTCGATTTGCACCAAGGTGCGGCGCATGAGAATTTGGTCCTTGGCAATAGTGAGGTCATCGGCGGTTTCTTGAGTACGGCGTGCCATACGGTCACGCTCTGCTTCGACAAAGGCGATGTCAATATCCTCAGGCCACTGAGCGTCGTTTGCCAAAATTGTTACCTGATTATCACCGATTTGTGCCATACCGCCAAATACAGCCATTCTGCGTTCTTCTTCGCCGTTGATTATACGAAGCACACCATAATCCAAGATAGCCGAGGTTTTTTCATGGTTAGCCATGATACCCATGTCGCCGGTGATACAGCGAAGGATAACCATTTCGGTGTCTTCTTCATATTTAATGTTCTCCGGCGTAGTTATACGCAAACGGAATTTTGATGATGCTACTGCCATTGTAACTCCTAAATTCTATAGCTCTCCGCGACTTCGTCTATTGTGCCTTTATTGAGGAAGTAACCCTCGGGGATATCGTCATAATCGCCGTTAATAATGCCTTCAAATCCGCGGATTGTTTCTTTAACAGGAACATATTTTCCGGGAATTGCCGTAAATTTTTCGGCAACAAAGAACGGCTGAGAAAGGAACCTTTGAACCTTACGGGCACGGTCAACTATAAGTCTGTCGTTTTCAGACAGCTCGTCCATACCGAGGATTGCGATTATATCCTGCAGGTCTCTGTATCTTTGAAGAATACTTTGTACGCTTCTTGCTACATTGTAGTGCTCTTTTCCGACAACGGAAGCGTCGAGAATACGTGATGTGGAGTCGAGCGGGTCGATAGCAGGGTATATACCTTGCTCAACTATTGCACGCGAGAGAACGGTTGTAGCGTCAAGATGTGTAAATGTCGTTGCCGCGGCGGGGTCTGTAAAGTCGTCGGCAGGGACATAAATAGCTTGAACCGATGTGATTGAGCCTGTTTTTGTTGATGTTATACGCTCCTGCAAGCTTCCTACTTCGGTGGCGAGTGTGGGCTGATATCCGACGGCACTCGGTACACGTCCGAGAAGTGCGGAAACCTCCGAGCCTGCCTGAACATAACGGAAAATGTTGTCTATAAAGAGAAGAACGTCCTGCAAGGATACATCTCGGAAATATTCCGCAATCGTAAGCCCCGAGAAGCCGACGCGCATACGTGCACCCGGCGGTTCGTTCATTTGACCGAAAACAAGTGCTGTTTTGTTGATAACACCACTGCGGGTCATGTCATTATAAAGGTCGATACCCTCACGTGTACGCTCGCCGACACCCGCAAAGACGGAGTATCCGCCGTGCTCGGTCGCAATGTTACGGATAAGCTCCATTATAAGAACGGTTTTGCCTACGCCTGCACCGCCGAACAGACCAATCTTACCACCCTTGGAATAGGGGCAAAGCAAGTCAACGGCTTTAATACCGGTTTCAAACATTTCTGTCGTAGCGGTTTGCTCCGCAAATCCCGGCGCCGTGCGGTGAATAGGCCAACGTTCCTTAGTTACGGGGTCGGGCTTATTGTCAATCGCCTTACCGAGTACGTTGAGCATACGTCCGAGAGTTTCGTCGCCAACGGGTACGCTGATTGCAGCACCTGTATCAACTGCGTCCATTCCTCTGACAAGACCGTCAGTGGAGTCCATGGAAATGCAGCGGACAACATTATCACCCAAATGCTGTGCGACCTCAAAGACGATGACGTTGCCATCGCTTTCTACTTCAATCGCATTATACAAGCCGGGTAATTCGTTTTCAAAACGAAAGTCAACGACCGCTCCTGTAATTTGTAGTATTTTACCAATATTCTTATTCTCAGCCAACCCAATCTCTCCTTTTTACCGTTTTGGCACAAAACCCGCTTATTGCAGGGCGTTTGCACCGCTGACGATTTCTGTGATTTCCTGTGTAATCATGCCTTGTCTCTTGCGGTTGTAATCGAGTGTTAAATCATCGATTATATCTGATGCGTTTCTTGTGGCAGAGTCCATGCTTGTCATGCGGCATGCCTGCTCACATACTGCAGACTCCATCATTGCCCCGAAAATCGTGATGTTAAGATACATGGGAATTGCGTGTTCTATAAATGTGCTGATATCGGGGTCGTATGACATAATGGCAGCTCCCGCGTCAGTATCTTCGCTTTCTGAAAACTTCAGCGGCAAAAGCCTTACTATATGGGGGATATGTGCCAGTACAGACTCAAAGTGTGTATAGACGATATATACTTCGTCAACCTCTCCGGAGTTGTACATTTCGGCTACAAGATTGCCGAGCACTTCTGCATCGGTAAAAGATGTTGCCTCCGAGGGTCCCTCGCATCTGTGAACAATCTTTTTACCTCTGCGGCGGAAATAATCCCAGCCCTTGGAGCCTGCTGCAATAATATGCTCCTGTTTACCCTTGTTTGCCTCTACGCAGGCAAGTGCTTCCTTGGAAACTGTGGCATTATAGCTTCCGCAAAGCCCGCGGTCGCCCGTCAGGACGATATATGCAATGGACTTAACCTCGCGGTCTTCGGCAAACGGTATAACCATGTCATCAGTGATGCCGGATTTAATACTGTCCATGACTTTTTTAATGTCGCCGTACATCGGACGAACAGCATCAAGACGGTTCTTAGCCTTTTGAAGCTTTGACGCCGCAACAAGGTTCATTGCCTTCATGATTTTTTTCGTGTTGCTGACACTGGTTATTCTCTTTTTTATAGCTTTCATCGAAGCCATATGTTTCTACCTCTAATCACCGCCGTCATTGCGAGCTGTCGTTAGACAGCGTGGCAATCCATGCGATTATATTATTATGTGAAATTTTTGAAGAAATCTTCCGATGCGGCTTTTATCTTTTCGCTCAGCTCATCTGAAACCACTTGGGTTTCGCGGATTTCTTTGGAAATGCCGCTGTGCTGCTCTTCGATAAAGCCCAAAAACTCGCGTGAAGCCCTTTGGACATTTTCAACTCTTACATCAGAGAAGTATCTGTTATTCAAGAGGAAGAGCAAAAGCACTTGGTGCTCAACCGAAAGCGGCTCATATTGCGGCTGCTTGAGTATTTCAACAATACGCTCGCCATGCTTGAGGCGGTCAAGTGTGTCCTTACTCAAATCCGAACCGAACTGTGCAAATGATGCAAGCTCTCTGTATTGAGCAAGCTCTATACGAAGCGGTCCCGAAATCTTTTTCATGGCGGATATTTGAGCCGCACCACCAACACGCGAAACAGAGAAGCCCGGGTTGATAGCGGGACGTACGCCGTTATTAAACAGTTCGGTTTCAAGATAAATCTGACCGTCTGTGATAGATATAACGTTGGTCGGAATGTATGCGGAAATGTCGCCGGCTTGCGTTTCTATAACAGGCAGAGCCGTCAGTGACCCGCCGCCGCGCTCTTCCGAGAGTTTTGCTGCACGCTCCAAGAGGCGTGAGTGCAGATAGAAAACGTCGCCCGGATATGCTTCGCGTCCGGGAGGACGGCGCAGCAGGAGACTGAGCGCACGGTAGGCGACGGCATGTTTGGACAGGTCGTCATAAATAACAAGCACGTCCTTGCCTTCTTCCATCCATTCTTCGCCAATGGCGCACCCTGCGTACGGTGCAATATATTGCATCGGTGAGGAGTCTGCGGCAGAAGCGGAAACAATGGTTGTATACTCCATAGCACCGGACTCTTCCAAAATACGGACAAGGCGGGCTACGGTTGAAACCTTTTGATCGACGGCAACATATATGCAGTATACACCCTTGCCTTTTTGGTTGATAATGGTGTCAATACAAATAGCTGTTTTACCCGTCTGACGGTCGCCGATAATAAGCTCGCGCTGACCGCGGCCGATAGGTATCATGGCGTCAATAGCTTTAATACCGGACTGCAGAGGTGTGTTGACTTCGCCGCGTTCGATAACACCCGGAGCGACACGTTCAATTTGACGTGTCTTGGTATTATTGAGAGGCCCCTTTCCGTCAACAGGCTCGCCGATAGGGGATACAACCCTGCCGAGCATACAATCGCCAACGGGAACCTCGGCAATACGCTTTGTCCTTTTGACAATTTCGCCTTCCTTAACAAGATTGTCCGCACCGAGCAAAACGACACCGATGCTGTCTTCGTCAAGGTTAAATGCAATACCGAAGACGCCGCTGGCAAACTCCAACAGCTCGCCGCTCATGGCATTGTCCAGTCCGTGAACACGTGCGATACCGTCACCGACCTGAATAACGCTGCCTGCTTCGGATACATCAAGCTTGGCAGAATATGCCTCAATTTGTTTCTTTATTACTGAACTAATTTCATCGGGCTTGAGAGTCACTGAGTGCACCCCTCTTTCATGTTAGCTGCTAAATCACGCAGCTTTTTTTTGACTGTCCAGTCTATATAGTAGCCATCTGCGTAGATATACGGTCCGCCAATAACGGACGGGTCTACACTAAGCAACAGCCGGACATCTTTGTTTAACTTCTTTGACAGCATTTTTTTAAGTGTGTCAGCCTTGTTATCATCATACTCTGCCGCCGAGAGAACCCTTGCGGTGACAATGTTCATGCTTTGCTCAATCATATCAATAAGAGCAGCGAGGGCAGAGAGGAGATAAGCTTCGCGGTTTTTATCCGCAACCAAAAACAGAAAACCGAGTAAATCCTCGTGGATTTTACCTGAAAATGCAGTGCTAAAAAACTCGTGCTTTTGTGCGGCTGATATTTGAGGATGAGCAAGTACCTTTTGACAATCCCCGTCAGACAGTGAGTCGCGTATCATTATTGCCTGCTCTAAGAAAACCTTGGTAGCATCTTTTTTTACCGCCAAATCGTAGAGAGCGGATGCATAGAGAATACTTAATCTCTCCATGTCATCCCCTCCAGATCAGAAACGGTTTCATTAAAGAGTCTGTCATGTGTTTCCTTATTAATTGCAAGTGATACGAACTTTTCAGCCATAGCTGCAGACACGTCAATAATAGCGGTACGCATATCGTTTTCTGCGCGCTCCCACTCAACCTTGACGCTTTGTGCCGCACGTTCTCTGATAGCATCAGCTTCCTGCTTTGCATCTGTTGTTATACGGCGGCTGGACTCAGCAGCGAATTTACGGGCTTCACCTAAGATATCCTCCCGTTCACGCTCAACTTCTTCCATTTTTCTTTCGTACTGCTGCCTAAGCTCTGTCGCACGCTGCATTTCTTCTTCGGCTTGAAGCAATTGTCCTTCAATCTTATGGGTTCTCTTGCGCAGAATGTCACGCACCGGCTTATACAGCAGGTATGCAAGAAAACCTGCAAGTATAATCACGTTTATGGCATTTGCGACAATTTGAATAATCAATTGTTGGTCAAAACCGAATACACGCCCGGGCGGTAATTCTTCGGCAATACCGGAAAGAACGACTATGAAATCCATAATCTACGCTCTTCCTTTCATTAAAAAGTCGTCCTACCTAACTAAGACCCAATGTTTGTGCGATTTCGACAAATCTGGTAACAAGCGGATTGACGAAGAGCAGGAGCATGGAAACAACAAGACCGTAAATACCGTTTGTTTCAGCCATTGCAAGGCTGATAATCATAGCGGTGTTAATTGAACCTCTTGCTTCGGGCTGGCGTGCCATCGACTCAATCGCTTTTGCGGCGATATTTCCTTGACCGAGTGTAGTTAGTACACCACCAAAGACTGCTATTGCCGCAGCATACTGACCGGCGACTATGATAGTTGCTAAACTTTCCATTAGAATTTCCTCCGATTTATTATTGATAAACTTAATCTATGTGCAAAATTTGTCCACTACATAGTGAGTGAATAAAATTATTGCCGAAATTATTCCTCAGAGAGTGCGGCTGCACCCGATACAAAAGTCATTGAGAGTGTACAGAAAATGTATGTTTGCAGAAGTCCCGCAAATACGTCAAAATAAACGTGAAGTGCGGCAGGGACAACGAACTTGATAAAAACAGGCACCATTGCATAAACAAGAGACATCATGATGAGACCGGCAAGCATATTACCGAAAAGACGAAAACTGAGTGATATCGGTCTTGCAAGCTCGCCGATTAGGTTAATTGGTAAGAACAAAAACATGGGCTCAATAAAACTCTTGAGATATTTACCTTTGCGGTATCTGATACCCATAACTTGTATCATCATAAACGTAATAAGAGCAAGACCGACAGTCACAGAGTAGTCTGCTGTGGGTGGGCGCATGCCCGGGATAAGTCCGCTCAGATTTGAAATGAGTATAAAAACAAAGACAGTAAAGAACCAATATCCCAAGAACATCATTTTACTGCCTGCGGTGTCGCGAAGATAATTATCAAAAAGCTCAACAATCGCTTCTATTGCATTTTGGAAACCCTTCGGTACTTCTGTGAAGCTGCGTGATTTAATCCTCACAAATACAGCAAAAGCGATTAGGATACCCATTATAATCCATATCGATATCGTAGTATCCGTAATCCACCATTCGATACTGCCGAGCTTTATTACTGCATGATTTTTAATTTCAATTTCCAAGATTAAAGCTTCCTTTTTTACAGTTTATGTATAAAACTAACTATAAAATAACCAAACAAAAGTATATATTATTTGTCAGTCATTGTCAACAATTTCTTCGACATTGTCTTCACTGTCGTTGCTGTTTTCGTCATTATCGTTTGTGTCGGCATCTTCGCCGGCAGTGGCATCAATATCGGCGGGCGGTTCATCTTCTATGAGCTTTGTGTGTCTGACGGTTATCAGTGCAATCTGCATGGTAAAAAGCCCGAACAAAGCACCCCAAATGCTGATAATCCGCGGTTCGTTAACATAAACATGCAGCAGACCGATTATAACAAGCACCACCGCTGTTATGAAATAGCGGACGAGATATTGCAGGCGGATATAGTTTTTCCCCATTTCGGGATTGTCCATATCAAGAGTCTTTATGATGCTGCCTTCCAACATTCTTAATTTCAGTACATTGAGTGCTGAGGTTGCAAACACACCGAGAGCAAAAGGCGCAGCCTCGTATAAATCCGCGGCGAGCGCATAGTAGAGCACGCCGCCCCCTGCCATCGCAAGAGCGGCAAGGACAATCATTCGGACAATTTTAACGGTTGGTGTTGATGTTGACATATAAATTAAACCTTTTTTGCAAAATCAAATATGGACTTAAACGCCGCGCCAATTCCAAGGAAAATACACACAAGCATCAGCCATGGTG
The DNA here is from genome assembly GCA_009781515.1 of Oscillospiraceae bacterium. GTDB lineage: Bacteria > Bacillota > Clostridia > Oscillospirales > Oscillospiraceae > WRMH01. Next base: position 141,787 of record WQXY01000002.1, read on the forward strand.
TTGTGCCGAGCCAGTAGTCGAGCAGCCACCCTAAGGTTATTCCGACTGCAATACACGCAATTATCGTTATGGCAATTTGCGAGAGAAACGCTAACGCTCGACCAAACTCATGAGCTTCTGATTTTCCCTTGCGAGCCATTTTACTGCTCCTTAAACCACCTTATATTGTTGCATCTCGGACATGGTAACACAAAATAATGCGGTTTGCAACAAAAAATGTGTATGCTATAATAGGGAATAAAATAATTCTACGCCGTCATTGCGAGGAGCCGAGTGCATCGCACGTAGGCGACGCGGCAATCCAGACATCAGTGTTACAATAAGTTCAGTTTCTGGATCGCCACGCTTCGCTCGCGATGACGCTGGATGAAATAAAAAGGAAATATTATTATGACATGGAGCGAACTTGAAAAACAGTGTAATTGCTGCGAAAAATGCGAGCTGCATAAGACACGCACAAATGTTGTCTTTGGAGTTGGTAACATTAACTCCGAGGTCCTGTTTATCGGCGAAGGACCCGGTGAGAACGAAGACCTGCAAGGGCAGCCTTTTGTCGGCAGAGCAGGCAAGCTGCTTGATGAAATGCTCAAAATCATCGGACTGTCCCGTGAGAAAAACATCTACATTGCAAACATTGTCAAATGCCG
>WQXY01000003.1 GCA_009781515.1 Oscillospiraceae bacterium
CTGGTATGTTGTCAAACACCCCCATCTCCCCGATGAAGCGGCCGTCTCAGCTTGCTATGAGGTCGATGTGTGACAATGTGCCTGCGGCACCGCATTGTTTAAGAAAAAAGCTGGTTGAACGCATAACTCCGAGTGTTTCGTTTCCTTCACCCTTAAATGAAAACTCCGTAGCAATTTCACCGAGAAATATCGCGCCAATACCAAGCTCTTTGAGCGTATATACCGTATCCTTGCCGTCCTTATCACGGCTCCAAACAACGAGCTTGTCGAATATCTCGTCGTTTTCGTCTATCCAACCGTTACCGTCGGTGTCATACTTTCGCAGCTCGCTGAAACCGCAGCCTGTGCTCGGTCCGAATAGCTGGCTGCCGTCTTCTATAATACCTTTGCCGCTGTAGTCAATGGCAAGAAAGCCGCTACCCTCTGCGAGTACCGACAGACTGTCCATATTTCCGTCCATTGTGAGGTCAAACAAAAACTTTTCCCCCATAAGCGAGGCTGCTGTGCCGCCGTAGTTGATGACAAGCGGGTCAATAGGAAGCCCGCCGCTGCCCGTGATGCCCATAAATGATACAAATTCGCGTGACATTTGCATGTTGATATCCACCGTAATTGTTTTGCCGTCTGCCGTGTGGACGGTGCCGCTCGCCTGATACGAAACGGTTTCAGACTCATATTCAAAACCTTCCAAGTTCCACAAGGCTACTCCCTGCGGTCGTTGTACAGCTTCAAGTCCGAACGCTCCGCCAAAAAATAACGAAATATCAAAATTGCGTCTTTCAACTGTGCTAAAGAAGCCGTTTGCTCCTGTAGTATGCTCCGTATTATGCTGATGATGCTGATTAAACTGCGTTTTGTGTTTTGAGAACCTGCCCGTCAGCAGCTCATATATCATCTGAGACAGCCGCGCTCTAAGCTCCCCGGGGGTGGTTGGTACTTTCTGATGCCTTGCGCCATGCACCGCAGTGAGGGGCGACCCACGCGCCAGTCTGTTGATGTTTTCATCTCTGGCATTTTTAAGCATGGTCTTGAATGTATCGCTATTGCTTTGACCCTCGTTGTTTACGTTTTGTCCGTTCCCGTTGTTCTGACCATTTCCGTTTGCGAGTTGACCCACTCCTGTGTTCCCGTTGTTTTGACCGTTTCCGTTTGTGAGCTGACCATTTCCGATGTTTCCGTTGTTTTGTCCGTTTCCGTTTGTGAGTTGCCCATTTCCGATGTTCCCGTTGTTCTGTCCGTTTCCGTTTGTGAGCTGCCCGTTTCCGATGTTTCCATTGTTTCCGTTGTTTTTTTCATTTCCGTTTTGGTCTTGCTTTGGCGGGTCGGGGATTGCGCCTGTGAACTTTGCGTTGTTCAAACTGCCTGTAGCGGACACTCCCGTCGAATTGACCGACAAGGATGTGCGTTGTGAGCTGACACTCACATTGAAGCCTTGGATAACCATATTGAGTTCTCCCATGAAAAAAAGACTCAATACGCACACGCTGTGTTATAGCCACTTCCGTGCCGCTATTTCGTCTCTATTTTTATTATCGGAATAATAGAAAAAAAGTTTAGGGCAGAGCTATCACCGTCTTGATAAAAAAATTCTCAAAATTTTGAGAAAAAATGTCCAAAAACACTTGACCTTCGAGTTCCTCGAAGGTTTATGCTGTATTTAGACTAAAAAAACGAAAGGGTGTGTACACGATGAAAGCGAAGTATTTTACAGCAGAAAATTGCGAGGCTGCCACTGCTATTGCCACAGACTATTTTGGTTGCGATAAGGAGGATATCACCTTCGAATTGGTTGACAACGGGCTTGGAAGCGGTAGCTGCCTGCTCTTAGCGATAGTTGGATTACCAAGCAAAATTGCCAATATGGACGCACATTGCAGTCTTTATTTTGAAGATGACGGCGTCTACTTGGAGCTTTACAAGCAGCGGGGTGCAGGCTATCTGTTTGAAAGCAGTGAACTTAAAAGCTATCTAAACCGTAAGCGCATAAAAAATCTTGACATCGAAAATGTTGAACATCTTATAAAGAAAACTTTCGGTAGGGTTAAGGTTGCCGCTGCTCAAGACGAGTATACAATCGGCGAGGATATAACTATTACCATTTCAGATGACGGTATGCAGGCTGCTGCGACCCTGCTCGCTCCCGAGCCCGGTGGTCTTCCTCTGTCCGTGGAAGATGCAAAAGACAGGCTCACAAACGCCGGAGTGGTTTTCGGCATTGATACCGAGATTTTGACAACACTCCTAACTGCCAAACTATATGGCGCCGAAAAAGCCGTTGCTTTTGCATCACCTCCCGAAAACGGTGAAGACGGCAAGCTGATTTTTCATTTTTCGACTGACGAGAGAACAGGAAGCCCCATGGAAACTATAGGCGGCAGAGTGGACTACAGAACGCTTGACCTTTATGTTCCCGTTGAAGAGGGACAGCTCCTTGTGACCAGAGAACATGCAACAGAGGGCAGTCCCGGCATGTCTGTGACGGGCAGCATTATTAACCAAAAGCCCGGCAAGGAAATTATGTTCCCGCGCGGCAAAAATGTTGACATCAACGATGAAAAAACCGAAATGCACGCTTCATGCTCCGGCATGGTTGAGTATGTAAACAATTCTGTCTATGTTTCAAGTGTCTATGATATTAAAAGTGATTGCGACCTGAGAGTCGGCAACATTGATTTTGACGGCAGTGTGCATATCCACGGAAATGTCTGCACGGGAAGCGTTGTCAAAGCCACAGGCAGCGTAATTATTGAGGGAAGTATTGAAGCTGCAACGATTATAGCAGGCGGAAATGTTGAGGTCAAAGGCGGTATGCAAGGTGCCGACAAGGGTTTGATTGAAGCGGGCGGTGCTGTTACTGCACTGTATGTAGAGCGCGGCAGAGTTCATGCCGACGGGCATGTTAAGCTTGACATGTGTATTCACAGCATTGTAGAAGCAGGCGAGACTCTCACGCTCGAGGGCAGACGCGGCGCAATAATCGGCGGGCGTGCAAGCTCCTTTGGTGATATCGTTGCAAACTATGTTGGTGCTCTTTCAAACACACGTACCGAGGTTGCTGTCGGGGTCACTCCGAGAAAACGCGAACGCTTAGCTTTAATAAAAAGCGACATTAACAAGCTTATGTTAGAGCAAATTAAGCTCAATCAGTTGGACTCTTATCTGTCAAATGCTCAAGGTGTCATTGACGCTAAAAAATGGGACATTTTATACAGGTCGAGTGTTGAAAACAGAAAAGCCAATAACGAAATGCTCCTCGAGCTGAGCGCCGAAAAGGATGCTTTGGAGCATGAGCTTGAAAACGCAACAGACAGTATGGTTCATGTGTTTAATACTATGTTCCCGGGCTCACGGGTTTTAATAGGACAAAGCACCTATGTCGTAAAAGAGGATATAAGCTATGCCTCGTTTAAGCACAAGGACAATGAGGTAATCTACGTCCCCTGCGAGCTGAAGAAGACCTCATGATTTGCTTCTTGACATATCCTATTTTATAGGATAGTATATAAGAAAGAAGGTGGCTATCATAGGCAAGCTGTTCTTTTCAACATTTGAATTTGATAAACAATGGGAACGAATGGGGCTTGGCGACGATGAAAGAAGCTGTTTAGAAAACGAAATTTTGGATAACCCGAGAATTGGTAGAGTGATACAGGGTACCGGCGGTTTGCGGAAAATGCGTTATGCCGTTAAAGGCAAGGGAAAGAGCGGCGGAGCTCGGATATTGTATGTCGACTTTGTGGTATTTGAACGCGTTTACCTTGTCACTGCATATCTTAAGGATACAAAAGAAGACATATCCCGGACTGAACGGGAAATGTTCAAGAAGCTAATCGCACAAACAGAAGCAGAACTGAGAGGTAAAGCAAATGAGTAAAGTGTCCGAAAGCATTGCACGCGGACTACAAGAAGTGCTTGACCACGCTAAGGGCAAGGTTGAACTTCGGTCACGTTTTGTATCTGCAAATCCACCTCGTATTTATACAGCATCGCAGGTGCGTAAAATTCGAGATAATCTGAATATGTCGCAAGGCTTCTTTGCAGAGGTTATAGGCGTGTCAAAAAAAACGGTAGAGGCATGGGAGTATGGTCATGGCAAGCCGAGTGGTGCAGCCTCACGTGTCCTTGCGATTGCTGAAACAGACCCTGACGCTTTTAAGCGTTACGGCTTTGCACAATGGTAGCACCGCAAGCGATAAGAGCGCTATCCTCTGTATCAACTAAATTGGTAAATCTGCTCCGTTGCGGAGAAACAACGGGATTGTGTCCAGCGGAGCCTTTGATGCAATCGTCTGACCGCCATCGTATTGTTGCCCGGTTTTGCAGCATTTCCAGCTTGCTCCCTCAGGCAGGTACACCTCACGCTCTACAGCGCCTGCAGTCATAACCGGAGCAACCAACAAATCAGGACCAAACATGTACTGGTCTGCAAGTTTCCTGCACTTCAAGTCCTCGGGAAACTCATATATCATAGGTCTGATAACAGGGTCGCCGTTTTCGTGTGCGCCCTGCATCAGCCCGCGAATGTACGGACGCAGACGCTCACGAAGCTCTATATACTTTTTCATTATCTCAAAGTTGTCCTCGCCGTAGCTCCAAACCTCGTTATCCTGACCCGAAGAAAACTGACGTATACCGCCGCGATATTCTTCTTCAATCGGCTTCATCGGAAAACGCTCGCCATGCAGGCGAAAAACCGGCGAGAAACAGCCAAACTGGAACCAACGTACCACGAGCTCCTGAAAAGCGGGGTCATGCGGCTCACCGCCGAAGAAACCGCCGATATCGCTCGTCCACCATGGCACGCCGGACATTGCCATTGATAAGCCTGCCGCCACTTGCTCACGGAAAGAGCGGAAGTTTGAATAAATATCACCCGACCAAATGAGTGCACCGTAACGTTGAACACCCGCCCAGCCGCATCTGACAAGATTTAGCGGATTTTCGATACCCTCGGCACGCATACCGTCATAAAAGCCTTTTGCGTACATGTTGGGATATAAAAGTGTAACCTTTTGCGCAGGGCCAAGATGATATCTGTATAGGTCGAAATCATATATAAACTCAGGCTCGGCTTCGTCGAGCCAAAATATCTTTATGCCCTTGCTGAAGTAATTCTCTTTGGCACGCTGCCAGACAAACTCTCGTGCTTCGGGGTTTGTAGCGTCATAATACAATGTGTCGCCCATCCACGACATGCTTATGTTGACGCCACGGTCAAAACCGAGCAGCAGTCCCCGCTCGTTCATTTGCCAAAAGTTCTCACTGCGGTGGTCAACAGTCGGCCATATCGACACCATAAGCTCCACACCCATATCTTTCAGCTCTTTTACCATTGCGTCGGGGTCAGGCCAATCTATGGGGTCAAACTTCCAGTCACCCTGCATTGTCCAGTGAAAAAAGTCTGCAACAATTACGTTCAGCGGCAGTCCGCGTTTATGATACTCCCGTGCCACCGTCATCAGCTCCTCCTGCGAGCGGTAACGCAGCTTACACTGCCAAAAGCCCATTCCAAACTCAGGCATCATAGGTGCCCTTCCTGTTACGTCCGTATATCTGCGGACTGTTTCTTTTGGGGCTTCGCCCGAAACAATCCAATAATCGAGCAAATCCGTACATTCCGAGTACCAATGAGTAATATTTTCGGCAAATGTCACCCTGCCGACCGACGGATTGTTCCATAAAAAACCATAACCGAAACTTGAAACATAAAACGGAATTGAGGCTTGAGAGTTTCGGTGTGCAAGCTCAAGCGATGCACCCTTTTTGTCTAACATTCCGTCCTGATACTGCCCCATGCCCCATATATGCTCGCCGTTTCTCGCTTCAAAGCGTGCGTTTAGAGTGTAGTCACTGCGTCCCATTACAGGCTTAAGCTCTCTTGCATGAATTCCGAGCGGAACACAATAACGCGACAGGTCGTCACGGTTGCGGTAATATTCCTCAAGAAGAAGTTCACCTGAGGAATTATAAAAACTCACCCAACCCTCGCGGTTGATTTTTGCCGTAATATCACCGTATTTTATGGAGGCTTCGTCCCCATTTATCAAAATCTCAGCTTTTCTGTCTGCCGTTTCAGTGACGATTTCAGCTTTCGGCAAGAGCGCCCTGTCTTCGTTTGGCATTTGCGGCAAACGCGTCGCCCGCACTCTAAGCCCTGCTCCCCAAGGCTCTATCCATAGGGTTTCCGTGCCTTTTTGCCGTACAAGAATACCGTTTTGAGCTGTTAAGGTTGGCATAATTATCCTCTTTTCTTACTGATAAAAATTACTGTAACAACCACCGTTCCTACAATAAGAGCTATTACACCAAGGGAAATGATAACATTTGAAAGTGCACCCGGTCCCGACTCGCCGGCTGGCGTAGTCCCTCCACCCTCCGGCGGTGTGGGCGTAGGTGTTTCAAGCGGCGGCTCCGGCGTTGCGGGTGCAGGTGTTGCAGGCGCGCCCGGCTCTATGCCGAGGAAACCCTCAGGGTCGGCAACCGCAAAAAACGCAGGCTTTGCAGTGCCGTTTGCTTCAAACAGCAGCGGACTGCCTGCACTTCGCCAGCTTGTACCGTCATCTATGCCCCAAAATGTAACACGGGCAATGCTGTCCGAATGTTCCTTAAAGAGCATCATAAGCTGTGCATACAGTGTCGCCTGCTTCATCTCAAGCTCCGTATCCGATGCCTTATAATTACTCCAACTTCCCATTGGTATATCAAGCTCAGTTATACTAATCTCGGCGCCCGTTTCTTTCCACCGGATTATTGTATCTTCAACATCTTTTACGGCAAGACCGTCAGTCCAGTAATGTGCCTGCAGCCCCAAGCCTTCAATGAGTAGTCTGTCTGGCTCAATATTTCGCGGGTCTGATTTCCATTTTTCGTTCAGTTCCTCTGCCATCATAGCAATCGCCTCGCGCTTGCCACGCTCTGTTTCGTTAAAATCGTTGTAATAAAGTATTGCCTCCGGGTCTATAAGGCGTGTGAAAACAAATGCGTCATAGATATAGTCCGCACCGCTCTCGCCCTCGTCTTCATCGGCACCGTTTGCATATGCCGCATACCATGCCGAACTTTCGTTGGATGTTCCGCCCTTACGCAAAACATTACGCCAATCACTCGGCACCGACCCTATACTTGTCTGAAATGCTTCGTTGACAACATCCCAAGAGATTACGCGGCCTTTATAGTGAGTTGCAACATTGTAAATAAAGTCCTGCATATTTGCCCTTGCTTGCGCACGGTTCAAAGGCTCTGCGTCTGCGTTTTGGTTCAGCCAGCTTGCAGACTGTGAGTGCCATACCAATGTGTGCCCATGCACAAGAATATCCGCAGCAAACAGTATATCAAGCATTGCGTCCGCTCTGTCAAATCTGTATGCGCCACGCTCCCTGCCGCCCAAAGCGTCGGGTTTCATGTCATTACCTGCGGTCATTACATTAAAGTGATGCTTTACAAGCTCAAAACGCTGACCGGAAAGGTCAGAACGACTGAAAGCAGAGCCTATCAGAAAATAATCCTTGTATAATTCAGCGAGTGACGGAAGGTCCAAATCGGGAGTAAACCCCTCACCCTCGGCTTGATAAAAAGTAAACTCGTCGATGTAAAACTCGGCTGTTGTCGCATCGTTTTCAATGTATACACTCAGGTAATTATCATCAGGAAAAACATGCGTTCCAAGAATTTCCACCCAGCCGTCTTCCGTGGTTATTACCTTTTGTGCGATATTATGATATGTCGCATCTTCTCCTTGTCCCGCTTGTCTTGACATTCTGAAATTCGAGCTTTCGGGAGTTTTTGCATGAATTCTGACAGATATCGTGTATTGCTCACCCGGATTAACAAAATCGGTGATATTAAATGACGGGCCATTCCATGCTGCACTGCGTCCTGTCACAAGCAGGGAATAATCCCCCTCGTATGCCATTTCATCAGTAACCGTAAGGATTGAAGTGTCATTTTCGTTACGCGGTTCAAAGCCCATTGTATCGCCCATTTCAAAGCAAATTGTATGCTTCATTGTGTAGACCGGCTCATCCGAGGCAACTGAGAGCACCGGACTTATAAGTGTGATAAGCATGAACACTATGAGCAGATATGCGATTTTTCTCATTATTTTAATCCCCTATCTCTTAACTTTCTTACGATAATATCACAAACACCAAAAGAGTTCTACTTGTATAATCCAAATTGTATTGTATAATAATTTTATGAATGTAATTATTACTGAAAATTTATCAAAAACGTACGACGGCGGTAAGGAAGCTGTAAAAAACCTCACACTCACCCTTGAGCAGGGCGAGGTTTTCGGGTTCTTAGGTCCAAACGGTGCGGGCAAAACCACTGCGGTCAAGCTGCTAAACGGCACAGTGTCTCATACCACGGGTTCTTGCCGTGTGTTTGACATTGACCCAATGACAAAGCCTGAGGAGCTCCACCAAATCTCAGGCGTTCTGACAGAGCACGCTCAAATGTACGACCACATGACGGGTCTTGATAATCTGCTCTTTTTTGGTGCCGTATTCGGGCTTAGTGCAGGCGAGAGCAAAACCCGCGCTCTTGGCTTGCTCGAGGAGCTTGAGCTTTTTGACGCAAAGGACAAAAGGCTCTCAACCTACTCCACAGGAATGCGTCAGCGTTTATCACTCGCTCGCGCAATGATACATAAGCCGAAAATCCTCTTTCTCGACGAGCCAACCTCCGGTCTTGACCCCGAGAGTATTCTCAGTGTCAACCGCATGATAAAAAACCTCGCCGAAAACGAGGGTGTAACTATCTTTTTGTGCACACATCAGCTCCGTTATGCACAGGAAATCTGTTGCAGATACGGACTTATTGACGACGGAATAATGTTTGCAAACGGAACTCTTGATGAGCTTCGGGGGCTTGTCAGCGGAGGCACTACGGTCAAAATCAAAACCGACACCGATATCCATGAAATTCAGGTAGAAGACGAAAGCGAAATACCCGCTATTGTTAAACGCATCGTAAACGAGGGTGGCAATATCTACAGCGTTTCCACCGAAAAACCCTCGCTTGAGGACGTTTATTTCGCACTTACAAATAAAATTGACCCTGCAAGAGGGGGTGCATCGGCATGATTAACTCAAAACAAGCTGCAATAATCAAAAAGGACATCTTTGCTATTGTATCAAATAAGCAGTTACTCACCGCACTGATTATTGTGCCTCTTGTTTTTACGGTATTTTTCCCCACCATTTTTATACTTATAATCCGCTTTGCACCTGACCAAGTAAACAATATTGAACAAATACTTAACATGCTACCCGAAGATATGCGAACAGGTGATATGCAAACAACTATAATTGCATTTTTACTTGATAATATTATGCCGCTCTTTTTTACGATAATACCGATTTTAGCATCATCAATCATGGCTGCAAGCTCATTTGTCGGCGAAAAAGAAAAACGCACACTCGAAACCTTGCTCTACTCGCCGCTTACACTCACACAAATGTTTCAAGCTAAGGTTTGGGCATCGTTTGTTATCAGCATGGCTGTGACCTATGCATCCTTTGTAATCATGCTCATAGTCGTGGAAGCGCTGCTGCTCTTTGCATTTGGCAATATGATACTCCCCGGACTCAGTTGGCTCTTTATACTCTTGGCTGTCACTCCCGCAATGTCACTTCTTGCAATAACATTAATCGTCCGTGGCAGTGCAAAGGCGCAAACTATGGAGGATTCACAACAACGCTCAGTTTTTCTTGTACTTCCGATTATGCTTGTAATTGTCGGACAATTTATGGGAATAGTTCTGATAAATCCATGGTATCTTTTAATCGCCGGAGCTGTACTCGGAGCAATCGCCGCACTTTTAATGCGCGGCTCCATGAAAAAGTTCACATACGAAGCGCTCTTGAAAAGGTAGTTAATCCAACGCGTATGACATCAGTGGTATCAGAATAAGTGTGTTGCCGTCGGCGTCGAGCCATGCGAAGAAGTCGGGACTTGATAATTCATACAGCCCGACAGCTTTGTCATATGTCAGTGTACCGAGCCCTGACATTATAACTGTGCCGTTTATGTCAATAAGCTTATAACTCGACGGTTTATAAGGTCTTGCAACAGGTTGATAAAACCCGAAATTGCGGGTATCATCATTAACTATAAACGCCCTAATCCCGTTTTCATCGCGAACAGGGGTTATCATCTTGCCATTTTCTTGCAAAGGCACAACCTGCCTGCCGTCAAATGTCCTGACACCCGTTTGAAAATCATTATAGCTAAAGTGTTTTTGATAAATAATATATTCATTGTCAGCGTACAGGATAGCATCAATATCCGCGAAAAAGAGCTCCTCGCCGTATCTGAACAGATATGTTCCGTGAGGATAACTACCAAAACTCAACCAGTTTCCTCCTTGAATGGAATTAACATAACTATCCTCAGTTTCATCTGCTCCCTCGGGTGGTATTATCTCCTTAAAATCATAAGTGAAATACCTTCGTATGAGGTAATGCTCACGTGCGTGTGCAAAGTATATGGTATCATCAGCATTGTGAATACCAAATTGCACCCAAACATGCCAGCCTTTTTCAAACGAAAACAGCACCTCGCCTTTTGTATCAATCACGTGAGCGTCAACCTCATCTGTTCTTACAAGAGCGTGCCCGTTAAAAAATATCTCCGTCGATGTGTACTGCGGCTCTATAACCATTTCAAAATCTTGGTTTATAAATCCCCACAGCCCATCGCTATATGCCGGAGCCAGTCCGTCGGCAAATTGTCCTATAGAAGTGCTGTAATACTCCGTATATTTCGCCTGCCCCGTTTGTATGTTGACAAATGCAGTGTTGCCGTAAGGCGAGTTCACTGCTACATGTCCATATCCGTTATATACACCATAAAACAAACCGCTTGCCCACTGGTCAGCTCCCACATACTGCACCCAATCATGCTCTTGCATATTATGCAGAAAATTACCGTCATAATCGTATACGTCAATATCCAAGCCTTCATAAAAACCACGCATGAGAAGAATTGCATTTTCGGTAAAAAACACCTCATCGTAGTCAAAAGCAGTTATCCAACTGCCGTCAAGTGCGCAGACAGCCTGTTTTGTTTGCGGATACCATGCTATTGCTGTATCGTCGTCTTCCCGCGGAAGTGCAATACTCAGTAAATATGCAGGATAATAATCCGGTGGCGGTTGCTCCCCCCAGTTAATCGAAAAGTACCACAAATTTGAACTCGCTCTTTTTACCGAATAATACACAAGGTCGGTGACAAGCACTCCGTCGGTTGTCACAAACCCGTATGCAGGCAGACCTGCACTCCCGTCTGACTGCACATTTACGCTTTTATACGGAAGAAGCAGCCCGTAATCATCTGACGGGATAAGTTGCGGCATTGCCCCGTCGCTAAGCCTTGAGTACATCGAATTCGGATTATACGGTGCGAGCACAGAGAAATCTGTTTTGACATCCCATCGCATATTAGGCGGCACATGCTTTATTTCCGGCAGATACTTCGACTGCGGGGCGTTACACGCAGCAGCAAACGCAACTGTCGCAATTATTAATAATATCAACAAAATTCTTTTCATATTTTTGTACCTTTTATTCCCCGCAATCACCGCATCGAAACGTACCCCTCCATGCCGACAAGCCGTTGCCCCTCATCGGACAAAAGCCAGTTAAACATGATGCGGGCAGGACTGTCTATCGGCTCATTTGTTCCGATTACGACATAATATGGGTTCAAAAACGGGTACTGACCGCTGCGGATAGTGTTAGTCCCCGGCCTTACTCCGTCAACGGAAATTATCTTCAAGCCCTCTGCCATTCTCATATCCTCGGCATAGTAAAAAACCGTATACCCTATGGCATTATGAGAGCCGTCAAAACTCTTTATCGCAGAAATCAAATCACCCATACCAAATGATACATGTTGTAATGGTGCAGGCATCATTGGCGTTTCTGCCATGACTAACTTTTCCATTAGAACCTGACTGCCTGCTTCGGCATTTCGTTGAAACGGCTCAATTTTGATATTTTCACCGCCGACTTCGCTCCAGTTTGTTATTTCTCCCGTGTAAATATCTCTAAGCTGCTGCGTCGTCAGGTTATCTATCGGATTTGACGTATTTACTATAAACACGAGAGCGTCCGTTGCAATCGGTGCGATTTCTATTTCAAAGCCCATATCGGAAAGCTCGCCAAAAACCTCCGGAGTCGGCTCGCTGACTATAAGAATGTCGCACAATCCCGCCGCAAGGTTACGAAACGCCTGCGTGGTTCTGTTAAATATTGCAAGCTCCCCTACGGCGCTGCGGTGTTCACCCAAGAGCACACTTGCTGCTGCTTCGGCAAGCGGCGCGGTTGAGGTCGAGCCGTCCATACGCGGAAAATTTTCACGCGTAAATACGAACTCTTCACGCTGCCCTCCCGAGATTTCGGGTGTCGGGCTTTGCAGATTTTTATCCGTATTGCTGCAGGAAACTGCTAATATCATAAAAGCAGCTGATATAGTTGCTGCGGCAATACGGCTCATTTTATTATATTTCATCGCACAGCACTCCTTATGTGAGTATAATTTACTTTACCAAATATGACGGTTTTTTTCAATAAATGTTCCTTGCAAAATATCAAAATTCAGTATAAAATGTTGTGCAGTAATTTTTACGGAGGATTTGCAATGAACGAACGAAACCCATTTGGTTCAAACTTCAATTTCAACGTGCGAAAGCCCGATATGAAGAAGTTTCAGAAGAAAGCAAACCGGGTAATCCTTGTGATTGTCGGTATTATTGCTCTTGTCGTGTTGGCGGCAAACGGCGTCTACAGCGTAAACAGCGGTGAGGAAGCCGTTGTCACACGCTTTGGCAGACACATTGGTACAGAAAAAACACCGGGACTTAAGTTCAAAATACCCTTTGTTGACAATGCACATATAGTCAACGTGCAGGGTGTACGGCGTATGGACTTCGGTTCGCAGCTCATAAACGGTGTATATGTTGATATACCTGAGGAAGCACTCATGCTGACCGGAGAGGAAAGCAGAGTAAACGGTCTTGTCAACGCCGATTGGGTCATTCAATTCCGTATTTCCGACAGTTACAACTACCTGTTTAAGGTTGATAATCCCGAAGCAACACTGCACTCTGTCACACAGGCGGCATATCGGCGTGTTGTTGCGGCATATCCGCTCGAAGCAATTCTGACCGACCGCAAGGAAGATATGCAGCGTGAGATTATGCGTGATTTGCAGGAAATCCTCAATAAATACGAAATGGGCATTTTAATTACGGCAGTGCAGCTTCAAGACGCTTCACCACCTCATGAAGTGCGTGATGCCTTTCTCGATGTAACAATGTCTCTTGAAGACAAAATCGCAAAAACAAACGAAGCCGAAAGATACAGAAACGAAGAAATACCGAGAGCCGAAGGGCGTGCTGTTGCGGCAATCAACGAAGCCGAGGCATATACAGAAAAGCGCGTCAACGACGCCATGGGTACTGTTGCCAGATACTCGGCGATAGAATTAGAATACCGCAATCAACCCGACGTCATGCGCACAAGGCTCTATTTGGAAATGATACGCGAGGTTATGCCAAAAATCGACAAGGTTTACTTCCTTGACTCCACTTCCGGCAATTTACTTGAGATACTTCATCTCGGGCAAGGGGGGCAATAACCATGTACGAAAATGAAAATGTAGTTTACGAAGTAAAAGAAAAGAAAAAATCGTCAAAATATCTTGTCATTGCAATCATCGCATTTATTCTGCTGATTGTTGCATCAAACTCAGTTTTTGTTTTAAGAGAGGGCGAGTCTGCTCTCGTGCAACGCTTCGGACGTATTGAAACCGTATATATGCGTGACGTGACCGATACGGTCAGCGCCCAAATGGCAGAGCGTCCCGAAGTATCCTTACGCCTCGGAACCGGTCTGAAATTCAAAATTCCGTTTATCGACAACGTAATAAAATACCCGTCAAAGTTAATACTCTATGACTCACCTCCGCGTGAGGTTCTCACACTCGACAGGCACAGACTCTACTTTGACAATACCGCACAATGGCGCATTGACAATCCCCTGCTGTTCTACGAAGCATACAATAACATCAACGGTGCAAAAGAGCGTATTGACGACGTGCTTTATTCCGAAATGCGCATAAGCGTCGGCAGGCTCAACTCCTACGTGCTTATCAGCGACCGTGAAACCTCGGGACAAATGCTCCTCGACATGGCACAGGCTGTCAGTGCCAACTTCCTGCAGCAGGGCATAAGTGTTGTTGACATCCGCATCAAACGAACCGACCTGCCGAGCGAGACATATGCAAGTATTTACAACCGTATGAATACCGAGCGTCAGCGTGTTGCCGCCGAAAACCGCTCCGAAGGTGAAAGAGACCTTCTTATGATACGCTCCGAAACAGACCGCAGGGTTATTTCAATCACATCGGAAGCAAACCGCCGTGCCGAGGAAATCCGCGGCGAGGGCGACAGCAATGCGGCACGTATCTATAACGAAGCATACGGACGCGACCCGGACTTCTTTGAGTTCTACAATCTGCTTGATACCTACCGCCAGACAGTAGGCAGCAGCTCAACACTAATTGTTCCGCTCGACAGCCCGTTTGCGAAATATCTGCTCGGCATCTCGGCAGACATGACACCACCGCCACCTCCGCCGCTGCCGCCACAGGGTACAGATACAGACGGTAATGGCAACACAGACACTGATACGGATAACGATTAAGCAAAAGGACGGTAATGCAAATGACATCTGTGATTAGTTTCATTAAAGCAAAGAGAGAATATATATTCGAGCTTCTGTTTTGTTTCATAGGCTGCGGTATATTCGGTTGGGCTTTTGAAACCATTGATGTCTTAATACAAGACGGAGCGCTTACCGACAGGGGAATTCTCTTTATTTCCCACATAGGAAACTTTCCGATTGTTTGGGGTTTACCGTTCATATTGATTTACGCAATTGGCGGAGCGGTGCTGATTTTGGTCTTTAAGCCGCTCGCCAAAAAGCCGATTTTGCTGTTTTTTATCGGCATGGTCAGCATGACCACGCTTGAATATCTTACAGCATTGATGTGCGAAACATTGCTAAACCAAGTGCTTTGGGATTATTCAAACAAATTCATGAATTTTCAAGGCAGAATTTGCTTAGTATCTTCGATTATGTGGGGTCTGCTCAGTCTATTAGCGGTTGAAGTTTTCGCTCCTGTGTTCCACAAAGCATACGGCAAAATCAAAAATAAGCACATCATGCACATTATTATCCTTGTTTTAATTGCTTATATAATTGTCTGCTACATCCTCCGCCCGATACTGTTCCCAACAATGGTGTAATATAATATTTGACAAAAGGAAATCGATGTGATATTCTCATATCGATTTTTTTAGATATGAGGTAGAGGGCTTGAAAGTGCACCATGATAACAGCAAGGTTTTCATGGCGTTTTCCGATGTGACAAGGCTCAGGATACTTGAGCTTTTACGCGAGGGGGATAAAACCGCATCTGCTCTTTTGGAAAAAGTGGACGCAGGGCAATCAACTCTTTCGCATCACATGAAAATCCTCATCGACAGCGGAATAGTCACTGCGCGAAAAGAAGGCAAATGGACCTTTTATTCAATCAGCGACAGTGGCAGAAATTACGCAGCAGGACTTCTCAAATATCTCACCTCAAAACCAAAAATCACCTTAGAAGATTACCAACCGGACAGTATAGAAAAACAAAGGAGAACCGAAATAGTGAAACCATTTACCATTGTAGTAGACACCAGCTGCGACCTGACCCCCGAGTTTATTGAGCAAAATGAATTAGAAGTTATGCCAATTCCGTTTGTACTCGACAATGAGGAGCATAATGATGGATATTGGCAGAAAATATCCGGCAACGATTTCTATGACGCACTGCGAAACGGTGGTGTTGCAAAGACATCACAGATAAACCCCGATGCATTTGTAAAAACCTTCACCGAACATGCAAAAAACGGCAGAGATGTTCTTTATATCATTTTGAGCGGCGCTTTATCGGCAACATACCAAAGCTCGCAAATTGCTCTTGCAGAAGTAAAAGAAGCTTATCCCGACTGCAATATTTTTACCGTAGACAGCATATCTGCGACAGTCATCAGCACACTTCTTGTTAAAAGTGCCATACAAAAGCGTGATGAGGGGCTCTCGGCAAAAGAAACCGCCCTATGGCTCGAGGAAAAGAAAAACTATATGTTCGGGATATTTACTGTTGATGATTTGATGTATCTGCACAGAGGCGGACGTTTGAGTAAACTTTCGGCTATCGGCGGCTCAGTGCTTGGCATTAAGCCGATTTTAAGCATTAACCCCGATGGTTCACTCGGACTTAAAGATAAAGTACGCGGCAGAGATAATTCGCTCAAAGCTTTGATAAACCATATGGAAAAAGCTACAGAAAAAGGTGCGGTGATAAAAAATGTAATCATACCGCATACCAACTGTGAAGAAGACGCACAAAAGCTTGCAGAAATGGTTCGAGAAGCCTTTGAGGTGGAAAGTATTGAAATTTTCCTAATGTGCCCTGTAGTTGGAGCACATGTCGGTCCGGGCACTGTGGCATTAGTTTATGAAGCAAACATGACCCGCGAACAGTTTGAAAAGAAATATTACAGCTGATATGCATGTTCCTTGTGCGGACTGTACTACAAGAAAGAGCCGTGAGGGGAAACGATGACCGGTTTTTTGAGCTTGCGAACAAAAACCGCTGGCACGTTTCACCGATGTAAGTGCTCTTTACATGGCAGTGTAACACAAGGAACCATCTGATATATTGAGCCGATAGTCAATAATTATTTATCGTTTTTCGATATGTTTTTATTGACTATCGTTATTTGATGTGCTATAATGCGCTTGTATTTACTATATGGGAGGTTTCATTTTTATGAAAGAAAACTTAGCAAGCCGTGTACTTACAATTTCTTTGTACGCAATCTTCGCACTCGGCATTTTAGGAACTGCCACATTGCCGTTTATGATAGACTATTACACAAAATTTTTCTACGACGCATATTTCCTCGAAGCAGGCTACCGCACGTTTCTACTGATCTTTTTAACCGCCGTTGCAATCCCCGGACTGTGGATTGTACTTGAAATGATTTTAATGATGCGCTCAATCCCGCAAGGTCCGTTTATCAAACGTAACGTTACAGCCCTCAACCGCATCGCAGTAATCCTGCTTGTTATATCCGCACTCTTTTTTGCCAAACTGTTCTTTTATACCACATTTCTAACTATGGCATGTGGCTTTTTGTTTGTCGTGTTCGGTTTCTTCGGATTTACACTGTCGAGCTTATTTAAGCAGGCAGTGCACTACAAAGAAGAAAACGACCTGACTATTTAGATTGAAAGCCCGACAGAGAGGAGTATTCATTAATATGATTGTTATAAATTTAGACGTTATGATGGCAAAACGCAAAATCGGACTTGCCGAGCTTGCCTCTAAAATCGACCTAACCCAAGCAAATCTTTCGATTTTCAAAAACGGCAAGGGTAAGGCAATCCGCTTTTCGACGCTGAGCCGTTTATGCAAGGAGCTTGGTTGCCAGCCCGGTGATATTTTAGAATACGATGAGGGGGACGACACCAATGACGACAGAGAATAACGGGTATCCGAATGTGCCGCAGCCGCAGGCGCAACCCTATGCATACCAATATCCATACGCGTACCCGCAATATGTACCGCCCGCACCACGGGCAAAAAAGGAAAAACGCATCATTTCCGGCAAAGAAAAACTGCTGCTGCTCGCCGCTATCGCGATTGCGGTTTTGTTTGACCGCCTTGTGGTTGCGTACATGTTTTCTGAAAAGTATACTAATTATCCGAAGTTCTATGGTGCTTTTTGGCTCAGCTGTCTTGCAATTTTTTACCTGTTTCATTGGAAAAGCATCAGACATAATTTTGTCACATGGTATCTGACCGCTTGCGTGTCCGCACTTTGTTTATGGAGCTTTTTCTTTTGGGATGTTGCAATTTACGGTGATTTTGCTTTTCTAAGCTTTTTGATAATACCTGCCGTTTTAATGGGTCTTGTTATCTATATGACGGGGGATTATAAGCTCAAGGACACTGGCAGCATTGCAATTTCATGGCTTTGCGGTTTTTTTGTATTCCCGTTTTCAGGTATTGCCGCTTTTTTTGAAGCACTCGGAGCGCTGCTCATCGGCGAAACAAAAGCAAAAACGAAAAAGGTCATTTTTGGTTTAGCTATAACCTTTGGACTTTTGATTATTATCTTACCGCTTCTCAGCGGTGCCGACAAAGCATTCGGGTATTTTCTTACTAAGCTGCTCACAGAGCTTAACATCAGTATCTTGCTTTGGGATACTGTCATTATTGCTGTCTTTTCAATGTTTTTCTATTCATTCATGTGGAAAACGGGACACAGTGAACACAAGGTTAGCTGCCCCAAAATAACCTCAAAAATTGACACAACTATCAGTTATGTGGTTTTAGGTTCGATTTTGCTGATTTATGCTCTGTTTTGCACTGTGCAGTTTAGTTATCTCTTTGCGGGAGCAGGACTTCCCGGTGGTATGACATACTCCGAATATGCGCGTGAGGGATTTGCCCAAACCGTTGCTGTTTGTGCTATTAACCTGCTCATTTTCGGAGTTTTCAAACACTTCGGCGAAAAAACCAAGGCAGCTACAGGCTTGCTCCTCGGTCTTCTTGCACTCACAGCCAGTATGCTGTTTTCCGGATTTATCCGCTTGGGTCTCTACATCGACGCCTACGGCATGACATGGCTGCGGCTTTTGTCCGCATGGTTTATCATCTACTTAGCTGTTGTAATCGTCCTTTGCTGTATAAATTTACGGCTCAAAAAGCTGCCTCTTCTCGCCTTGTGTGCACTTATTTTAATCGGGTGGTATGTTGTGCTCGGCTACTTAAACCCCGACGGTCTGATTGCGTGGTATAACGATATGTTAGGCTACGACGCAGTAGCCGCTGTTCGGGGAGGTTGAAGTTAAGTAATATATCTGACCTTTGCTTCTTCGAAAAACCCTCTCGGCTCCGGAGCTTCGTCGGGAACACCGACGGCAATTACACAAAACGGTATCTTAGGTTCTTTGATATCAAACAGGGCAGCCATATCCGGAATTCGCTCCTGACGTGGATAAACACCGCACCAGCAGGTGCCAAGCCCCATAGCAACAGCCTCTATGAGAATGTTTTCAGTCGCCGCTCCGCAGTCTTGCGGATAGTATCCGACAGTTAATCCTTCTTGCGGCACGGCAACAACAATTATTGCAGCTGTCGCAGTTTTGCACATTTTCGCAAACGGATGTATGCGGGCGATTTCATCGAGTACCTCGCGCTTCGTTACAGCAATAAACTCCCACGGGCGGGTATTTCTGGCTGAAGGTGCAAGCATGGCGGCATGCATAAGCCTGTCAAGCTGCTCTTTTGTGACGGGTATATCAGGCTTAAATTTCCGTATAGAGCGTCGGTTTTTAATCATATCGGTCATATCTCTACTCCTTTGTTTTTCCTCACATGCTTTCCGTGTCGAGCAGTATCGTCACCGGGCCGTCGTTGACGGAAGCGACGTCCATCATCGCCCCGAACTCGCCTGTTTTCACAGTAAACCCCTGTTCTTTGCATTTATCTATAAACAGCTCATAAAGCGGTATTGCCACATCGGGAAGCGCTGCTCCGGTAAATCCCGGGCGGCGGCTTTTGCAATCTGCATAGAGCGTAAATTGCGATATCACCAAAATACTGCCTCCGATGCTTTCAAGGTCAAGGTTCATTTTGCCGTCTGCGTCTGCAAAAACTCGCAGATTGCAAACCTTGGCAGCAAGCTTTATTGCATCAGCTTCGGTGTCTTCGCGTTTTATGCCGAGGAGCACAAGAAAACCCTTGCCGATTTCACCCTTAATGCTCCCGCCGATTGTGACGGAAGCAGACGATACTCTTGTTACGACTGCTTTCATTTTATCTGTTCTCTTTTCATTTTAATATGTTCGCCGTATTTTTTATCCTCGGTTTTTATATGATTTAATATCCAATCAACTAATGTTTGACCTGTCTTTTCTACTAAGTCATGGATTGAAGAGCCGTTTTTATAGTCTAATACAACCTGTGAGAGATCATTTATAAATTTCTTGTGCAGTTTTTTATGCTCCGCGCAATCCGGATATGCGTACTCTTCCTGTAATTTTTCTTCATCGGTAAAATGCACCTTAGTATAATCAACAGCAAAATACAGAGTTTTTCGAATATATTCCTCACCATGATGATGAGCACATGCATTTAACAGTTCGTCAAGTGCCCGCACCAAATTATGGTGCTGTTTGTCAATTTCATCAATCCCAATGAGCATATCATTATTCCATAGTGTCATAGCAAATTGTTCCTTTCATCAGCTAAATTGAATGTACAGGCAATGTCCATACACTTTCTGTTAAGGGTAGCTTCTCTTTCGCCATGCAAATAAGAGCACCGGTACCGGTTTTTTTGCCTAATCCTTTCTCAACACAACAAAATGCGCTAACCATAGATTTATTGGGGTCGCTTGTTGTCTTAATTTCAACCGGATATATAATACCCCCGTCTTCTATCAATAAATCAATTTCATTTTTATCATTATCGCGATAGTAATATAGCGGAAGATTGGTAATCCCGTCATTAAAGTAACTTTTTATTATTTCAGCAACCACATAACTTTCAAAGATATGCCCCCACATAGCACCGTTCACTAACTGTTGAGGAGTATTCCAGCCAAGCAGCCAACAGGCAAGTCCTGTATCAAGGAAGTACAATTTTGGTGTTTTTATAAGCCGTTTATTCAGATTATTATAGTACGGCTCTAACAGATATACTAATCCTCCGGATTCAAGCACCGATAACCACGCTTTAACAGTTTTCACATCTTTACCGCAAATTTCTGCTATTGTGTTAAGATTAAGCATTCTGCCGGTTAACGAAGCTACTGCTTTCACAAACTTAATAAATGCCGTTTCGTCGCGGATATTCAGTACATCCTTGATGTCTTTTTCAATATATGTTTGAAAATAAGAACTATAGTAATCACCCCAATCATGCAAATCACTTTTTGTTTCATGCAGTTCCGGAAAAAAGCCCTTGTGAATATTGGTAATTATTTGCTGATAGTCAAATTTCTCTTTCGATTCAGCTCTGTGTGTTATACTTTCAAATGTTGGTATAAATGGCTTTCGATAGGTCGTTTGCGATAACTCTCTCGCTGAAAGTCCAAGCATTTTTACCACGCCTGCTCGCCCCGCAAGGCTTTCACTGACATTTTTCATCAGCTTCATGCTTTGCGAACCTGTGAGGTAGAACTGACCTTTCTTTTTATCTCTATCCATGTCAACAATATCTTTTATGTATTCAAATAATTCCGCTGCTTTTTGAATTTCATCTACAATAATCGGCGGATTGTTTTCTTCAAAAAATAATGACGGGTTTTCTTTCGCACTATCTCTAATTAACGGTCTGTCAAGCGAAGTATAGTTAATGTCACTGTACATTTCTTTTAGCATCGTTGTTTTGCCAACTTGTCT
This sequence comes from Oscillospiraceae bacterium, assembly GCA_009781515.1. Taxonomy (GTDB): domain Bacteria; phylum Bacillota; class Clostridia; order Oscillospirales; family Oscillospiraceae; genus WRMH01. The sequence continues at coordinate 21,537 of WQXY01000003.1, forward strand.
GGCACCTGTTATAACAAGAACCGTCTTACGCTTGCTGATGCGTTCTATAACCGGTTCGATATGCCTCTTATAGTACATAATAACTGCTCCTATTTTTCGAGTATTATGGAGTACAATTCCATAATACTCGAACATTGTTCAATTGTCAAGACGTTTATATCATCTATCCCCACGCCTCTTTCTATGCTATAATAACAACAAAACACACAGGAGGTGCTCTAAATGGCGGAGGCGTGGAAAGATAAAATAAATGAGGCGTCGCTCAGGGAGTTTGCTTTAGTTGTTAAGTCGGCTTATGAGCCGTTTCAGGTTGATGATTTCATCAGCTCGGTTATGGACGAAACATGGAACAGCTTGGAGCTTATGGCAAGGGGCAAGCAGATTTGCTTAAATCTCGGTAAGTTCCTGCCCAACGATTACGCTCAGGCTATTGCCATTCTTGATAAAGTGATAAGCAGCCACAATGCCCTTGAAATATTTTGTATTCCAACTTTTATTGAAGTTTTCGGGCAAGATGAGGAAAACTGGGATGTATCCATAGGTGCTATGGAAAGATTTACCGAATTTGCCTCATGCGAATTTACAGTAAGACCATTTATCATAAAGCATGAAAAACGCATGATGGAGCAGATGTACGCTTGGTCAAAGCATAAAAACGAGAATGTCAGACGGCTTTCAAGCGAGGGCTGCCGCCCCGCACTGCCGTGGGGTCAGGCGTTAAACAGCTTCAAAAAAGACCCGTCGCCTGTCTTGCCTATTCTGACGCAGCTGAAAACCGACCCGTCGGCATTTGTGAGAAAGAGCGTCGCCAACAACTTAAACGACATATCAAAAACGCATCCCGACTTAATTGCGAAGCTCTCCAAGGACTGGTACGGCAAAACTGAACTCACCGACTGGATTGTCAAGCATGGCTGCAGGACACTTCTTAAAAAAGGCAATCGTGATGTTTTGGCTATTTTCGGGTTCAGCGATGTTTCGTCAGTGGAAGTCAGCGATTTTATGATTGTAGCGGACAAAGCCGGAAAAATCCCTTCATATAAAATCGGCGATGAATTCAGCTTCTCTTTTGTCCTGACTGCAAAAGAAGCAACAAAAGCAAGGCTCGAATACGGCATCGATTATGTTAAAGCAAACGGCAAACGAAACAGGAAGATTTTCCAAATATCAGAGCTTCCTTTGAAAGCAAATCAAAGAAAGCCCTATACAAGAAAACATTCTTTTGAAGATTTAAGCACCAGACGGCACTATCCCGGGGTTCATTCGGTAACGCTGATTGTTAATGGCACAGAACGCGGCACATTAGATTTTGAGTTGCTGAACTGATATTTTTTACACACGAACTGCACTACAGGAAAGAGCCGTGTGTAAAAACTTATCTTCCCAAACTATACACAGAGCGTGCCCTTAGATTTTTCGGGTCGCCGCGCAAAATATCGACTGTAACACTGCCCGCATTGATGTCAAAGAAATTATCACTTAAAACAAAGTCTTCATCATCTGAATATATCTCAACACTTTTTGCGTAAGCCGCGGCTGTAACCGTAACCTTGTTACCGCTTCGGTTTACGTTCAGTTTCGGGTCGATAAATTTATAATGCTTCGGCATACAAAACAGCACCGTTCCCGAAGATACCGTCTTCTCACCCGACACAAGCTCAAAGCTGAAATAATCCGACAGCTCGTCACAATCGGAAAAGTCTAATTCATACAACCATAGTGATGAGAGTGCTTTTACGTTTACTTTATCCTTGCCGCTCATTTTTATCGAAGCGTCGGGGCTGCGAAGCGCCCAGTTGACCGTTGCGGTCAGCTCATTCATCGTTTCATTTGCAACAGAAATTTTTGCGGCTTTTTTTATTGCCTTTGGCTGTGCCACACAGATAGGACGCTCAGTCATTTCACCTGTTTCGTGGCATGAAATCATCACAGGTGCAAAAAAGCGCTTTGCGAAGTAGTGCAGAGCCTTCCAGCGTCCGAAGTAGTCGAGCGATGCCCATGATGCTACGGGCCATATGTCATTTATTTGCCAGTAAATCGCACCCATACAACGCCCGCGGTTGCGTCGCCAGTGCTCCACTCCGTAGCGGATTGCATCCGCCTGCAAAAGCTGCGAGGCATATAAAAGGTGTTCAAATTCCGTAGGATAACGGTACATACTTGACAGATAATACATAATTCTGCCGTTTGCACCGCCGTTTCGCTGGTGCATTTCCATTACACGGGAAAAAATGTTCCTGTCATCGGGTTCGGTAAAACTTTTTACCGTTTTTAAGTCGGGAAAGCTTTGGAAGCCAAACTCCGAAGCATAGCGTATATGATAATCCCTGTATGAACTGAACGGCTTTAACCCGTGCCAGACTTCCCAATAGTGAGCGTCACCGCGGTCTGCGTCATTCGGTTCGTCAAAGCCGCCACCCGACGAGGGCGACGACGGCCAGTAAAATGCCTGCCTGTCATGCTCTTTTACAACCTGCGGGAAAATATACTCAAACATGCGGATATAGTCTGCTTTTTGCTTGGGTGTTGCCTTATAGGTGTCATTGCCCTGCTGCCATTCAAGCTCATTATTGCCGCACCAAAGTGCAAGCGACGCATGGTGACGAAGTCTCTTTATGTTATCTACCATCTCTGCACGGATATTCGCTTCAAACTCAGGTGTCAGCTCATATATGGCACATGCAAACATAAAGTCCTGCCAGACAATAAGTCCGCGCTCGTCGCACATGTCAAAAAATCTGTTATCGGGATAATAGCCCCCGCCCCACACACGTATGGTGTTGTAGTTGGCAAGTACGCAGTCGTCAAGCATTTGTGCCATTTTTTCATCTGTAACACGCGATAGGATATTATCCTGCGGTATGTAGTCCGCTCCCATTGCAAAAATATCAATGCCGTTGACACAGTGCGAAAAGGACTCACCCCATTCATCTTTTACCTGCGTAACGGTCATTGTCCGCAGTCCTATCCGCCGCTCCCATGTGTCAATTTCGTTTTCGCCGTCTTTTAGTACCACTTTTACGCCATACAAAGGAGACTGACCGTAACCGTTCGGGTACCACAATTTTGGCTTATTGATTGCAATCGGCTCGCCATTGCTGTGTATTTTACTCCCGCAAGGAGCGGTAACTTCGATTGATACGTCGTAGTGCGGCACTTCACACTCGACTTCAAACCCAAGTTCCACCACACCGTCTTTGTGCTCCTGTGTGACATACACACCCTCGAGCCGTGCCTTGTCGACATAAACAATCGAAATATCACGCCATATTCCGGCATCGGGCAGTCTCGGTCCCCAGTCCCAGCCGAACATACAATGTGCTTTTCTCATTTGCGGAAAACCGCGCATTGCATCTCTTGCCCCGTCTGTGAAGACTTCGCCCTGCCGCTCGGCAATATACTTTGTGGGCGAGGGGAATATTAAGCGAAGCTCATTATTCCCCTCACAAACAAACTGCGTTATATCAAACTCCCAGAGTCTGTGCATATTATCGGCATATCCAATCTTTTTGCCGTTAAGTTCCAAGTCACATATCGTATCAAGTCCCTCGCAGACAAGCAGAAGTTTATCAGTCGGCGGATATTCGAGTTCAAAGCTTCGGGTAAAAACAAAATCATTATCCATAAGCTTAAGTGCTTCAAGCTCGTTGTCACGCCAAAACGGGTCAGGCATCTTGCCCGCATCAAGCAATGCCGCATAAACCGAACCGGGAACAGTCGCCGAAACTTGCTCCCCTGCAAGCGGCGTTTCACCGATAATTTCAAGACTCCAAGCTCCTGATAATGATTGTTTTTTCATATTTTATGTTTACCTTTCAAAATTGATAGCATCAAAGAATTATATAATTGGTATTATACCATAATAATAATCTCTTGTGGTTGTAGCTTATACTAAAGAGCACTTACATCGTTTCCCCTCACGGCTCTTTCCTGTAGTGCCATGTCACAAGAGAATTATTGCAATGTCCACACTTTACAATATCTCAATATTTCTGTATAATATGTAAAAATTAATAATCAATAGGAGACTTATGAAAAGTATAACAGTACTGGGTTCAACAGGGTCAATCGGTCAGCAAACGCTTGAAGTCGCCGACCATCTTGGTATGGCAGTCATGGCACTGACCGCATACAAAAATAACGAGCTCTTGCAGGAGCAAGCCCGTGAGTTTAATCCTGACACAACAATTCTTGGAAGCGACCCGGGCGGTATGGATGCGATAATAGATGTCGCCGAAAACAGCGGGGCAGATATAATAGTCACAGCAATCGCCGGCGAAGCGGGGCTTGCTCCGACTCTTGCCGCACTCAAAACAGGCAAGCGCGTTGCACTTGCAAACAAAGAGCCGCTCGTTTGCGCGGGTGATCTTGTTATGCAAACAGCCCGTGAGTACAACACCGAGATTATCCCCGTCGACTCTGAGCACTCGGCAATCTTCCAGTGCATTTTAGGTGATAAACACAAAAACATCAAAAAACTTATACTCACTGCGTCCGGCGGACCGTTTCGCAACAAAACACAAGCGGAGCTTCGCGACATCACCCCCGAGCAGGCACTAAAACACCCAAACTGGACTATGGGCAAAAAAGTTACCATCGACTCTGCAACAATGATGAACAAGGGTCTTGAGATAATCGAAGCCATGCATCTTTTCAGCGTAACCCCCGACCAAATCGAGGTTATCATACATCCGCAAAGTATCATTCACTCCATGGTTGAGTTTACGGACGGCAGCATAGTAGCACAGCTTTCAAACCCCGACATGCGTATGCCTATCCAATACGCTCTGACATATCCCGACCGTTTGCCGGGTCTGACAAGACCTCTTGACCTGACGGCACTTAAAGGTCTTACCTTTGAAAAACCAAATCCCGACACTTTCCCATGTCTTGCACTTGCATATAAAGCGGCAAACGCAGGCACCGAGGCTTGTGCCACCCTCAACCGCGTTAACGAAAACGCAGTTGAGCTGTTTTTAAACAATGAAATCCCGTTTACCGACATCCCCGTCATGATTGAAAAGGCGCTGAGTGAATTTTAATAAAAAGGAAACAACCTTGGCGAATTAAAGCATAGCTTTTATTTGCCCAACGGAATTTTGACTGGAAGGAAAAATTTCGATGTATATAGTACTCGCAATACTCGCATTTGGCATAATAATCGCAATCCATGAGCTTGGACACTTTTTTTCGGCAAAAGCCTTAAATGTCAAGGTCAATGAGTTTGCTATCGGCATGGGTCCGAAAATCTTCTCGAAACAGGGCAAGGAAACACTCTACAGCCTGCGGATACTCCCGTTCGGCGGCTTTTGCACCATGGAGGGCGAGCATGAGGAAGACGAAGAGCCTGACCCCCGCTCTTTTCTCTCGCAAAAACGTTGGCGCCGCATAGTTATTCTCGCCTCAGGCAGTCTTGCCAATCTTTTGGCGGCATTTATTGTGGTGCTTATTCTCACCATGGGCTCAAGTGGTTTTGTCGGCACGACAATTTCCCGCGTTGTTGACAACCTTCCAAACGAAGGGCCGAGCCAGCTCCTGCAAGGCGACAGAATTGTTGCCATCAACGGCGAGAGGCTCTTTTACTATGACGATTTTAATCTTTTTATGGGCTTAAACGCTCATAAACCTATAACATTTACCATTGAACGAAACGGTCAAATCATCGAATACGAACGCCGCTCATATACAGTTGACAGCGAGACGGTGTACAGGTACAGTATCTTCTTCAATTTTATCGAACCGACATTTAAGGAAAAGCTAAATTACGCAGTCTACCAAATGTATAGCTTTATACGAATGATACGTGTCAGCATTGCAATGCTCGCCAGTGGAGCTGCAAACTTTTCGGAGGACATTGCGGGTCCTGTCGGTATTATAAGCGCCATGAATACTGTCGGGCAGGAGTCTGCAAGTGTCGGAGCGGCAATCGGCAATATCGTGTTTTTCACGGCATTTATCGGTGTAAACGTGGGTATAATAAACTTGCTCCCGATACCTGCTATGGACGGCGGCAGAATACTTTTTATCTTTATAACATGGGTCATCGAAAAAGTCACGCGCCGCGCGTTAAACCCCAAATACGAAAATTATATCAACACGGGAGCATTTGTTTTGCTCATCGGGCTAATGGTATTTATTTTATACAATGATATCGTGAGGTTGTTTGGTGGATAAAATCACAATACAATCGATGACGACCACAAATACCGCAGATGTTGCTGCAACCGTTGCTCAGATAAAACGTCTTGAGGCACACGGCTGCGACATCGTCCGTGTCGCTGTGCCTGACACCGCCTGTGCCGATGCAATCGCCGAAATCAAAAAAAGCATCAACATTCCGCTTGTCGCCGATATCCACTTCGACCACAGGCTCGCACTTCGTGCCATAGAACTTGGTGCCGACAAAATCCGCATAAACCCCGGCAATATCGGCACTACAGATGCGAAGGGCAACAACCCGAAGGTCAAAGCTGTCGCCGACGCTTGCAATCAAAAGGGTATTCCCATTCGTATCGGTGTAAACGGCGGCAGTCTTGAAAAGGACATTCTCGCAAAGTTTGGCGGCGTCACAGCCGAAGCAATGGTCGAAAGTGCCTTAAGGCATGTAAAACTCTTAAATAAATATGACTTTGATAATATATGGATTTCTGCAAAAGCGTCAAACGTACCTCTGACGGTAGAAACCTACCGCCTGCTCAGCAAAAAGACGAAATACCCCCTGCACATCGGAGTTACGGAGGCGGGCACGGAATATAGCGGAATAATAAAAAACGCCATCGCTATCGGCGCACTGCTGCTTGACGGCATCGGCAAAACAATCCGTGTTTCACTAACCGCAGAGCCCGAGCGTGAAATAATTGCCGCAAAAGCAATTCTCAAAGCTCTCGGTCTTCGCCCCGGTCTTGATATTATCTCCTGCCCCACATGCGGACGCTGCAGCATAGATGTCATGAAATTTGCAAAAGAGGTTGAAGCAAAGCTTTCAGGCATAGAAGAACGCGACATTACTGTTGCAATAATGGGTTGCGCCGTCAACGGTCCCGGAGAGGCTTCTCACGCCGACTATGGTATCGCAGGTTGCGGAAAAGCAGGGTGCAATAAAATCGGCGTTCTCTTTTCCAAAGGAAAACAAATAAAAAAAGCACCTGTGAAAAATCTTGTAGAAGAACTATTGAGGATTATCCAATGACGCCTGTTCCGCTTTATGAAATGTTCCCGTTCCTAAAAGGACAAGACAGGCTCGCGACCGACTTTACCGGTACGCGAGTCGTTTCTGCGTCTGTGAATAAAGAAAAGTCGCAAATGGATATTACACTCAGCCTTGAACGACCCATTCCACCGTACGAAGTCGGCATTATGGAAGATTTGCTCTCGGCAGAGCTTGACCTGAAAATAGTAAACGTCAACACGGCAATTAAACAGGTTGTTCGGCAACCAAGTGAATTTTCTTCCGGGGCAACATATTCCGCAGCTTCATCGCCCGGCGGCTCAAAAGCTTCATCCTCCACCGCAAAAAACGCCATAATGGGACGGGTTACAAAGGTAACTCCCACACCCATGTGTGATGTAAATATAGACCTCGGCAAGGTGACTGTCAGAGGCGAGGTTTGTGCCGAGCGTAGTAAATTCAATGACAAAAACAACTCATGGCTGCTCAATTTTGACATAACCGACCACACAAGCTCAATAGCCGTGCGTAAGTTCATGCAGGAAGAAAAAGCAAAAAACATTGTAACCGCAATCAAAGAGGGTATGTATCTGACGGTTTCGGGAACCTTGGTTATCAGCAATTTTGACGGTGAAATGACACTCAATCCGAGCAATATCTTTGTCAGCGAAAAAGAGATAAGAGAGGATAAGTCTGAGGGCAAGCGTGTTGAGCTGCATTTGCACACAAAAATGTCGGCATCCGACGGTCTGACCGATGTGCATGAGGTCATAAGCCGTGCCGCCGAGTGGGGGCACCCCGCGATTGCCATTACAGACCATGGCATTGTTCAGGCATTTCCCGAGGCTGCAAAAGCAGCGGCAAAACTAAATGGAAAGATTAAAGTCATATACGGCATGGAGGGTTACTACCGCAATGACCTGCAGGACGCAGAAACAACGGACGGCTCACCACCACCCAAAAAGCGTACAAATCATATAATTTTACTCGTAAAAAATGAAACAGGTCTTAAAAACCTGTATAAGCTTGTAACCAGAAGTCATTTGGTAAATTTCAACAACCGCCCGCTTATCAAAAGAAGTGAACTCGAGCAGTTTCGCGAAGGGCTGATTATAGGCTCTGCATGTGAGCGCGGTGAGCTCTTTGAAGCGATAACAGAGGGCAAAGACAAGAGCGAGCTCGAAAGTATTGCAAGGTTTTATGATTATCTTGAAATCCAACCGCTCTGTAATAATATGTTTATGATACTCGGCGAAAAGCCGATAGCAAACAGTGTTGATGAGCTTAGGGCGTTTAACCGTAAGGTTGTCGAAATCGGCAAGTCCTTGGATATCCCCGTTGTTGCAACCTGCGATGTTCATTTTTTAGACCCCACGGACGAAATTTTCCGCAAAATCGTTATGGCAGGCAAGGGATTTAAGAGTGCACATGAAGACCTGCCTTTGTTTTACCGCACGACAGAAGAGATGCTCGATGAGTTTAGCTATCTCGGTGAGGATACCGCATACGAGCTTGTTGTAACCAACACAAATAAAATTGCTGATATGTGCGAAGCTATCAGTCCGTTGCCTCCCAAAAACAAACTGTTCCCTCCAAAGCTTGAGGGCAGTGCAGACGAGCTTAAAAAACTCATTTATTCAAAAATCCCCGAGCTTTACGGGGAAAATCCGCCGCAAATCGTAACCGAACGAGCTGACTATGAGCTCCAAGATATCTTAAGGCTCAATTACGATGTCATCTACATGGCAGCACAAAAACTTGTCTCTTATCTGCGGGAGGAGCACAGCCGCGTCGGCTCGCGCGGCAGTGTCGGCTCGTCTTTTGTTGCATATTTGGCGGGGATAACAGAGGTTAATCCGCTCCCCGCTCACTACAGATGCCCCAAGTGCAAGAAATCCGAGTTCCCGAAAACTCATAACGACAATTCCGACACGTCGGGCAGCGACACATATGCCTGCGGACCAAACATGCCGGACAAAGCTTGCACCAATTGCGGCACAGCGTTTATCAAAGACGGGTTCAACATACCCTTTGAAACGTTCATGGGATTTGGCGGAGAAAAGATACCCGACATTGACTTGAACATTTCGAGCGACCACCAAACCGAAGCGCACAGGTACATTTACGGTATGTTCGGTGCCGACCATGTTTATCGCGCAGGAACAATCGGCACTACACAGGGTAAAAACGCATTCAAGGTGGTCGGCAAGTATCTTAGCGCACTGAATATTACCGTGCCGAAAGCCGAACTAAACCGCCTTGCCTCAGGATGTGTCGGTGTAAAGTCAACAACAGGTCAGCACCCGGGAGGGCTTATTGTAATACCGCAGGATATGGAACTGTGCGATTTTTGCCCCGCTCAGTATCCTGCCGATGACAGCGACAAGGGTGTAATAACTCTGCACTTTGAATATAAATATATTGAAGATAATCTGATAAAGCTTGATATCCTCGGTCACGATAACCCGACAATGCTGAAAATGTTAGAGGACATAACGGGCATTGATGCTGACGATATCAAACTTGACGACCCTGATACCATGTCTGTCTTTTCGTCACCCTGCAGTCTCGGACTGCCCGAAGATGACCCGGTAATCGGCGAAACGGGTTCTATCGGAGTTCCCGAGTTTGGCACACCATTTGTACGCCAAATGCTCGTTGACACAAGACCAAAGGATTTTGACACATTAGTTCGCCTGTCAGGTTATTCCCACGGCACAAACGTTTGGCTCGGCAACGCAAAAGAGCTTATCGCCACGGGAAAAGCCTCGGTCGGCGAAACAATCAGCAGCCGCGACGATATCATGCTCTACCTCATTTCAAAAGGAATGGACGCCAAAGACGCATTTAAGATTTCCGAAAACGTCCGCAAGGGTTACGGCTTGCCAAAAGGCACAGAGCCAAATCTGAAAAGCCTGCATGTTCCGCCTTGGTACATAGACTCTTGCAATAAAATCAGCTACCTTTTCCCAAAAGCACATGCTGTTGCCTATGTAATCATGGCATTTCGTATCGCATGGTTTAAGGTTCACAAGCCGCTTGAATACTACAGCGCACATTTTTACCGTCGCAGTCAGTACGGAGCATTTGACGCACAGTCAATGATACGTGGCATAGACACCGTGAGAGCCCGAATTCGCGAGATAAAAAAGCAAAGTGATATCGGCAAAAAAGAAGAAGAACTGCTCTCAACTTACGAGTCATGCTATGAATTTTATATGCGTGGTTTTTCCTTTGCGCAAATTGACATTTATACTTCTGATGCCGAAAAGTTCCTGCTTGTGGGTGATAATCAACTTCGTCCTCCGTTCATTTCAATCAGCGGGCTTGGGGAAACCGCCGCCCTTGACCTAATGGAAAAACGAAAAGGCCGTGAGTTTATATCAATAAGTGACATTCTCACAGCCTGTTCAAGTGTAAACAAAAATCATATTGAGCGGCTGAAATCTCTCGGCGGTCTTCGCGACCTCCCCGACTCAAGCCAAATGAGCCTCTTCTAAGCCCTCTTTAGCCCTCTTTAGTAAAGAGGGTGTCACCGGCAGGTGACGGGTGATTTGTTCTTTTACAGTTGGTTTCTTTTTATCTTGCCGCTGATTGTTTTCGGCAGACTGTCGCGAAACACGACAATCCTCGGATATTTATACGGTGCGGTATGCGTCTTAACATACTCTTGTATCTCTTTTTTGAGCTCTTCCGAGGGCTCTTTATCTTTTGTAAGAACAATACTCGCCTTAACAATCTGCCCACGTGTTTCGTCAGGCTCGGGCGAAACCGCACATTCCAAGACATACGGCAGCTCCATTATGACGCTTTCCACCTCAAACGGCCCTATACGGTAGCCCGATGACTTAATTAAATCATCAACCCGCCCTACAAAGAACAAATACCCCTCCTCATCACGCCATGCGGTATCGCCCGTGTGGTACGCACCGTCATACCATGCGGCATCGGTTTGCTCTTTACTTCCGTAATATCCGTTGAAAAGCCCGCAGGGAATTGAATTATCTGTACGTATGACAATTTCGGCAACCTCACCCGCTCCGACAATGCTGCCATCGGAGTCCATAAGAGCAATATCATAAAGTGGGCTTGCTTTGCCCATTGAACCTGTTTTTGGCGTCATACCAACAAGATTTGCAATCATAAGGGTTGACTCTGTTTGCCCAAAGCCTTCCATAATAGACAGTCCCGTTGCTTCCTTAAAACGGCTGAACACCTCGGGATTAAGAGCTTCGCCTGCAGTTGTCAGGTATTTTATCGTTGTCAGGTCATATTTCGACAAATCCTCACGTATCAAGAAACGGTACATTGTCGGAGGAGCACAAAATGTTGTAATCCCATGCTCTGAAAACATCGGCAGTATTTCAAGCGGGTCAAAACGGTCAAAGTCATAACAGAATATGCCCGCTTCGCACAGCCACTGCCCGTAGAGCATACCCCAGACAGACTTACCCCAGCCTGTGTCCGAAATCGTATAATGCAGACCGTCCGGGTCAACATTATGCCAGTATTTTGCAGTTATAAAATGCCCGAGTGCGTAAGTGTAGCTGTGTGCGGCAATCTTAGGATAGCCCGTTGTGCCCGATGTGAAATACATGAGCATGAGGTCCTCGCCGCATGGCGCATCTTCCGTGCGGGGATATGTGCCGCGAAAACGCTCGATTTCTTTGTCATAATTCAGCCAACCGTCACGCTCGCCGTTTATCATGATTTTTGTTGAAACCGCGGAATGGCTTGCTATTGCCTTGTCGGCTTCTTCGGAAACGGCACTTTGCCCCGTGCAGATTATCGCCGTTATACCCGCCGCTTCAAAGCGGTACTGAAAATCCTTTTCAAGCAGCTGGTCGGTAGCGGGGATTGCGATTGCCCCAATTTTATGAAGTGCTGTAATGATAGGCCAAAACTGATAATTTCGCTTGAGAACAAGCATAACGCGGTCGCCGCGTTTGATACCGAGGCTCGTAAAATAGTTCGCCGCTCTTGATGACTGACGAGAAATATCCGCAAATGTAAAGCTTCTTGCCACCTTGTCACGGTCCACATGGCGCACTGCAATCTTATCGGGTGTTTTTGCCGCTATTGCATCAACAACGTCAAAAGCGAAGTTAAACTCATCTTGGTCCTTAAAGGATATTGATTGCAAAATACCTGCTGCGTCTTCAACAGGAAAACAGAAATTTTCATACACACGCGGAACCGACGCCGACGGCATCTGTGTTTTTTCCGTGCGCGGTATATATTCTGTTTGTTTCGCCGCAGCTTTATCATCTCCCGGAAGCACTATCGCACAAAATACGCAGTCTTTACCGCCAACGGCAATCATACCATGCGGAGTTGTACTGTTATAATAAATGCTGTCGCCCTCCGAAAGCACCTCTGTGTGGTCGCCGATTTGCACCTTCAGCTGACCGCTGTAAATTACGTTAAACTCCTGACCGCTGTGCGAGACAAGCGGTATAGGCTCATTTTGCTGCTCCTGCGAATATGTATATGTAACCCAGTACGGCTCTGCGATTTTACCCCTGAACCTCGGCGCAAGGTCACGCACTTCAATGTTCTGCTCTTTTGACGTAACTCGCCCCATACCACGCCTTGTAACGGCAAACGAGGTCAGGTGCGCTCCCGTATGACCCTCAAGCAGGTCACTTAGCTCAACGCCAAAAAGCAGGGCGCAGTTATGAATGAAAGAAAACGGCAGGTCAATACTGCCTTTTTCATACTTATCGTAAACATCTTTTGTAATGCCAAGCTTTTCTGCGAGCTGCTTCGGCGAAAACCCACTGACCTCACGAAGCTCTTTTATACGAAGCGCAACATCACGTATTGCCGTTGTCATTTGCTTGTCTTCCATGCTCAATCATTCCTCCCTATCCACCATACACTTTACAAACCTCGTCCACATCTCCAACACACACGACCTGCCCTTTTTCCAGAAGCACGGCACGCGAGCACATTTCCTTAATTTTATCAGTATTGTGCGTCACCAAAAGCACGGTTGTATTATTTGATATCATGTTATTAATACGCTCTTCACATTTTGCCATAAATTTATAGTCGCCGACACCGAGTATTTCATCTACAATCAAAATATCCGGCTGCACACTTGTTGCAACTGCAAAACCCAAACGCCCCATCATACCCGATGAGAAATTTTTCAGTGCAACATCTTCAAAATCCCAAAGCTCCGCAAAATCAATGATTTCTCTATACTTTGAAGCCATGAATTTTTTCGTGTGCCCATACATAGCGCCATTCATATATACATTATCACGAGCCGAGGACTCAGGGTCAAATCCCGCTCCAAGCTCCAAAAGCGGCGAAATTTCACCACCGACATACACAGAGCCATTCGTAGGCTTAAAGACACCTGCGATAATTTTAAGCAGTGTTGATTTTCCTGCTCCGTTTAGCCCGATAATACCAAACACCTCGCCTTTTTTTACCGAAAAGCTTACATCACGAAGTGCCCAGAACTCTTCATAAAATAACTGACGTTTGAGACCCTTTACAATATACTCTTTTAACCCTATAACCTTATCCTTGCTGAGGTTAAAACGCATTGATACATTCTCAACTGAAATTGCAACATCACTCAAAACAATATCTCCTATTTACATGTACAAAATGTACCTGTCTTGTTTTTGCATAAATACATAAGTGCCGAGGCAAAGCGATGCTAATGCAAAGCTTATGCAAACCAAGTTCGACCACAAATCCGGCACTATTCCAAGCATTGCAACACTTCGGAAGTAATCTACAAGATGATAAAGAGGGTTAAAGCCATAATATGGAATAAGCCAATCCGGCAAGATACTGACCGGATACATTATTGGTGTCATAAACATCCACAGAGTAAGCAAAACACCATATAAGTACATTAAGTCACGGAAAAATACTGCCAAAGATGATAACAACATCGCCACACCGAGAGCAAAAACAAATGTATATAACACCGGAATTGGTATAAGCAGCACTGTCCAGTTAAACGGAACACCCGTGAAAATAAATACAAGCAAAAAGGCAAGGAAAGAAAAACCCATATTAACCAGTGACAAAAGAACTTTTGAGAGCGGGAAAATGTACTTTGGTATGTATATTTTCTTTATAACCCCCTCGGCAGCCAAAACCGAACCCATAGCCATTGTTGTTGCCTCGCTGAAAAAATTGAATATAAATTGTCCGCTTAAAAGATAAACAGGGAAATATTCTATTTCAATTTTGAATAATGTCGAAAACACCATAGTTAAAACTAACATGGTAAGCAAGGGGTTAAGCAGCGACCAAAGCACACCTAATATGCTTTTGCGATATCGTGTAATAAAATCACGCCTCACCAAAAGTTTCAAATAGCCTTTATAGCGATTATATGAATTTAGCTGTGCCGATATAAACTCGCGCTTAAATATGAGTATCAACACAAAGCATGTTACGAGAGCTGCAATGACTGCCAAAAAAAGGATTTTGGGTGCAAATAATATCATATTATCATGCCTCTCAATAAAACCACTGACAGGCAGGTATAAAAATGCAACAAAATACGCAATCGTCAAAACAATAGTAAGCAATGCCATAGTTCTTTTTGTAAGTGCCATACCAAAAAATTTCCTACTTCATATAAATAGTTCGGGTAATAATATCACAACAAAAGTGAAACTGCAACTGCGAATAATGCTCGTATTTGATGTAAAAGAGTTGCTTTTTTATGCTATTTTAAGTTCTCCATAAGTGCGAGTTTGTTTTCTCCCGGCGCTATAGTCGGGCGCCCCAAGTCACTTCTCGACTTTAAGTTACACATAACTTCGATAAAAACGGGACCTGCTGCATCTGCCCTTAGAGCTTGCATTACCTCAGATAACTGCTCTTTGGAGGTGACACGGACAGTCTTTGTATAACCCAAGGTTTTTGCAGTCTGCGCAAAGCTGATATGAGCGCTTGGGGTCGGCAAGCCTCCGACAGTTTCATGCGCTCCGTTATTTATCATAATATGCACAAGATTAGCAGGTTTGTTAGCTCCCGTCACAGCAAGGCTTCCCATATGCATGAGCACCGCACCGTCACCGTCAAGACAAAACACCCGCTTTTCGGGCTTTGCTTGTGCTATACCGAGTGCAATCATAAGGCTATGACCCATTGAACCGACAGTCAGAAAATCAAAGCCGTGTCCTATGCCTTGTTTTTCGCGAATTTCAAAAACCTCACGCGACAGCTTGCCTGTGGTACATACAAAAATGTCATTTTCAGTCCCACCTGCTTCTAATATTGTTTCAAGCGTTTCTTCACGGGAAAGCTCTGCGTCCGAGCCATACTCAACTTTAACCTCTGCGGTCAACGCGTCCTTTTGTATCACAAATGCAACAGACTGACCGTTTTTCAAAAACATGCGGAAAAACTCAACTGTTTCGCTTAAATCATCACAGTCTTTCGAAACCACAATATAAGGGATTTCAAGCATATCAAGCAGTTTCAGCGTTATCTCACCTTGGAACACATGCTGCGGTTCGTCCTTTACCCCCGGTTCTCCGCGCCAACCAATCACAAAAATTGCGGGTATCTGATAAACCTTTTTATGAAGAAGTGAACAAATCGGGTTTACTGCATTACCAAGTCCGCTGTTTTGCATATATACAACTGCGGGCTTTGAGGTTGCAAGATAATGCCCCGCCGCAAGACCCACTGCAGCGCCTTCGTTTGCAGCAACAATGTGACGAGCGGATTTGCTTACAACGGTATCAATAAACGGGCTAAGCAGGGAGTCCGGCACTCCTATATACATGCTGCCGCCGAGGTCTTCAATAATATCAAGGAATTTATCAGCGTTCATGGACTTCACTCTCCGTTTAATATTTGCCGATACATGTCTGCCAGAGCAGTTTCACTTAGCTTAACCGGGAAATTTGATAGCCTTTCCACGTTCACAGATGATACTAAGCTCTGTACACTCTCATCGCCAAAATCAAATTCCATTTCGAGCCTATCATATATATTAATAAACTCATTGTAACCAATGGGTATAAGTGCTGCAGGCTTAAACCCGCTTTCTATTAGAAACTTCCAAACATGTTTCAAACACACTGCCACGGCATGTCCGTGTGCCAAACCGTACCTTGCCGTCAGCTCATAGCTCATTGCGTGAGCTGCTGTGGTTTTTGAGATATTGATTGCTTTTCCTGCTAAATTAGCTGCGTTAAATATCCGCAATAGACTTCCGAGTTCGCCCGCGAAATACCCGTCCATGTCTTTTTTTGCAATCTCTATAGCACCCGCAGCAAACGCTCTGCTTATCTCTGTTTGGTTTACAGACCACATTGACTCTATCGCTTGACACAGCATATCAAGAAACGCACTTTTTTTGTGATATATCGGCACTGTCAATAAAAAATCCGGGTCGAGTATAGCACAATCCGGCATTACACGACTTTGCTCAACAGATATTTTCACTCCATTTTCATACATTACGGCAAAGCTTGTAGCTTCGCTTCCCGTGCCTGCGGTTGTAGGAATTGCAAGATGCTTGCACCGCGGTGTGTCCCTGAGCGATTTGTCTGCGCGCAGCATATTAATACACTTTGCAACATCAATGGCACTTCCGCCGCCTATAGAAACAATAAAATCACAATCCTGCGCTTCAAAGAGTGATATTCCATCCATAATCTCTGAAATATCGGGGTTTGGTGTGAATTTATCAAAATAGACCCCGGTTATATCAGCCGCAGAGGCTTTACCTATTCCGCACACAATAAACGGCCGCTTTACATTATTATAAGCCAAAATATCATGTATATTCAGCCTTGAGCCATATCCTGCATAAGTTTCCTGCAATCTGTCGGGCATAAGCTTATACATGTCCCTTGCATAACTTAAATCTTCATCATTATCAACCTCAAAACACATTCGCCCTGTAATATCAAATGGGTGAAGCAACATCCTGCCGCTTATTTCATTAAAAGCATTTTCAGCATATACATTTGTTTTACCCTGCAAACAAAACGTTTCTATTTCATCCAACCATAACTCCCAATCTTTGCAACAAAGCTTGTACATGGGCTGAGCGTAAACCGCATCGGTCAAAACATCAACACCTACATAACTTATCCTGTTATCTCGAACTACAGCCTTAAAGTCTTTCTCGGGCAATGCTTTCGCTCTGTCTGTCACCATTACGCTTTTTTCGGATGCAATAATATCCTGCAATACATTTTGCTCATACACAATGTCACCGTGAAGCATAAGTATGTCATCACCGCGTAAATGCTCTATCGCAAGCTTTATTGAATATATATAGTTTGTTTCCGCATAGAGCGGATTAAAAACAAATATAAACCGGGTATTGGGGTATTTCTCTTTTGCATAAGCTTCCAACACCTCGGCATTTGAACCTGTTGTAATAACAAACTCATCGATGCCGCAACGGAGAAGTGACTTGATTTGAGCGTCAAAAATTGTCACACCGTCAGATAGCTCAGCCAAGCACTTGCAAGACTTTAAGCTTTTCATGCGGCTGCCTGTTCCCGAATTTAAGATTAACGCTCTCATTACAACCTCGCTATTATATAAACGTCAGGACATCTTTAATTGACATGCAGTTTTCGTCTGCGGCTTCTTTGCTGCGCCCGTGTGTCAGAATACTTTCGGCTGTCTTCATCATTGCGGGGTAGGCACTGCGCAAGAGGAAGTTGGCATGAATGATGATATTTGCACCTCTTTTATGAAGCTCTCCCTCAGTGATTTGATTATATGTTGTCGGCACTGCAACAACAGGTATATTGCCGGAATATGCCCTGAATTTTTCGAGAAACTCAAATATATCCTCACCGGATTTCTCTTTGCTGTGTATCATTACCGCGTCGGCTCCTGCTTCGATATATATCTTTGCCCGCATCATAGCGTCATCTACCGATTTTCCCGCAATGAGGCTCTCAAGCCGTGCGATTATCATAAAATCACGTGTTGACTGAGCACGTTTGCCTGCTGCGATTTTTGCCGCAAAATCCTCAGGCTCGTCAAGCACTTGAACAGCGTCCGTACCAAAGAGCGAATTTTGTTTAAGCCCTGTTTTATCTTCAATAATAACAGCAGAAACCCCCACACGTTCCAAAGTTTTTACATGAAACGGGAAGTGGTCGATTTTTCCGCCCGTGTCACCGTCCAAAATAATCGGTTTTGATGTGACTTCCATAATTTCATTAATTGTGTTTATACGGCTTGTCACGTCTACAAGTTCAATATCAGGTTTGCCCTTAAATGCCGAGTCACAAAGGCTTGACACCCACATGGCGTCAAATTCTTTTGCCGTCATTGTAGCCTCGTCCATTACGCGCACGTTTTCGGCAATAATACCCGTAAGTCCGTTTGAAACATCTATAGCGCGAATATAAGGCTTTAGTTTGAGTAGTTTTCGCAGCTTCGGCAACCGCTGCTCGGATGTTGTCAAGGTGCTGACAAGCTGCCTTGAAAGCCTGTCGCCGGAAGCTTCTTTTGTGTACGGCACTTCAATTAGCTCGCCGCCCCATTCTTTCAGCACTGATATAACACGCTCGCGTACCACCTGCATATAGCCCGTACGCCAGTCATCACCATGCACGACATAATCGGGCTTAAGCTCCCGCAATATGTCAGTGTAGTCCATTTGCTGCTGCACCACAACAGACTCCACATGCTTAAAGCTCCCTGCAATTTTCACGCGCTCCTGCGTGTCGAGAAGTGGTGTGCGTTTATAGGTGGCAACAGCCTCATCGGTCAGCACGCCGACAATAACCCTGCCGTATTTTGCCGCTTCATTGATAATATTGATATGTCCGCTGTGGTATACATCTGTAGCCATTGCGACGTAAGCTGTTTTATCACTCATTGCTATACCCCTGCCTTTTCAATAATATAACGTCCACCCGCTTCACCGCTTCTTCCGGGATAAAATACATATTGCTTTAGTATTTCCTTGATTTGCTGACTATCAGCACCGTCACCTTGCAGAAGCGCTTCCACAGCCGGAGCAAGCTTTTCCTTTATATCAAACGGGTCTATTGATTTTCCAATCTTGTTTCGGACAGTCAGCTCCATAGGCTCGATGTCGTATTTTAAGTAATTAGGGTTCATAATTTTCTGCGGTGTATTGATAAAAACGCACGGTTTAGAGGTTGCATATGAAAATTCATAAGCAATACCCGACCAGTCGGTAATTAGCAAATCAGACATGTATATAGAAGTATTACCTGAAAAATCAGTTTCAAAAATTAATTCACCTGCTTTTACAAACTTTTCATACTGCCGCTCCAATGCTTCCATTTTATCAGCACACAATCTCATAAACTGCGGATGCGGCCTTACCGTCACAATGTTACCCTTGCCGAGTATCGTATCCAAAATATCCTCTATACAGGTTTCAAAAATATTATCTCTCTGCCATGAGGGCGCAATTAATATTTGCGGCTTGGTGCGGCTTCGGGTGTCGGCAGAATTATAGCTGTTTCCAAGCTCATCATAGAGACCGTATCCCGCTTTTACGAGGTTTCGCTTTGGCAGTCCCGCAATCTCTTCACGCCGCCTCAGTTCGGCAACATGGTGAGGTCCTACGCAAAATACCGTATCAAAATGGTCAAATGCCTTTTCTTTATATTGCATTGTTGTGCTGATTGGTGCGTGAAAAACATAAATATACTCTATGTCATCACGGCGGGTGGAGCGCTTCATGTGATAACTCTGCAAATCCGGCACTGTTGTTACTACGATATCAGCGTCTAATCTGAGCATCAGCGATATGGTTTTCCGCTCGCTTACGTAGTACGGTATGAGTTTTGGATTGTTTTGCTCAAATAATGCATCATTCGGGTCATTCGTTAAATAATGTATCACAATTTCGCAGTTTTTGAGCAGATACTCAATAATCATTTTGTAATATTTATACTGCCCGCCCGTAAGTGCATAAAAAACAAGCTTTTTCTTTGCCACAGCAAACGCAGCAGCATCAATCTTTTCACGCTGCTTAAGTTTTTTGCGATCATTTTGTTTTAACAAATCAAACACAGCAGATTATTCCTCGTCAGCCGACCCGTTGTCGTCACTAATCATGTCTATAACATCGTCATCACTGTCTGTGTCAAAATCCTGATTGCCGCTTGTCTCGGCAACTTCACCATCTTTGTTCTTTGAGAAAAACGCACTTATTTTCTTTCTAATTGTAACGAGAAATACACCACCCGCAGCAACAACAGCCACTATAACCTGTAGCAACATACCGCCAAACGCCGGATCTAAATACATAAAAAGATACCTCCGATATCATCATCTACCACTGTGAATTTTATCATAGTATGGTGCTTATATCAATCACACCTTGTCTCTCCATAAGCTCTATTAATTCAAGGACAAAATAGTCTTTACGCTGTCTTACGGGCAGCTATGAAAAGGTCTATATCCTGCACTATGTATTTATCACCAAACGAATGGAGTACATCATAGAACGAACTGATATACTCAAATACACCATATTGCAAAAAAAGTTCAACTACTTCTTTGCCGCTTAATCTATGTTCATATCTGTATCTTTCAATGCAAAATGCTTTGAATTTTATTATATCTGCCATATGCCAACGCTCCTAATACTCCGGCAACTCTAAGATGCCGGTAGCTAACTCTTCTTGATAAAGACTAAATAGCAATGGCACGCTATAAGTCCACACCTTAGTTTCTTCACTCTCAAGATATTCATACAGCTTTGAGCTATAAAGTTTCTCAAACGCACTGTTTTCATCAACATTAGTTTCATCAATAATCATTATAACTAATCCACCAATAAGTATCGGCAATAATGCTGTAAACATGCTTTTTTCCATATCATCCTCTTATTTCTTCGTGCTTGATATATCGACAATACTGCAATGCTCTCTCTGTGTGAAAAAGCACTTGATTATAGAGTTCTTGGATTTTCAGTCGTTTTATAGCTTCGTCTTCATCGTATGCACCTTGTTCATATAACAAAATTACAGTATAAACCATATCATTAGCAACAGGTCCTATTGCTATATCATATGGTGTTTGTGGTTTTTTTCCTAATCTGTTTGCACACACGAAGTCTAACCAAGCGGTATCCGGCGAGTTAAATCTTACAATACTAAGGTTTTGTTCAGCAGCTTGCATATCAAATTCGTATTCAGAGATGACGCATGCAGTGGTTTTTTCTCTGCTTGCAACTCTTTCGCACCAGCGAACAGCCTGCTCGCGGTTATATGTCGTATAAAACCCTTCTCCAAAATCGAGCATACGCTCGCTTCGAAGTATTTTTGGGGTTTCAACAGGAACATTGCTCCCATGATAGACAATCATTTTCAACCTCCGATATTACCTGTTTATATCCTCATCTACCATCATGTATTTTATCATAGTATGGTGCTTATATCAATCACACCTTGGTCGCATCACTTTTTAACGCCCGTCTGAAAATCACATACAACAAAAACGTCAGCGGTGCAAAAACTATCAGGTTCGACAGCATTGCTCCGTTGATACCATATAACCATACCAATACGGCAACCGCCGGCCCTGCAACTGCACCCACTGCTATGTACGAATACATATATATCTTCTGTCGTTTCATAATAATGAGTGCCATGCCGATAATAGGACCAAGTGTTAAGAATATCGCACCCGTAGACACAAATAACAATTGTATTTGATATGAGGTCAAATCGATATTATAGAGCCATGACAATACCGGAATACCTATAAAATAGACAACTATCAAAAAAGGAACTGCTACAATTACTGTTAAAATAAGTAATGCATGTATACGAAATGAAAAACGTTTTAAATCTCCAGACGCATATGCTTCTGATGTTACAGGTAGTGGTGCTCCAAAAAATAAAGCATGCAATAACATTTGAAAAAAAGCACCGGGAGTTAAAATCATCGCAAAGATTGCAACCATCCCCATAGAATCAAACTGTCCGATATATATATTAGGTGCTCCGGCAAGAAATGTCATTATAAATATAAGCACAACTATTGGTAGCGCAGCCAGTATCAAGCGTTTCACTGCAGATAAGTTAACCTTTGTCCGAATAGCACCAAAGTGACTACGATAAAACCATATCCAGGCAACATTATTAATGAGAAATAGTACTCCTGCAACAAGTAAAGAAATAATTACATCATGTGTTAAATATGCAATAATAATATAAGATACTAATATAATAGAAAACCCTGATGCTCTCATACGCCCGGTTATTCTTATTTTACCTTTTTGATGAAAGTCAGTTGTAAACACATTTGCATATGAGTCGGTTAAAAATATGAAATAGTATAGCAATAGAACTGCTGATTGAAATACATCAAGTCCAACTACCACAATAAACACAAAAAGTATTATTGTTGTCAACGCAGCTGTAATAGTTCTCGTTTCAAGATATGTCTTGAAGCTATACTCTTCGCGGACATCAACCGATTGGATATAACTTATGCTAAAAATCACAAGGACACTAAAAATTGCAGCAACTGCATTTGCATACTGCATCATGCCTGCCGATTCAAGACTTATAAGTCTTGCCGTAATAAGAACCATGATTGCAGAAAATGGTGCGGAAATAGCAGTAGCGATAAAAATCCAAAGATGATTTTGAAATTCATGTGATAAAAACCTTTTTTTCACTTTAATGTACCCACTTTTCAACCGGTTTTCTTGGTGCAAATAAATACGCAAAAAAAGCGGCAATACACTTGCACAAAATCGTAAACCATGCAAATTTTATCTTATGTGCTTTTAGGATGGAATAGTCTTCCTTGATTGCGTTCATATTCCCTGAAATTCCCGCATTGCTCGTGCCCCCTGCATAAAAGATAATTATCGGCGTTTTTAATACCTTTATGTTTACTTCTTTATCTTTAAACAATTGCACTTGAAAATCATAATCAAAAGAGGATCTATATTTCTCATTAAAGGGTCCATATTTTTTGAATAATCCAGTCCTTATACACAATGTTTCGTTTGCTGCCATCCAACCAAAACGCCAGTGCCATTTATTGCCTCGCCACCTACGTACTGCCATACCCTCTCTCTGAAATATCACACCGCCGCAAACCGCATCATGATTACTCTCAACGAGACTATTTAGCAGGGTGCTCAGTGAGTTCGCCGACACAAACGGATTTGTCAGAAATAAAAAATATTCACCGCTCATCATATATGCAGCTTTATTGGCACCATCTGCAATACATCTGTCGGGTTCAGATTTCCAGATTGATTTGATATTCTTCTCCGAATATTTTTTACTATATTCATCATATACGTCTGAACTACCGTCCGATGAGTTGGCATCTGTAATTATGTGTTCTATGTTTGGATAATCCTGCATCAGCACAGATTTCATAACTATTTCCAACATATTCTTTTCATCTTTGAATGTTGAAAGTATACTTACCAAGGGATAATTTTCCATATCTATCTCTTCTCTTTCTGCCTATCAATTATCAAGCAATATGTAATTCTCGCCAACAAACCGGTTTACCAACACACGCGATATATTAAGCGGAGCTATTGGTTCACTTACTCCTCCATACTTTGCAGGTATATAAGTGGCACTAAACACGGAGTGATTTAATTCTAACACCTCATCTAACTCATATCCTGTATCAAGTAAATGCCGTTGGGTTACTCCGGAATGAAATCCGTGGTCTGATTGCAATATTATTACTGCATTCGGATTTACAGCAAAAATATTATCAACATAGTCAAACATACTATGCACAGCTTGTTTGTGAGCAAACGGGTAAATATGCACAGCACTCAATCCATCATGCCATGACATGTCCGGTTCGTATAGATAAAAACTTCCTGCATGTGCATCTGAAATCATCATCAACGTAAAGCGCGGTGTATGCCTTGCCCCTCCGATTAAATGAAAAATCCCACTTACCTCTCCTTGAGATGTTGATTGTGAGTTAAGTGGCGTAGTTAAAGCTAAAAGCTCCGGTAAAGCACCAAACTTGGCTATACTCCAATCGTCGGTAAGATAATCCTCAGATTGTTCTTTTCTTCTCAAAAAAACGTCATATGTATCACCAATAATCTCTATTTCATATCCCACAATAGCAAGAGCTTCAAATAACTCATAGCTCAAAATAACATCATCAATTGTTAGTCCTATTTGCGCCAATTTCCCAACGATATATTCATTTTTGTCTTCACGCAATTCCATTTTCACATCAGCGAGGTGTTTATTTAGAAAGCTGTCATAAAATGCCGGAGAAAATAGCGCCGCGCTGGATGCAAAAGTATATCCACCATATAATATCGAATTGCTATATATAACAAACTCTCTTTGCACAAGAGCCTCACGAACATAATCTTGCAGCTCACCCCAGTGGTGTTCAACCGTTTCAAGGCTCATCATACCATCCATATGAACCCAGTAAATGTCGGGTTTTGGCAATCCCTTATCAAGAATAAAATCTTGTTTTATTAAAGCAGATAATGCTTCGTTACCTCTGTCCTCATTCTCCGCTCTTGCTCTATACAGCATTATATTAAAACTAACTCCGGGAATAAAATTAAATATAAACATCAGTACAAGGCTCACTGACAACGCAAGAAATACAGAGTGGAGCTTTATAAGTCGAGGTTTATGATAGAGCAATAACAAAGCAGCAAAGATAATGCCTGAGCATAAAATAATAACAAACCCTGCCTGTGTTATAACAGGAGCATAATGTACCGTAACACTATACAAATCTCTAAAAAACCAAAAAAACAACCAAAAACAAATAGAAAGAAGCAGTGCTCCTTCAGCAGTTTTTGAGATAAATTTCAAAAGCATATATATGAGCAACCCTACAATAGCAAAAATGCCGGCCAAAAGTAATATGTGTTCGAAATATATTCTATTTTGAACACGGTTATTATTGTACAAATAAAACAGCAATATACTCGGCATTAAAAACACCGCTGTATAATAAAAAAATACATTCAGTTTTGGTCTTTTACTTTTTATCTCAGTATCCATAATTAATCACAGCACTGTCATCAGCCAAAATATAGTATTCCGAGAATAACTGTTAGTATAAGAATAGCAATGGCTGTTATCATTTCCTTTTTATTGCCGAACACAAACTTAATAAGCTTCTCTTTTCCCAAACTTATAAAGCTTGCAATATAAGAAAGCATAACGGCGGCAATCAGCGCAATCACCATATACTTAACGGTTGATGGAACACTTGTCAAAATTGACGCGCCGTCTAAAGCCCAGTTCTGATATTGCCATCCTTGAAGCCATAAAACACTATAGCAAGTTACGTTAATGAAGAACGAAAAAATAAGCACTGATGCAACATAGTTCTTCGTGCTAAATTCGCAATCTTTGAACTTCTCATAAAGCAAAGTCGCTATAATTGCCGGGACTAATAAAACTAAAATTTGCATAATGAACATAGGACATTTAGTCTCCTTAACATATACTCATAATATTATACACCCTTATGTCAAATGAATTATCTACTTAAAAGTCTCCCGAAGCTTTTGCTTTTGCTCTTCATCTAACTTTTCGTTTAACAGCACTTCATTAATGTTTATTATTACGTCGGCAAGTGTGCTTTTTTGAATAAAACGCAGTTGCTCAGGTACGTCTGTAAATCCCCACATTCTTTTTGCCCAAACTTCAACGTACTCAAATAAATATCTATACAAATCAATGGATATTTGAGATGCTTGCAGCTTGTCGTCCAAACTGTAGAGGTATTTCTTCCAATAGACTGTCGGCAATAGCAGATAACCTGATGCTGTGAGTGTATGAGGCAAAAAATTTACAGAAACATCTATAAATGCACTTTTTGCTTTGCGTAGCTGGTTCATCCAACACTGCGTTACTAAAGGATGTTCATTTTTATTTAATATTAATATTTCAACTTCATCTTGACAAAATACTATTTGATGTCCAAGCGTTCCACTTACGCAGGCAAGTTGCTTGACACCTGCCATTAGTGCTATTTGCTCTTTAACCGATAGTATTTCGGGGGAAACAATTTTATACCCTTGACTTTCAAAAAAGCTCTCAAAGTAATCTTCATTTATAGCGTCAGTCCCGGGGTATTTAGTTTTTGTCAAATATACTTTTTCATAGTTCTTAGGATTTTCACTATCTCTGAAGATGTTATATATCATCCTTGCTTTTTCAGTATAACCTCCGCCTATATGATATGACTGCTCCGGCACAATCACAGCATCAAACTGTGTTGGTTCCTGACACAATACAATATTACTGCCGGGTATTCCTAAAATACCTAAAAGTTCAATAAACTTGTCATCAATTTTATTCGCACTTGATATAAATACACACTTTAAGTTACTATCCTTGTTTTCAGCGTACCACCACAACCGTGACAGACATTCTGACAAAAAATGACCAAAATGGTCGATATAAAGCCCCCCATACACTACAGTTTCCGGGATATGTTGTATAACCTCATGAACATGGTAAGCTCCGTATGTATCATACTCCCCTACACCTCGTTCATGCCCCGTTACAAACAAATTATCAGGAGAGCACACTCCTCCCTTTCCTCCAACATCTGCATGAGGGTTATCTTCGTCTTTTTTAAGAGGTAAAATAATGCCTTCATCGACTATACATACATCCGGTGTTGCAACTAACCAATAATCCCTCTCACAAAAAGATTTCCATTTATCTGCATCCCTTACATACAAGGTACAGTCTATATTTTTATCCGCATCATTTACATGATGTGCAGCTACAGGACCTTCTTTATCAAGATATGCTTCTAATTTATCACATTGATTTCTTCGAAAATTTTCAAGTTCCTTTTCCTGCAAATCAATCATTGTCTGCATATTTTCTATATTTGAATAAACTCTCTTGAAATACGGAAGCTTCAAAGCAATCTTCTTTATCAACTTGTTAATTCTATCACATCCTCTTTTATTAACTAATCAACAATCTATAATTTTGACCTACAAACCGGTTCACCAATACACGTGCGATATTCAGTGGTGCAATTGGTTCATCTACCCCCCCATAAGCAGCAGGTATCCGAACTGCACTAAACACTGAATGGATTAGTTCCAATACTTGGTCTAATGAATGCCCTTGGTCTAATAAAAATTGTTGCGTGTCGTTATGGTGAAATCCATGATCACCTTGCAGGATTATAACAGCATTTGGATTAATTAATAATACCTCATCAATAAAATGAAGCATCTCCTGTGCAGCACGTTCATATGCTACAGGGTATAAATGGATTGCTCTTATATTCTCTTCTAACAATTCCGTATCATTTTGCCAATGTAGAATATGCGCTTGTAATATATAATGCCAGAAAAAACAAGGTGTCTCTTGGGAGTCATCTTCTTGTTTCTGTTCTTCTAATAATACGGATTTTGGTTTTGGTATAATATTCAATGGAGTTGTTAGTGTTAGTAGCTTCGGTAAATCACCAAATAAAGAAACATGCCATCGATCAAAGATATATTCGTTAGCTTCATATGTTATTTCCATTAATTCATTTATATATAACGGGTTTGGATATGCACTCATATCATATCCCTTCGTTGCAAGAGCAACAAGCAATTCAAAGTAAGGAGCAATGTCTTCGTAATATTCTAAACCGACCTGCGCTAACTCTTCAGTTATTTTTTCTGTCCTGTCATGCCTAAATAACGTATCATGCCGATTTATTGCATCGCTTAAAAAACTATCATATAACGTGGGTGATAATATGGCAGCAAGTGCAGCATTTGTGTACCCCCCATTTAATTCAGCATTCGCATAAACAACAAAACCTTTTCGTGAAAGTTCATCACGCAAATATTCTTGTGACTCTCCCCAAAATCGCTCCACAGTGTCCATGCTCATCATGCCATCTACGTGAATCCAATAAATATCCGGCTGTGGCAATCTGTTACTAATAATAAAGTCTTGTTTAATGCTATATGACAGCAAGTCACTATCTGCTTTCGCTCTGTATAGCGTTATATTAAAGCTCAGTCCCGGAATAAAATTAAAAACAAAAAGTAAAATGAGGCTTACAGATAAAGCCTGAAAAATGGACTTCACTTTCATAAAGGAAGGCTCATAATTGCGAAATACTATAGCAATAAAGAATAAAACTACACAAATAATAATTAATAATAAAGTTGCAGACATTGTTGTCACATAGATTGACATATAGCCATACAAATCCCGAAAAAACCAAAAGCAAATCCAAAAACATAGAGAAAGCAGCAATGCAGCCTCCTCACCCTTCGCAATGAAAATGAATAACAAGTATAGTATCAATCCGGCAATTGCAAAAATACCCGCTAAAATTATGACTTGGTAAAAAATCAAATGGTTTTGCACACGATTATTATTATATAAATAAAACAACAATATACTTGGCATTAGTATAACCGCTGAGAGGTACATAATTCTGTTCAATATCACTCTTGTTGCTTTTGCATCAATTGCCATTATTTATCACATTCCTTGCAGGCACTAATCCCTCACTTACCCCTATATGGTATAAAAAATCTGAAAATGCGGTTTATCCTATGTCCAATTTTCCATGTGGTTGAGTTATTAATTTCTGCTATTTGATGCGTCAGATTATCAACAGTCTGCGATAACTCAGCATTCTGACTTGTTATAAGCTCTACAGTTTGTGTCAGCTCATTATTTTTTTGTTCCTGCACACGATTATGATTTTCAATGCGTTCACAATGCTGTTCTAAGTCACTTTTCTGTCGCGTCAATTCACTATTCTTATTTTTTTCTTCCTCGCAATGTTGCTCTATTTCCTCATTCAATTGCGACAACTCTTTGTTTTGGTTTAACATATCCTCGCAATTTTGAGCTAACTCCTCGTTATGTTGTGCCAATTCGTTATTACGACTAACCAAAGAAGCGCAATGTTGAGTCAAATTGCTATTATTTTGGGTTAAATCGCTATTTTGCTGCGTTAAGTTTTTGTTATCCTGCATCAAATCGCCGTTATGTTGAATTAAATCATTGTTTTGCTGTATTAACATGTTGGCTTGTTGGGTCAATTCATTATTTTGCTGGTCTATTACATTATTTTTGGATACCCATTCTGAAAGCTTTACTTCATAAGAAGTATTTTCTTTATCAAGACGTAGAGCCCATTGAGTACGTTCTTCAAGTTCCTTGTTTAATTCACTGTACCGCTGTTTCCACATCACACCATCTGTAAAATATGTTTCGTAGTCTTGACAATAATAGAGCATTGAACTAAGATTATGTTCATCTTTACCGTTTGTGCAAACAGCAATAACATACATTCCGTTGCTATCTGAGGATCCTGTAATTTCCCCTAATATTTTTGCTTCTCTTGACTCTTCATTTAATATAGACGAGTAAACTCCAAAACTCTGGATAAAAAACTCAACATTTTTAAAACGCTTTTCTAACAGTTTCTTGAATTCCGGTAAATAATACTCTTTAATATGATATTCATTGCTGTGATTTTGTTTATCGGTATAAACTGCTTTATTAACCGTTGAAATAATAAATAATCCACCCGTTTTCATAACACGTGCTACTTCATCAAGAAAACGATGCTGGGTTGCTTCATCTATATGCTCGATGGTTTCAAAACTCACTACTGCATCGAATTCATCATCCTTAAATGGCATACTATCAACAGATGCCTCAACAAACTTTGGAGTTTTATAATGCTTTTTTGCGTATTTTATAGCATCAGCAGATAAATCAACACCTGTAGTTGACTTGGCATATCTTGCAATTATTTCACTGCCATATCCGGCACCACACGCAGCATCTAAAACATTCATTCCGGACAGCAAAGGCGCAACAACATGATATCTGTGTTCATGTTCAACTTGGAGTTCATTTCCACCTTTTCCCGGCACTAATCTTTCACCAGTGAATTCCATAATCAAACCCTCCAAAACCTGTAGCATACATCTTCTCTAATACTAACACAGTCATATTTATATGTCCATTCACATTTCACTTGAATATTATGCAATATACTGCTATATTATGTGATAAAATACAGAGAAAACAATCATTAACGATGCATAAGGAGCAAGTCAGTAGCATGATCGAAGATGCAGATACCGAAATACTTGAAAAATATACCGAGACTACCAACCATCTCATTGAAACGCAAAAAAACCTCGCTGCCGAGCAGGCAAACAATACTGTTGTCAGAAAACGTCATGCTGCAGCTGTTCGGGAACTGCATGACGCTCTAATTCAAATTGATCAACAAAAACAAGAACTTACAATGCTTAAGAGAGCATGGTATTGTCGTTTTGGCACATCAATAATGAATTTTATAGCCATATTCTTCCCTCACGGAACTAAACGCAGACGTTATGTTAAGTTCATAAAGTTTTCACTTTTCCACCCTGTTCTATTAGTAAAAAATCTTAAACCAAGCAAGTTAAAAGCCTTATATAGAGCCATAACTGTTATAGACACGCCATGCATAAATAACGAAATCAGCAATGAAGTTTTTTATGAAAAACTTTCATTGCCAATATACAGCAATCCTGTTGTAAGTATAATAATCCCCGTGTATAACGAATTCGCATACACATATTCATGCATAGAATCAATTCTTGGTAATACGTTAGCTCCATATGAGATTATTGTCGCCGATGATTGCTCCTCTGACGAAACAAAGAGCATAGAAAAAATAATTGCCAATGTAATTCACATTCGCAATGAAAATAATTTGCGTTTTCTGCACAACTGTAATAATGCCGCCAAGTATGCCAAAGGCAAATATATATATTTCTTAAATAATGATACGCAGGTGAAATCCGATTGGTTGGATTCATTGGTAGAAATAATGGAACGCGACTCCACTATAGGCTTAGTCGGTTCTAAATTATTATATCCGGATGGACGGCTTCAAGAAGCAGGTGCAATCCTCTGGAACGACGGGTCAGCATGGAACTATCGCACACACGAAGACCCTGAAAGACCTGAATTTAACTATGTAAAAGATGTTGATTATATCTCCGGTGCTGCAATTATGGTTCGTAAAGCAGTATGGGATGAACTCGGAGGCTTTGACACACATTTTGCACCAGCATATTGCGAGGACTCCGATTTAGCATTTTCCATACGAAAGCTTGGCTACCGCACCGTATATCAGCCGAAGAGTGTTGTCGTTCATTTTGAGGGTGTATCACATGGAACAGACACAAGCACAGGTATTAAACAATATCAGGTTGAAAACATGCAGAAATTCTATAAAAAGTGGAAAGCTGTGTTAGATAAAGATCATTTTCCAAATGGCGAAAGCGTTTTTTATGCTCGCGACCGCAACAGATACAAAAAAACAATTCTCTTTATTGACCATTATGTACCGATGTTTGATCAAGATGCGGGAAGCAGAAACACTTTCGCTTATGTTAAGTTGTGTGTGGAGCTAAACTATAATGTACTATTTTTAGGTGACAATTTTTATCCTCATCAACCATATACAGATATATTACAACAAATGGGTGTAGAGGTACTATATGGCACTTGGTATCACGACAACTGGCAAACTTGGTTCATTGATAATAACGAATATATTGATTACATATTCATGAATCGAGCAGGTGTTTCTGTTAAGTATATGGACTTCGTGAAAGAAAATATGAAGGCAAAAATTATTTTCCATGGGCATGACCTTCATTTTGTACGAATGCGGGCACAATATGAAATAGAAAAAGATGAGCAACTTTTGATAGATGCAGAGCACTCTGAAAAAATTGAGTGTGAAATGTTCTCAAAAGCCGATGTCATTCTCACCTTGAGCAACAAAGAACAAGAAATAATAAAGGAAATAACAGGAAATAACAAACCTGTTATAGTGTTCCCAATTTTCTTTTATGACAGCTTCCCTAATGTTACTCCTTTTTATAGCCGCAAGGATTTAATATATGTTGGAGGTTTTAGGCATCCGCCAAATGAAGATGCTATTTTATGGTTTACAAGTGCAGTAATGCCGCTTCTTCCCTCGGATACACGACTCATTCTTGTTGGTACTAATATGCCCGAAAGTATACAAGCACTCGCATCAGAGCAAATAGACATAAGAGGATTTGTTTCTGATGATGAGCTTGAAAGTCTCTATAAATCTTGTCGAATTGCAATAAATCCGGTAAGATTTGGCGCAGGAGTTAAAGGAAAAACTATTGAAGCTATGCATAATTTAATGCCTGTTGTTGCTACATCATTTGGTATTGAGGGATTGAGCGAAATTGAAGAAATCATACCGCCATGTGACGATGCAGAGAGTTTTGCTGATGAAGTACTCCGTTTCTTAAAGTCCGACAAAGAATGTATTGAAGCATGTAAAATGTATAAAGCTTGGTTGGAAAAATGGTTTTCAAAAGAGCGTGCTATTGAGGTGGTTGAGAAAATGACCGATAACTCCTAATTGAAATAATTACTAATACAGCCATTGAAAGCAATGAAAACGAGCTGCATATCAAACCGATTATTAATGAATTTGGGAAGTATGTCAATTTTATGGTGTTTCCCCCTTTCGGCACAACAACACCTCTTAAATATACATTCACTTCTTCTATATTCGCCGATTTGCCATTAATAGAAACCCGCCATCCCGGATAGTTATACTCACTCACAACAAGCAGTGCATCTTTATTTGATTGAGTTTCAATAACAATTCTGTTTGCTCTATATTCAATAATATCAGCTCTCGCATCTAACGCAATTTCATTATTTTCCGGTTCAGTAAAATCATCTTGAACAAGTGCTTCATACTTTAAGTCTACTTGATTGGTTATCAATAATGATAATCCATCCTCTGCATTGTTATAATATTTATATTCATCTACAAACCATGCGTGCCCCGGGCGGTTTACTTTCTCATATACATGGGCAGTTACAAGCTCCATACTCGTATTATATATATT
Source organism: Oscillospiraceae bacterium (assembly GCA_009781515.1). Taxonomy (GTDB): domain Bacteria; phylum Bacillota; class Clostridia; order Oscillospirales; family Oscillospiraceae; genus WRMH01. Next base: position 54,605 of record WQXY01000003.1, read on the forward strand.
ATCAAAGGCACCCACATAAATAAAGTCTGATGTATCCTCCGGTATTCTCGAATAATCTCCAATATTCTCAACAGTCGATGTATAATATCGGATATTTAGTAAATCACTATAGATGTTAAGAGGTAGGTAGAGATAAGTGTGGAACGCCGATTCTGTTATCGGGTTTGAATAGCCAAATGCTGAATTAAAACCAAATATTGCAGAGTGACCCTGTCCAATGGGGCTGTTCTCATCATAAGTAGTATGCATTCTAAAGAGTTCTTCTCCGATTTCGGGAGTGAAAAACTCTGCTATTTCCTGTGCCGTGTTGAAATAATCAACTATTGTTTGAGCACCACTATACTGGTGTTTATTGTTAATGCTGTTTATGTTAATTATAAAGATTATCATGACCGTAGGTATAAACGTCCATTTAATTCCGATATTTACCTTTTGGTTATCTATAATACATATAACTACAACAATTATCGTTATAAATAATCCTGCAATCAAGAGATTTTTATCAGGCATAACACTGTATAGCGCAACTGTAAATATAACCATAACAGCAGGTGGTGCAACTATTCGTAATTTAGGAGTTCCACTGTCTTGCTCTTGCAGGTTTTTAACCGATTTTTCCGAAAGCTTATCGTATACCCATTGCAATGTGTATCCTGCTAAAACCGGAACGGCTAAGTTTAAGTAGTATTTGAACATAAACAACTGTCGGACTCTGTTTAACATTGGAACTCTATAGAGAAAAAGTGGTGAAACTATATTAAAACATGCTAAGAATATAACAACAAAAAGAATTTTGAAGTAGAGCGACGGTTCTTTCTTTGGCAAAAAGAACGCTAAGATACATAATACAGCGGGAAGTGCTGCAAAGTATATTGGCTGTCTGTATGATGCAGTGAAAAAAGCGAAAATGTTCTCTATTGGAAATGGGAATGCAGTAAACTCGTTAAATGTGAAGTTTTCAAATCCCGTAAGAGGTCCTTCGGTTGTAAACCTAATGCTCGAACCAATAAATTGCTGCATTGAAAGTAATGTCGGTGCAGCAAAAAGCAAACCCAGTCCACAAAACATAAAGGTTTTAATTGTGTTGTGTATGATGTGTTTTCTATTGTTTCGATGCTTCCATACATCATAAAGATAATAAAATCCTACTGCATATAGCATCATTATTGATGACTGCGCACCACTTGCTAATGTACACATCCCAACAGACAATGCACCTAAAGCTACATATAAAAACGTCTTTCTGTCAGCTCCACATCGCATGGATATGACATATAGTCCTAAAATAACAGGAAACCATGCAAATGCAACATGAAAAACGAGCCAATAAGCAAAGCTTAAATAAGACGGTGCCAATACATAGAATATCGCTACTGTAAAAGACACTAACTTATTCATTTTTAGCACTCTTGCTAAAAAATATGCACCGTATCCGGTTATATAAGTGTGTAATACAATACTCCAGTCAAACAAACCAAGCGATATTTGATTTTCGTTATAACCTATAAGCCAAATTAACCAGTTAATAGGATATAATGACCCCATAGGAAAACCAAGAAGCGTTTGCCCTGCAAAAACTTCACGAATCCATAACGGGATATCACCTTGATTTATGGTACGTGCGGCTGATGTTATAAAAGGATATACAAACTCCCCTATATCTCCGCTGGAATTGACAACTGTATAGTTTCCGGATATTAATGGCCACAAGTACCATGTAATAATAATTGATATACCAAAGAGTGCAGCAAAGTCACGTGCCACTTTATACAGTTTATTTGATTCCTCACCTTTTATAATAGACAACATGATGTAATCCCTTGCAGTTTATTAGACAGTTTCATAATTCCAAGAAAAATAGTCTCCCATTTCCTTGCAGCGTTCAATTATCGGTTCTTTTGCACAAAAGAAAGTGTAAAATGAAAAGTGTCTACCCAAACCCAGTCTTTTAATTGAGACTTTTCTAAAGAACACTTTTAAGATGGTTTGAATTTCATCAACAGAATTTATATGTTCATGTTTCGCAAATTTTGAATAGTCTATCTTAAACTTAACTCTATACTCTAAACCTGTAGTAAATCTCCATGCCGCGCCCCATAATAACCCCCCCTCATTTGGCACTGAGGCTCTAAAGCAACCGTTTTCGTTTAACAATAGCGCTGACTTTGCTACAACAAACGGGAGGTTATCGACATGTTCCAACACTGCAGATGAAATTATCCTACTGTACCTATTCTCTAAGGGTACTTCCTCTATTAAATCGTATACCTTTCTTATCCGACTAAGATGTTCAGAATTTTCATATAATGCCTTGAACGGTTCAATAACATCATATGTTTCTGCTTTTTCATAATCTAATTGGTTCAGAGTACCCGCTCCCAGTTCAAGTGTAGTGAGGTTTTGTGCAGTATCCTTGGCAACTTGACTATGAAGCCATGTCTCCAACAGCTGCGACGCTTTTGAAGCCGGTCCACGACCCTCTCTATTAGTCTTCATCAGCTTTTCCCATACATCTGTGTAACCGGGTGGCAGAGGCGGTCTGGTTTTGGGAAACCTACTTAATATATTCATGGCTTTGTTGCTAATTTTAGCATTCACAGTAACATCCCCTTTTTTAATCGGACACTATTTTGTATTGTCATCTTTAAGTATTTGAACGTCTGATAATATAAAAGCCGGTCTACCTCTGGCGGCATCATATGTACGCCAGAGGTATTCAGCGATAATACCTAATGATATGTTTGTTATTCCAAAACTAAAAAGAATAAGAGAAGCCAATGTAGCAAATCCGGTCATCGGTACATCCGGGTTTATTAGTCTATTTATGATAATGTAAGCACCATATATAAATCCCAGTAATGCCATTATTATTCCGATAGAGCTTACCGCACGAATAGGCATTGAGGAAAACGAAACAAAGGAATCGATAAAGAGCTTTAATTTATTTGAGAAGCTCCATTTTGTTGTTCCGGCTATTCTTTTCTTATAATCCATCTTTACGCTGGTGCTTCTAAATCCAGCATTAATTAGCTGTAATGCTAACCCTGAGTTTATCTCAATGTTTTCATTCATATATTTGAGGACTTTTCTATTTATCATAATATTATTCGTGCCACCGGAGCCATAGTTCTTAACAGCATATTTTCTAATAAAAAACGCAAATGTCCGGGAGAACATATTGTTAATAACACCTGCATCAATGCTGTTTTTTTCTATATATACAGCATCATATCCCTTTATTATGTTCTCATACATAACATCAATCATATCAGCGGGTTCCTGTAAATCAGCACCTATATAAGTGCAGTAGTCTCCTGTAGCATGTTGGTAGCCTGCACGAATTGCTGCATGCATTCCAAAATTTTTCGAGAATTTAATGAGTTTCACTACTTTACAGTTCACGAACTTATACGCTGTGACTTTTTCTGTTGTATTATCGGTTGATCCGTCATCAACAAATATAACTTCAAGGTTGTATGGCTTGCCAATTGCATAAGCATCAATGAAGTTACATAGATCACTAATACATTCCTCTTCATTCAAATAGGTAATTATAATTGAAACTATACACATATTACACACCTTTACATCAGTTGTTCATAAGAATTTCATATGGGACAAGAAAAAAATACTTGAAATTAGCAGAGATATCTTCTTGTTTCATATCAAGTACGCTTTTATCATGGATTTTTGTGTAGTAAAAATAATCATAATCCTCAGAACCCCATTTTTTCTTGAAATCGTAAAGGCTTTTTTGCGTTAATCCTGTTCCGCCCCAATTCCAGTATTTATAGCCTTTTTCCCATGCATCTTGCATAGCAAAATATATAATTAAAGACATTGGCTGGTATGTCTTAAATTCATCAACTGTTACCGGTACAAAATACTCAACAGTTTTGTTGTTGTAAAGAAGTAGCAGAGAAGATATTCTATGTCCATCTAAGTATGCATTAATAATGTTATAGTCCACACCCGCGTTAAGTGTTTCCTCTACACTCTTGAAAAAAGAAGCTTCCTTTGGAACTGCTCCAATTCTTTTCATATTTACTGTTTGTTGTTCTGCTAAGAAATGCATCGAGTCTATATCGTTTTCAACTTGAATAGTAATATTTGATTTTTCAGCTTTTCTGATACTGTTTCTGGTTTTGTAGTGATACTTATCCATTAACTCATCTTTTTCACATATCTCTGTTATCTGGCATAGTCTTTTGCTCATATAATCATATGCAAAATTTTCTGCAAAAATACTTTTATCTTGTGTGTATGGCGAAGTAATAATAGTAGATGTTAAGCAGTTATACGCCTTTGCAGTATTGAGGAATTCCGCAATAAGAGCTGCTCTGACATCTTCTCTTCCCGCATGTTCAATTATCCCTCCGTTTGATCCATAATATGGTAGAGAGTTCATACAATTACCTAATGGAGTTTCTTTTATAAACGATGGCAATGCACCCACTATTTCATCGTTCTCTATTGCTAAAAAATAATAATCTATGCTTTCGGTATACGATTTCAGCAACCTTCTGAACTCATCAGAGGCAAAAAAACGTGTATGCTCTGACTGCTGCAGAAAATCAGTGTACGCTTTACTATTTATTTCTGTTAGTCTGATAATCTCCAAAATACCACTCCCTTTAGGGACATTAGTTTTACTTGTCTTTACTTCTTTCAACAGCCGGGTTGCCAAATAATGTTGAATTACTTTTTACATCTTTCACGACAACTGCACCCATACCAATTACAGACATAGACCCTAACTTCAAATTATTCCTTATGCTTGCATTTATCCCAACAAAATTCCGATTACCTACAGAAACATATCCTGCAAGAACACACTTAGCTGAAAACCAATTATAGTCACCGATTGATGCATCGTGGCAAATGTAATTTCCACCGTAAAACACGTTTCCATTACCGATAGTTGAATTTTGCTCTATGACAACATTTGCCAAAATTAAATTATCTTCACCGCAACTCACCCCGTCAATGATTGAATTTGGGTGGACATACGACAATAATGAAAATCCATTGCTTTTTAGTCTTGTGCTAACTGATTCTCTAACTCCCATTTGTTCGGAATAACCAATACAGTTTATAATACTGAATTTCTCAGCTTGTGAAAGCAAATTTTCAAACGGAATCAAAGGAAAACCAAAAAACTCATTAGCAGTACAATATTTCCTATCGGCGGTAATACCAAGAATAGAATATCTTTCATCTTTTTTTAACAAATATGCCAAATTAGCAGATAATTCATTTGCTCCAAATAAGTATACATTTGTTTTAATCATTATTTTCTCCTGCTGCTATTGGCTAAGATATTTTCTGAACAATGTGCATTAAACTCTCAGCCGTATAATCTATCATTTCATTCGTTAAGAGAGTATGTAACGGCAGTGTGATTTCATTACAGTATTGATTGTATGCATTAGGGAAATCATTTATCTCAAAACCCATGTTTTTATAAGCACTTAAAAGCGGTAACGGTTTATAATGTACATTGGTTGCAATTTCCTTTTCAGCCAATTTCGCAATAACCATATTTCGTTGAGCTTCATTTAGCGGAAGAATTCTCAGCATAAATAAATGATAGCATGATATATAATCTGAATTCATGTGGTCAAGTATCGAGATTTTATCTGACTGTGATAAAATATTTAGGTATCTTTCCACTATTTTTTTACGAGCAGCAATTAAATCGCCATAACGCTTTAGCTGCGCAAGACCAAGTGCTGCCATTATGTCTGTCATATTGCATTTGTAGTGCGGGGCAATAATATCGTATTCCCACCCGCCAAGCTGTGTTTTCGCTAATGCGTCTTTACTCTGACCATGAAGCGAGTATAACATAAACTGCTTATATATCTCATCAGCAGTGCTGCCTTCTAAGGGTTTCCATGTTAATGCTCCGCCCTCTGCTGTTGTTATGTTTTTTACTGCATGGAATGAAAAACAAGTGAAGTCCGCAAGCCCCCCGGTCATTATATCATCTCTGCTTGCTCCAATGGAATGAGCAGCGTCTGCTAATAATAAAATTCGACCTAAAGCAGCTTGGCGATTATTGCTTGGCTTGAATATATCTCGATAGTTTTCCACAACACTATATAACGCATTGTAATCACATGGGATACCGGCTAAATCAACAGGAATTATGGCCTTAGTTTTTGGTGTTATCGCCTTGCTTATAGCATCAATATCCATGAAATACGAACCGGGTGCCGTGTCAACTAAAACGGGTTTCGCTCCTACATGGCATATCACACTTGCCGAGGCCGTAAATGTATAAGCAGATGTTATAACCTCGTCACCCTGTCCTATTCCGAAATATCTAAGAACAAGCTCCATAGCGATAGTTGCAGAGTTCAAACATACTGCTCGATTTGTCCCGCAGTACCGGGCAATCAACTCTTCGAACTTTTTTGTCTTTGGTCCGGTTGTAATCCATCCTGAACGCAAGGTATCAACAACCTCATTTATTTCATCATCTCCAAAATCCGGTGGAGAAAAAGGCACTTTCATAATGTTCCTTTCCCTAAGAAGTTTGTTGTTCAAAATTAGGCTGTATAAAGCTCGGTATAACTTTCTGCAAAGAGTTTATCAGCTCAATAGAATTATTTTCAGCCGCATAATATTTCATTTTATCAATATGCATGAGCATATCTTCAAGAGAAGCTTCTGTGGGTTTGCCAATGAAGATTTGATTATTTTGTGTCTTTTGCAGTCCTTCTTCAGACATTAATAACTCTTCATGCAACTTTTCTCCGGGACGTAGCCCTGTAAAAATAATATCTATATCTTTATACGGTTCAAGACCTGACATCCGAATGAGATTCTCTGCGACATCTATTATTTTAACAGGTGCTCCCATGTCTAACACAAAAATCTCGCCGCCTTTTGCCATCTCACTTGCTGCCAACACAAGTCCTACGGCTTCCGGAATAGTCATGAAGTAGCGGGTAACGTCCTTATCAGTCACTGTTACCGGGCCACCAAGAGAAATCTGCTTTCTGAATAAGGGTACAAACGAACCGTTAGAACCTAAAACATTCCCAAACCTAACTGCCACAAACTCAGTTGAACTATCTTTATTCATGCATTGAACAATCATTTCACAATACCGTTTCGTAGCTCCCATTACACTTGTAGGGTTAACAGCTTTGTCGGTTGATATCATAACAAACTTAAAAACACTATATTTGTCAGCACATCTTGATAAGTTTAATGTGCCAAATACGTTGTTCTTTACTGCTTCTTCAGGTGCAGACTCCATTAATGGCACATGCTTGTGTGCTGCAGCATGAAATACAATGTCAGGTTTATACCGATTAAACAGTAAATCCAGTTTTACTTCATCTCTGATTGATGCTATCTCAGCATATAATTCAAAAGTGCTGCTATGGAATCTTAGTAATTCTTGCTGTATTTCATATAGTCCGTTTTCATTAATATCCAACATTACTATACAGTTCGGATTAAGATGTGCTATTTGCCGACATAGTTCTGACCCTATTGAGCCTCCTGCTCCTGTCACCAAAATAGTTTTTCCGGCTAAACTTTTTACCTGATTATGTAGATTAATATCAACAACATCCCTAAAAAGCAAGTCTTCTATGCTTATATCTTTAATCTGTGATATTACTGAGGTTGTATCTGTCATAAATGCATATAGCTCCGGTACTTTTTTTATTTGGCATTTTGTAACAGAGCAAATTTTGGATATACGTTCCCTGTCCGCTTTTGATGCTGAGGGCACTGCTAAAATAATTATATCTATATCATACTTATCTGAAAGATTTGGTATATCTTTAGTTCCTCCGGACACTTTTATGCCATGTATTCTTCGCCCAAACTTATCAGGGTCGTCATCAACAATACAAACTATTTCATATCGTCTGTTTGGCTCACGATAGAGTTCTTGTATTATTGCGTTACCTGTGTAACCCGCACCTACCAATAATACTTTTTTTAGCCCCTCACTTATTGTTGTTCTTTTGCGTTTACTGCGATATGCACGATAAGCCATTCGTACGAATAATGTACTTACACCTGCAAGAATAGCTGAAAAAAAGTACATCGATATAGGAATATACTTAGGCATTAGTGATAATGTTGAAATAGAAAATGTGATACTGAAAAAGGCAACAGCAGAGGCGATACTTGCAATCATACATCTAAAAAACTCGTATGCCTCGGCATATCTTAATATGCTGTCATACATACCGAAAACATAAAAAGTTACGGGGAATACAATAACGAAGCAACCCCAACTTAACAATAATGTTGAAAGAAACTCGTCATTAGTTAAATTGCCAAACAATATCAGCCATGCAAAAATATAGCTTGCATTGGCAAGAAAGAAATCGACCATTATTAGCTTAAATTTACGGTAGTGATTCCTTGTTGGTTTCGATATATCTGAGACTGACTGCATTTGCACCTCATAGCTACACTTATCTTGTATATTAACTGTTTGTTGCAAAGTGTTATTATTTTCTGAAATTATACCACAGGACACATCTTTATGCAAAGATTCTCCCATACTTTACGGTTGTCCAAGACTCAGAAGTTTTTACGTCGGATAAATAGATTATAGGAGCCTATAATACTCCAACGCTTCTCTTAGTGTTGCCTCTATAGGAATAACGGGGGACCACCCTGTATGCTTTGCAAGCTTTGTATTATCACACACGACAACCGGAGTATCCGATATTCTCATACGATCCTTATCCGCGGTTACAACTATTTCACACTCCACCATATTAATAAGGGTATTAAGCACTTCTTGAATTTTTATTCCTATACCGCTCCCTACATTATATACCTCTCCACTTACACCTTTTTCACCAATTAAACGATATGCCTTAACAATGTCTCTTACATCAGTAAAGTCACGAATTGCTTCTAAATTACCGACCTTTAAGTCCTCAGCCTTACCTTGTTCAATTGCAACTATACCGCTGCAAATATCGGAAGCAATAAAACCAAGACTTTGTCCCGGTCCGCAGTGATTGAATGACCTTGTCATACAAATGTCTAAGCCGTATGCTTTTACGTAAAGCAGAGCCATTTCCTCTTGCGCTTTTTTGGATACTGCATATGGGTTTTTGGGGGAAAGTGTTACAGTTTCAGATATTGGTTTTACTATTCCTGTAACCCCGTATTGGTCGGCAGAGCCAATAAGCACAATACGGCATGCCGGATTTTCTTCACGCACTGCTTCGAGCAAATTTACTGTACCTATCACATTAACTTCAAATGTAAGCTGCGGTTTTTTCCATGATAATGGTATCTCGGCTTGTGCCGCTAAATGAAATATAACATCAGGTTTTATGCTTTTGATGCATTCTCGGATAGCTTGTCTGTCAAGTATATCAACAGCTGTTGTATTTTCATCTTTATGCAAATCAATACCATAAACTGTATAGTTATTACTAATTAACTCTGCAGAAAGATGCCGCCCGGCAAAGCCTCTGCTTCCTGTTATTAATGCTTTCATTATTTTCTTATCTCCGCTGTGACAAGTTCTATATCATTTCTAACCATCCGCTCAACCATTTGAGCAAACCCGATTTCTCGTTTCCAACCAAGGTTTTTTTCTGCTTTGTCCGGATTTCCTAAAAGGATATCTACTTCAGCAGGACGATAAAATTTCGGGTTTACTTTAACGACTATTTTGCCCGTTTTTTCATCAACACCTGTTTCGTCTGTTCCCGAACCTTGCCATTTTACTTTTATGTCAATGACACTAAATGCGACCTCTGCAAGTTCCCGTATCGAACGTGTTTCACCTGTGGCAATAACATAATCATCAGGTTTATCTTGCTGCAACATAAGATGCATTGCTCTAACATAATCCTTGGCATGACCCCAGTCACGTTTGGCGTCTAAATTCCCAAGTTCAACACAATCTTGCAATCCAAGTTTTATTCTTGCGACAGCGTCTGTAATTTTCCTCGTGACAAACTCCTTGCCGCGACGCTCACCCTCATGGTTAAAGAGTATTCCCGAACAAGCATAAAGCCCGAAACTCTCTCTGTAATTCTTGGTTATCCAGTGTCCGTAAAGTTTAGCCACACCATAAGGACTTCTTGGATAAAACGGAGTTGTTTCAGACTGCCTTTCTTCTTGTACAAGTCCAAACATTTCTGACGTGGACGCTTGATAGAAGCGGGCTTCCGGTTTCACAATTCTAATAGCTTCAAGTATATTTGTAACACCAAGCGCATCTATCTGTGTTGTTGAGATAGGCTGTTCCCAACTGGTAGCAACAAAACTCTGAGCGGCTAAGTTATACACTTCATCCGGTTGTGATAATTTCATCGCACTTATAAGACTGACAATATCAGTCATATCGGCATAAATGAAGCTTATCTTGTCTGTTAAATGCCTTGAATTGCCGTAGTCGACAACGCTCTTTCGGCGCATTGTGCCATATATCTTATAACCCTTATCAAGTAATAGCTCAGCGAGATATGACCCGTCCTGCCCGGTTACTCCTGTTATAAGTGCTGTTTTCATTATCAGTCTCCTTTAATTACATAATTCACATATCATATGTGTTTTTATGCAAATAACTCGCATATATTATCATAATATACATAAGTTTTCAAACAATATTATCTCATCGCTTCCTTATTCTATTTACCTCCTTTTAGAAGCCCAAACAAGCGTTTATGTCTGTTTTTTACATTCTCTTTCACTGAAAAACGCAAAAGCGAAAATAGCTTATAGTCATTAAATTGAGTGTGCAAACTCAAAAGCTCACCTGATAGATTTCTGTTGTCTTCACCTAATGAGTCTATTTGATTTTGCAGCCTTGAAGCTTCTTCCCTGTGCACTTCGTTTAGTCTTGTTACTTCTTCATCTCGCACTTTGTTTAACGCCCCAACCTCAACAATCATTCTATCTTCAACAGCTAATCTTTTTTCCTCAATCATCTTTATTTGCTGTCGGCGTCCATATAATCTATCTACATCAACATCTGCATTAATAATCCTGTCAAAAAAAGCCTCAAGCTCCGTTGCAACCCTGTCCCATGTATCATCATACTCGACAGCTGCGGGCTTAGGCGATGCGTCAACATTATTTATTATCTCACCGATTTGTTCAAATCTTTCAAAAAACAGAAAATACTCGCTAAACTGATGAAAGAAGCTTTGGAGTTCATGGTTGAGCGGACTGTTATTTACTATCACACGTTTATTGCTCTTAAGACTCATTACAATCGGGAAGCCGAAGCCTTCATAAAGGCTTGGCAAAATAACAGCTTTGCAATTAGCATATAAAAAGCTTAGGAAATCCTCGTCAATATGACCACTCTTATAGCTGTAAACATGCGGTGCTATATACTCATTGTCCCCATAACCTATAACTATGAAGTTATCATCTATACCTGAAACAACGTCAATTGCTTCTTTTATTGCTTTATGCTTATACTCATTTCCAACTATTAGGAAGTATTCGCTAAATGGTAACTCATAATCGTTTTTTATCGGCGGCTTAAATCCGGTAGTGTAATAAATGACCTCTAATTGCAAGTTGATTAGATTACATTTATTTGCAAAAAATGATAGAAAATCATTTTTACTGTAATTGCTGCAAAAAACTATTCCGTCACCCAATCTGACGCCTAATTCCACATTATTATGCACATTAAAAGGAAAGTGGTTATCAATTCTGAGCATCATTATATCATGCATTGTCTGGATAGTTTTCAGGCATAACTTATTAATTGTTACCTGCTGCTCATAAAACATTATTTGGTTGGCTGTATACCCCAAATGAAACACTCCTGTTATTGTGTCAGGATAAAATATATTATCATATTTGCTTGACATCTTGTGGTATTCATCAGCTTCATAAGTTGTGTATATGTAAATATCATATTTGCTGCTATATAACCTGTAAAATGCTTCAAATATTGAAAGCTGATACTCCGATGTCCCGCAATGCTGCGGAGGCATCATAATAAAGTCAAACAATATTCTTTTCTTTGGATAATACTCATCATCTAACAGCTCTAAAAACTCAACACATGGATGAGTTTCGTTTAATATATGCTGCTCTACCGTTTTTTCCCGATTTATATGTCTTGATAAAAAGAGTTCCTTGTCACTGCTGCTCTGTATATGCTCAGCACAGTCATCATGTGAATATAATGCATGGTTCGCCATTATTGATGAAAAACCATACCTATTTATTCTACAATAAAAATCAAGCAAAGCATAGTGCAGTTCGCTAAACGCTTCATCAAGAAATCCCAACATATTTACTACAGAACGCTTTATCAATACACACTTTGCGCTGACACTAAGTGATATAGAATATTCCGGCAGATATTTTTTTGCCGTTTTTATTAAGCTTTTTCTATCGTCAATTTCTCTCCCATAAACTATAGCATGTCTGTCGCCTGCGTACAAAGCACGTTTCATATTATCAATAAGATTGTCGTGCAATATAATGTTCTCTGATAATATCAATATATCTGATGCCAAATCAGAATTTCTTGCTATATCACAGCACTGCTTTACCATACTGTCATTATCTTCATAAGCAGCAATTAAAACGTCACCGTCTTTTTTGAGCCTATCATACCGACTTATGTCAGTTTCTTTTGAAGTTGCACATAGAATAATCGTCAGCATGTTTACCCCCTCAAAAACGTAGCCCTAATCTTCTTCAAAAAACCGAAAAACCGCGGATGTTTTCTTCTCAACCGTTCTTTAAGCCTTTTCAGTAGCGGTTGTTTGTGACCCGATGCACTGTTTATAACAGTTCTGATAATCGGACTGCACAGCTTGGCTTCAATGAAGTTATATAGATTTCTTCGCTCATACAGCCTGTTCACGTCAATTTCGGTATTTAATATTTGCTCAAAGAAAATTTCGGTCTCTGCTGCTACTCTTTCCCACGAGTCTTTATACATGACAGGACTGAGCCCCACGGAAAAATCTGTACTGCTGATTAGTTCATCTATTTGCTCAAACCTGTCAAATAACATGAAATGCTCGTGAAAATCAGTTAAATAATCTTGCAGTTCATGGTTAATCTCTGTATTGCTGACAATAACACGTTTATTATTTCGTAGTGCAATTACAATTGGAAGACCGAAACCTTCGTACAGGCTCGGAAAAATAAGAGCCTTGCAGCTTGCATATAAATAACTGAGAAAATCATCTTCAAGATATCCGTTTTGATAGCCATATATATTATCACCAAAATACTCGTTATTCCCATAACCGACAAAAATGAAGTTATGCAATGTTTTACCCAAGGCACATACAGCTTCTTTCATTGCTTTGTGCTTAAAAGAGTTGCCAACAACCAAAAAGTAATCATCAAACGGCAGTTTATATTTTTTCTGTAGCGGCGTCAAAGCTTGCGAGGCAATAAGTATTGGTTTTACAGGTATTCGCTCAAGCTCCGAGTCATCTGAAAAATATGCTTTTAAGTCATGCATACTATACTTGCTGATAGTAACAATTCCGTCGCATAGCTTAAAGCCAACTCTTATTATGTTGTTGTATTGCATCTCGCCTGTTTGATGCTCATAACATCGAAGTGCGATAATATCAAGCACTGTCTGCACAACCTTAAGACACCGCTTGTTCATTTCTATTTGGTTTTCCATAAAGTACATCTGATTTGGCACAAAGCCGAGATGAAATGTGCTATCGCCTATCGTGTCCGGTAAAAGCACATTTTTATAACGCTTTGACAGCTTATGATATTCATCAGCTTCACGGTTCACATACATGTATATGTCATATTTATTGCCATATAATCTGCAAAACGCATCAAACATAGAAATTTGATACTCTGATGTGCCATTACAAAACGGCGGCATAATAATACAGTCAAAAAGAATTTTCTTTCTCTGCCCACTCTCATTATCTAACAAATCCAAAAATTTCAAGCATGGATGCAGCTCCGCCTGATTAAAATGCTGCTCCATTCTTTGAAAATACTCATACCTCTTGTTAAACAATTTTTCGTCATCGCTGATTTGAGGCGATTTCTTCATTGCTTGGCTTGCTGAAAACATCGCATGGTGAGCGGTTATCGCCGTATATCCGAAATCATTTATTCGAAGATAGTAGTCCATAAGTGCATACTGCAAGCTCTCATATACTGCATCAAAAACGCCCAAATTATCTATGATACTTCTTTTTATCAGCGCACAGTTTGCTGTTGGCTTTATTGTTCGCGAATACATAGGCAAATATTTTGCAACTGTATTTATCAAATCAGCTTCTATTTCCTGTCCGCAAGCAATGGCATGTTTTTCAGTTGCATAAAGGCTTTGAGTCATGTTTTCAATAAATCCGTCATAAATTTCGATTTGATCGGACAATAGTAAAATATCCGAAAGTTCAACCGAATTTCGGATAGCCTCATTACATGCCTCTACACTTTTCTCATCGCTGATAATAACAAGCTTATCCTTGTCATTCAATATCTTCGAATATTTTGATGCATCAACTTCGTTTGACGTTGTATGTAAAACTACGGTAAGCACAAATTTCGCTCCTCATCAACAACTGATTGCGGTTTATCATTCTATCACAAAATCAGCATTTTTTGAACTAAAATTGACATTATAGTATGGATCACCGTTTTCCCAATAATCCTCCCACCTTTTTACAAACATTGCCCGTTCATTATTTTCACGTTTTTCCTTTTCCGGGGTATCATTGATACCCCGTGATGTACATTCGTAGTGAATAAGTTCGCAAAATGGCGTCCACACTATAAGCTTTCCTTTTGCTCTCACTTTCATACACAAATCTATATCATTATATGCAACAGTCATATCCTCATAAAATCCGCCGACATCAAGAAATAAAGCTTTTTTCATCATCATACATGCAGCAGTTACAGCGCTGTAATTTTGTGCGGTTTTAAGACGGCACGAATATCCGGGGTCATTGTTGTTATATATTTTGTAATGCACATGACTTGCCGCATTAAACAATCCTACAACTAAGCCTGCATGCTGCACCGAAAAGTCCGCATAATACAGTTTAGCACCGGCAATACCTACATCATCTCTTTGGGCGTACATAAGCAGTTCTTCTATCCAACTTTCTGTTATAACCTCAGTATCGTTGTTAAGAAAAATCAGATATTCACCATTTGCGTGTGAAACTCCAAAATTATTTATCTTAGAGTAATTAAACACATCATCATAGTTTACTACCCTAATGTTTTCCTTTGTCTCCAAGGTCTTATAATACTCAAATGTTCTCTTCTCAGTGCTGTTATTTTCAATAATAACAATCTCAAAATTCTTGTACGCACTTTTTTCTAAAACCGAGTTTATGCATCGCTTTAAGTCGTTAATATGGTCTTTGTTCGGTACCAGTATTGAAACAAGCGGTTTTTCGCTTAGCTCGTAATTTATCTTATATGTGCCGGGTATTTGCAGTGCTTCTACTGCCCCGCCGAGCGAAATCCTCTCCAAGTGCTTTTCAACGGCTTTTTTTCCGGACTCAATGGCATATGTTTTTGCATCAAAACTCACTGATGTAGAGGCAGCATGAGTGCGCCAGTGATAGAGAACCTTTGGTATATGATAAATGTTTTTTGTCTGCTCCGTAGAGCGCAGAACAAAATCATAATCCTGAGCACCATTAAAGCCGGAGCTTAGAAGCCCTATTTTATTTATAATTTCCCTGCTGACAGAAACAAAATGGCAAATATAGTTCATACTTCGCAGATAATCCGGAGCGAAATCGGGTTTATAACAATGCTCAGAGAATGTAATAGTTTTTTCACAAACCTTATCTTCATCAGAATATATAAACTGTGCTCCATGCTCGCAAACAGCAAGCATTGTTTCATATAAAGCGTCAGGTGTCAGCAAATCATCATGGTCAAGAAATGATATATAGTCCCCTGTTGCAAACTCCAAACATGCATTGGTATTTTCTGCAATACCAATGTTTTGTTCAAGTCTTGTATATTTAATCCTGCTATCTTTTTTTACGTAACTCATGCATATTGCTTCAACATTTTTATGCTCCGCATCACTACCGTCAGCTAAACAAAGCTCCCAGTTTTTGTAAGATTGAGCACGTACCGACTCAATCATTTCTGTCAAAAATTTCTCATTAGTATTATAGAGCGGAGTTAGTATACTAAACTCTATATCTTTCTTAAACTTGGCTTTTCTTTGCTTATCAAGCTCCGCTTTTGTCGGTGCAGTATATGTGTAAGCTGCAGCTTCTACCTTAACCTCTTTTATTAATTTTCGTTTGATTATCTTAAATACAGCTATTATCCCGTGATATCTAATAACTAAGAGCGTTTTATACACCGCTCTTGTGAATTTATTTTTTGTCATAATGTTTTTTATAGCTTGTTTCATTTTTACATAAATCCTAAAGCATACTTAATGGTTGTATTAACATTTCCCATGCGCCGTATAACAACACAAAACTCATCACACCAAATACAGCGGTTGAGTATAAAGATTTATCCATTAAATTTTCAATTCGAAAACTGCCAATGACGTATAACAAGGGGAAGAGTGCCGGTAAAATATATCTGCCTTGAAGCCCTGCTATATGATGCGCACCCACTCCTGTAAACGCAATGTATAGAGCGGTCGAAAATAATGCAATAGTAGATACAATGATTACAGCGACAATTGCTTTAAGCCCTATTGTTGATGTAAGCCTATCCTTAGTATTTCTATCTGTAATCGTAACAAATGCAACTAATGCCCATATTAGGTGATAATACGATGATGACCCTAAGTTTGCAAAAAATGTAACATAATTTTGCACTATGAATATATTAAAATAATGACTTATATAACTAAGCAGTATACCGGAATATGTCAGCGGATTGTTAAATATAAAAGCCATTTGACCCGACGGGTCAACTTCTGAACCTCCTCGAAAATCACCTTCACCGCCGCTTGATACCATTATTGGAATTAAGAAACTTGCTATTACAAACAATATCGCACATGACACTGTCAACAAATAGCAGTTATAACCTTTTTTTGTCTCAAACTTTTCTTTGCTTATTAAATACATGATGCACATCAATGGAAAATATATTGCCTTTGGTCCCATCGCAATAGTAAATGAGGCAATCATTATTATTAAGCTTTTTAATTCTATTTTTTTATCAGGATTTTGCATTTCATAAAAACAATATGCCGCACCAAGCATAGCAAGCCCTATCACCCAGTAGTCATAGCCATATGTGGTTGCTAACATCATTGTTGTTGGAAACATTGCAATAACTGCCATTATATGCTTGCCGCTACTTAACCGTCTTATTGCAAAATATATAATAGCTGTAAAGACCAAATGATTTCCTAACATTCCTAACTTAAATATTAATAACGGCGCGAGAGATAAACTTCTGCCAATAAACAACATCAACCCTGATGGTATATGTGCAAGTCTATTAAATAAATCCCGTGATTCGTCATGACCCGTCCAAATAAGAGAATCAGTCCCTTTGCGAAAAAACGTTACCGTTGTGGACTCCTTGTCAAAAATGAGCTCTCTAAAACCTGAACCTTCGGGGGGAAGCAATGAGCCAAATACAACTCTTGCAGTTGGTCTTGTTAACTCTATATCCATATCGGCTACCGAAACCGTCCTTATATACGACTCCTCTAATGCCCATGCGTAATGTATTTCATTGTCAAACCCATACCAAGCCGGTGGATGTGCTGCAATATACACAAATCCAATTATCAAGTATAAGGATAAAAATATTTTTTCAGGACTTTTTCTAAAAATAACAATTAAATATATAGAAAACCCTATAGTAGCATAGAACATCACCCTTACTGCACCAACCAAACCAACTTTCGTATTTGAACTTGTTAATGCCTCTATCACAAATGCCGCAAATACAATTGCCATAAGAATAATTATATGCACCAATATTTTATTAGGATTTTTTTTGATGCTCAGTATTTTGCCTGATATATAACTAATTAACCTATCCATGCTCCCTGTATATAAGCTGATAACCCAAAGTATTGCAACAACTGCACTAATGGCGATTGTCATCATTATTCCGTCTTTGCTTCCGACCCATTGGCGAGTCATAATATCTGCATCTTCAAGACTTGGAAGCAAATGATATGATGAATATGCAAAAAAGTAATTGCTAATACCAATAAGCCATACAGGAATAAACAGCATAAAAAGCATAAGTAAGTGCTTTTTATGTATTTTTGAAGTAAATCGCGTCATACATTTTTTCATCATATAGAAAACCTATCTAAAAATAAAATCTATTAACTTCTCCATATTAATGTTTCTCTCAAAATGCTCAAGGTAGTACGTTTTTGCATTTTCTCCCATTAATTTACGTTCATCTTTGCTTTTATTATACAGTTTAATTATGGCCTCTGCAAACCCTTTATTATCCCCTGCACCTACACTAATACCCGCTTTTGATGTCTCTATAACCTGTTGAACTTCTCCATCCATAGCCAATACCATTGGACGGCCGGCTGCGTAGTATGAAAGCACTTTTGCCGGTAGTGCACAATCTAAAAGCTCACTCTTTGTTAGGCAAGCAAATAAACCATCCGCTATGTATGTGTATTTTGGTATATCTGTCATTGGCACTTGCCCTATAAATACGAAATTGTCGCTGACACCGGCTTTTCCAACTTCTTCCTCAAGCCATGTTCTTGACATGCCGTCTCCGACAATTATCCATCTGATATTATCATACCCGTTATTTTTTATTTCTGCAGCAGCACTGATGACAGTTTCAAATGATTGAGCAGGACTGATATTTCCCGCATATACTAAGTTAAAGGTATCAGAAAATCGGGCTGCCATTTCTTTGTCGGCAACCTGTGCTTCATATAATTTTTCACAAAAATGCGGTATGTATGTGATTTTACTGTCTTCTTTTTTTGTTCTTTCTTTCAATATTACTTGAAGCTTCTGTGAATTTGCAATTAATTTGTCAGCTTTTTTATAGTACCACATTGATGTGCTAAATGCCCATTTTCGCAACAGTTTGTTTTTTATGTTCAAAACGGAATATAGGTTTTCCGGCCATAAGTCAAGAACATACATTGTTGTCTCAATTTTTTTTAATCTGCCTAATAATAACCCTGACAGTGTCATTAAAACCGGTGATGTTTGGTATAAAAAAATCTTGTCGTACTTCTGTCTAAATAAATGTGGCAGTGAAAACAAGCTACCAATCGGGAAAGAGATGTAGTTAAGAAATATCCTTATGTTTGAGTTCTTCCCTCTTTTAATTTCAAAGCATCTGCGTATCTTTATTCCGTTGTGCTCTTGCCTTTTATTTTTTGTATGACCATATCCATCAAAAAATTGCCCTCCCGGATAATTTGGTATCCCACAAAGGACTTCAACTTCATAGTCTTTCTCTATAAAGCCATCACAAATATCGTTTATTCGAAATGATTCAGGCCAAAAATGTTGGCTGACCACCAGTATGCGTTCAGGCATCTGATTTTCTCCATATTCGTTGATTGACAATGCCTGTATAGCCTTGAATAATCCCTGCTACTTTTATCGAGATATTTTCATCGAGATAGTCTGAGACAGGAGCGGTTTTCTTCGGCGATACGGCGAGTTCAACTGCTTGTAACAGAGACTGCGAACTAATCCCGCCTAAAATAAACCTGCCTTTATCCATAGCCTCGGGGCGCTCTGTGCTTGTGCGTATACTCACCGCAGGAAAATCCATATATGCGGTTTCTTCAGGCAGAGTGCCACTGTCACTAACAACACAAAAAGCATGCTTTTGCATCTTGCAATAAGCGTGAAAACCAAAGGGTTCCATACTGCGGACATTACTGTGAAACTCAAAATTACGTTTCTTGATAAATCCGGCACTGCGCGGGTGTGTAGAATAAATGATCGGCATATCATATTTCTCTGCAAGAGCGTTAATTGCAGACATTAATGACAGGAAGTTATTCTCGATGTCTATATTTTCTTCTCTGTGAGCTGAGAGTAAAATAAACTTTTTATCTTCAATTCCGAGCTCTTTCAATACATTACTACTGTCTATCGCTCCCATGTTTGCTATTAAAACCTCTGTCATGGGGGAACCTGTGACAAATGTATACTCAGGTCGTTTTCCTTCGGCAAGAAGATTTCTCCTCGCATGCTCTGAATAGCACAGATTAATGTCGCTGGTGTGGTCAACAATGCGGCGATTGATTTCTTCGGGGAGATTTTCGTCAAAGCACCTATTGCCTGCTTCCATATGGAATATCGGTATTTTAAGTCTTTTAGCCGATATTGCTGATAGTGCTGAGTTAGTATCCCCTAAGATTAAAACAGCGTCCGGCATTTGCTCTTTAAGGAGAGAGTATGAACGGCTGATGATATTCCCCATTGATTCGCCAAGGTCAGCACCAACTACATCAAGATAGAAATTAGGCGTAGTCAATCCCAATTCTTCAAAAAACACTTGGTTCAGTTTGTAGTCATAATTTTGCCCTGTATGTATAAGGGTATGCTCAAATTGTTTTTCACAGACCTTGATAACCTCAGAAAGTCTGATAATTTCGGGACGCGTACCGAGGATAGTCATAAGCTTTAACTTTTTCAAACTATTCATCCACCTTTTCAAAAAATGTATCCGGATGTAATTTATCAAAAACCTCATTCACCCATATCAGTGTTACCATATCCTTATCTCCAAGATTGGTAAAGTTATGCGTGTACCCCGGAGGGATATTTACAACTTCGAGATTGTCATCGCTTACGTTGTATTCCAAAACATCTGCAGAATTTAGCTTCCGAAGCTTTACAACACCATGCCCGCTGACTACTAAGAATTTCTCGCACTTTGTATCATGCCAGTGATTGCCCTTGGTGATACCCGGTTTTGTCACATTTACCGATACTTGTCCATGTCTTGGCAAGTGCAAAAATTCTGTGAAACTACCTCTTTCATCTTTATGCATAGTTAACGGATAGGTAATATTATTTTCCGGTAAAAATGACAAGTATGTAGCATACAACTTTTTGGTGAAAATATCGCTAAAATCGCTTATTCCGAGCTTAAAATCTTCTGATGCAAATGTATTTATCTGCGATGCCAGTTCCCCAAGAGTGATTTGGTATAAAGGTTCAATTTCCAATGTTTCCTGCTGATTCATGGTTTGCAGCAGCACGTCAACAACATCATCAACATAGCATAGAGTTAACGTATAGTCAGGGTCTCTTATGTCAATCGGCAGACCATGAGCAATATTGTGACAATATGTTGCTACCACTGTGTTATAGTCCGGTTTGCTCCATTTTCCAAATATTCCGGGGAACCTATAGATAAACACCTTTGCATCTGTACGTGCTGCATATTCTATCAGTGTTTTTTCTGCCATTTCTTTGCTTTTTGCATAATCACTGCCATTACCAACCTGCATAGTAGAAGAAAATGCTATAGGTATCTTATTGCTTTTTTCTTCTATTATTTTTACTATAGTTTCTGTCAGTTCTGCATTACCCTCATAATATTCAAATTGTTCTTTTGGTCTGTTAATCCCTGCCAAATGGAAAATAAAATCTGCTTTTAGTATATATTCTTTCAACTTATCTAATGTGTCATCAATATCAAATGGCAAAACAGTCCCGGTCTCCATAGCATTAATACGAGCTATGAGGTTTTTACCTAAGAATCCTTTTGCACCTGTGACTAAAATGTTCATTGGTTAATAACCCTCTCCTGCAACACCTGTCTTGAGTGCTTCTTGCACATAATCAAGCGATAGGAGCAGTTCCCTAAGCTCGCTTGTGCTTAAACGGTGCGTGTTATGTGATGTATACCCTTCTATATCAATTTCCGTTTCTATACCGGAAGCGAAATAGTTCGCATAATTCAAATCACGTTCATCAATTGGAACCATGTAGTAATTTCCCAAATCTATTACTTTTGTCATTTCTTCATTAGTTAAAAGTGATTCATATATCTTTTCTCCATGCCTTGTTCCTATGATACGCGTCTTGCTATTGCCTTTGAATACTTCGTTTATCACAAGTGCCAAATCAGATATGGTGCTTGCCGGTGCTTTTTGTATGAACAGCTCCCCGCCTTTGGCCTCATTAAATGCAAACAGAACAAGGTCTATTGCGTCGTCAAGTGACATCATAAACCGTGTCATACCGGGATTGGTTATGGTGAGTTCATTACCGTTTTTTATCTGATTTATAAAAAGAGGAATAACCGAGCCTCTTGAACACATAACATTTCCATATCTTGTTACACATATTACCGTCTTAGCTTTTCCCGGAGCACGAGCTTTTGAAGTAGCTATCTTTTCCATTATTGCCTTTGACATTCCCATAGCATTTATGGGATAAACCGCTTTGTCTGTTGATAAACATATTACCTTTTCTACACCGCAGCTAATGGCTGCATCTAAAACATTTTCTGTGCCAAGCACATTTGTCCGCACTGCTTCCAATGGGAAAAACTCACAGGACGGGACTTGCTTTAGTGCAGCAGCGTGGAAAACATAATCCACACCCGCCATTACGTTTCTGACACTTTCCGGTTGACGCACATCACCAACATAAAACTTTATTTTATCATTCGAGTATTGGTTTCGCATATCATCTTGCTTTTTCTCATCACGACTGAAAATGCGAATTTCACCAATGTCAGAGCCCAGAAACCGTCGCAGTGCTGCATTCCCAAATGATCCGGTACCCCCTGTTATCAGCAGTGTTTTATCTTTGAACATACCTTACTCCTTCTATGATGAACTTAACATCGAGATAATACCTTCGTCTAAAGATATTTTTGGTTCAAATCCGTATACATTCTTTATAAGTGAACAGTCAAGCACATTTGAGGCAACATCAAACCCTCTTGATTTTTTGTATTCAATATTGGCAGTTTTTTTCAAGCAACTCGCAATTTTAATCACTATCTCTTCAACAGTCATTCCTTTATTTGAACCTACATTAAAAATTTTCTCTGAACTACTTCTCATACCTGCTAACATCAATGCATCAACAGCATCTTTGACATTTATGTAATCCCTGACTGCACTGCCATCGCCCCATATTTCAATAGCTTCGTCTGCCATTAGTTTTCTCATAAAAATGTTAATTGCTCCTTGCGTGTTCGAGGTTTGGTATCTGCCATACACATTAGCAAATCGGAGTATGCAGTAGTCTATGCCATACATTTTGTGAAAAACCTGTACATACTTTTCAATCGCAAGCTTTGCTATACCATATGTACATGCCGGATTTGTAGGATGTTTTTCATCAATTGGCGAATATATAGCTTCCCCATATACTGTGCCTCCGGAAGACGGATAGACGATTTTTTTTACACCTTTTTTTACTGCTGCCTGCAATATCTGCACTGTGCCACATATGTTTGATTTTATGTCACTTAATATATCCTCAGTGGATGTTAAAGGGTTTGCCGAACTTGCAAGATGATATAGCACGTCTATGTTATCCAAAAGATATTCCCATGAGTCCACATTATTTATATCTTGTGTAAAATAAGAGCAATTATTAAGTTCAATCTCTTTACATTTATATCTGTCCACTATTATGACTTCGTTTTTATCATAAAGCTCTTCAATCAAGTTCCTGCCAATAAATCCCTGTCCGCCCAATACTAAAATTCTCAAAGCCTATCTCCCTCGATTTTGTGCAATTTTATTTCTACGTTTTAGATACCTTTTTAATGAATATCTGTGCATTCTCATATATATTTTTTTTGGTAAGATTTTATACAATCCTCTTTGAATGGCAAAGACTTTATTAAGCTTTACTTCTTTTTTTTGATAATCTTTCCAAGGTGATATCGCTAAATACTTGTCGAACATATCACTCAGAGGGTGTATATTATTTTCTTCCCATGGTCTTCCCGTCATTCCGCCCATACAATGATGTATAACAGGATTGCTCATAACAGACTTTATTTTCTCGTAACTGTCATAATGATCGGAAGACTGTCCGTATATTTCAAATGATTCTTTTACTCCGTATATGTAAAATCCACTATTGAAATTGTAAGTTATATCAAGATATTTAGTTTTATGTCTGAACAAGACATTTAGAATGTCTTGCTCTGCTGTGTGATAACCACTTCTGTTGTTGCGTATATGATCAATAATTTTTTCTTCGCAGTTCTCGTCAACCCACGCTTTATGATTAAAAAGTATAACCCCAACATTATAGTAATAATCTGTTGCGGGAATATCAATTAGCTCTTTGTATTCATTCATCACACAATCGTATGTCGCCGCCATTATATATCCGTCTAAGTCGAGTTCTGTGAGAGGTGAGAGCGAATCGGTTATAATCGTATCTCCATCTAAGTATAAAACCCTGTCAGTAGGAAAGCTAAGGTTTCTTAAAGCCAACATCTTGTAGTATGTAGTGTACGTTCCTTGCCAAGGGGCAACTTTTAACTCTTCTTTTAATCGTTGCAAAATACTATCTGTATTAATGACAGTCAATTTCCTGCCATATGTTTCACATGCTTCATTTAGTTTTGCTATATTTTCCTGACTAATATTATCATTTAATAAATAGAAATTTATCTCATCAATATCTTTGTTATTCTCCAATAACGATACCATAGACACTCCGGTAATTACAGCATAGTTATCATTGCTCTGGTACAATACATTCAATACTTTCACTTTTTTAACATGCTCCTTGTGTAGAGCTTAAATACTGCTCTGTATAGAAAATTTGGAAAGAAAAACAATAGTGTTGCAGACATTTTTTCGGGAAAGCTGACAGGACTTTTTAAGATAGCTGTCACAGCACTCCATTTTACCTTAACTTCTGTTTTTCGCTTTTGGATAATTGCTTTGTGTTTTTCGTTTGTGATGTATAAACAGCTTTGACATTCCACCATTTTATTAATTTCTTGAACTTTATCCGGCAATATAGATCTCATAACTTCCGCAAGGTGTGCGAATGCCTTTATCGAATTCTCGACTATGTCACTTTTTCCTCCGGATGCCGGATTGTTAGCTGCCATAAAATTATACGGCAGGAAGTCTGCAAATGCAATTCCGTTTTTTACTTCGCTAATTATATCCGCATTAAACCATAAATCCCCTCCTACAACCAACCACTCCGGAAATCTAATGGATTTTCCTCCTGCTTCAACTTCTGATATTAAACAAGTTCTGTAAAGCTTATTCCACGGCATTGGAAACACGAGGTTATATTTCTCAAAGTCTTTTACGTATGCAGCGACAAACTCCTCCATATCAAGCTTGCTGTCAACCGGCACGTTTATTATCCTTTTATAATTGCCAAAATCCTGTTTATAACCACAAATGCATAGATCTGCCCCGGTTGTTTGCATAACCTCATGCATACATTCATACATACTATTGTCTAAAATATCATCGTGATCTACAAGCGCGAAAAATTCGCCATTTGCAGCATTTAGTCCTACATTTCGAGCACTCGATTCACCGCCGTTTTCTTTATGTATAACTTTAACTCTGCTGTCGCTGCCTGCAATAGCATCACAAATCTCACCGCTTTTATCTGTCGAGCCGTCGTTAACTAATATAACCTCTGTATTCTTATATGATTGTGCTAATATGCTGCGGACACATTTTTCAAGGAATGCCTCCGCATTATATATTGGCACTATCACAGATATTAATCCCGCGCTCATGTATATCTCCGTTAATCCGATTTTGTACTATTACTTTTACTTTCAAACTCGCTAATTGCAATATTTTGTGTTAATTTACGTAGTCTGTCCGATAATCTGGACACAACTACTGTCAGGCTGATACATATACAAGCAAGAAAAGCAATACATATCAGAAAAAACGTGTTGACCGGTGTATCTATCCCAAGTAATGCTGATAATCTGTCAAGGATGTGAGGGAAAATGCAAAACACAGCAATTCCAACTAAGCTGAGAAGCCAGACAAGGCAGTATCGCAGTTCAATCTTTTGTTTTCGTAGCAAAATAATAAAGAAAACAAACATCCCTGCAATAACTGTTAGCATTAATATTCGAAGTCCAATTAGCATTATTTTATACCTCTAATTCTGTCATTTTTACTTTTGGTTTTATAACACTGATAATAATACCTATTGATACTTTCAGCATGTAGTATACTGACTTTATTGCCGATATTGATGATTTGCCACCTTGGCGCTCGCGCATTTTGACCGGCACTTCACATACACGAAGCTTGTTTTTTATTGCATGCATGTTACTTTCAGGTTCAGGGTAATCTGCTGCATAATACTTCGTGAAAAGCTGCATCGTTTTACGGTTTGCAGCTCGAAATCCACTTGTGGCATCTGTTATTTTTTTGCCACTGAGGCAATATATCAATACTGTAAAAAACCGTATACCTACTCGTCGTATTACAGTTGATTGGAATCCTGCTTTATCAATATATCTTGAACCAATAGTCAAATCAGCAACACCTTGGATAATCGGGGCGATTACCTTGTCAATCCAATCAGGATCATGCTGTCCGTCTCCGTCAAGTTGCACAGCTATGTCATAATTGTTGCGAATTGCAAAACGATAACCTGTTTGCACCGCTCCACCTATCCCAAGATTAATAGGCAAATTCAAGTGCGGAATGTTTCCTTTTTGTAGAATACTCTTACTATCATCTGTGCTGCAGTCATTAATAACGATTATATCATGATTTGTCTTGCTACAGACTTCTTTACATAGTTCTGAAATTGTATCTCGTTCGTTATAGCAAGGAATAATAATGAGTGTTTTCAATGTTTTAATCCCTATCATTAATAATTGGAAAATTTATTTATAACTATTTTAGGCTTAAAAACTATTTTTCTTACATCTCATTACATTATAATGAGCATTAGCGAATTGTCCAGTTAATAATATATTCAATAACATGACTTTGCACCATAATATACCCCACAATTAATGCAAATCTATAGTTTTTACTTTCTATTTGAATTTTAGAGCATTTCAACAATAATAATAAAAGCGGTAAAATCGGCAAGAAATATCTTCCCTGCACGCCGGCTATCATTAAGAACGTATCACTTGTCCATCCAAGAAAATGTGAAGCAAGGCATAGTCCGAATACAACAACAGCTACTATGAAATAAATAACCCGATGCGATATTGTCGGTTGCCATTCATCCCGCTTTCCACAAAATACGCTTGCTATTAGCATAAGAATCGTGACATTAATTAACCATAATGGTACGTACATCGTTAGTCCGCTAAGATATAACCCAAATATGCCATAAAACCAAAAGTTATAGTAATACGTGATGCTTCTGAAAAATATCATTATAGTTTCTATCGGATTTTCAAAAATGAATGATAATCTATAATTTTGTCCACCAAAATAATTTGGCTCTTGTTCTATTCCTCCAATAACATTAAAATACCCATAATTTGTATAAATAACTGCCATAACAGAAATAATCGCTATTGAGGAAGCCAATACCCAAGCTTTTGCCTTAATGTCCTTTTTCCATTTCCACGCAACAAGAAACACAAGAAAAATGATAGGTAAATACACTACTTTTGCAGGTGCAAGCAGTATACCTAACACTAACAGCATTGAGTAATCCCGCCAGCTAAATGTACTTTTTTCATAAACACAACTTATGGCGTATGCTATAAATAACATGGATATTCCATTAACATATGCGTCATATGAAAATGACGCTGCTTGATGCAAGCACATCGGCAACAAACCAATAAAGAAAATTGGTAACTTAAATGCCTTTAACCGCTTTATAGAAAATGATACACATAACGCATAAAATAATAAGTTGAAAAATCTGCCTAAGTAAAAACCCCCAAAGAAACTAAGTCCAATAAGTCGTGCTATTGATATTCCCAATGCCTGAGGAGCATGCCATAACGGATATACTACATTAAATTCAACTTGGTAGTTCATTTGCTCGGGATCCCTATCAATAAAAAAAACGCCTTCTCTCATGAACCTGAGGTAGGTCAATATCGTATTTTGACGAATGACGGTACTACTAAAATCAAAATGGCGGATATCACCTATATATGGATCTTGTTCAAAAAGCATATATCCTGATACTGCATATGCACCGTGGTAATGATATGACTCATCAGGAACTGATAATGGCGTAATCGCCATCATATATGCCATTCCTAAACCAAGAGCAGCTACAATAAATACATACTCTAATTTGACTTTCAAAAACAACATAATGCCAACAGTCAGTATTGTAGCTAAAAGCAACATATATAAACTATGCTTAAATACAGACAAGTGTATATGGCGATTATGCTGATTTTGAACGTCAGTTAATAAATCTCCCTCAATATACATTTGCGAGATCCTGTATATGCTAATTCCTAAAACCATAAGGACTATCACTGCAATTGCAATTGCCAACACAGCAATTTGCTTCTTGCTGTTAAAAAAACGCTCTATTGATTGAGCTATGTTACTTAGTAGTCCTTCTTTATTCAATCTATGTTAATCCTTTTGGTTTTTCTGTTTTCTACTTGGTTACTACAGGCATAATTCGCGATTAAAGCAATAATTGTGTTATATAAATTCATAAATCCGCTAACACTGATAAATAGTACCACAAAAACAAAAACTACTCAAGACGGTTGGGTAGTTTTGTGTTTTTGCAGAGAAAAATAAAAATCGATTCACATATACTATTACAGGAAATGTGTCATTTAAGGAATTTACTTGTAGGAAAGTTACTGTTTTCCGCCAATTCTTATATACTAAAAATCGTTAAAAATACAATATATGTGACTTGCATGCTACCATGCAAGTCACTATGCAAGGTAACACACAAGTCGAAGCAATCAATTTGATACATACAATCAACTTTTTTTGACATAAATTTTTCCTCTACCCCACAAGCTTCATCAATTCCCCAAACTCGTTATCAAGAGTTTGCTCGATAAACGCTCGTTCTCCTACGTTTTTGGGCAAGTCGTTCTTTCCAAAAATAATCAGTATTGAAATTTTGCTTGCTGTGTTATCTAAGAACACGACACACCTATTACCCGAGGTTTTTGTGGACTCCTTCGTTTGTGCAATACGAAAATCATACTTAAAAACCCAATAGTTGTCCTTATGCCACAACTCATCAACCTGCTGAGTAAATTGCAGGTCACTCGTGTTCATTTTTATGCGGCTTAAATCTTGAAATATTGAATCCTCTGTAACTTCCCACTGCCTGCCTTTATAATCCTTCATGAACCTTTTGAGGTAGTGGCGTTTTGCGTATTCATCAAATTTCACTGTAAAGAGTTTATTTTCCTTAGGTAATTGGTGCAAAAACATGATCCGGCTCTTCCTGTATTATTAGACTGTAAGGGATATACTCACCATCCCTGCAAGCTTTCCAAGGTTTTTGTTCATGGGTAAAATTAACAATTTCACCGGTTCTTTTGTCTTTCCAGTAATCTACAACTCTATTAATATGACTAATATCATCGTCAGAAAGCAAGTGCGTCTCTTGTTTTGATGATGGCTTAATTAAAAATGCATCCCCTTTAGTTTCAATGTTAATTTTTCCCTTTTCAAATAAATCATCTGTTACTTCGAAAAAAACATCAGCAACAGGACCATACTCACGGCGAACATATCTAACACCACTCATCGACTCAAGGTTTTCATAGAAACTGCTGAAATCGATTAAGTACAACAGCTTTGCAAGTTTTGTCTTTGGAACACCGTCCTTGAAACGGTTTAGTATGTAGAAATACATTTGTTGAAACTTTTCTACATTACGCGGCTGATCGAAAAGCTCGGAAATTGGTACGTCAAAATATTCTGACAATCTCTCTAAGTTACTCGTCGTAAAATCGCGTTTTCCGTTAGTTATATTTATGTATGTTATACGGCTAACGCCAAGCACTTCAGCAATTTGTTCCTGTGTAAGGCCATGTGATTTACGCAATTTTTCTATATTGTTAACTACATAGGATACCATAGCAATCGCACCCCTTTCGTATATTCTATTATACTACATTTCCATCAATTGTCAATATTTTTAATATGCATATGTATAAATTATTATACATATGCATATTAAATGTAAACATTTACTGCAACATTGCGCTTTATTTATTACCCCAAATACCTGCCAAGCGCGTCCTGCCATGGTGGCAGGCGGTTAAAGCCCGCCCCGTCGAGGCTTGTTTTTGACATTCTTGAATTTTTGGGGCGCACTGCCTTAGTTGGGTACTCTTCTGTCTTGATATGGTTGATTTTACAATTGTTTCCGCTTTGTTTCATTATCTCTTCCGCAAAATCAGCCCATGAGCAGAAGCCTTCGTTCGTGGCATGATATGTGCCATATTTGCCTGACAAGGCCATATCGCACAGCAGTATTGCCAAATCGGGCGTGTATGTCGGGCTGCCGACTTGGTCACTGACCACACTTAGCTCATCTCTTGTTTCGGCAAGCTTTAGCATTGTTTTGACAAAATTATTACCTGCTTGACCAAATACCCAAGATATTCTTACTATGTAAAATTTTTCGAGATGCCGGAGAATAGCTTCCTCTCCGGCATATTTGCTTTTCCCATAAACAGATATCGGCGCTTTGACCGCATCGGTTTCGTACGGCGTTTCGCCTTTGCCGTCAAAGACATAGTCTGTGCTGATATATATCATCTCAGCATTGATATCTTTGCATGCCTTTGCTAAATTTTCGGTACCCTCGGCATTAACCTTAAAGCATAGCTCTTTTTCATCCTCTGCCTTATCCACCGCCGTATATGCCGCGCAGTGAATTACACTTGTTGCTTTACATTCATGCAAGAACTCACGAACAGCTTTTCCGTCCGTGATGTCAAGGTCTTGTAAGTCAATACCACGAATATCTGTGTCTGGATTGCCACGCTTCGCTCGCAATGACGCAACAACATCTGTTCCAAGCTGCCCCGCAGCACCCGTCACTAAAATCATGCTAATTATCTTGCTCCATAATTCTTCTCGTAGTATTTTTGATATTCACCGTCAAGTACGTTTTGCCACCAACCCGTATTGTTCTTATACCACTCTATAGTCTGCGAAAGTCCCGTTTCAAAATTGGTATCAGGGAACCAACCAAGCTCTTTATTTATCTTAGTCGGGTCTATTCCATAACGCATATCGTGACCGGGGCGGTCAGTGACATAATTAATCAGCGCTTCGGATTTGCCAAGCTGCTCTAAAATCGTTTTAACTACAACAATATTTGTTCTCTCGTTATGCCCTCCGATATTATAAACCTCACCAACAGTACCCTTGCGAACGATAAGGTCAACAGCACGGCAATGGTCTGTAACAAAAAGCCAGTCGCGCACATTCTCACCCTTGCCGTAGACAGGCAGAGGCTTATCTTGCATTGCATTGATAATCATCAGCGGAATAAGCTTTTCAGGAAAATGATAAGGTCCGTAATTGTTGCTGCATCTTGAAATCGTAATCGGCATTTTGTAAGTGCGTGCATATGCGAGACAAAGCAAGTCTGCACCCGCTTTTGACGCCGAGTACGGGCTTGACGTGTGAATTGGCGTTTCCTCGGTAAAGAGCAAATCCGGTCTGTCAAGCGGCAGGTCGCCATAAACCTCATCGGTCGAAACCTGATGATATCTTGATACATTAAACTCGCGTGCGGCGTCGAGCAGCACCTGCGTGCCGAGAATATTGGTTGTTAGAAACACGCCGGGATTTTCTATACTTCTGTCTACATGGCTTTCTGCAGCATAGTTAATGACACAGTCGGGTCTGTATTTTTCAAAGATAGCCCGAATTGCAGTTTTGTCTGCTATATCAGCCTTTTCAAAGTGAAAATTCTTGCAGCCAAATACCGGCTCAAGTGTTTCCATGTTCCCTGCATATGTAAGGTCATCTACGCAAATAACCGTGTCCTCAGGGTATTTTTCAATCGTATAATGCACATGGTTCCCGCCTATGAACCCCGCTCCACCTGTAATAAGTATTTTCAAAATAAAGCTCCCCCTATTTAATAATATCTTTGAGTAATGGCGCTGACGCATCCTTGTCCGAAACTATCGGATTTGCCGTGCCCCAGTTTATCCCGATTTCCGGGTCCGACCATAAAACAGCCGCGTCACACTCCACGCTGTAGTAATTATCTGTTTTATATTGTATTTCGACATCATCTGTTAAAGATATAAAGCCATGCCCAAATCCGCGCGGTATAAATATCTGCTTATTATTTTGCGCCGAAAGCTCTACCGATATCCACTGCTTAAATGTAGGACTGTCGGGACGCAAATCAACGGCATAGTCCATTATTACACCTCTTGAACAACGTATAAGCTTAGATTGCTCCATTGGCGGTTTTTGAAAATGAATGCCGCGAATAGTGCCTTTTTGCGCCGAATACGAATGATTATCCTGCACAAACTCACACTCTATTTGTGGTGTTTTTATCTTGCTGTATGTTTCCATAAACCACCCGCGGGCATCGCCAAACACGCGCGGTTCAATGATTAATACACCATTTAATTTTGTCTCTGTAACTGTCATCTTATCTTACCACTCAGAACCTTCAACAAATACTCGCCATATGGTGACTTTCCGTATCCCTGTGCAAGCCCTGTCAACTGCTTTTCATTTATATATCCCATTCTGTATGCAATTTCCTCTATTGCCGATATTTTTATACCCTGACGCTTTTCAACCGCCATAATATAGTTTGACGCATCCATAAGGCTGTCAATTGTCCCTGTATCGAGCCATGCAAATCCTCGCCCAAGCAGACAGACATCAAGCTCCCCATTGTTTAAGTATACCTTATTGAGGTCGGTTATTTCAAGCTCGCCGCGGGCACTCGGTTTTAAGCTTTTGGCAAATTCAACACACCTGTTATCGTAGAAATATAATCCCGTAACAGCATAGTTTGACTTGGGCTTGCTTGGTTTTTCCTCAATACTGACTGCTCTGCCATTATCATCAAACTCCACCACCCCAAACCTTTCGGGGTCATCCACATAATAACCGAACACAGTGGCACCACTTGGTTTTGCCGCCGCAGCCTGCAGCATACTCGAAAACCCGTTACCATAAAACAAATTATCACCGAGTATCATAGCACAGCTGTCATCACCGATATGCTCTTCTCCGAGGATAAATGCCTGCGCCAAGCCGTCAGGAGAGGGCTGCACCTTATATGACAGGTTTATCCCAAGGCTCTTCCCGTCACCGAGAAGACGTGAAAAGTTTGGCAAATCTTCCGGTGTTGAAATAATCAAAATATCTTTGATGCCCGCAAGCATAAGTGTTGACAGCGGGTAAAAAATCATCGGTTTGTCATAAACCGTAAGCAGCTGCTTGCTTGTAACCTGTGTCAGCGGATATAGCCGTGTTCCGGCGCCTCCCGCAAGAATTATACCTTTCATACTAATGACCTCACTTACTTTTCTTTTATATTCACGACCAAACCTGCCGCTATACCTCGTGTAAACGCACTGAGTCTCTTAAACCTTTCAGGCTCAAAAATAAACTTCATGGTAAATGCAGTGAACAGCTTAACCCAACGTACAAACGGACTTGGAACGTATTCGCGTCCGTATTTTCTGAGCATGTAAACTATATTTCTATGCTGATAGTATACACGAATTGGCGCATAATTGCGATATGTGACCACCCGCCAAAGAAACCTTCTTCTTATTGTTTTCAGCCCGTACTCATGATTTAGCACAGCTGTATTAACTCTGACAAGGCGATACCCCTCGCGCAATAACCGAAGACTCATCTCGAGGTCTACTTCATCAATAAAGAGCCACTCATTAAACCCGCCTGTGCCCAGTACAGCCTTAACATTAGTAAGATTTCCCGAGGTTATACACCACTTGACATCTTCCGTATCGGGAAAGCCCTCTTTCGGGCTGTTATCAACATCTACAATGCCCCTGTCGATAATAAGCGGCGCTGCCATAGCAATTTTATTATCGGTTGTTGCCGTAGTAAGCAGCTTTTCCACATGATCGCCGGCACAAATGCTGTCTTGGTCAAGCGTTAATATCCACTCATAGCTGTTAGTATCCGCAAACTCAACCAACTGATTTAATGCCTTTGCAATCCCGAGATTTGCTTCATTTTTGATTAAAACATCTCTTTCGGGGTCTAATAATTTCTGCAACTCATCTACATTTTCAGACGCATTATCAACAAATACCAAACGATCTACCTGAGGACGGACAGCATCTATGCTTCCTTTAAGCCGCTCGATGCTTGGATTATACAAAACAACTCCCGCACAGACATTTTTCATTAATCAGTTCCCAACACAGCTTTTTTCGGCGAAGTAAATAGTATCATAATCTGAGCCGTTTTCCTTGCAAACCCATGCATAAAAGCTTTATACTTCATAACTGTTTTTAACCTTTTTATTCGTGATAATCTCGGAATTGATGCATAGGCTTGTATCATCTCGTATTTATCTTTGGGGAGTTTATCTTCATAGAGCCTTAAAAATGCACCCGCCTGTTTATATGAGTCATCTATCATTGCTGCCATTTTTTTCAAATGCGTAAGCACATAAAATATATACACGGGCGATAAAACCCTCTTTGCACCTTTATCATTTCCCTCGTGCTGACGGTAGAGCACAGTTGCTTCGTTTACCACACCTATCTTGCCAAATGCTGCGGCAATCAGCGCAAGCCACCAATCATGCATAACAATAAAATCAGGCACGGCCTGAATTAGGTTTGCAAGAGTTCTATTGTAAATAACGGTACTTCCGCCTACATTACTCAGCGCAAGAGCATAATTTAGCGAGTTTTTATTAAAATCCTTGCTCGCCATTTTTTGGTAAGAAGATGATATCACATTGAGGTCATTGCTGACAACTTTCAAGTCGGTATGCACCAAGAGGGGAGTGTCCGCGCCGTATTCCTCTTCCATCTCTTTGATTTTTTTAAGGCTTTTTTCGATTTTGTCGGGCAGCCACACATCATCTTGGTCACAGAGCATGACATAATCATCTTTGTGCTCAATCATCATGTTAATAAAATTATACTCTGCCCCGCCGGTATTTTTTTTACTTTGCTCTGCGACAATCATGTCAGGATGTTTTTGAGAATATTCTTTAATAATCGTATATGTGTTATCGGTTGAAATATCGTCACGGACATATAGCTTAAAGTCCGAAACCGTCTGAGATAGAAGAGAATTTATCTGCTCTTTAATATACAGCTCACCATTATATGCAGCAAGCAAAACCGAAATCATCTATGATTTTTATCCTTCCGTTCTTCGTCTAATGCTGTAACACCGTCTTTGATACCCTCTGTGCTTGACCCTTGAAATAGAACCTTAACCGTCTGCAGCATCAGCTTCAAATCCTGTAAAATTGAAAATTTCTCAATATACATAATATCCAAAAACAGTTTTTCTTCGGGCGACGTGTTATATCTTCCGTATATCTGTGCAAATCCGGTTATTCCGGCTTTTACCTTTGTGCGAAATGCAAAATTCGGACAAGCCTGCTCATATTGCTCCGCTATCTCGGGGCGCTCGGGTCTGGGCCCCACAAGCGACATTGCACCTGAGAGCACATTAAACAGCTGCGGCAGTTCATCCAATCTTGTTCTGCGAATTACATGACCGACAGGGGTAATCCTGTCGTCATCCTTTGATGTAAGCCTCGGCACTCCGTCATCTTCGGCATCGGGACGCATACTGCGAAACTTGTAGAGCGTAAAGAGCCGCCCATTTTTTGTCATTCTGGTTTGTTTATATATCGCAGGGTGCCTGTCATAAAGCCTCACGGAAAGATAGATAATTATCATAATCGGACTTGTAATAATAATCGACGTAAGAGAGAGAATAATATCAATAAGCCGCTTCACCATTTGCGTAGCAAAATCCGGTGGCGGTTTCTTTAACGAAAAAGCAGGTGTGTCTGAGAGCCATATTGTGCCTGCCGCATTGAGCAGTATCTTAGAAAATGACGGCAGCACATATGTATGCTTGTCGTTTAAGTAACAATATTCCAGTAATCCCTCTTGTTTAACCTCTTCCACGTCAAGGAAAAACACTGCCTTCACATTGTTAATTGCATCAAGCAGCGGTCCGATATTTTCATGTTGCGAAACAACTCCCGCAACCTTAAATTTTCTGCGCTGCTTTGTAATCATTCTGCGGTATATCTGCAGCTTTTCAATATCCCCATAAATTAAAATCGTACTGAGTGCCGGATTTTGCATGTAATAAAACACATTGATAATAATCGACATTGGAATTACAAAAGCAACTTGAACAAGGAAAATGACAATAAACCCTCCAACCGGCAGCATAAATGTTACAAGCAGGCTCAAGGTTAAATATATAAATGCATTGACAATAATTAAACATAAAACCCACGAAACGATAATGTCCTGTATGCTTGCATTCCCGTGAGTAAATCCGTTATAAATCCTGCTCGTTAAATATAACATAGCAGTATAAAGCAAGAGCACTATATTATTTCCCCAAAAATAGTACAGTGTGTCCTCATAATAAAACCGCTGCCCGAAAAAGAATATTGCTAAAATAGCAAAAACAAGTGTTGCTTTTGACAAAAACAGTATGAAACTACCTGCCTTTTGCCTCATTTGCTTTACCCCTTACTTGCTAAGCTTAATTACATCTTTATTTTTTATTAAATATTCAATTCCGGAAACAACTGTTGTTATCCCTATAAGAGTCCAACAGCATATCAGCATCCACTCTTGCGTCGGGAAAAACATATGTATCAAAAACATTGCGATAATGCAGCATACTGTAACAACAGTTTTCACCTTGCCTGCTATTGATGCTGCAATAACAGTGCTTTTTGCTGCGGCAACAAGCCTCATGCCCGTCACCATAAACTCACGTACAATAATGATAAGCACAAGCCACGCAGGCATAAGTTCGACTTCAATAAACCACAGCATCGCAGCAAATGTCATAATCTTATCAGCGAGCGGGTCCATGAATGTCCCAAAATCCGTCACCTGATTGCGCGCTCTTGCGACTATCCCGTCAGCCACGTCTGTCAGAGCGGCAATAATAAAGACAAGCAGTGCTATTGATACATTGTTGATTAGGTCATTTACCTCAAACTTTATATAGAGCAAGGCTACAAAAACAGGTATCAATAGTACCCTTGTCATTGTTATTTTATTCGCTGTATTCATATGGAACTCCTTTTGCCGAGTAAAACACCGTCTTTTACTCCGGTTATTCGGCATTCAAACGGCTCTTTTTCGTTTTTATCTTCTTCAATCAGTATATATCCGTCAACTTCCGGAGCTTCGGCATAGCTGCGTCCGTCAATCACCATTGTTGTTGTACCAAGCCTGCTGTTATTAAAATCGTCTAAAATCCCCGATTGCAACTTCTGCACTATTTCTGCTCTTTTTTGTGCCGTTTTGGCATCAGGGCGCTCCAAACTTGCTGCGGGCGTGCCCTCTTCCGGCGAGTAGGTAAAAACTCCAACCCTTTCAATCCGGGCATCTCTCAAAAACTCAAGCAGTTCTTCAAATTCCTCTTGTTCTTCTCCCGGCAAGCCCGTGATAATACTCGTTCTAAGCACAACACCATCAATGCGTTCTCTCAGTTTTTCAAACAGCTTTCTAATCTGCAAGCCCGTACCCCGACGGTTCATTTTACCAAGTATTTTATCACTTATATGCTGAACGGGAATATCAAGGTATCTGACTATTTTATCATTAATTACGATTTCGTCAATAAGCTGATCGTTTATCTCGTCGGGATAAAGATATAAAAGGCGGAGCCACATGATATTTTCAATGTTAGACAGTGCCCGAAGCAGCTCTGCAAGAGCGTATTTGCCATATAAATCAAGTCCGTATCTTGTCACATCCTGTGCGACTAATATTAGCTCTTTTATGCCTCTGTCTGCCAATTTTTGTGCTTCGGCAACAATATTTTCCATACTTCGGCTCCGATACGAGCCGCGAATATCAGGAATACAGCAGTAGGCACAGCGGTTATCGCACCCCTCTGCGATTTTCAAATACGCCCAAAGAGGAGATGTTGTAATAATACGCCCTGCTTCACTAACAGGCGCATTAATATCTTTGAAGTACGTGACAAGGGGACGCAATCCCTGCGAGGGGGAGGGGTTTGTCACAACTTCTACAATATCGTCAAAACTACCGGTCCCGACGATAGCGTCGATTTCCGGCAGTTCATCTAATATATTTTCCTTGTAACGCTGCGGCAGACAGCCTGCAACTATGAGCTTTTTGGTTTTGCCCGCTTTTTTGAGCTCTGCTATCTCAAGAATTGTTTCTATTGCTTCGCTTTTGGCACTTTCAATAAAACCGCATGTGTTAATAATGACAGCTTCTGTATTTTCTACCTCACCTGAAACATAAAAGCCCGCCTGACTGAGCAGATACATCATCTGCTCAGTATTTATCAGATTTTTTGCACACCCAAGTGAAATTACGCCAATCTTTTTTTTCATCTAAGCAGTCCTTATTCCTCGAGGGCTTCAAGGTATCTTCCTATTGCAGCTGCGGCTTCCTCATAACTAAAGCCTCTGCGGATTAATGCGTCTTTTGCACGACGCAGATCGTCCTTGTCATCGCTGCCTCGCAGCTTTTTTTCTAAGAATGAAAATGCGGGGTCGTTTAAGTCCGCATTTTCAAGCTCTGCTATTTTTTCATCCCACATAAGTCGGGGTATACCACGCTTATATAGTTCATCTCTAATACGCGCTTCCCCATAACCTCTCGCTGCATAATGGTTTACAATAAGAGTTGCATAATTTGAGTCATCTATGTATCCAAGCCCTACAAGCCATTTTACGGCGGTCTCAGCATCTTCGGGAGTCTCACCCTTGCTTGTTAGCCTTTTTATCATCTCCTGCTCAGAGAAGTTACGGCTGCCAAGTATTTTAAGAGCCCGCTTCTTCGTCTTTTCAAGACTATCCATCAAAGTCCTCTGCATCAATGTCTACTGCACGTCCTGCTGCCTTAGCTGCGGCTTTTTCCTGCGGTGACATCAGTTTTGCATAGTCGCGGCGTATTGATGCTTCAAGCTCGTCGGCAACATCTGCATTATCTTTAAGATATTCCCTAACATTATCACGCCCTTGGAAACGCAGTTCATTAAAGTTATACCATGCACCGCTTTTCTCAATAATTTCAAGCTTAACTCCAAGGTCAACAAGCTCGCCGATTTTTGAAATACCCTCGCCAAACATAATATCAAACTCTCCCTCACGAAACGGCGGGGCGACTTTGTTCTTTACAACCTTTGCGCGGGTGCGGTTTCCAACATGCTCAGTACCGGACTTAATATATTCAGACCTGCGAACATCAATGCGTACACTCGAAAAATATTTCAGTGCGCGCCCGCCCGGTGTGGTTTCGGGATTTCCGTATGTAACACCGATTTTTTCACGCAGTTGGTTAATAAATATAACAACACAGTTTGTCTTTGAGATAGAACCTGCAAGCTTACGAAGTGCCTGCGACATAAGCCTTGCTACAACACCAACGCTCGCATCGCCAATATCACCCTCAACCTCACTTCGCGGCACAAGTGCTGCAACAGAGTCCACAACCACAACATCAACAGCCCCCGAACGGACAAGCACTTCCGTAATCGCAAGTGCGTCATCACCCATATCGGGCTGCGAAATAAGAAGATTTTCAATGTCTACGCCAAGCGCTCTTGCATAAGCGGGTTCAAGGGCATGTTCGGCATCAATAAATGCCGCTTCGCCGCCGTTTTTTTGAGCTTCTGCAATGATATGCAGTGCAAGTGTTGTTTTACCCGAGGACTCCGGTCCGTATATCTCAATTATTCTTCCTCTTGGCACACCGCCTATTCCAAGTGCAAAGTCAAGCGATATGGAGCCCGTTGATATCGCATCAACATTAATCTCATTTCTCTCACCAAGCCGCATGATAGAGCCCTTTCCGTGGCTTTTTTCTATCTGCGAGAGTGCTGTTTCAAGTGCCTTCTTCTTGTCGCCTGCCGGTATTGCAGGTATGTATTTCTTCTTTTCAGCCATGATAATGTCCTCCAATTAATATTGTTATATTTTTCCGGTTAGTACCCTCTCGATACCCTGTGTATCTTTGAATACCTTGATATCACCAAAACCGTTTTGTTTCATTATATAGCGCACGGCATCCGCTTGTCCTATTCCACATTCAAATGCTAAATTCCCTCCCGGTTTGAGCAACTTTTTCCAAATTGAAGCTATTGCTTTGAAGTAATCAAGCCCCTCACTTCCACCGTCAAGTGCACTGAGCGGTTCATATTCCCGCACTGATTTATCAAGTGTTTTAATATCTTCGGTCGGAATGTATGGCGGGTTACTCACTATTACGTCAAACGCACCAAGAAGCGACGGCGGCGGCTTCATAACATCAGCCTCAATGGCTGTTATATGCTTGCTCAAATTGCTCTGCAGCATATTCTGCCGGCATACGCTAAGTGCGTCCTCTGATATGTCTGCCAAAACTATACGGCTGCCTTGCACATTTGCAGCTATTGCAATTCCTACACATCCGCTTCCTGCACACAAATCAAGAACTCTTGTCTGCCAGAGCTTTCGATTTAAGAGTTTTATAGCTTCACCTGCCAGAAGCTCCGTATCTGCTCTCGGTATTAATACATTCTTATTTACCATAATCGGAAGCCCATAAAACTCCCATTCGCCCAGCACGTAAGCAAGCGGCTCACCTTCAAGTCTTTTTTTCAGGCTTTCCTCTATTTTTCTTTTAATGGTATCGTCAGTCGCATATATCTTGCTCATAGCAAGTATTTCTTCTCTTGAGCGTCCTGCCCCGTGAGCTACAATCAGCTTTGCTTCAAACTCCGAGCCTTCTATTCCTGCCGCTTTAAGACTCTTTCTGACTCTCAAATAAATATCATTATAAGTTTCCATAACAATTACCAACTCGCCTGTGTTTTTTCTTCTTCCACCGGAATTACATTTTCAAGTGCCTTAATCGCCACTTCAATCATATCATCATCCGGTTCCTTAGTTGTTATTCTCTGTAATGCCTTACCCGGCGCAGAGATAATAGAAGTAAGGATATTGTCATATCTTCCTGCAAGTTTTATTAGCTCATAACTTATAGAAACAACAACCGGCAGGAGGGCAATTCTAAGAACAAAACGTATGAGTAAGTTATTCCAAGATATGACAGAGAACACGAGTATACTCACTACCATAACTATAAACATAAAGCTCGTGCCGCAACGAGGATGTAAGGAAGATTGTTGCTTAACATTTTCAATTGTGAGAGGAAGCTCTTTTTCGTAACAATATATCGCCTTATGTTCTGCTCCGTGATATTGCCACACTCTTCTCATATATGAAATTTTCGAAGTCAGCCAAAGATAGGTAAGGAATATTATTATCCGCATCGCACCCTCAATAAGGTTCCTGATTACAACACTTTCCACATACTGCGCAACAAAACCGGCAAGCAGTGTAGGCAATAGCATGAATAGTCCGACCGACACTGCTATGCCGATAACAACCCCTATGGTAATGATAATTTTCTCTGCTCTTTCATTTCCTAATTTCTCTTCAATCCAACGGTCGAATTTGGTCGCTTCTCCCAGTTCATCGTCCGGCATTTGGTCGGCAGAGAACATTATGGAGCGTACACCAAGTGCCATTGAGCTGCCAAAGTTCACCACTCCTCTTATAAAAGGAAGTCCAAAGAGCTTAAACTTCTCTTTTAGCGGCGTATACTCCTGCGTCTTTTCAACAAGCCCTTCTTTGCTCCTTACAACAACCGAATATTTCGAGGGTCCACGCATCATTATGCCCTCAATAAGAGCCTGACCACCTATTGAGGTGCGAAACTCTTTTTTATTCGCCTTACTATTTTCCTTTTTTATGTCCTTACTTTGCGTCATCATTAACTCACTTATATATTACTAATTATATTATTAGATGTCCCCAATATCAGCACTTGCGCCAACTGCCGGTAAAACGATAGTTACTAAGAAACCTCCGCCATTTGCGTTGGAAAGCTCCAACCTGCCACCATGATACTTTATTATTTCCTCACAAACGGCAAGCCCTATGCCGCTTCCGCGTTCTTTTGAGTTGCTTCCCTTATAAAACTTCATTGTGAGGTTCTCTATCTCATCTTCGGGGACTCCCGGACCAAAGTCCCTTATGGTTATAACGATTTGCTCGTCAATTAAGCCGATATACACTTCAATTCGCTTTCCCTCGCGTCCATACTTGAGAGCGTTATCAAAAATGTTAAAAAACACCTGCTTAAGTCTGTTCGGGTCACCGGATATATTAGGGATGTCATATATATCATTGTGATAATCAAAGGAAATTTCATCTTGATGAAGCAGCTCACGAAAAGCAAATATTGCATCTTCAAGCTCTGCCGATATGTCTATCTGTTCAATGTTCAGCGTAAATCTGCCGTCTTCAATGCGTGTAAATTCAAGCATTTCTTCAACCATTTTGGTCAGTCTTCGAGCTTCTTTAAGCATGATATCTATGCCACGTTTAGACTCGTTGTCAAGACCTTCTGTATAAATAAGCGTTTCACCCCAACCTGTTATGGCAGTCAGAGGCGTTCGCAGCTCATGTGATATTGATGATATAAACTCTGATTGAATTTTCTCTGTTTGGGCGATTTTAAGCGACATTTCATTAATCGAGCCAACCATATCTCCTATTTCATCGGGATAGTCGTCGTTTATTTGTATTCCGTAGCTCCCCTCTGCTATGCGTTTCGCCATTTTTGTTATTTCACTGACAGGAGTAATGACAAAACGGATAAATACCATGTTTAGGGCAAGCACAATTGCCAAAACCACAAGACCGATAGAAACAACCATAAGAATGTTTAGAAATACCTGACGGTCTACATGGCGAAGACTTGTAACATAACGCAAAACTCCGATTATTTCACCGTCTGCAATAGCTAATGGTGCCGAAACAGCCATAATACGCTCGCCCGTTGAAGCCCGTCTGCCCACCCATGATGAAATTCTGCCGAATTCAAGTGCCTGCTGGATATCAAGTGCATCCGGTGACGCTCCTGATGTAAACCCTGACGAGGATATCATTACACTGCCGTATCTGTTGAGAAATTGCATTTCAATTCGCTCTGCTTCGGGAAATGTCTCGGCATATCTGAAAGCACTGTCAAAGTAACTGTCATAAGACCTTTCAACATGATATGCAATAAAGTCTGTTGCTGTACGAGCTTTTGTTTCAAGACCTGTACGAATTGATGCAAAATAGTAACTGTATATGAATATCGAGAACATGGCAACTACAAAAACGACCCCTAAAAGTGCGACAAAAACCGTACTCCTAAGCCATCGCCTACGCAGTCCCTTTGTAAAGTTCTCGATAAAATTCGCCAAAACTCACAGCCCCCACTTATATCCAAATCCCCATACTGTTGTAATATATGTCGGATTTGTGGGGTCATCTTCGATTTTTATCCTAAGTCTTCTGATATTGACGTCTGCTATCTTCAACTCACCAAAGTAGTCGCGCCCCCAGACGGTGTTAAGAATATCCTCACGCGAGAGCGCTTTTGCCGGGTTGTCCATAAACATCTTCATTATTGAATATTCAACCTGTGTCAGCTTTATGCGGCTGCCGTCTTTTTCAAGCGTCCTGTTTCGTGTATTAAGACGAAACGGTCCTTGTATTATCTCGCCGGTTTCCTGACTGCCTGCTGCACCTGTTCTTCTAAAGAGTGCGTCGATACGTGCTGTTAGCTCAGCGGGCGAGAACGGCTTGGTAACATAGTCATCAGCACCTGTCATAAGACCTGTTACCTTATCCATTTCCTGTGTTCTTGCCGTAAGCATGATAATTCCTATGTGCGGGTCTGCTGTGCGTATTTTGCGGCACACCTCAAACCCGTCCGTATCCGGCAGCATAATATCAAGTATCGCAACCTTTATGTCAGGGTGAAGCCTAAGCTGTTCAAATGCCTCTGCACCCGTTCCTGCCTCGATGACCTCGTAGCCTGCACGGCTTAGGTTTATTACCACAAAGCTGCGTATACTGGTTTCATCCTCAAGAACTAAAATCTTCTTCATAAAAATTTATACTTCCTTCCTAATCATTAACTGCCAAGCTGCCACTGTGTATTCATCAGTCTGAAATTATTTCTTATCATATCTTCATTGAATGTAATGCCGAAGCTGTCCGGCACTGCCAAAAGCTCAAAAGCATATGCAGACATTCCCTGCACCATTAAGAGTACTCTTTCATCACTGCTTGCTCTTTGTTCGGCATTATCCCCCGAGAGCTTAAAAATCTTGAGGAAATCCTCATGCTGCTCCGCGTCCGTTGCAAAGTAAGAGAAAATAATAGTTCTCTCACCCGGCACTGCATCCTCTCTGCGAACAGACACCTTTTCCCGCCAATCGGGCGGCAAAATTAAATACCACTCATCAAAATTATTATGATATGTAGTAAGCGATAAAAGCCTTTCGCCTAAGCTGCTGTACATGTACCAGTCAATGGCAAAATACTCTGTTTCAGATTGGGCAATGAGTCTTCGCAGCTGCGGTATTTTGATAATACCGTCATTATTTACCTCTGAGCTGCTCATTCTGTGACGAACTGTCTCATCACTTACTCCCGTTGCAGAATGAAGCGAAATGTTTGTAAAATCACCGTCTCTGCGTGAGAGTACGTCCGTAACAAGACTGCCGTTATCAAACTTTCCCTCACTTTCCACAAAAACAGCGGGAATACTGTCTGATAGTTTGCCTGTGAGTATTCTTGAAATCGACTCCACGCCTGTGGATAGCCTGACTTCCTGTGTTACTATTTCACCGTCTTGCATAAGCGAAAAATTCTTTGCTATCGGCCCTCCTGCCTCCTGCGTCGGCAGTCTGAGAACAATTACATCCTCACCGCTGTCGTCATTTTTGCTCAGTGTTGTAATTTCAGTATATTCCTCACCGCTGACAAGAAGCCGGTTTTGAAAACCCGCAATCGAATAAATTGACATGTATTTAAGCGCTGAGCCCATTTGCCAGCCGAT
The DNA here is from genome assembly GCA_009781515.1 of Oscillospiraceae bacterium. Lineage (GTDB taxonomy): Bacteria > Bacillota > Clostridia > Oscillospirales > Oscillospiraceae > WRMH01. The sequence continues at coordinate 99,590 of WQXY01000003.1, forward strand.
GATGATTTCCATGATGCCGTCGCCGTCCATGTCAACATATCTGACGCTGTCGATGTCTGTGCCAATTCCCTCAATAATATCAGCGATTATATAGTCGTCATCTATCAGCTCGAATATATATATCTTGAGTGTGCTCTCGCCGGGAACTGTAAAAAACGCTATGACCTCATTTGAACCCGTACCGTTTAAGTCCATAAGCTGAACTGCCTGTCTGTTGGGTCCTCTTGCGGGAGCGGCAAACTCTGCACCTTGAGCGAGCACTATGTTGATATGTGCTTGAAGCCTCAAGTATTCTTCAGAGACTTCGGGAAGTGCGTACAAATCGTCCGCTGAAATACGAAGACAGCCGGATAAAAACACAATTGATGACAAAATAAAGACAATAATTTGAATTCTTACTTTTACGTTCATAGGACGTTAATCATACCATAAAAAAGTGCGGTATGCCAGTAAAATTTCGCATTTTTTGCATATCGATAAAACCATGTAGAAATCGCAACAACTTTGTAGAATAACTCTACAAATGATTAACGAAAAGTTACAATGGGTAAATGGTTTGTTATTTTATCACCACGTTTATAGCTTCATTTATATTTTTAACATGTATTAGTTCCAAGCCGTCGGGGATTTGAATTTTCCCTTTTGCTTTTTGCGGTAAAAGACATGCCGTAAAACCCATTCGTGCAATCTCGCTGAGCCTTTGCCCGATGTGCGACACAGCGCGTAGCTCCCCTGTTAGCCCCACTTCGCCAAAAACTGCAATATCTGCCCGTATCGGCTTGTCCTTATATGCCGAAGCAAGTGCCAATACAGTTGCAATATCAACTCCGGGGTCATCTATACTCAGCCCGCCGATAACATTTATATATGCATCACAACCGCCCACACGCAAGCCGCCACGCTGCTGCAACACAGCGAGCAGCATCATCGCCCTGTTATACTCTATGCCGTTTGCGTTTCTGCGCGGCATGTTTGCACTGCTTGGTGTCACCAAGGCTTGAATTTCCGCGAGTATCGGGCGCGTGCCCTCTATTACACAAGTAACGCAAGTGCCGGGAGTGCCGGGCGGTCTGCCGCTCAGCAGCATTTCAGAGGGGTTTAACACCTCGCTCAGACCCGTATCAAGCATCTCAAATACACCTATCTCATTGGTTGAACCGTAACGGTTTTTAGCAGCACGAAGTATCCTGTAGTTCATCGAGCGCTCGCCCTCGAAATACAAGACACAATCAACCATATGCTCAAGCACCTTAGGACCTGCTATCGCACCCTCCTTGTTTACATGCCCGACAAGAAATACCGTGACGCCCGTATCCTTTGAAAGCCTAAGCAAGGACATTGTGCAGTCTTTGACCTGCCCGACACTTCCGGGAGCCGTTGTCATCTCGGGGTTGTAGAGAGTTTGAATAGAGTCTATGATGATAATATCGGGTTGCAGCTCCTCTGCCGCTGATAATATCTCAGTAATTTCAGTTTCTGCAAGCACAAAAATACCGCCGCCTAAAACTCCAAGGCGCTCGGCACGCATTTTTATTTGCCTTTCAGACTCCTCGCCCGAAACATAGAGTGTTTTTAAGTTCTTCGCAAGGCCGCATATTTGCAATAATAAGGTTGACTTTCCAATACCGGGCGACCCGCCGACTAAAACTAACGACCCTACTACAGCGCCTCCGCCAAGCACTCTGTCAAGCTCGCTGAGCCCTGTGGAAAATCGCATTTCCTTTGAAGCGTCAAGGCTTTTGAGTTCCTGTGGTTGGCTTCGGAGTACAGGTGATGCACCCGCTTTTTTTGTGCCGGATGCCGTCTTCTTTGTATACGAGGGTTGCTCTACTATGGTATTCCATGCACCGCACCCTGCACACTGACCGCTCCATTTCGGAAATTCATTGCCGCAATCGGTGCAAAAGAAAGTCGTTTTATTCTTCATCGAGCTTTAACTCATACATAAAGTCTTCCGCAAGCTTGGCATAAAGCCTGTCGCCCGTTTTCAGCGTTTTTGCCGTAAAGAGGAACTTTTTCAAATTACTGTCAATTCCTGCACGCGACTGCATTCCTGCTATTGACAGGCAGGTTATTTGCTCTTGTACCGGAGTTAGGCGGCTCTCTGTATACACACGCTCATACATTTCCGCAGCTTGAGTTGCGGCATATTTTTCCATTTCCTCATCTTTTACATCTTCATACAGCCAACTTAAATTGCCCCATAGCTTGGCAGAAATCTGCCTGCTCATTGCGGGAAATCCGGCTGAACAAATCAGCGCAAGATAGTGCGAAGTAAAAACATAATTAATATCACGGGCAGCTGCAAAATTCATATGCACCTCTGCACGGGCAGCAGTCATTTCTGCTTCAATGTCAGCCTTTTTTATTGGCTTTGGTTCGGTAAAATATGTGTGGAATGTGCTGAAAAGGCAGCTGTGACATGTGAGAACATCGTACCATTCCGTGCTGAAATCCGTAAAATACTTACGCAAATCATATCTCATCGGTTGGCTTTCATACAGCTTTGATCTGAATACCCTGTAATCATTAAATGTCTTCTTGCAGAAAGGACAGCTGTACTCTTTCGGAAATATGAGCTTATCATTTATAGAAAACTCAACATCAGAGTAGAATTTATGACCGGGCGGATATATACCCCCGCTCATAGTTTGCGCTTCACCGGATGCCGCTGCTGCTGCCGCACGTACCCGTGCTTGAGCTTGCGTCTTCTCAGTAGGCGCATGAACAGGCTCCGCTGCAGGTGCTGCTGCGGCGGGTTTTGCTGCCGCGGGCGCTGCAGGTTTCGCCGCTTCCGCTTTGGGAGCAGGCGCTTGCACTGCGGCGGGTTTGCGAGCAGGCATATATGAATTTCCTAAAATCCCAAACAATAAATCGGGATGCGACCATGACAAATCGTTAAAGCTCTCTTGTGTCAGAACAAACACAACAGACTCACTGCTTACAACATAAGTAAAATCATCAATGCCGTAAAAGAGTTCACGTCCGCCAAACACATCCCCGGCAACGCAAGAAGATGCCTTTTGCAAACCTCCGGCGGCACTTTTCTTTAAGATATCAATACTGCCGGAGAGCAGAATATACATGCACTTTTGTCCGTTTTCCTGTCCCGGACATTGAATTTTATCACCTGCTGAAAACTTTTTGCACGGACCTTGTTCAAGCAATACATTAACATCAATCATCACTATATCCGCTTCCTTTCAAAGTATTACCGTCTGACTATAACCACCTGCACCACTCTTGCATATGGCTCCGACATATTTACAATACCCTCGCCCTCACTGGGATGCCACCCGAGCGCAAGGTCTGCTCTGCCATGCCATACAGCGGTTGCAAGCTCCCATGCATCATACTCGAGCACTCCGATTTTTACACCAAGAATATCTCCGACAGCCATTATCACTTCAACATCCATGCCGACAAATCTGCCTTCGTCATTTTTGAATGATAACGGCGGTGAGTCCGGCGGCAATGCGACAGTGAGCGAGTTTGTAAGTGTTTCCGGATCATTTATCATTGAGTATGTATAATTTCTGCCTACAAAATACTTGTTATAAAGTCCTCTCAAGGTGCCGTTTCGCTCTAACGTTTCAAGCGCAGAGTCCACTGCACGAAGAAGCCTTGTGTTCTCTTTTGGAACAGCTATCCGCAGTTCATATTCAACGAGCGGTTCAAGTAGAATTCTGACTCCCGAAGTCCTCGAAACAAGCTCTGCAGCTGTTGTGCTTTCCATAATTACACAGTCAATCTGAGCAGCTTTTAAGTCTATCATCATTTGCTCTGCAGAGTAGTACGACCTCGCTGTGCCAAGCTCCGTAGCCAAACGTATTGACGGCGTACCCGCAAGACCGCCGATTGTACTGCCCTCGACATCCTCGCGCGAGTTGACAACATTCGGATACCCGCACCCGATAAGCAGGAGTATCGGCACAATAAGCACTGCGATTTTTAAGATAGTTCCTCGAATGATATTACTCATTTGTCTTTATTGTCAAAATAACTTCCTAAGTCCGGAATTTCCGGAAATTCACTTGAACGCTTCTCTGGCGTATCAGGGTGTTCTGACGGATTATCCGGTGTTTCTTTCTTTGGCGGCAGCTTTCCGCCGTTTTCGCAAAAATACTTAAAGTCATCACCGTTGATTGACTCATTTTCGAGCAGACATTCGACAGTTGCCAAAACGAGTTGCTTATGCTCGGTTAGAATATCTTCGCAAATCTGACTGGCTGCATCAAATATTGCTTTTACCTCATCATCAATTGCGGCAGCGGTTTTTTCCGAGTAGCTCTTGGTCTGTGAAAAATCACGCCCGATAAACACACTGTGACTGCTGTTATCAAACGAAATTGGACCTATTGCATCACTCATGCCGTATTTCATAACCATGGAGCGTGCCATTGCGCTTGCATGCTGAATGTCGGCACCTGCTCCCGTGGATATATCGTCAAGGAATATTTTCTCCGCAATACGTCCGCCAAGCATTGAAACAATACTTTCAAACAGCTCGCTGCGAGACCTGTAATCCTTGTCCTCCTGCGGACGAAATACAGTCATTCCTCCTGATTGACCGCGCGGGACAATCGTAACAAGATGCACAGGGTCAACATGTTCAAGATGATATGCTGCAATAGCGTGTCCTGCTTCGTGATATGCTGTGATTTTACGGCTTTTTTCTGTGACCACACGGCTCTTTTTCTCAGGTCCTGCCATAACTTTAAGAGTAGCTTCTTCAATATCAGGCATTGTGATAAAACGCTTATTCCCGCGGGCAGCCAAAAGTGCCGCCTCATTAAGCAGATTTTCCAAGTCCGCACCCGTAAAGCCTATTGTACCTTTTGCAATCTCGGAAAGACTGATATCCTCACCGAGTATTTTGCCACGGGCATGAACTTTTAATATTTCCTCACGCCCTTTGATATCAGGCATTCCGATATATACCTGACGGTCAAAGCGACCGGGACGAAGCAGTGCATTATCGAGAATATCTGCACGGTTGGTTGCCGCAATAATTATAACACCTTCATTTGTGGCAAAACCGTCCATTTCAACAAGCAGTTGGTTAAGTGTTTGCTCACGCTCATCATGTCCGCCGCCGAGACCCGCTCCACGCTGACGGCCGACGGCATCGATTTCGTCTATAAATATGATAGACGGTGCGGCTTTTTTCGCTTGGTCAAATAAATCACGGACACGCGAAGCACCGACACCAACATAAAGTTCTACAAAATCAGAGCCCGATATCGACAGGAACTGAACACCGGCTTCCCCCGCAACCGCTTTTGCTATGAGGGTTTTACCCGTTCCCGGAGGTCCTACGAGAAGCACGCCCTTTGGAATTCGGGCACCGATTGTGATGTATTTTTGCGGTCCTTTAAGGAAGTCCACAATCTCGCTGAGTTCTTCTTTTTCTTCCTCAGCTCCGGCTACATCGGCAAATGTCACTTTCTTTTTATCATCACCGGCAATCTTTGTCCTCGCTTTGCCAAATCGCATGGCTCCCTTATCGCCGCCCATGCCCGAGCGGTTCATCATGGAGTTCCAGATAAAGAAGAACACGGCAATCAAAATAACATACGGCAGAAGCGATACCCACCACGGAATACGCATACCCGGCTCATAATTATATTCAAACTTCGGGTCTTCCAATGCGCTTGTTATTACATCCGCAAAATCGGCATAGAAGATTTCCAAACTCCGCAAATCATGGATAACATATGGGCTTCCCGATGTTCCGTAGTTAGTTTTGAGCTTTGCTTCGACTCTGTTGTTTTCATTAATCTTAAAGGTCTCGACCCTTTCTTCAATAAACAACCGCCTAAGCTCCGAAAACTTAACCGTGGTTGTAGTCGGGTCATTTGGTGAATACATAAGCCAAAATGCCGTTAAAATTATAATGAGTATGAAAATATAAAGACCTATCTCGCGCGGGCTCTTACTATTTTTTGCTTTCAACTGAAAAACACTCCTATGTGTATATTTCTTTTTTCAAGACTGCCACATTTGGCAGGTTGCGGTATTTTTCCGCATAATCCAAGCCGTAGCCTACAACAAACTCATTTGGACATGTAAAACCTGTGTAGTCTGCGGTAAATGGCATCTCACGCCTCTCGGGTTTGTCAAGCAGTGTGCATATCTTAAGAGATGCAGGCTTTTGCTTCGCAATCATAGCATGGAGGGCTGTCAGGGTGACACCCGTATCCAAAATGTCTTCAATAACAATAATATCTCTTCCTTTTGTCACAAAATCAATCGTTTCGTTAACGTTGACCTTGCCGGAAGAAACAGATGAAAACCCGTAAGATGAAGCTGTAAGAAACTGGATTTCACAATCGAGATTAATATTTCGTGCCAAATCCGCAAGAAAAACGTAGCAACCCTTAAGCACTCCTATGAGCAGTATCTTTTTTCCCGCGTAATCCTTTGTGATTTGCTCGCCAAGCTCTACAATCCGCTCTTTAATTTGCTCCTCGGTAAACAGGATTTTCTCTAAATCATTAGTCATCGTTATATCTCCTCAAATATGATTGATACGGTTAAATCGCCTGACTTTGGAACTGCTCTGTCGGAAGCCCCGATGCCGTAGATGCCAAGTACACCCTCATCGTCACATATAACCGGAATTAACGCTCTTTTTCGCATCGGAATACGCTTTTCAATAAACAGCTTTTTCAGCGACTTTGTACCGCTTTGTCCGCTCAGCTTGACTGTGTCGCCGGAGCGACGTGGTCTGACGGTTATTCTACCACAAATGTCAACACTTTTGAACATAAATGAAGTTAATGACGCATTACCTTTAATATTATCATCAAATGTTATTGATTTGCAAGTTATTTTGAGCCCCAAACCGAGAATAATTAAACTATCTCCAACCATCGGGTAAACCGGAGCAAATTCTGCATCGCCGCTTTTCGGCTGCGCATCGAAAACAACACGGTCATACTCTCTGTATACAGTCATACCCGGAAGCGAAAGGCTCGCTGACGGGCTGTCACTTAAACATAATCTGAGCACATCATTTACATGGTTGTGCGACAGTGTCGGAGCGCCCGGCGATGAGGTGCTGTAAATTTTTCTGATGACACGTGACGAAACCGAAAACGGCAGCACCGCAAGGTCTTTTGCATCTGTTGTATGCCCTGCACAGCAGTCTTGAATGAATAAATTCGCAATGTCTGCAATAAAATCCTCATCGGCACGGAAAAGCCGGGCTGACGAAAATGCAATCTCATGAAAACGCGGGTTAAACTCCTCCAAAAGAGGAATTACATTGTGCCGCATTTTATTGCGTGAATATATATCAAGCTTATTTGTAGAGTCCTCTACAAAAGGCAGGTTGCGCTCCTCAATGAAACTCATCACTTCTTCACGCGAAATGCAAAGCAGCGGACGTATTACATCATCTCTGACCGGCGGAATGCCTGCCATACCAATTGCCCCCGCTCCGCGTACAAAGTTGAGCAGCATTGTTTCGGTATTGTCGTTAATTGTATGCGCCGTTGCAATCCGCAGGGCGCTTACCTTAGAGGCAGTTTGATAGAAAAACGAATACCGCATGTCACGCGCTGTCTCTTCGATACCCGTCGAGCGTCTTTTTGCATTTGAGCGTACATCACCTCTGTCGGAATAAAACGGTATGCCATGCTCCTCGCAAATATTCATAACAAATGTTTCATCACGGTCGGACTCCTCGCCGCGAAGCCCGTGATTGTAATGTGCCGCAACAATTCTAAATCCACGCTCGTATGAAATATGCCTCATTATTTCAAGCAGGCACATTGAGTCTGCGCCGCCCGACACACACACAAGCACAACTCCCGCACTTGGAAGCATTCTATATTCATCTGCATACTCGAGCACTTTCGCTATCAAAAATATATGCTCCTATTCCTCGTGATATCTGTCTATTGACGAGAAGTTTGTATATTCGGGATCCCAACGCAGATTTACCGTACTTGTTTCACCTCTACGGTTTTTTAGCACAATACACTCTGCAATATTCGGAAACTCCGATTCTTCCTTAGTGTAATAGTCGTCTCTGTAAAGCCCCATAACAATGTCCGCATCCTGCTCAATCGAGCCGGACTCACGCAGGTCGCTCAGTTGAGGCCGCCTGTCGTCCATTTTTCGCTTATCACTCTCGCGGTTGAGCTGCGAGAGACAAATCACAGGCACATTGAGTTCTTTTGCCATGACTTTCATCATACGGCTGATTTCTCCGATTATCTGCACCCTGTTTTCGCCTCTGTAACCCTTATCGCTTGTAGCTGCCGACATAAGCTGCATATAATCGATAACAACAAGCCCCAAGTCTGATATACGGCGGCATTGCGCATTCATTTCCGTAACCGTAAGCGAAGCGTCATCGTTTATTTTCAGCTTAGCTTCACTGATATGTGCGGCGGCATCTGCAAGCCGTTTCCACTCTTCATCGCTTATTCTGCCTGTCTGCAACTTTTCACTTTTTATATACGACGAAGCCGAAAGAAGCCTCATAGCAAGCTGCTCACGCGACATTTCGAGAGAAAATACCGCAACCGTTTTTCCCGATTTTCTTGCTGCATGAAGCGCGATATTAAGTGCTATACTTGTTTTTCCCATACCGGGTCTTGACGCTATGATAATCAAATCCGATTTATTGAGTCCCATAATTATCCTGTCAAGGTCGCTAAAGCCTGTTGCCATGCCGGGTATTCCGACACCTGCTTTTGCTGTTTCTGAAATCTGCTGATAAACATCATGCATGATTTTTTTTATATCCTCAAGCTCCGCTCTGCTGCTGCCCGAACGCAGTCCGTATACCTTTCTCTCGGCGGCTTCAAGAATATTCATCGCTCCACCCTCGCCGGAAACAGCCATTGACGAAATGTCACTCCCCGCGTCGGCAATGCCACGAAGCAGTGATTTATCCTTAATAATCCACGCATATTCCATAACATTTGCGGCAGTCGGAGTTATCAGCATAAGGTCACGAATATATGCGGGCAAATCGTCCGTATAAACCCCGTCCTCACGCATTTGCTCAAGCACCGTCACAGGGTCAATAGGCTTTGCATAGCTGAACATCGAAAAAACTGTTTCAAAAACACTCCTGTTGACGGTTGAATAAAAATCCTCGGGTCTGACAATCCCGATAACGTCACCGACACACCGCCCGTCTATCAGCATTGACCCTAAAACCGCCTGCTCCGCGGGAATACTGTGCGGTATTTGCTTACCTAACAAATCGTCCATAAATAAATCTCTAACTCTCTATTACTAACACATGAATTGTGCCGAAAATCTCAAATCCCAACTTGCACTTCACTTCATATGAGCCATATGATTTTATCGGCTCGTCTTGAACAATCTTGTTCTTTTCGATTTCAATGCCATGCTGCTTTTTCAGTTCTTCCGCTATTTCCTTTGATGTAATCGAACCAAAAAGCTTGCCCCCCTCTTCACCTGAGCGCGCCGAAATTTTTACGAGCACATTTTCAAGCTTTGAAGCTACTTCATTTGCAGCAGCCTTGTCAGTTTCGAGCTTTCTTTGACGCTCTTTTTCCTGTTTGTTCATAATCGTCACATTTTCGGATGTTGCGGGAACCGCTAATTTTTTCGGGAAAAGGAAATTGCGTGCATATCCGTCGGCAACATTAATGAGCGCACCCTTTTTGCCCGTGCCTTTTACATCTTCGCTTAAAATTACTTTCATTGTCCGCTTCTCCTTTTTGCAGGCGTCTTCGTTGACATCCCTGTTTTCTTCAAATAATCATCTATTGCTTGCTCAAGTTCCGAAACCACATCGTCAACACTTCTATTTTGCACTTGAAAGCCTGCGGTTGCCTGACTTCCGCCGCCTCCAAGCTTTTCTAAAATCACCTGCACATTTATATCGCCAATGCTGCGCGCTGAGACATATACCGTGTCATCGTCCTTTGCCACGGCAAACGACGTATGCACACCCTTGATGCCAAGCAATTCATCTGCCGCCTGAGCTATACTCACCTTGCTTTGTTTGTCATCACCTGCCGCAATCGCAATGCCGTCTCTGAAAATTTCGGCTGCCTGCATAAGATTAAAGCGTGCGGAAGCTATTTCAAAATCTGATTGCAGCAAACGTTTGACAGCCGCTGCGTCGGCACCCATACGCTTCAGGTATGCCGCCGCGTCAAATGTTCCGCTCCCCGTATTGACCGAAAAGCTTTTTGTATCAAGTACAATCCCCGCGAGGAGCGCTTCCGCCTCAACACGCAATATATCGCTGCGGTCAACCAAGTATTGCATCATTTCCGTGACAAGCTCCGAACTTGAGGATGCGTATGGCTCGTGGAAATTCAAAACGGCATTATCTATATAGTCCGCCGCCCGACGATGATGGTCAATAATCGCAATTCGTGTACATGACAATAGTAATGTGTGCGACTCAACCTTGTCGGGTCTGTTTGTATCAACAATTACAAGAAGCGTCTTTTTGTCAGCTTCGAGCACCGCATCTTGAGCAGTTATAAAAACATCGGCATATTCTTCCTGCTGCTTAATTACGTTCAGATAATCCTTTTGTGCGCCCCCTACCTTTGTCTCAATAATCACACGGGCTGTTTTTCTTTTGGCACGCGCAATGCAGCAAACACCTATTGCCGCTCCGATAGAGTCATAATCCGCATTTTTGTGACCCATGATATATACCTGCGACGCATCGCCGAGAAGTTCTCCAAATGCACTTGCCATAACTCTTGCTTTGACCTTTGTGCGCCGCTCCATTGTCTGTGGTCTTCCGCCGAAAAATTCAAAACCGTATCTGTTTCTTATAACTGCCTGATTTCCTCCGCGGCTGAGCGCCATTTCGATACCAAGGCTTGCAAAACGGTAGTTTTCCTGCGGCGAGATGCCGTCTTTCCCAATGCCGATACTTAGGGTTGCCTGGACGCCGCCGGCTCCGATGCATGTGCTTACCTGTTCAAGAACAGAAAAATTATCTTTTATGACAGTTTCCAAAAACCGTTCTTCAAACAGGAAAAAGTATCTGTCTCTGTCAAATCTGCAAAGAAATCCGTCTTTGTCTCTTGTCCATGTGTTTATCTTTTCGCCGATATCCGATAGCAGAAACGACTTCTCTTTTTCGCTCATGCCCTTAAAAAGCTCATCATAATTATCAAGTGTCAAAAGTGCAAAAACCAAACGCGAGTCAAGATAGGACTCACAAATTCTTGTATATTCCGTGACATCAATCCAGTATGTCATTGCAACGTATTCGCGTTCCGAGAGCACCATGCTTCCATATACCCAATACAGCTTATCGCCAATCGGGACAGGTTCTTCACATTCGCTTTTGCCGCCAAGTAGCCAGTCCCATGAATAATCAGGGATAATATCCGTTATGTTATTACCAAAAAACGGCTCCTGCGCACTTGTTATCGCAATAAATCTATCGTTTGACCATACAATCTCTCCCGTTTCTGAGTTGTAAATCAAAACGGGAAGCGGTGTGTCGCGCACTGTCAAATCCATGCTGTCGGTAATGGTTTCAAGGTATCCAAGAAGTTTTGCCGTGCGTCGCCTCGATGCAAAAAATAAATATAACGCGGCGAGAATAATAACCCCCGCTTGAATTGCTGCAAGAATTCTGCCGTAACCGCCAATGAAAAATGTTGCAACAGCAAATGCTATCAGAAGTATAATATAAAACCGCACGTTGGGCTGTAACAGTCTTAGCAGTTTTTTGCTCATTCGGGTACTCCAGTTCTCAAATTAGACAGGGTGCTTATTATACCAAAGCAGGTTTATATATACAATATAATTTTAGCAAAACAAAAAATTTGCTTGCAATTACTATAGAAGCATGGTAATATACTTTTCGGCAGGAACAATTCCGACGAGTGGGCACTCCCACTCTTTTTTCTGCCAAACAACTAAAAAGTAATTTAATAGGAGTATAAAAACATGAACGCTGAGTTCTTTTCCGCCATTGCGGACATCGAAAAAGAGAAAGGTATCCCTCAATCCTACATGATTGAAAAAATCGAGCAGGCACTTCTTGCGGCTTTGAAAAAAGACTATCCCGCAGAGGCTGAGTGTGCTCGGGTGGTGCTTGACCCGGTGGAGAAAACAGTTGATATGTTTATGGAAAAAGAAGTCGTCAAAGAAGTTGAAAACCCGAAAACACAATACTTGCTTGAAGATGCCAAAAAAATTCAAAAGGGCATTAAAGCGGGCGAATTCATTAACGAGCCTGTGGACACAACCAAATTTGGAAGAATTGCCGCACAAGCTGCAAAGCAGGTTATTATTCAAGGTATCCGAGAAGCCGAGCGCAACATAGTTTATGATGAGTTCACATCAAAGGAACATGAAATACTCACAGGTGTTGTGCAGCGCATCGACTCTCGCACAGGCGGTGTATCAATACAAATAGGCACAGGCGGCGCCTCCGGCTCTGAGCACACGGAAGCAATGCTCTCATCGGGCGAGCGTATCCCCGGCGAGCCACTGCGTGACGGCGACCGCATAAAGGTTTATGTTATCGAAGTCAAAAAAACCACACGCGGTCCGCAAATTCTTATATCACGCACACACCCCGGGCTTGTCAAGCGTTTGTTTGAGCTTGAAGTACCTGAAATCGCTGAGGGCATAGTCGAAATCCGCAGCATTGCCCGCGAAGCAGGCAACCGCACCAAAATCGCAGTTGAGTCCAACGAGCCGGAGGTTGAACCGATTGGCGCATGTGTCGGTTCAAAAGGCAGCAGGGTCAACGCAATTGTAGGCGAGCTTGGCGGCGAAAAAATCGACATTGTCAGATATAACGAAGACCCCACCGAATACATAGCCTCCGCACTTGCTCCCTCCGAAGTTATAGACGTTATGATGAATGAAGACGGCAAATCATGCCGTGTCATCGTTCCCGATAATCAATTATCACTCGCAATAGGCAAAGAGGGGCAAAATGTACGCCTTGCAGCCCGCCTCACGGGCTTTAAGATAGACATTAAACCGGAAAGCCAGAGTTAGCAATCAGGATAAAATTAAGGATTAATAAAAATGGCAACAAAAATCCCAATGCGTATGTGTCTCGGCTGCCGCACCATGAAGCCAAAGACCGACCTCATTCGTATTGTACGCTCACCGGACGGAAAAATATCAATAGACAAAACCCTCAAACTCTCCGGGCGCGGAGCGTATGTATGCAATAACTCCGAGTGCTTTAAGCGGATAATAAAATCAAGAGCCGTTTCTCGCACTCTCAAAACCGAAATACCCGAAGATATTTATAACTCATTGCAGGAGAATTTGAATGGATAAAGCCCTCGGATTACTGGGAATAGCAAAAAAAGCAGGACTTCTTGCCATAGGCAGCGAACAAACCGCCATATCGGCAAGGCATGGCAAAGCACACTTGATTATATCTGCAAATGATACCTCGGACGGCTCAATACGACGGGCAAAAGCCAACGCCGAGACAAACGAAACCAAGTATCTTGCAGTTCCTTACAGTAAACACGAGCTTGGCACTATCACAGGACGCGGCTCACCGGGAATACTTGCAATATTAGACAAAGGACTTGCAGAAAATTTTGAAAGGAGAGTGATGCATAATGAGTACACTGTTTAAGTACAGAGTTCACGAAGTTGCAAAGGACTTTAAGATAACAACCAAGCTGATAACTGAAATTCTCACAAAATATGCAACAGCTCCAAAAAACCACATGCATATACTCTCGGTCCATGAGCTCGACATTATTTTCGAGTATCTGACCGTCAATAATCAAATCGAAAGCATAGAGGTTGTGTTTGCAGAGGTTGCTAAACCGGTTGCAGAAGCCGTCCCCGCCGCCGAGCAGGGAGAAGCTCCCACTCCTGCAAGCAAAAGCACTCCCGATGCTCCTGTGGCAGAGAGCACTCCTGCAGATGCTGCAGCCCGCAAGCCGCAGAAAAAAATCGACAAACCTTTCATGCCGCATAAAACACCGCAAAAACGTGTTATTGACACGTCCGGCGCCACAATAAATCTGTCAAAATATGATGAACGCCTTGATAACCTTGTGACTGAACGTGCAGAGCGAATGAAAGGCGGCAAAGAAAAAATTGTCAGAAAAGCAAGAACACCCATGCAAAACATGGCACAGGGTGCTAAAAAGCGTCAGGAAGAACGCGACAGAATGAACCGCCTGCAGCTTGAGGTAGCAAAGAAAACCACACTAAAAGTGCTAATACCCGATGAAATCAGCGTAGGCGAGCTTGCAAACCGCATGAAAAAAACAGGAGCCGAGGTTGTACGCCAACTTATCAAGCTTGGTGTTATGGCTTCCGTTTCCGACATTATCGACCACGACACCGCAGCACTTGTGGCAATCGAAATGGGCTGCAAGGTTGAAACCGAAGTTGTTGTCACAATTGAAGAACGTCTCATTGACGACAGTGTTGACACCGATGAGGAACTTGTACCACGCGCTCCCGTTGTTGTTGTTATGGGTCACGTTGACCACGGTAAAACCTCACTGCTCGACCGAATTCGCAAAGAAAGCGTTGCATCGGGCGAAGCGGGCGGTATTACTCAGCATATCGGTGCTTACCAGACACAAATACACGGCAATCCAATCACTTTCCTCGACACCCCCGGTCACGAAGCCTTTACGGCAATGCGTGCCCGCGGTGCAAGCATCACAGATATTGCAATTCTCATTGTAGCAGCGGACGACGGTATAATGCCGCAGACGATTGAGTCTATCAATCACGCAAAAGCTGCCTCAATTCCAATAATCGTTGCAATTAATAAAATTGATGTAAGCGGAGCAAATCCCGATAAAATCATGCAGCAGCTCACGGAATACGGTCTTGTTTCCGAAGACTGGGGCGGCGAAACAATAGTATGCCCGATTTCTGCAAAAACAGGCGAGGGCATTGACCACTTGCTCGAAATGATTATTCTGACAGCAGAGATTGCAGAGCTTCGCGCCAACCCGAACCGTTTGGCACGCGGAACAGTCATCGAAGCCCGCCTCGACAAAGGCCGCGGTTCACTTATGACCGTACTCATTCAAAACGGCACACTCCGTCAGGGCGATACAGTTATCGCAGGCACTGCAGTCGGTAATGTCCGCGTGATGATGACAGATGCAGGCGAGCGTCTTGAAGAAGCAGGACCCTCTGTACCTGTTGAAATTTCAGGCATGTCCGAAGTCCCGAGTGCAGGCGATATGTTTAACGTTGTCACAGATGAGCGCATGGCAAGAATACTTGCCGAGCAGCGTAAAGCCGAAAAACGCGACATGTTTACCTCTACGGTCAAGGTGTCACTCGAAGATTTATTCTCACGAATTCAGCAAGGCGAGCTGAAAGACCTCAACATTATCGTAAAAGCGGACGTTCAAGGAAGTGCCGAGGCGATAAAAGCCTCGCTCGAAAAGCTGACAAACGAAGAAGTCCGTGTGCGTGTTATACACTCGGGCGTCGGCGCTATCAGCGAGTCCGATATTATGCTTGCTTCAACAAGCGGAGCAATAATTGTAGGCTTTAATGTGCGTCCCGACAATGCCGCACGTGACAGTGCACTTCGCAGTAATGTTGACATGCGGATGTATCGTGTTATCTACGAGTGCATTAACGAAATAGAGCTTGCCATGAAAGGAATGCTCGCACCCAAGTTCCATGAAGTAGTTTACGGACAGGCCGAGGTTCGCGAGCTATATAAATCGTCCGCAGTCGGCACAATATGCGGCTGTTATGTACAAAGCGGAAAAATTATCAGAGGCGGCAAAGCTCGTGTTGTCAGAGACGGTATCGTTATACATGAGGGTGATATCGCTTCACTTCGCCGTTTCAAAGACGATGTTAGGGAAGTCGCCACAAACTACGAATGCGGCATTTCCTTAGAGAAGTTTGACGATGTTAAGCTCTCTGACGTTATCGAATGCTTCGCAATGGAAGAAATCCCCCATGAGTAAGTCTATTTTAAGAATAAATGAAGATATACATCGGGAGCTGTCGGCACTGCTTCGCGACATCAAAGACCCGCGCATTAAGCAAGGCATGATAAGCATTACCGCCGTTGATGTGACAAGCGACCTTGGTCAGGCAAAGGTCTATTTGAGCGTTTATGGTATGCAAAACCAAACCGAGCTTCAAAAAGGCTTAAAATCTGCGTCCGGTCATCTTCGTTACGAGCTTGGGCGGGCATTGAGTCTTCGCCATACACCGGAACTCAAATTTATACTCGACGAGTCTCTTGAGCGCGGTGCTGCAATAAATACAATTCTAAGCGGGCTTGATATTTCACACGACGAAGAAGCAAGTGGGGAGTTATGATTTATGAGCAAAATAATCTCAATCCTTGAAACCGCAAAGTGGCTGAGCGAAAATGACAACTATCTCATCATAACCCACAGACGTCCCGACGGCGATACCTTGGGCTGTGCGGGCGCTCTTGCGCAAGGGCTTCGCGAACTCGGCAAATGTGCATACATCTTTGAAAATCACGAAGTAACTCCGCGTTATTTACCCTTTGTTGAAGATTATACAGCACCTGCTGATTTTTCTGCCGACCAAATTATAGCTGTAGACATAGCAACAACAGAGTTATTTACAAAAAGTGCTTTGGAATATAAAGATAAAATCGCTCTTTGCATTGATCATCACAACTCTAATACAAACTACTCAGAGCTTCTTTGCATTGATGCAAGCCGTGCTGCTTGCGGCGAGCTGATTTACGACATTTTGACCGATCTTGCGGGAAGTATCAGCAAGACCACAGCCACATGTCTGTATGTTGCATTATCAACAGATACCGGCTGTTTTTCATACGGCAACACAACTGCCGACACACTGACTATAGCAGCACAACTCATTAAAGCAGGCGCTCCAAATAAACAGCTCAACAAACTGCTCTTTAGAACAAAAACACATGGGCGCATTTTGATAGAGGGAATGATTACCTCTAATATGGAGTTTCATTTTGACGATAAGGTCGCAATCGTAAAAATCACACGTGAAATGATGAACAGTTCCAAAGCAACCGAAGACGATATTGACGATATTGCAAGCCTCCCCGGCTCTGTAGAGGGCGTTGGAATTGGAATTACGATACGCGAGCTTTCATCACCCACTGATTGTAAGATTTCAGTCAGGGCAACTCCCCCATACAATGCACATGAACTTTGCGCAAAATTTGGCGGAGGCGGTCATATCACAGCCGCCGGCGCTTCAATCAAAAAAACTGTAGACGAGATAAAAGCTGATTTATTAGATGAACTTAAACGGAATTTTGATAATTGATAAACCCGCAGACTGGACATCCCATGATGTTGTCGCTAAGCTTCGCGGCGCACTGCGGATAAAGTGTATCGGACATGGCGGCACACTTGACCCCATGGCAACAGGTGTGTTGCCTATTTTCATTGGCACAGCAACCCGTCAGGCAAACAGCTCCACAGATGCCGACAAAGAATATATCGCAGGGCTAAAGCTCGGCGTCGTAACGGATACACAAGATATTACAGGTAATGTCCTGCGCGAAAGCGAAGTGTCGGTAACACAAGACGACATTAACGCAATACTCCCGAACTTTACAGGTCCGCAAAAGCAAATACCGCCAATGTACTCTGCAAAAAGACAAAACGGCAAAAAACTGTACGAACTGGCACGAAAAGGTATCGAAGTAGAGCGCGAACCAAGGGATATAACAATAAAAGTATTGGAGTTGTTGAAGCATGTGACAGGGGGACGCAATCCCTGCGAGGGGGAGGGGTTTGTCAACTCGCATGTTCTTCGTGTTAAATGCTCAAAAGGCACTTATGTACGCACACTTTGCCATGATATCGGGGCTGCACTCGGCTGCGGCGGCACAATGTCTTCACTTCGCCGAACAATGTCAGGTGTCTACAACATCCAAAATGCTCATACGCTCGACGATGTGCTGGGAGCAATATCAAACGGCGAAATCGAAAAACTTATGTTCGAGGTATATCAAAATGGCTAAAAAACGTGTTGCGGCACTTGGTTTTTTTGACGGAGTGCATATCGGTCATGCCGCTCTTATCAGTAGAGTAGTGGATGTTTCCTGCACTACCGGCTATACTCCTTCGGTTATTACCTTCAACACACTGCCGCAAAACATAATCAGCTCTGAGAATACACCGCTTATAAACTCATCGGCTGACAAAACAGGCTTGATAAAACGCATTTTCGGGATAGATGATATTATTTGCCTGCCTTTTGACAGTGCCATGGCGGAGCTGTCATGGGACGAATTCATCGACCACTTGGTTATTGCTCATAATGTAAGCCATTTTGTAGTTGGCAGCAACTTCAAGTTTGGAAAAGGGGCACTCGGCAACAGCATGTTTTTATCTGACAAATGCAAACGCAGCGGATTGGGCTGCGATATTATCAATGCCGTTAAATATTCAAATATTATATGCAGCTCGACATATATACGCGAGCTGCTGCAACGCGGCGATATTGAACAGGCAAACGCTTTTTTGGGACATAAACACGTACTGACGGGCATTGTCCGAGGCGGTCAACGTTTAGGTAGAACCCTTGACGCCCCAACCATTAACATGCTTTTTGAACGCGGTGTTTTAGTTCCCGCTTTTGGCGTTTACGCAACAAAGGTTTTTATCGGGGAAAATCTTTTTCTTAGCGGTGTGACAAACATAGGTGTCCGCCCAACGGTCGCAAAAACCCGCCGCATAACAGCCGAAACTTTTATTTTTAATTTTGAAGAAACTTTGTATGACAGCGAGGTACGCCTGGAATTTTGTAAATTCATCCGCCCCGAGCAGAAATTCGAAAGCGTCGATGAGTTAAAAGAGCAAATCCAAAAAG
The DNA here is from genome assembly GCA_009781515.1 of Oscillospiraceae bacterium. GTDB lineage: Bacteria > Bacillota > Clostridia > Oscillospirales > Oscillospiraceae > WRMH01. The sequence continues at coordinate 118,391 of WQXY01000003.1, forward strand.
ACTGCGACGTTGCATTGGAGTATTTTGATACTATTTAACATAAAAATATAGGTATTGTATAATCATGCAACAACGACGGGGTGTGGCGCAGTTGGTAGCGTGCTTGACTGGGGGCAATTTGAACCGATTTTAACTAAATAATCAACATATCAGCGTTGCAGTTGCAACGCTTTTTTTGGATTTAGTTGACAGTGCAGATATGTTGATTTATGATGCTCAAAAACACAGGTCAACGTCACTCAAAATGTCGAGTCAACCATACTTCGCAAACCCTTGCAAATACTACGCTTTTTGTTTGTTTATGTTGACGGAAATGAGGTGCAAATAGCCGTAAAGTTTGGTTGATTCCACAACGAATTTTGAAACTCAAAAAGTATAATAAAAGAAAGGATTTGATAAAAAAAAGAACAAAAAAGGAGACCTAAAATTATGGCTACAAGAACAAAAACAACTATTGAAAGATGCACAGACATTGACGAAATTTTAGTTGATACAGCATTTGAAGAATTTTTGATTGAGAAAAACGCAAGTAACATCTCGCCGACTACGGAAACTAATTACAAAAACAGTATCAAAAAATTGAAGATATTTATTGGTGAAGATAAAACGATTGAATCTGTCACCAATAAAGTCATCTATCAATGGATAAACACAATGAAAAACGACGGAATCAAAGTCACTTCCATTAATCATTATTTGAGGGAAATTAAGTCTTTCTTGAATTGGTGTTCAGTAAAAGAGTATACAAAAGAAAAATACAAAATTGCTTTTTTGAATGGTCAAGAAGAAACAATTAAGACTTTTTCGGATGCAGAGCAAGCAAAAATACTTGTCAAACCTGATAAAAATGCGAATTTTGCGGAACATCGAACTTATGCCATAATTTGTTTTGTATTAGATTCGGGTTGTCGAGCGTCTACAGTTTGTAATGTTAAAATGCAAGATATTGATTTTAAGACAGGATTTATAACTCTTGCACACACGAAAAACAAAAAGACACAAAAAGTTCCGATGAGTTCTGCGTTTAGTTCCGTTATTACAGAATATATTAGAATTTGGCGCAAACGTGCAAAGCCTGACGAGTATCTTTTTTGCAATGTTGGCGAACAGAAATTAACTCCGTCAGCATTGCGGTTGGCTTTTGGGAAATACTGCTTCAAACGTGGAGTTACAAGATTGAATGTTAAGGGTGAATTTGAGGGCAAGTCAAATATCCACGGACTCCGTCACACGTTTGCTAAAGGATATTTGATGAATAATGGGAATACTTTTAAATTACAGCAAATTTTAGGTCACTCGACTTTGGATATGACAAGAAAGTATGTTGCATTATTCAGCGAGGATATAAAAGAAGGACACGATGATTTTAGTCCGTTTGCAGTATCAAAGCAAAATTTAAGTCGCACACAGACAGTTAAAAATGATGAAGATAAGTCGGCATAAGGAATCGCATTCTAAACACAGATATTGCTCAATTTGAATCATTACACGCAAATAATGAAAATGTCTTTAGAATCGAAAAACTGACGTAAATTTGCATATCCAGAGTTGTTGCTTGGCAAACGCTCTGGATTGCAAGCCCGAGAATGCGATTCTACGCAAAAAATGAGATTGAAAAAATAACGAAAGGAAATTATAATTATGACAAAAGAGCAGTTAGCAGAAATGGGTATGTCGAGAAGCGAGTGGAAGAAATTAGAATCTGAAGTCAGATTTTTCAAAAAACTTGAAGATATGGAATATGCAGACGAGCGAGTAAGCGATATCCCCGAAGCACTTGAAATTTATTTGAATACAGGAAGAACTTATACAGGCAAAAAAAGAGGAAGAAAACCGAGTAGAGAAAAGGAGTATATATTATGCCAAAGAAGCCATTAACTTGGGAAAACTACAAAGAATACGAGAAACGAGAACTTTTTGATATCTTGCGGAGAAAAATAAAACGATTAGAAAAAAAGATTGATGAACTCGAAAACCCAGTTTGCGAGTTAAATGGTTTTCGAGGCGAACTGATAGACAGCACAGTTCGCAAATTTATAGAAAAGAACACGGGTAAGTTCAAGATATCAGATGAAGACATATTTAAGATATTCTCTGCTTATAGTTGGTGGGAAAAATATGACAATTTTACTGCTTCAGAACTTATAGAAATTATGGAATCAGTAATGGAAAGCAATCTATCTGACCCGAGCTCACTGAGACAACTAACATTTGAGTTTGACGAACCATACGACTTTTAATGGCAAGAATAGAATATAACAATACTAACGCTCCCGAAAGGGTGCGTTTTTAATGTCATAAAACGAAGCATAGTTTTACAAAAGACTCCTTCTTTTGAAATATGCTTTTTTGTTGGAATCCTGTTTTCTGTTTTTGTCAATTAAACGAAGTTACCTAAAACGATATTTAATAACAAAAAGGAGTGCAAAAATTATGAAATTCGGAATCAGTCTTATCTCGACCAAAAAACAAGACCATCAAAAACAAATTGAATATCTTTTGAGCCAAAATGTCCCCGACGAAAACATAATTGTAATTACAGAATCAGGCAAAACAAGAGCCAACTCTATTGTTGAGAAATTAAAAGAAAAGAATGTTCAATCGGGTGACGAAGTTGTTTTTGAGTGTTTTGACAGAATCGGGCGAAATATAGTTTCCATTATAAACGCTGTTGAATGGTGCGAAGATAACAAAATCGAAGTTTATTATGATGGAAAATTTTTAGACAGAAGCACGGAGCAAGGCGAGATGGAAACTCTGACACAAGCGTTTATAGCTGAAATGTATAGAATCAGACGGTCGCATCAATCGAAAAAAATTATAGCAAGAGATAAGGCAAACGGAACATACAAGGGCGGAAGACCGGCTCTCTCTGATAAAAAAATTAAGGAAATAAAAAAATGGCAAGCAAAAGGTCTTAAACCTGCGGAAATTAGCAAAATTACAGAAGTGAATCGCACGACCGTTTATAAATATCTTTAAGTTTCTATTTGTTTAAAAAGTCTCGGATATTTGTTTAAAAAGCCGATTGCTATTCTCGGACTAAAAGTTATAGTGCTAATTACAAATTGAAAGGAGCGCAAAGACAATGAATAAAAAAACAATCAAACAAATGCCCAAAAAAGATGTCAGAAAAATGTGCGAAGACCTGAAAGCAATCGGTGAAAAATATAAAATTGCCGAAGCTGAAAAAATCGTGTTTAACAGCATTATGTCCTGTCTCCAATTAACGTGGAATGAAATCCACGGAGATGAAAACATTCTCCAAATGTAATTACACATTAAATTGAATCTGTAAACGAGGCGTTTTGACGCCCCGTTTACATTATTTCTGATATTTAATAAAAACAGTTTAGAGTGAGGTTAAAAATGAAATTCATTAAAACAAAACTTAAATCAAGTAAAGGCGATCCAAACTCTGCAAGTATGGTTATATGGATATCTATTGCCGTAGTCGTTGTTTTAATTCTTGCGAGTTTGATTATTCCGGCTATTACAGAAAAGGCAGGGGACATTGCTGATGAAGTCAACTGCACTGGTTCGCTTTTTGGCGGAAGTTGTGATTAAAAGAAAAATAAATTGAATCTTGCAAACTGGACGCACATTGCGTCTTAGTTTGCTTTTAGTTTGCAAGTTTATAAAACTATGTGCCTGCTATTAGAATCTCGCTAAACGTATTCTAATCTGTCTATTAAATATGTCTTTGCCATAACTATAAAAATACTGATACCTAATATCCTATTAATGGCAAAAAACTTTTTACTGGAACTTTCCTAATTTTGCCATTCCTTAACGACTAAATCTATACTGCTAACTCGCTAAAAACTCTCTCAACGAGAGAAAAACAAGAGAATCTTGGTTTTTTTAGTTTTTAAATATGTTTTTTATAGTTTTTAGCTACGGCTATTCCTGTTGCTATCCTATGCGTTGGGGATAGCTTCAGTAATAAAATACGACACACTGGGTAATAAAATACGACAGCTTCGGTAATAAAATACGACACGTTGGGTAATAAAATACGCCGTAATAGATATTAAGATGATATTACTTATTACTTAAAACGATATTTAAACTAAACACAAAAACGAGGTATAAAATAATGGAAAAAAGACTTGTAATTTACGATAACAAATTGAACAACTTCGGTCTGCGGAATTTTCTTCCGCACGAGCAAAATTTATTTTGGGCGCTAATTATGAAAGTTATAGATAGAGAGGGAGATACTATAAAAATATCTCGAAAAGAAATTGAAGAACTTTCTAAATATAAAGCGAAAAATTATAAAGCAACGACTTGGGAAGACAGTATGGAGTCGATGGGTAGCAAAGTTATTAAGTTGAATACAACGCTTAAAAATGAAAAAGGTGGCACAGTATTATTTGTTTGCTTTCCTGTTTTTGAAATTAATGATGATGGAATCGAAATTGAAGTATCGAGATACTTTCAACCGTGGTTCAATAACTTTGCAGGCAAACAGTATACAAAATTTGAATTAAAAAAAATGATTGGATTAAGAAGCGGATATGCAAAAGAGTTATTCAGATTTTTGATGCAGTATAAAAGTTCGGGATATTGGGAAGTATCTGTAGAAAAATTTAGAGAACTGCTATGTATACCAAAAAGCTACAAATGGGCAATGGTCGAAAAACAAATAATATATCCTGCATTAAGTGAACTTACGTCTGATGCTAACCCTATTTTTGAATATCTTGAATACTTTAAGAATAAAAAAGGCAGAGTTACGGAATCTATCAAATTTGAATTTAAGGCAGTATCAGAAAACAAACAATATAACGGTAACAAAAAAGAATATGCAAGCGTCAAGGCAGGTAAAATGGAGAATCCTCCAAAGCCAACCACACGCAAAACTCAAAAGAAAGAAACACACGAAGAAGAATTGCAAAGAAAAATTGATTCTGGTGAAATTGATTGGTAAGGAGGAAAACTAAAAATGAAAACTAAAAATAATTTACTTGATTATGAAGAAGTTGAACACGTCCATTCTGACGAAGAATTTACCGAAAAAGCAAATACACCTGACCCAGTTCTAAATGACATAATGAATATCTTTGCTGTTCCTGAATCTGACCTTAAAGAAAATTCTGCACAACCAATCGAAGATAAGGACTTTCAACTTCGACTTGAAGCATCTAAAAAAGAATATAAAATTTCCTCAGATGAAGTAAAAAATAAAAACAACGGACTTTCTAAACTGACCAAGAAAACCGATGTCCCCGAATCTCAACCACAATCCCAAAAGAACGATGAACTAAAGTCCACCGAAAACCAAAGTTCTTCCGTTTCTCTCGCTGACAGAATAGAAACAGCAAATGGATATTATGAAGAATATCTCGAAATTATTGACTGTATTAGAATAGTATCGTGGCAACTTATAAATAAATTCAGTCCTGCTAAACGCACAACTATAAATAGCCGATTAGACAAATTAGTTAAAGATAAAAAAATTCAAAAATTCAAATGTAAAAAAACTAATGATACCTACTATGCGTCCAATAATTATTTTAATTCTTCTCATAATAAACATAATTTGTGGGTTGGTCTTATGAGTTATAATGCTCTTCTCGATGGCTGTGAAGTGATTAAAGGATATGAAGTCAAAAAAGACAAAAACCATAAATACAGATTTTCCAGAGTTGGCAAAAATGATAACTTTATTCCTGACATCGTGACAGTTAAAGATGGAATTACAGTTGCACACGAAGTTGAGTTGAATAAAAAAAGTGGTGATGCACTTAAAAATAAAATCGAAGCCTATGCAAAAAGTATCAGAAACGGATTGTTTCAACTCGCTTTCTATTATATTGACCTTTCTGACCAAGATGGCAATAGTATTAAAAAGAAACTTGAATACTGGGTAAAAGAATTTAATGCCGTAGATAAAATTCAAATAGTGAATTTTACAGATGAAGAACTTGGAATTAAATAAAATTGTTTGACTTAATATACCCTTATCAGTCGAGATAAGGGTATATTTTTAATTTCTTGCTATCGAAAATTTTTAACTGCTGACGAAAACTATATTTCGTCAGTTCGTTTCGTCAGCCGTTTCGTCCAACTGACGAAAACTCTGACGGGGACTATTCAATGCAACCGCAATGCCTGACCGTTTCGTCAGAACTCGTAAAATTTGCGTGATAGTCTAACGGGTATCAGCCGTTAGATATTTCATATTTCGGACTGTTCTACAGTCCACATTTAGAACAACTGCTTCGCAGTTGTGAACTCCAGCCCAGCCAACCGCAGTTGGCAACTCATCCTGCGGGACTCGTGGAGGCTCGTCTGCGCCATTTACCAATCAGCCACCAACCTATTTCTAATTAAAAAAAGAGAATCGCAGATTCTTTTTAATTAGAAATATGGTGACTGATTGCTAAATGGCTTGCCAAGTCCATCAGACTCACTGCGGTTCGTCTAATGGGAAAGTCTGCGGACTTTAGGGATTGACTCGTCAATAGATAGGTAAAGCTATCTCTCGACTCATCAATCAGATGTGGCTCAAATACCGTGCTTTTCAGGGAAAACCTCAACGGCAAAACCAAGCAAGCCTGATAGACTATGGCTCATAAATTAGAAAATGGACTTTCTAATTTATTCTAAAAATACCAACAGGACGTTGGTATCTTTAGACTCCATAGTCTATCGGTATGCAAGTTGGGGTATTAAAGCTGTCAGAGTCCATTCTGACTAAATAGTAAGCCAACTTGCAGGCTTGCGGAATGCCTGCACGAACACCAAATGCTTGACCACGAGCAGTATGCACCACGGGATGCTTACAATGAGCGTGAGAACCTGCGGACGTTCTCAATTGAACAAGACTTTGCGTAAAGCTCTCCCGTAAACTTTGACAAGGAAATCCTTAGCCAACTGACAGACCTTGAAGCGCCCTGTGGGCGCTGAGAATAAGCGCTCGGCGGGCGGGCAGACGGCAAGCGGTCAGAACAAGAAAAACAAGACACGAAGAAGTTCGTGCCTCTCGGTGGCAATGCAGTTATAGTTTTTGTTTTTTTGGTTGTTGTTGAAGCGTGAAAAATTTTCGTTTCGACAACAAAACGATATTTAGTTATACCGAAGTAAAAACCTAAAAAGGGGGTTAAAATTATGATGAAGCACGAGAATCACAATTTGCAAACAATCAATAAAAAGCAAACAACAATCTATTTAAGAACGAGAAAAGAAAAGCCTCCAAAAGTATTTGACGGCATAGATGAAATTGTAGTTATTTATTTTGTTGGTGAAAATGGAAGTATCGAGCCAGAGAACAAACTTAATCAAGATGTAATTGATGTAATTTATAAATTGTTAGATGAAGGGGAAACGGTAAAAGCCATAGCAGACAAATTGGGAATCCATAAGACGACAGTTTATAATTATAAAAATCAACGAGAGTTAAAGCAAAAGGAAGCTATGTTAAATAACGTTGGACTAAAGTCTAACGAAGATGCAAAGTAAATTCAGAATTGCATACAATTATTGCAATTATTCTGCGATTATGGTAAAATTGCCAGATGTGAGACCATAAATGTGGTCGCAGCGACCGTGAAGTGATTGCAACACGACACGGCGAATGTAGAGAACTCGGTAAAAGCTCAACGCCTACAAACACGGAAATTTCCGCCACTACGACTTGAACAGTATATCCGTTTTAATGGATTTTTTCAAGTATGGAGTTCGGGGTTGCGTGTGATAACGCTAAATTTTCAGTGCGTAGGTATGGTAATTTGCCTCTGCGTGCTTTTTCTTTATGGTCTCACCAAAAAAAAATAATGTTTCAAGGAGAAAATGAAATGAAAAAGATAGTATCAATTTTAGTTATTATTATTATGGCATTAGCGTTAATAACGGCTTGCGGTGGTGATTTTAAAAAGGGTGAGCGAATTATAAGCGATGCAGAGAAAAAGATGGCGGAATCAATTGAAGAATTTAGAGAGTATTTTGAATGGCACGGTGCAATGGATCAATTCCTCTTTACTTTTGAAGAAGCACATCAACAAGACATAGCTGATTATAGAGATATAGCTATTGAGGAACTTAATAAATTGAACTTATCGGAAAGCGAAAAAGAAAAACTTTTAGAAGATATCCATAATGTTTATAATAACGCAAGTATGTTACTGTCTGGCGTTATTTGGGCAGAATAAAAAAGGAGAAATAAAATGAGGAAACTAATAATAATTTTACTCGCAATTACAATGCTCGTGGTCGCTGTTACAGCGTGTGGCGGTGGCGGAAACAGTAATTTAGTAGGCACTTGGGTTGCAGGGTCATCAGATGGAAGACAGCACGGGTCTGCGTTTGGAGAATGGATAATTGTATTCAATTCAGACGGAACAGTTTCAGAAGATGTTGGTGCAAACAGATTTAGAGGAACGTATGAAACAAAAGGAAACACATTGACGATAAAAATACCGAATGAGGGCACAACAGCTTCTTATACTTATAAAGTTTCCGGCTCAACATTGACATTAGACGACACAACTTTTACAAAACAGAGTGGCGGTTCAAGTTCGTCAAGTAATAATCAAGGTTCGGGAAGTTCGGCAAAAGAAGATGACCTTGAGTTTACATTTAGATTTGACCCAGATACAAACGGAGTTATTGTCACAGGGTATACAGGTTCTTCATTAGAAGTAACTGTGCCCTCGGAGATTGACGGACAACCTGTAACAAGCATAACAGGATTTGGCAGAGATTTTGGCGGTATGAGTATCACGCTTCCGAATACATTAGTTGAAATTGGGGAAAATGCTTTTCAAAATAACAGCAGTCTTTCGACAGTTGTAATTCCCAATAGCGTTACGGCTATCAGGGGTGGAGCATTCCGCAATTCTGCAATATCAAGTATAACAATTCCTGATAGTGTAACAATAATTGAAAGTAGCGTGTTTTGGGAAACAGCAAACCTTACGAGTATTACAATTCCAAATAGCGTAACAGAAATCGGAAGTCACGCATTTGCAGAATCAGGTCTAACAAGCATTGTAATACCCGATAGTGTAACAAAAATTGGTGACAGAGCTTTTTATGAAACAGATTTACAAAGCATAGTTATTGGGAACGGAGTTACAGAAATTGGAAAAAGTGCTTTTTTTAGTTCATATTTTAAACTTTTTATGTCAGGTGGAGTAATGGCACCAGTGCCACCACCAATGGCAGGATCATCGGAAACACAAATGACAGAGCTTGAATGGGTTGAACAACAATTAAGAGGAGAGCATCTTAACTTTAGTGAAGAGCAAATCCAAGTAGCATTGAGAATTTACGACATTTCTGGTATTGCACCTTTCGCAAGATAACAGAAATAAACATTGAATCAAAATTTACCGCTCCAAAATGGAGCGGTAATTTTTTGTAATCACCACGAGTTTACGTGTGGTGTAAATTTGTAAAATCGACTTTTGTAAACTGTCAATTTTGACTGAAATGAGGAACATCTTTATCAAGATGAGGAACATCTTGTCTTCATCAAGATGATATTTACTTGTAAACGTCAAACTAAAAATATGTAAACTGTCAATTTTGACAAACTAAGGAGACTGATTATGGACGAACTTGCTTTAGAAAAACAAGAGTTGACTCTTGAAAACAAAAAGATAAACAGAATTTATTTAAGAACAGTCGGCAAAAAGCAACCGATTGTATACGAGGGACTTGAAGAAATTTATTTAATTTTATCTGACCCTGCTGATGTAAACGAGAGCGAACTCGATAAAGAAGAAAAACAAACGGTAAAATATATAGTCAAAACTTTTACGAAGAATCCGCCAAAAGTAGCAGAGGGTATGGATACTATTGTTTTAATTTTAAGCGACCCAATTGTCAAGGAAGGTCGGCAATTTAATAAAGTTAAAATTGAAGTTGTTGAAGAAATTTATAAAATGTTGGATGCAAATTATAGCGTCTCGCAGATAGCTGATGCCGTCGGAGTTTCAAGGCAAACCATTTATAATTATAAAAATAAAAGGGAGTCTGAATGATGGAAGATTATGTAGCAGAATGGTTAGAAGAACATAGAAAAGAAGCAGAAAAATGGTCAGACGATTATATTAAAAGAATTTTAGATACAGGTCAAGAACGTGTGGATAGATGGAAACAGGCAAGACAAAATGGCACAGTTGAGGAAGATGAATCGTGGGAGACAAAATCGGGTAAAGAAATTCTATCTTATGATGATGAAGAATTTGAATTTTTAGAATTAAAAGCGACGGCATCGCTCGCTATATTAAAAGAGATTTTAGGTAAAAGAAATTATAATGCCACACTCGAACGAATGAGAGAGAGTAATAAGAAACTTAAAGAGAAAGAACACGTTGAAGAATTAGTAAAAGTTGATGATGAA
>WQXY01000004.1 GCA_009781515.1 Oscillospiraceae bacterium
AATCGGAGAACTTGTAGGTCATTTGTCTGATGACTTTATAAGTAAACACACAAATATGCCATGGAGACAGATTAAAGGTATGCGAAACAGAGCTGCACATGGATATGAAGATTTCGACGTTGACATTTTATGGAACACATTAAAGGAAGATTTGCCTGCATTGAATACGTATTGTAACGAAATATTACGACTTAATACGGACTGATAGAGGTCACATAGAGGTCACAAACTCCCCAGTTCGAATCTGGGTGTCGCCTCCAAAGGAAAACCTTGTATTTATGCTAAATACAAGGTTAATTTCATTTTTCCACAATTTGACAAAGAGTAATATTTTGTGTTATATTTCATGATACAAGGGAGTTGTAATTCAGCAATATGACAAAGGGTGCTTTTCAAACAAAAGACTATATGTCACCGTTATTTTTTGGTAGCTTACCCACTATTACTGATTATGAAACAGTGGTTACTCCAGACCCAGACAGAATTAGTAAGGATGAATACAAAGACTTCTTTAAGTTAATATGTTGCTGGGGCATTAATTTTTCTCAAACGAAAGCACCAACAACATGCGAGATAGAGTTAAAACATTCACCATCTAATATATCATTTAGGCTTGGAGGAGATCAAATGATTACTGGATGGTTGCAAAATCTACGTAACCCCGGACGATCACCAGTTCGTGACTACCTTAAGCGAAATATCTCCTGCATAGAAGATGCAACAATAAATGAATTTATTAGAGCGAGATATACTCCGGGAAATATGATATTCTGGGTGCGCCACAAGAACAGTATTAATCAAAGACGTGCCAATCTTGCAATTAAGGATCGAATAGACCTTACATTAGAAAGCTTGCGAAGGTGGTATAAGCAAAAAAGAGGAAATAATACAGGTTACATAAATCTTAAAGCCCAGTTTGATTATGATGAAAATTACTTCAATTTATTCGATTCTTTCGATTGCTTTGTTGAACATTTTCAACTTAACTCATTTATATTTGATAACGGTGTAATTGACTTGGCAAACTCAGATTTATCAAATAGTTGTATTAAACACATTTGTGATGAAAGTTTTGGTAAACTCCCAGAAAACTTAGAAATATATCTCAAAAACGCCGTAACTGTTATTAATAAAAGAAATATCCTGTTATGCAGCTCTGGTATAATATAATCATTAACAAACTTGGAGGCAATCATGATTAAACGCATTTTTTTATTAACCTTAGTTTTCGTTTTGGCGATTGCGGCGGTCGGTTGTCCGTGGGGTTCTGATAACTCTCAGGATACACCGGAAAATGGTACTGGAGATTTATCTATCCAGTCGCCAACACCTTCACATGGTTATGTATCATCTGATGATAATAAAGACACCGTAATCACATGTGACTTAATGACTATCACTACACACTCTCATTTCACAGTTGGTTTACGTTCAGACGGCACAGTGGTTGGAAACGGGAGGTATAATAGTGTTATTGATAAGTGGACAGACTTAATTGCAATCTCTGCAAACGGAAACACCATAGCCGGATTGCGTTCAGATGGTACAGTGATTGCCGTTTGCTCTAATAGACAATATGATGTAAGCACTGCTAACAACTGGACAGATATTGTTGCACTTGAAACAGGCACGCATAACATAGTTGGATTACGATCAAATGGTACAGTGATTGCTACAGGAGATAACGAACAAGGTCAATGTGATGTAGATAGCTGGACTGATATAATCGCAATCTCTACAAACAGTTTTAACACAGTCGGGTTACGCTCAGATAGCACAGTAGTCGCAACTGGCCTTCGGTTTAAGACTTCACGTGAGCTAAATGACTGGACTGATATAATCGCAATCTCATTAGGTCCTAACCATGCAGTTGGTCTGAAAGCAGATGGCACTGTTATTACTTATAATATGTCGAATGAAAATAATTATCGGCATGGTCAAGGAAATGTGTATGATTGGACAGATATTATAGCAGTTTCTGCAGGCAACAGTCATACAGTTGGGTTACGATCAAACGGTACAGTGGTAGCAGTTGGTCAAAACGAAAAAGGTGAATGCGAGGTAGAAAACTGGACAGATATTATAGCAATCTCTGCAAACCAGTATTTTACAGTTGGGTTACGTTCAGACGGCACCGTCGTAGCGGTTGGCGATAATGAGTTCGGTCAATGTGATGTAGGTGATTGGAATTTATTAGTAGCCAAGTCCAATAACGAAGGTGATATAGAATTCATATCTAAATTTGATGACGCAACACAAGGAATGATGATTTTAGGTTATACAGGAAATTCCGATAACATAAGAATTCCAAATACTATAGAGGATAAGCCTGTAACAGCAATTGGTGCCGATGCTTTTAAGAGGAGTACAATTACAGAAATTGAACTTCCCTCATCTTTGAAAATTATTGAAGAAGATGCGTTTAGAGACTCCCTGCAGCTTCGCAGAGTTAATATCCCAAACGGAGTAACTGTTATTGGTGATAATGCCTTTATAGGAACAGGATTACAACGCATTGCTATACCAAACAGTGTTGAGGTTATCGGAAGCAGTGCTTTTGCAAACATATCAAGTTTAACCGAAGTAACATTAGGAAACAGTTTGAAAATCATAGGTAATCGAGCATTTACCGAAACAGCAATTACAACCATAACAATACCTGACAGCGTAACGGTGATAGGTAGCAGAGCATTTGCCGGAACACGGTTGACTAATGTTGTAATTGGAAACGGAGTTACTGAGATTGACGATACAATGTTTGAAAATGCACTGATTTCTAATCTTGTAATCGGTGACGGTGTGAAATTCATTGGAAGCAATGCATTTGAGGGCATGCCTCTTCGAGAGGTTAGAATTGGAAACAATGTAACTACAATAGGTAATAAAGCATTTGCCGGAACTGACTTAACTGATATAGAAATTCCAGACAGCGTAACGACAATAGGTTCAAATGTATTTGCTTCGACTTCATTAAGAAATGTAATAATTGGTAATGGAATTACAGAGATTAGTGATAATATGTTTGATGGTATACCACTTGCAAGCGTTAAATTAGGAAACAATGTAAACAGGATTGGACATCAAGCATTTGCAAATACAAATCTGACAAATATTGTGATACCAAACAGTATGCGTGAAATTGGAAATCAAGCGTTCGCGCATACACCTCTTACTGACATAACTCTTGGTAATGATATAAGGGTTATAGGAAATGGTGCATTTCGCGGAACAAATATAACCGGTCAAAGCAGAGATAAAATCTTGAGCATCAACAGCCATGCTTTTGATTGAGAACTACATATACACAATCCCGCAGGTGAACTTGCCGTTTTCTATTTCAACAATTCCGTATGAATATTTTTGTTTCCTGTTGACTTTTTCATTCGTATGTGATAGTGTTTATACGAACAGCAAGGACAGGGGTTGACCATATGAGTTCTTATGAAAATGTTAGTTATGTTATGGAACAAACGCGCGGCTATCTTACATCTGAAGATGCACGTAGTTTTGGCATTGACAATAAAACACTGCAGCGTATGGCATCCAGTGGTAAAATCGAGCGTATTGCTCATGGTCTGTATATTAATTCAGATGTATTCCCCGACCCATTTTTTGTCGCCCAATATCGATGCCCAAAGGGTGTTTTCTCACACGAAACGGCTTTATATCTACACGACCTTAGTGACCGCAACCCATTACGATTAATGATGACCATTCCATCCGGCTGGAATTCTAAGCTATTATCAGATAAAAACATGGTGTTTTTTTACTCCGAGCCTGAACGAATGAACTTAGGTATTAGCGAAATTGAAACGCCCTCCGGAGTTATTGTAATTGCTTATGATATCGAACGCACTCTATGTGATTGTCTGCGTAGCATCGAAAAACTGGATCGGGACTTAGTTATTACAGCAATTAAACGATATGTAAGAAAGAATATTTGCGATAATGCAAAACTGCTTGAATATGCTACGGTATTCAAAATCCGTGATGTTGTTTACAGATATTTAGAGGTACTTTCATGATATTCACAAGTGCAAGACAGCTAAAAGACTGGATAAAGAATAAATCTACAAACTTCGGCACCCCTGCGAACACTTTATTGCAAACATATATGATGGAGCGTTTTCTGGAACGTATATCATTATCTCCATATCGTAATAACATGATACTAAAAGGCGGTTTTCTTATTTCATCAATGATTGGAATAGATAAGCGTAGCACAAAAGATATGGATACGACAATGATAGGATTACCCATAAGTCGTGATAAAATTGAAAAGATTATTGATGAAGTTATTTCGATTGAACTTAATGACAATGTTTCATTTAGCATTAAAAGTATTGAGAATATTCATGAAGATGATGATTACGATGACTTCCGTATTCTTTTAGTCGCAACATTTTTTACAATCCGTGAATTTTTACAACTTGATATCACTGTTGGGGATGCAATAATACCACGGGAAATAGAATATAAATATAAGTTAATGTTTGAAGATAGAGAGCTTCCCATAATGGCTTACAATCTCTACACTATTCTCGCAGAAAAGATAGAAACAATTCTATCCCGAAATGTAGCAAACAGTCGCGGACGTGATTTCTACGACACATTTATACTAATATCACTAAACCGGGATATTCTCTCCAGAAACGAACTTCTTCATGCTATCCGAGCTAAAGCTACTGAACGAAACAGTCTTTTGTTTATTGAAAATTATCAAAAGCATTTAACCGATATAGCAAACAGTCCGGAAATTGCGAAAATATGGACAGCGTATGTAAAAAGTTATTCGTATGCAAACGGTATTTCACTGCCCGAGTTGTTATCAGAAATTGCATGGGTCTTTGAAGAACCGACACAACAATAAACACCTTACATATACACAATCCCGCAGGTGAACTTGCCGTTTTCTATTTCAACAATTCCGTATGAGGCTTTTTGTTCCTCGTCATGTCTGCTCAGCTGACCGGGGTTCATCAGCGTTATCCCCTGCTCTACGGTTATCAGTGCCCTGTGTGTATGCCCGTATAACACAAGATTTGCTCCAATAGACACGGCATAGTGCGTGAGCATTGACAGCCCCGATTTTACATGATACACATGCCCGTGAGTTAAAAGCATTGTTACTCCCTCAAGCGGGAGTATTATTTCTTTTTTAGGAAGAAACACAGTGTCACAATTTCCCGGCACAGTGTAAATGACTGTATCGGGAAATTGCGTTTGTAGCTCTTTCGCGTCTATGAGATTGTCACCCAAATGAATTATTGCATCGGGAAGTTCCTGCTCTACAGCAAGCTCCATTCGTACAATATTCCTATGACTATCAGAAAAAACAAGTAATTTCATAATGATATTATAACATACTATTCATCGTCATAACTTACATTTGAAACAGATACATTGCCGTTTTCCAAATCCCATATCTTTGTGGCAAACTTCCCGAGAAAATACCTGTCGTGTGAAACAAAGAGCATAGTACCCTCCCAGTCATAGAGTGCGTCCTCAATCCATTCCCTTGAGTCGATATCAAGATGATTTGTCGGCTCGTCCAATATGAGAAAGTTTGCCGATTTTTGCATGAGCAGGCACAGCTTCAAGCGGCTTCTCTCACCGCCTGACAAGGTGCTCACCTTTTTAGCAATATCAGATGTTCCGAACTTGAACTTAACCAAAATGCTCCTTGCAATACTCTCCGAAATATCCTTTTCATTACGCAAGGTTTCAAGCACCGTTGCGTTTTCATCGTCAAATTTGATAATCTGAGGCATATAAACTATTTTCACATTATTGCTGACCTTTATAACTCCACTGTCACACTCGTCTTCTTGGAGCAGCATTTTCAGCAGGGTTGTTTTTCCGCTGCCGTTTGCTCCTATGAGTGCAATGCGGTCATTTCGTACAATATCAAGACTCACATTTTCAAGGAGTTTTTTATCACCAAAGCTTTTGCAGACATCTTCAAAGGAAGCAATAATTTTAGAAGCATAACCGCCGCTGCTAAAATCCTCGGTAATTTTTCTTGATGATGCAGGCTTTTCGACCTTATCCATGTGGTCAATGCGTTTAAGAATTACATGGTGCTTGGTTGTGAAACGGTTTTGAATGACAAACCACTTTGCACGTTCTTCAATGCGTTTTATTTCCTGCTGCTGTCGTTCGTACTGCTCCGACTGCGAGGTGTATCTGCGTATTCTTTCCTCGGCATACCATGAATAATTGCCCGAGTAAAATTTCGCCTTACCGTCCTCGATGTCAATTATCCTTGTAATTACATTATCCAAAAATGCCCTGTCATGCGATATCACCACGACAGTACCGGGGAAGCCTTTCAAAAAGCCCTCAAGCCAATCGAGCGAGTTTATGTCAAGATGATTTGTCGGCTCGTCAAGCAGCAGAATATCACATTCACGCAGCAAAACGCGGGTCAGGTTCACTCTTGTTTTTTCGCCGCCGCTGAGCTTGTTAAACAGACTTTCTCTCATGGCACTGCTTATATTCATGCCGTTACAGGTTTTGTCTATTTTATAGTCAACATCGTATCCGCCGAGGCGTTCATAATCTTCCATGAGCCTGCCGTAGCGTTTGAGAACTTTCGGGTCTTCGTCACCCTCGATTTTTTTCATGGCTTCATAAACCTCTGTAACGTCCTTAAACGACGAGCGAAGTATATCCTCAACCGTGTAGTTTTCAGGAAAAACGGGGATTTGTGCGAGGATTTCAACCCTCTTGCCTGTTGCTTTTGAAAGATTTCCGCTTTCAAAGGGTTCTTCCTCTGTTATTACCTTAAACATTGTTGTTTTGCCCGAGCCGTTTCTGCCGAGCAGCCCGACACGCTCACCGCTGTATATCTCAAAGCTCATGCCCTTTAAGACATGGTTTGCTCCGTAATATTTATTTAATTCATAAGTTGAAATATCAATCATTTTTTTAACTCCTTTTTCCTTATACAAAAATAATCCTGTGCAGATTGTTTTGTCTGCACAGGGCTTCATTGTCATAAAGGAGCGGTCTAAACCACTGTATTATGAAGTGAAAGGCATTCAAAACAATCAGTTTTCCAAAAAAGGGCATACCTATCCCCTGCACCCTTTGTTTTGAATGTAAATCTAAGCACTGCGTTACACCACAGTAACATTTCATTCGTGCTTAAATATTTAGTTTGCGTCATGCCTCTCACCACCTTTCAATATCGGATAAACAGATGCTATCATACCAATCGGTAAAAATCAAGCCTATTATCTATTATAAGCGTTTACGATTGTAATATTGTCGGATTGTTGAAGATTTGAGAGCCGTACATAAAGAGCACATCGCTGCCGGGTACAAAGTCTATAAAGTTACCGAGCAGGCTCAAATGTATGTATCTTAAATCTATAACCACTATTTTTGAGTATGCGTCCGTCAAAAGCGGAGCAAGGCTGCTTCCAAATGAGTCGCGAAACATATAAAGCTCACGCTGTGGTGCGTTTTCGTTTTCAATGACAATCAGAGGCTGCGGCCCTCGCAGGAATATATCATACGGGTCGACCCCTCTGAAACGTACCAAATCATACACAGGACCCTCGTCCATTTCAAGACTTCGCTCGTTTAAGTACGTCACTTTCAAATTTGGAACATCAATGTATGTCATTACATCCGGTTCAAGCGGCAGTGCGTACTGACCTGCATATACTCCCTTAAAATCACCCGCCACAACCGCAGGGTGACTTTCAAGCTTCGTTTCCGCACCCATAGACGAGAGCAGTTTTTGAGCGGTATTTGCAATCATCGACTGGTCCCAGTGCAGGTCGGTTCTGTAGAAGCACTCGGCACGCATTTCATCAATTACGCGGATATATTCAAAGTCGGCGAACATCTCAAACAAAATGTCTTCAGCCTTTTCCATTATAAATCCGGGCAGGTATCGCTCCGCAAACACACTTTTATCGGGAATTACGCTGTAGTAGATGTTCATGTCAAGACCGTCGAATATCCCGGCTGCCCGAAGTATTCTCAGTGATGTCTGGCGAAACGAGCTTTCGCTCAGTCTTTGAAACTCACCTATTCCGACATTGCTGCTGCGATATAGTCCCGACTTATCATTTTGTCTGTAAACTTCAAATACAAGAAACGCATTTATTGCACGAAATTTGTCTCTGAATACAAAATGGTCAGCCGCCCAGTCCTCAAACTTTTTCATAAACTCGCCGCTGTAAACGGTGCTTGTGTTAAAATCCGGAAACCTCGCAGGAATACGGCGTTCACTGACAAGCACTTCCGGCGACGGTATGATAAGATTAAGCACAAAAAGTATGCCAATCACACCGATAAAAACCGATACCGACAGCAATTCTTTAATTGTCATTTTACGCTTTTCCATTATTTCCACCTAAAACCTAAAGTATATAAACGGGTTAAATGAGCCGTCGACCATTGCTGCGGTTGAAAGCAGCAAAATTACGGCTAACACCACAGGCTCAAGAATTGTGCTAAGTGTCTTCTTTGTGTCGATTTTTTCCGATATCTTTTTAACAAGCGGGGTCACACCGATAAAACCGATTATAAACGGTATCGCATAGCTTCGCAGATAATATAGTGCTTCATTTCCGGCAAACATTTCAGAACCTATACCAAACATACGTCCTATACGCTCAAACGCCTCATGAAAACTGAGTGCGTCAAAAAACGTCCAACTCATAAACACAATAAGCATAACATAGATATGGCGAAGAACCTTTGGCGACTTGTCAAGCAGCTTGCCGACAAAGAACTTTTCAATCAGCATTACAGCGCCGAAGTATCCGCCCCATAATATGAAATTCCAGTCTGCCCCGTGCCAAAAGCCCGTCACCATCCACACAATCAAAATGTTAATAATAAATCGATATGTTTTTACGCGATTGCCGCCGAGCGGAATGTATAAGTAATCACGAAACCAACCCGACAGGGTCATATGCCAACGCCGCCAAAAGTTTGTGATACTGTCTGCAATATATGGATAGTTGAAGTTTTCGGGAAACTTAAACCCGAATACATGACCAAGTCCGATTGCCATGTCGCTGTAGCCCGAAAAGTCAAAATAGATTTGCAAAGTGTATGCGACAAGGTATATCCATGTAAAAACGGTGCTTTGGTCGCCGCTGATTTTATAGATTTCAACAAGCTCACCAAACAGATTGGCAAGCAGCATTTTTTTGCCGAGTCCGATAATAAAACGCCTTGTTCCCATGGCAAATCGCGGCCAACTGTGTACGCGGTTTATGAGGTCATGCGCAATATCGGTATAACGCACAATCGGTCCCGCTATCAGTTGCGGGAAAGATGCCACATAGGTTGAAAAATCGAGCAGATTTCGCTGAGCCTCGGTTTTTTTATAATATACGTCGATTGTATAACTTACGTTTTGGAATGTATAAAAGCTGATACCAATCGGCATTAAAAGTCTGATAAGAGCAATATCTGTTCCTGCAAGATTATTTAAGTTAATAATAAAGAAGTTAGCGTACTTGAAATAAATCAAGAAAGAAAAACTGAACAATACGGATATAAGCATCAGTATTTTTGCTGCGCTGTTTTTGCTGAATTTTTCTATGAGCAAACTGAAACCCCATGTAGTGATACATTGGATTATCATAAGAAACACATATCTTGGCTCACCCCATGCATAGAAAATAAGGCTCGCTGCTAACAGAGTAAAATTTCTCAAACGCGGCGAGCCTTTTATCATTGGGGTCAAATAGTACGCGGCTATTGTGACCGGAAGAAAGTAGTATAGAAATGTGGGACTTGAAAATACCATCTAAGTCTCCATGGCGAAACTAATGTTTCACTTTATTTAGGGGTTTATTTCCAATCCGCCGCCGCCGCCGAAACCGGCTTCAGGGTCACCGTTTTCATTTGCAAAATCCCAGAATGTCACAACACTTCCTGTTGTTCCTGCTGCAGCTTTGAACGAATTTAAGGCTGCTTCGACAATTTCATTTGTTGAGGCTGCGACAAGCACATAACTTCCGGACTCAATCGCTATTACCATGTCGGGGAAAACGCAAATCCATTTTTGTGCGTCATAACCGCCGTCACCGGAAACTAATCTCTTGACTTCACTTGCCATTGCGGCACTTTTTGCCTGAATAATGATTATCTGATGCGCAAATGTACCTTTCGCGGCAACACTGGATGCGGCTGTTTCAACAAGCCTTTCAAAATCGGCTTCCGACAGTCCAATGTCGTACTGAACCAAATCGGGGGCGGGTGCTAACGGCGGGAGCGCCATTGGTGTCTCTACGCCTGCAGCTGCGATATCGTCAAGTATTTGCTGGAGCACTTCTTCCGCTGTTCCGGTGAGATTGGTCGAACCTACGTTAGGACTGTCGACGCCTCCACCGTTTCCGCCGTTTCCTTGAGCGTCACCGCCGCCACATGCAGCAAGCATAAGCAACATTGCGACACTCAATAGCGTTGCGGTAATACTTTTCATCTTAATTCTCTTCATGATTTTCACCTTCCTTGTCTTCTCTTTTCTTTATATAAATTGTATCAACGTTTATTATGACGGTACTTTTCACACTTTGTTCCATATTTTCGATATTTTTATATTATTGCTTTTGCTTAAACTTTGACATTTCAATAACTTCATTTTCAAAATCGCCTCGCAAATATCTTTCCTTATCCCTCTCGCGCCTATGAAACGCGACCCTTTGTTTATAAAAGCTCTCCCATGTAAGAAGCTCCCCTAATGCGGTGATTAAGACATCGTAATCATTTTTTATAGTTAGGGTTATCTTGCGAAGTATCAGTGTGCCTATATCATCGCAGCCGTCCTGCTTTGACAGCTCATCAAGCCATGCCTGCATATCTCTTTCAAAAATATGAAAGTTTGCCGAGCTGTATTTACTGCCGCTTACATCCATGTCCATTTCATCTGTCTTTTTGACATTGTTTACCATGATTGTAATCGCCATACCGTAAAGTAAATCATCACCGCTGATATAACCAAGCTCCGACTGATA
The DNA here is from genome assembly GCA_009781515.1 of Oscillospiraceae bacterium. Lineage (GTDB taxonomy): Bacteria > Bacillota > Clostridia > Oscillospirales > Oscillospiraceae > WRMH01. The sequence continues at coordinate 10,992 of WQXY01000004.1, forward strand.
AAATTGCTTATAGACAGGTCTTGATTTATTAATTATCAGATTGTGGTCGTCAATGGATTTTGCCATGTTTTCAATGATTTTTTTGAATTCGGAATTTTCCGGCATTTTTCTTATCATTTTTTCAACAAAGAGCATTTTTGATATACATGTGCAAGTAAGCAAAAAGTCGACGAGGTAAATCAGAGCGTCCTTGTAATTATCACTCAGATGATCTAATTTGTAGTTTCGCTTGGAGTCTGAGATTTCCTTGTTGCCCGATAGTGCCGATATGTATTTTACGGACTCAAACGAACTTATGGTTTCGCAGATTTTTTCAATGTATGTTTTCGTTTGAACAGAGGATACTCTCAAACGCGAGACAAGCCACATGTTCTTTTTGGGAAGTGAGTCGCTGATGCCGCTTTTTACAAATATCATGACTTTTTTCATATATTTGTGGATTTTACGCTTGTAGTATGTTTTATCAAACATTTTATTTATTTGACCAATATCGGTTGCAAGGTACGCGTCTTTCAAAAAGCGAAGCAAAACAGCTCTAATATCGGTTTTTTGCAAGGTTTTAATATATGGCGAGCCTGCTTTTGCATTTGTATCACTGAGCATAATAGCTATCGCACTGATTGTTATCATATCCAAGTTGTCAAACTGTCCTTTGACAACATCATAAACGTCGCTTTCTTTGTAGTGCGAGGTGACGGGATATGTGACGCTTGGCTCGGGCGGTGGTGCTATCTCGTGGTAGACGGGCTGCGGCGGTGGTGCCACAGGCGGTGGTGCTATCTCGTGGTAGATGGGCTGCGGCGGTGGTGCCACAGGCGGTGGTGCTATCTCGTGGTAGATGGGCTGCGGCGGCGGCGCTACAGGTGGCGGCTCGAGTATCGGCGGTGCCACAGGCTCAGGCTCGACAGGTGAATATTGCTTTATGATATCCGATAAATCCTGACTGTCTGTATAACTGTCTCTTCTGCCCCTAACGGCTTTGCTTAAGATTAAATCATACAGCTTAATAATTAGCGCCTTTGCTTTCAGATAAACGGAAATAATAAATTTTGCAATTATATTTAAGACTCTCAAAGTGATATCTTTGCTGAGCCAGAAGAACACGGCTGCAGGCAGTAAATAAATAAACGCCGCAGGCAGATATATGTATGCCATTACAGGCACACATAGTACACACACTACGGCTATGCAGAAATACACAATGTTACTTTTGCTCATGCATTGAATTATATCATATAAAACGTTTAATTACCATAATAAAATATACAAAGCATGTACAAACTAACGACGTAAGGATAATTTTGAAATTTCAAATCCCCCGACAATCATAAAGACAAGCAGGCTGCATATAACTATCTGGTCAACAGAAAGCGGAACCACAGAGAAAAGACCACTGAGCACGGGGACATACATTACCGCAAAAAGTATGGCAAGTGAAATCAACATCGAAATATTAAGGAACTTATTTTTCCAGACCATACCGCCTGCACCGATGAACGCATCGGTCTTTGACGGAAATGCCACAAGCAGCTCACTTGCCACCAACGTGAAAAAGCACATGCTCATCGCAAGAGTATGCTGTTCTATTCCCTCAGGTGCAACAGACACGTACAGACCGTATAAAAACGCTCCGATTGAGCCTACAAAAACGAAAACAGCTCTTGTCATAACAGAACTCATCATTCTTCTGTTTATTATTGCTTCTTTCGGATTTCTCGGTTTTCTGTTCATAATTCCGGCTTCCTTACCCTCCATTCCGAGAGCAAATGCAGGCAAGGCATCGGTGAGCAGGTTTACAAAGAGCAGCTGCGTTGCAACAAGCGGCACGGGAAGCCCAAAGATAATGGCAATCAGGATAATAAGTATTTCACCCAAATTACAGCCAAGCAAATATCCGACAACCTTTCTGATATTGCCGTATATCGTTCTTCCCTGCTCGACAGCATTTACTATACTGACAAAATTATCATCGGTTAGTATCATATCTGCCGCTTCTTTTGTAACATCTGTCCCGGTAATACCCATGGCTATTCCGATATCCGCTTTTTTGAGCGAGGGAGCGTCGTTGACACCGTCACCTGTCATTGCCACTATGTTATTACCCTCTTTGATAGCTGTTACAATCCGCACCTTATGTTCGGGTGAAACTCTCGCAAATACATTAACCGTTTTTACTTTCTCGGCAAGCTGTTCGTCCGAGAGGGTATCTATGTCAATCCCCTCAAGCACCTCATCGTCGTCGCCTGCCATAATACCAAGCGCCTTGGCTATTTGTGCAGCTGTGATTTTATGGTCGCCCGTAATCATTTTTACGGTTATTCCCGCTGTATGGCACTTTTCTATGGACTCTTGAACTTCCTTACGCGGCGGGTCAATAAGGCACATCATTCCTACGTAAATCAACTCATCTTCGACATTATCAATTTGTTTTTCATTGTCATAGACCTTATACGCAAACGAAAGCACCCGCAGTGCCTCGGAGGCAAACTGCTCATTTCGGGCGATAAGCTTCGCTCTGATTGCGTCCGACATATGCACAATCTCACCGTCAAGATAAACGTATGAGGAGCGCTTTATAATTGAGTCGGGCGCACCTTTTACATTCATTACTATTTTGTCGCCGCTTTTGTTATATGTTGACATCATTTTTCGCGAGGAGTCAAACGGTATTTCCTGTATCCTCTCACGCTCTGCCCCAAGCGATTTTTTGTCGTAACCGAGCTTTGCGCCGAAAACGAGCATTGCACCCTCTGTAGGGTCGCCTATTATGCTCGCTTTTTCCTTATCGTATGTCGCGTCGTTACAAAGCACTGCAATCTCCGCCATGAGCATTATGTTTCTTGTAACTATGCCGTCATATACAACATGACCCTTTGCTTTGTAGCCGACACCCGTTACTTCATATATGTTTTCCGTATCGGATACCCTGACAACGGTCATTTTGTTTTGTGTCAGAGTGCCTGTTTTGTCGGAGCAAATGACAGTTGTGCTGCCGAGCGTTTCAACCGCACGAAGCTTTTTAACAATGGCGTTTGACTTGACCATTTTTTGCACACCGATTGCGAGTATAACCGTCGCAACAATCGCAATGCCCTCAGGCACTGCAGCCACTGCAAGCGAAACCGACACCATAAGCATGTCTATGATGCCCCGCTGCTCTCCTATGTCAAATATGTCGTATAATGTACCGACTACAAATACCAAAGCACATGTGGCAATGCAGAGAATACCGAGAGTTTTCGCCATGGTATTGAGCTTATCTTGAAGCGGCGTTCTTGTTTCGTCGGTTTGGGCAAGTATTGTGGCGATTTTGCCCATTTCGGTTTCCATACCCGTGGCATATACAACACCAACGCCTCTGCCGTAGGTTACGATATTTCCCATAAATGCAAGGTTTCGTCTGTCACCGAGCGGCACGTCGGCGTCGAGTACCAAATCTGCGTCTTTTTTTGCAGGAACAGACTCACCCGTAAGTGACGCTTCATCAACTCTCAGGTTCATACTCTCTATAATTCTAAGGTCGGCAGGTATGTAGTCGCCCGCATCTAAAATTATGATATCACCGATTACAATCTGACTTGCGTCAATCTTAACTATCTGTCCGTCGCGTTTAACTTTTGCTTTCGGGTGCGACATGCTTTTTAGCTCATTTAACGCATTGTCTGCCTTGTTTTCCTGAACTATGCTTATTATCATGTTAAGCACAAGTATTGCGAGAATTATTATTGCATCTTTGAACTCACCGTCACTGACTATAACAGAGACTATCGCCGCGGCTATCAGTATGAGTACAAGAAAATCCTTAAACTGGTCTAAAATTTTGCGTCCCAAGGATTTTTTCTTTGCCGATTTGAGTTTGTTCGGACCGTTTTCGGCGAGCCTTAATGCTGCAACCTCAGATGTTAATCCGTTCTCGGGACAAACATCAAGAAGACTGATTGTCTCTTTTGCCGCTAATGTATATACATGTGAAAACATCAAAAATTACCTTTCCTTAATTAAGCATTAATATTATGTGATGCTATTGTATTTTATAGTGATTTATGGTAGTATACCACTGTATGAAGTGGGCTGCAATCGGAAAGTGAGGAACTGACATGAATGTCGGCTCGATTGGCAATAACAGCTATATGGGTTACATTCGTCCGGCTGAAAAACCCGGCTCTGTTTCCATGCAGCATGCTCCACAAACAGCACCTGTGGGTAGTCCGCAAAACACTCCGCAAATCTCACCGCAAACAATGCCGCAGTTTAATCTTCCGAGCGTTACCCCCTCAAATCCATACATGCAAGTTCCGAGCATTCCAACCGTCATGCAGTATAACTTCGACGGCGACAGTGCTCAGTTTAGATTTCCCATAAATATATCAATGCAGCCTGACGCTCCGAGCACAGAGAGAATTGCACCTCTCGAGCCAAACGGCGAGTGCCATACATGTGCCAACAGAAAATATGTTGACGGGTCTGATGACTCCTCAGTCAGCTTCCAAACACCTACTAAAATCAGCCCCAACATGGCAGCTGCTGCCGTTGCCTCTCACGAAAATGAACATGTCAGAAATGAGCAGGCAAAAGCCGCACGTGACGGTCGCGAGATTATCAGCCAGACTGTAACTCTCACCTACGACTGCTGCCCCGAGTGCGGCAAAAACTATGTTTCCGGCGGCACTACCCGTACCACATCAATTGACCGCGGCGAGTCTGATAGCCCCGTCGATAGCGCACAAGCAAGTGCACAAGGCAGCGGAGATAACTAAAACTCGGCACTTCCCACAGTCCGCGGAAACGGTATTACATCTCTTATATTGGACACGCCCGTTAGGTACATGAGAAGTCGCTCAAATCCAAGACCGAAGCCGGCGTGTTTTGTTCCGCCATAACGCCTCAAGTCTAAATACCACCAGTATGCTTCCTCGCTCAGACCCATTTCCTTTATACGTGCACTGAGCTTATCTGCACGCTCCTCACGCTGACTTCCTCCGATAAGCTCACCAATTCCCGGCACGAGCAAATCCATTGCCGCTACTGTTTTGCCATCATCGTTTTGACGCATATAAAATGCTTTTATATCCTTAGGATAGTCTGTCACAAAGACAGGCTTCTTAAAATGCTTTTCTGTCAAATACCGTTCATGCTCTGTTTGCAGGTCAGATCCCCAACTCACAGGAAACTCAAACTGCTCTCCCGATGCCTTGAGCAGCTCGATTGCGTCGGAGTATGTGACATGAGCAAACTTTGAAGCAACAACCGCTGTGAGCCTTTGTATCAGCTCATTATCAACAAAGCTGTTTAGAAAATCAATTTCATGCTCACATGTTGTCAGTACCTTGCATATGACATTGCGCAGCATATCCTCCGCAAGCTTCATATCGTCGTTTAAGTCTGCAAATGCAATCTCCGGCTCAATCATCCAAAACTCGGCGGCATGTCTTTGAGTATTGGAATTTTCTGCACGAAATGTCGGTCCGAAAGTATATACATTGCTGAAAGCAAGAGCATAGGCTTCTGCATTTAGCTGCCCCGAAACGGTAAGCCCTGCTTTTTTGCCGAAAAAGTCCTCCATATGTTCCGATGTAACTGCAAACATCTCGCCTGCACCCTCTGCGTCACTGCAGGTTATAATCGGTGTGTGGACATTAACAAAACCATGCTCTTGAAAAAATGAGTGGATAGCATGAGCCGCAACCGAGCGTATACGGAAAACTGCCGAAAACAGATTTGTCCGCGGTCGCAGATGTGCAATAGTCCGCAAAAACTCAGGTGAGTGGCGTTTCTTTTGAAGCGGATATTCGGGAGTGGACTCCCCCTCTATAATTATTTCACGCGCGGTGATTTCAAACGGCTGCTTTGCACCCGGTGTCAACTTAAGTCTTCCATGAACAATAAGCGCTGCTCCGACATTCTGACGGGTTATTTCGTTAAAATTTGACAGAGCTTTTTCATCAAAAACTATCTGTACAGTCTTAAAGAAGCTGCCGTCACTAAGCTCGATGAAGCCAAAGGCTTTCATATCACGAATAGTCCGTGCCCAACCGCACAGCGTCAAGTCCTGCTCCAAGTAACTGTCTGTGTTAAGGTATAATTCTTTTACTGTAATTTTTTTTGGCATAAAACACCTCGTTTAATTGTCAAATAAATAGTACAATCATTAACGGATTATGTCAACATCTGAATATATACTTTACTTATGCATTATTTTGATACTATCCTGAAAATACATTTTCATCTCACGGCTCTTTGTTGTTTTACACTTTCATATATGTTATAGTAGCAGAGGGATTAAAGGAGTGAGTTTCGATGTCGGGGTCTTTTCTAAAAGCTAATGCACGTAAACTGATTTTTGAAAATTTCCCGCGTCTTTTTTTTATAACCCTTTTGTACATAATTATCGCATCAGTTGTGTCATGGCTCACACTGCGACTGCCCGGCAACATAGACATACAAGGCATGTATGACAGACTCTCCGCAGGCGAGCTGCCGAGCATTACACTCATATACTCAAACTTTAGACTGATAGGGGTCTTCCTTGCGGTTTTGCTTTCACTTTTTCAGCCTGTCTTGGATGTCGGCTTTATTAGCTTTTGTCTGAAAACCGGACGCAGGCAGGACACGCAATATACGGATATTTTTAACGGTTTTATCTACTTTGTCAAAGTAATGGCAATTTTTATTGTCACCTTTACTTTTACCCTGCTGTGGAGCTTATTGTTTATTTTTCCGGGAATTGTTGCCGCCTATAGATACAGACTCGCTTATTACATTTTGCTTGATGACCCGAAAAAGGGCGTGTTTCAGTGTATCAATGAGTCAAAAACCGTTATGTTCGGTGCTAAGCTTGATTTGCTGATAATCGACATATCGTTTTTAGGTTGGTATATACTCGATATAACCGTTGCTTTACTTTTGCCGCTTCCATTTGCTTTTCCGATACTGTCTGTCTGGATAGCACCATATGCAGGACTGACAAGAGTTGGATTTTATCAGCAGCGCTTAGATGCACTCACCGCATAAAACCACACAAAAATAAAGAAATAAAAAAGAGGTGCTCACATGAACAAGATAAAATACAGTTTTTTTGCACTCATCTCAAGAATGAAATACATCACACGCTGGTCACTGATGCGAAACAGCACCGTTGAAAATATCGGCGAGCACTCACATATGGTTGCTGTTATTGCACACGCTCTTGCTGTTATCAGAAATGATGTTTTCGGCAAAAAAATAGATGCAGGTGCAGTTGTCTCCATTGCAATCTTTCACGACTCCTCTGAGATTTTTACAGGCGACCTGCCTACCCCCGTCAAATATTTTGACCCCTCAATTATGGCCGCATATAAAAAAGTCGAAGCGGTGGCTGCGCGAAAGCTGCTGACTGCCCTGCCGTCCGAAATGAGACCTGCATACAAAAAAATACTCTCACCCGATACTCAAAGCGAGGTATTTTCCTTAGTAAAAGCCGCTGATAAATTAGCCGCATATATTAAGTGTGTTGAGGAAGTAAAATCCGGCAATCTTGAATTTCGTCAGGCAGCCGATGAGTGCCGCCGGAAATTAGACATGCCGGATATTCCGGAAGTTGCGTATTTTATTGATAATTTTATGCCTGCGTTTGAGCTGACACTTGATGAATTAAACTTTTCTATCGAGTGAAAGTTCTAATCATCTTTAAGTAATCTGTTAAGCTCATCCATAAATGAGTTGATATCACGGAACTGACGATATACCGACGCAAAACGGACATATGCAACCTCGTCAAGAGTTTTGAGACCTTTCATAATCATTTCGCCGATGTCCGTCGTTTTTATTTCACGCTCAAGCGAATTTTGAAGCTCCTGCTCAATTTCATCAACAACACTTGTAAGCTCCTGCAGCGGCACGGGGCGTTTTTCACATGCTTTAAGTGTGCTGCTAAGCAGCTTCTGCTTGTCAAAGGTTTGTCTGCTGCCATCTCTTTTTACAACAATGAGTGGTAGTCTTTCCATTATTTCATAAGTGGTAAAGCGTTTTTTGCACTCAAGACATTCGCGTCTTCTGCGGATTGTTGCTCCCTCCTCTGCATGACGTGAGTCTACAACCTTGCTTTCGGCGAACGCACAAAAAGGACATTTCATAAAATTTTCTTCTTCCCTTCCTATACAATTTGTGTATATTGTGGCCATTATACCACATTACACTATATTTTGTATAGTGTTTTCGTTTTCTACATTCAAATGTGTATTGAAATGTAGAAAAAGTTTATGGTAGCATTTACATGAGGTGCATTCTTATGAGAAAGCTTGCTACTGCCGTTTTCAGCTTTTCTGCTGCCATTTTAATATCAAGATATTTTCAGTTGTACGACATACAGTTAATACTTTGTGCCGCCTGTGCCGTATTTTCTCTTTTCGGCTTGCTGTTTCGGGGCAACAGGCGTTTGCGCATATTCATCATACTTCTTTCACTTTCTGCAGGCTTTCTGTGGAGCTTTGTATATACGGTTGTTTTTATAGAGCCTCACTTTGATTTTGATGATGAAATTAAGACTGCAGTTGTTACAGATTTCCCTGTCGCAAGGCATCCCCGCGGATATCATGTAGATGTAAAGCTGCAGCGCAGCGGTTTGTCTGCTATCGGAGCGCGGCTATATTATTACAACGAAAAAGAGCTAAAGCCCGGAGAGTTTATACGTTTTTCGGCAAGCATTCGCAGAACCGATACTTCCGATGACGGCTCAAGGCTCGACACACTAAGCTCACGCGGATTATTTTTGTCGGCATATGTATCGGGAGATATTGAAGTCACAAAAGCAAGCGGCGACATCCGATATCTTCCTAAAATTATTGCAAACGCCGTATCAACAAAAATAAAAGAAATATTTTCACCCGATGTTTCACATTTTCTACAGGCACTGCTTATGGGCAAGCGAGATGACCTATACCAAGATGCGGCACTGACCGCATCCTTGTCGGCTTCGGGGATTATCCATATAGTATCAATATCGGGAATGCATATTTCCTTTCTTATGGGGTTTTTATCTGTTGTTATAAGAAACAGAAAGCTCTTTGCAATTTACGCAATTCCAATACTTATACTTTTTATGGCAATGACCGGATTTACTCCGGCTGTGACCCGTGCGGGAATAATGCAAATCTTTATTACCTTTGCACCGGGCTTTAAGCGGGACAATGACAGCATCACTTCACTTTCCGCCGCACTCTTTGTGCTTCTTGCTTCAAACCCATATGCATGTGCGTCCGTCGGACTGCAGCTTTCGTTTTCCGCAACACTCGGCATCATTATTTTTACATCACGGATAAATAACAATCTGACAGATGCGGTACGAAAGAGCAGGACATACAAAAAGAAACTGCCCAAGGCTCTTATTAACTACACATTTGCAAGCCTTTCAACAACCATTGGCGCTCTTGTATTTACTCTGCCGCTGACCGCAATCCACTTTGGTTACATCTCGCTGATTGCACCTGTTACGAACCTACTAACGATTGGTATCGTTTCACTCATATTCCCTATTGGTCTTTTGACCGCTCTTTTAGGCTTTATCAGTCCTTTTCTTGCAGGAATATTAGCCGTCCCTGTGGAGCTTGCAGCAGGTTATATCATTTTTGTCGCACACATCTTATCCTTGGTTCCGTACAGCTTGGTCTATTCGTCAAGTTCTCATATTATGCTGTGGCTTGCGTATGTATACATTCTTTTTATCACGCTGCCTTTCTTTAAGCCCCGTATGCGACAATATATATATCCCGTGTGCATCTCTTTGATTTTGCTTCTTTCCGTGATTTTTGTATCACACTTTATCCCCGTAACAAGCGATAATAACCGCATAACCGTTTTGGATGTCGGGCAGGGTTTAAGTGTTGTTGTAACCTCGGGCGAAAATGTAATGGTTGTTGACTGCGGCAGCAGCGGGGGCATTAAAGCGGGTGAAATAACTCATGAATATTTATTAAATCACGGCTTTACATCAATAGATTTATTGGTAATTACACATTTTCACACAGACCATGTAAACGGCATTGAGTTTTTACTCAGCAGGATAAATGTATCCGCTCTTGTAATACCCGACCCTGACGGCTCTTATCTTGCCGAGGACATTATAAATCTTGCAAGAAGACGCGGAAGTGATATAATATATGTCACAAAGACACTTAGTGCTTCACTTGGCGAGCAGACCGTGATTTTGTATCCGCCGCTCGGCTTTGGCGACGAAAACGAGCTTGGTCTCACCGTACTGACAAGCGGCGATATTACAGCCCTAATAACGGGCGATATGAACTCGGCTACCGAAAAATCACTGCTGCAGATGTACGAACTGCCAAAATTGGATTTGCTTGTTGTGGGTCATCACGGCTCTCGCAACTCCACGTCTCAGGAGCTTTTAGATGCACTGCAGCCCGATATTGCAATAATCCCCGTGGGGCGTAACAGCTTCGGGCATCCGCACCGTGATACATTAAACCGCCTTACCGCTATCGGGGCAAAAATATACCGTACAGACGAGGCTGGTCACATAACAATTACAGGCAAATAAAAACCGACTTAGGAAAACTATATGGATTACAGCAAGAGCAAAACAAAAGACAATAACGAAACATATAAAAACTTTACTGCGGCTCTAAAAGCGGGCAGTGTCTCAAAGTTTATTATTTTGCACGGTGAGGAGCGTTATCTTCTTGAGCATAGCTTGGGGAGCTTGAGAACTATCTTATGTCCCGACGGTCTTGACAGCTTCAACTATAAACGCTTTGACGGAAAAGGTATCCCCGTTGAAGAATTAAACGAAGCCATAGAAACATTCCCCGCATTTGCAGAGCGAACATTAATCGAGGTTCATGATTTTGACATTTTCGCCTCACCTCATAGGGAGCGTATGTCCGAAATACTCGCGAGCCTGCCCGATTATGTGTGCGTTGTTTTTATTTACAGCACAATAGAATTTAAGCCCGACGGCAGGCTCAAAGCCACCAAAGAGGTCTTGAAATTTGCCGAAGTGGTTGAGTTTAACATTCAAGATAAAGGAAAACTGATAAACTGGATAAGCAAGCATTTTGTAGACGCAGGAAAAAGCATCAGCCCTGATGATGCTGAGTATCTTGCATATATCACCGGCGGACTTATGACCTCACTCATCGGCGAGATTAAAAAAGTTGCCGCATTTTCCAAAAACGAGCGTATTTTACGCTCCGATATTGACGCTGTGGTTACACCCGTGCTTGACGCTGTTGCATACAGACTTACCGATGCAATCATCAACCGCAATCATAAGCGCTCGATTGAGCTGCTCGATGAGCTTTTTCAGATGCGCGAGGCACCGCATAAGCTTATTTATTCCATTTCATTAAAGCTGCGTCAGCTTCTTGCCGCCAAGGTTTGCAGTGATAAGGGTATCGGCAAAACCGATTTTATGAACCTGTGCGGCATACGCTTTGACATTCAGGCACGCTCACTGATTGATGCCGCAAGAAATACTTCAATAAAAAAATGCCGTACTTATCTGCTTGAATGCTGCAAAACAGCACTCGAGCTAAACAGCACGGCAGAGCCGGAAGCACGAATACTTGAGCTTGTCGTGAGGCTCGCGGTTATTTAGTTATGCGATATCTTCGATTATCTTTTCGGGCGGTATGTCAAGCTTTTCGGGGTGCTTGAGCAAATCCTTAAAAACCTTAAATGCCTGAGAAAAATAAAAACCGTCACAAATTCTCTCATCAACAACTAATTTATAGTCAATATACTTTCTGATAATAACCTTGCCGTCATCATCTATTTCACGTACACGTTTTTTTGCACCGAGCGCAATAAAAACAGGCAGATTACCAAAATTGTACAGATGATGATAAATTGCAGGAAGCCCGACCGAACCGAGGTCTGTTATTATAACCGAGCCGTGAAATGGACTTGCAGCAAGAATTGATTTTGGCATTAAGCCAAAATAATCGAGAAAATCAAGAAAACCGACAGTAAATCGTAGCAGTACCCTCGGCAGCTTCATAAGCGTACCTGCCACATCGTCCGTACTGGTTGTGCCTTCGTTTTTAACCATATCAATCTGCTCAGTGAGCTTGTTATATACATCATTTACAGTTTCCGACGGGTCAAATGCAACCTTAATTGATGTTTCACTACCGTCGGTTGTCAGTTTCTTCTTGACGGTCATAATGTACTCTACGTTGTTTCTTGCGTAAATTCTCTGACCCGAACAAAACCTGTTAATTGCAGGATATTGCGAGACAACCCGCAGATAAGTTGCTATAATAATATGCAGCACGCCCATTCCCAGATATCCCTCACGCCGCTTTTTTCGCAGAAATTTTTCGACCTCACTTATTTCCACCATATCGGAAAAATAGTTGCTTGCATCACTTTTTTCTTTCATAATAAATGGTGTCATAGCGTTGTAGGGGTCTAAGGTTCGAAGCCGTCTGCCCTCACGCCTGTCACCAAAACGTTTCTTTTTGTTTTTCGCCATTAGTTACTCCAAAATATTGTTAATTTTATACATTAATTCTACATTAGATGAATATACTTGTCAAATTTCCTTAGGTTGTGTTATTATAGACGAAGTGTTTTTAAGATACTCTTTGTGAGGTGAGAATAAATTGTCAGCAGAAGCAATAAAACATATACTTGCCGCCGAATATGAGGCTAATCAAGTTAAGCTTATTGTACTCAACAGGTCTAACGAGTCTGTCGAAAAAGTTAAGGCTGAATGTGCTAAATCAGTCGATGTTTCTCTTGTTAAAGCAACGGCTGAAATTGAGCAGCTTAAAAAGAATACAGACCGCAAGGCAATGGAAGCTGCTGCAGAGCTTGCCTCTAATACCGCAAACCGTCTTGCAACAATGAGTGCCCGTGCCGAAAAACGGCTCGACACAGTTGCACAGCGGATTTTTGAAAGGATTGTAAACATCTGATGGGTCAAATGAAAAAGCTCACTTTAATAATTTCACATTCGGATATTGCTAACGTATTATCCGAGCTTATTGCGTCCCAATGTCTTGAGCCTACCACACCGGATATTCCTCTCGACCCTCCGGAGCTGTCCGACCTTGTCAGAAACGAAGTCATGGAGCTTGAGGCTTATGATGCAAACTTTAACAGCATTGATGTTCTTGCGACCCAATACACCTACACAATTACAGGCTGGTTGCCTGCTATGCTCGAACATGAACTGACATCCATGCTGACAAGATTTTCCTGTGCATGGGAAATAACAGACCCCGGTCATAACGATGACGATATTCCAACAATACTTAAATACCCGCAGGTTTTCGGAAAGCTTAGAAGCGGCGGACGCAGAGTTTTTGAGCCGCTCGCAAAAATGCATTCATAAAGACTATAAGATTTTTACGAGGTTTGTATGCAACAGTTTGAAAAAATTCTACAACATATTAAGGTGGAGTCTGAAAAGGAATGCAAGGAAATTGCAGTCACCGCCAATAACGAATGTAACCGTATCCGCTCGGAATATTCCAAAAAGGAGCAGGAGGCATACTGGGCCTACGTTAATAACGGTTCTCTTGAGATAGAAAAAAGAGCCAATCAGCTGACTGAATTAGCTGCAACGCAGGCAGCAAAAATGGTTCATGCCACTCAGCAGGAAATGCTCGACAGAGTTTTGTCTCTCACGGCAAAAAAGCTCTCTGCCCTGCCGTCACGTAAATATACCGAAATACTCGCAAAGCTTGGTATTGAGCCCGGTCTTAAACCCGAATTTCTTGTAGAGCAGTTTAGAGACGACCTTACACCAAGTGTCACGGCAGCACTGTTTGATTAAGAAAAAAGAGGCTCTCGCCTCTTTTTTTGTTGCTTTTTTATCTGTGCGATATTTTTCTGTTGAGTATCGCTCTTGTCAGCCTGCTTTTTTCATCCGGTATATTATCAAACAAAAACTGGAAACCGTAATCGTATCTGCCTATCTTAGTACGCGGATAGTTTGAACGGCGTACTAATCTTGACGGTATGAGGAAGTAGTCCTTTTCGGAAAGCGTAAACTCCACAAGATAGTACGGGTCAAATTTTGAACTGAGCAGTGTATTAGTAACAAGGCAAAGTCCGCCCGAGCTGATGTCAAACGACACGTCTGTAAGTTCCGGTCTTGTGTCGGGCTTTTGATATGGAGGTGTTGCTACCTTTCCTTCGGCAAGTCCGTACACGCTTACAGTGAGTCTAAGTTCATCGCGCGAAAACTGACGTTTGCTTGATGCGGTTACTTCGGTGAGCTGCTCTATCATAACAAGACCGTTACTGCGCATCTTCTCATGGGCACGCCCGATAAATGAATATGTGTTAAGTTCGTCGCCGTAACTGACGTTTAATTTTGCACCAAGATTTATTCTGTCATAGTTGTCATAAAGCCATGAACATTGCACAACAATAAGTTTGTCCGTTTCATGGTATTTAAGCACAGCTTCATACGGGTCACTCAGTGCTCTTTGTTGCAGTTCTTCAAAAATTGTCAGTGTCGTACCGCGGGCTAATTGTGAAATATCCATTTCTACCTCCGCTTGGCTACCTATGAACCAGAACAAACGCTAAATGTCTAACCGGTTCGCCTACCTCAATGCTTTCAAGCCACTCATCGTGGGCGTCTGTCCGCATTCTGTCGTCTGCAATTACATGCTTAAAGAGCTTATTAAAGCCTTCAAAATACATTAAATGGAACCCGAATGCCTCAGTTTCAATCATCTTGGAGTCTCCGGCACTTCTGCCCGCTTCAAAGAGCCATTCTTCAAGCTCCGGCACAACTCTCATTGTCCGGAAAGTTGCTCCTTGATACTGGAACCTCGAAATGCCTTCGTATAAACCGCCCTCGGTATTGTCGTCAGAATGCTCTTCCATTAAATCAAGAAGTGCTTCTTTTGTTCTTCCTGCCGATATAAACAGTGCATTGACCGTTTCTGCTCGCTCCTGCGCATCTGCCTCGGCATCAAGAAGTGCCTGATCATATTCGGGGTCGTCAACACCTTTAGTAAACTCACCGGGCGAAATGGTTTCTACGAGTATGAGTATCTGCCTCATATCAACAGTTTTGTAATCATTTCTTTCGCGTGATACAAAATATACAAGCGTTGCACCAAGCTCGGTATCAACCACTGCAATATGACCCTGCTCTCTTATGCTCTCTTGCAACCACTCCGAATAGTCCTCATCGAGTCTTTCACCTTGCATTTCGCGAAGCATCGAGTCCGGGTCTGCAAAGGTTGTTTCGTTATAATTAAACGCGGCTTCTATAAACTCTTCCTGTGATGTGACAGTGTTTGCTATTTCGGCTGCAAGTGCTTTTGCATCGGCAATGGCTTCTTCCCTAAGCTCGTCGTAATCTTCAATACCCTGCTCCGGCATCTGTGCAGTTATTGGAAACAATCTGAAAGTAAAAATATCAAGGTCGTTTGCATTTTCTGCGTAAAACTCGTCAAGCTGCGCATCGGAATATTCAAATGAACCTCGGATAAACTCGCTGTATTCCTCTGCAGTCACAACAAACGTAAGCAACTTACGAAATACGGTTGTATTCATGCTTGTGCCGTAGATACGCTGTAGCAACATATTTGCCGAAGTTATCCCCTCAGTAAACTCTGCTTGAAGCTCAATCATCAACATTTCGTCTTCGATTTCTGCAAGCAGCTCGTCTGAAAGCTCAAAGCCGTCGGCAACGGCTGTGTTATACAAGCCGACAAGAAACTTCATTCTCGCATAGGTTGAAGCACCTATAAAATCAGCCCATGTCTCACCGGTATCGCGGTTATATATCTGACCTGACAGCGGTCTGTTGGGGTCGGGCATTGCACCTGCCATACCTTGAAACTGTGACATAAAGTTGACGTATTCCATGTATTGTACATTAAAGAAATACTCATACTCCGTTGTTGTAAAACTTACACCGTCAATTGTAACAACCGGAAGTGTACGGCGAAGCCAACTTGAGTTAATAAGAAGTGCGAAACAAAGAAATAACAAAAATACTACACTCACCGATATGGTGATAATTTTACTCTTTCGTCTTGCTTTGTCTTCCTTAGCGGATCTCTCCTGCTTGCGTTGGTTTTTGTCGGGTTTTGCGTCAAACATTCCACTCATAAATTTTCTGCCTATCCTTATTATCTAATATACTTCCCCGCCATGCCGTGTAAGCCCATTTATAACCTGCACCGTAGGGCAGGTGGGTCGCCTCCTTCCGGCTTCGCTGCTTCCAACTTCCAAACTGTGTCCGGCACAGTCCGGGAGGCCTGCAATTCACAGGAAGAGTTAGCGTCCCTTATTATAAATGTGGGTTTAAAAAGGCCTATCACAAACAAAGCAGGGAACACATAATTTAATCTTCGTCTGTTATGCGTTCCATAAACCTGCCGTAAATATCCTCAAGCAACTCGTCGTCATCTATGGTTGCAAGAATTTCTTCACCGTTTTCTTCGATAACCTTTAAGATTACAAGACCGAAATCGTCATCGTCTTCATCCATATCGGCGGGGTAAAAAGCCATATAGAATGTGTCCTCAAGCTCTAAGGTGTCTACATGCTCGAGCATATAATCATTACCGTCGTCGTCGGTAATTGTTATAAAGTCACTGTCAAAATCATTACTCATTTTTTGTGTTCCTCATACGGCTTAGATTATACATTGAAAAATAACACAAAATGTGGTAGAATGCAATATGTATTTTTCAAATAGCTGTGTGAGGCTTTTTAATGGATAGCGTTAAAGTTAAAAGAATAACAAAAAAGGTAGCCAAGAATATTTTCTGGTTTTTCAGCGATATTTTCTTTCTTGGGCTTAAAACCGCCGGCACAATAATTCTCATTGCAATTACGGCAGGTGCGATTTTTGCATGCCTGTTTTTATTTTATGTAAGAAATGAGATTGCAACAGGTCTTGAAATTAATCCCGCCGACTTTACTATGTCACGTTCAAGTGTTATTTGCTATATTGACCCGCATACCGGTCGTGAGGTTGAAATGGCAACAATCCAAAGCACCGAATTTCGCAGGTGGGTTGATTATGATGAGTTTCCGCAGCATCTGATTAACGCGGTTGTTGCTATAGAAGACCACCGCTTCTTTTCTCATCAGGGTGTTGACTGGTACAGAACCGCCGGTGCTTTTATGAATATGTTTTTGAGTATGCGTGATACCTTTGGAGGCTCAACCATTACGCAGCAGCTTATTAAAAACCTCACCAACGAAGACGATGTTACCGTTCAAAGAAAGCTGCAGGAAATTTTCAGAGCTCTTGAATATGAAAGACAATACAGCAAGGAAGAAATCTTAGAGCTTTATCTAAATCTTGTTTATTTCGGACATGGCTGCTACGGTATCGGAGCTGCGGCACACTACTACTTTAATAAAGAGGTTTCGGAGCTTACATTACCCGAAGCTGCAGCCATAATTAGCATTACCAACAATCCCTCAAAATTCAGCCCTTATGCTGACAGAGAGGCAAACAAGGTCAGACAGGAAATAGTCCTGTGGAGAATGTATGAACTCGGCTACATTATTACAGAGCATGAATACAGACAGGCTATGCGTGCTGTTTTGCACTTCCAGCGTGGTATTGACGAAATAACCGAACAGGTTATTTACACATGGTTTGAAGAAGTTGTTATGAGAGATGCAGTAGCCGAAATGGTCAGTGTACTTGGCTATTCCGAGCAGGTGGCACGGCGAAGACTCCACTCGGGCGGACTTAAGATTATTGCCACAATAAATCCCGAAATGCAGGCTATAGTCGATGAAATATACAACAATCCCGAAAGTCTTCCCGAAGTAAAAGGCTCTGCTCAGCAGCTTCAATCATCTATTGTCATTGCAGACCCGTACAGCGGCGAGATACTCGCATTATCGGGAGGTGTCGGCAGAAAGACACGTAACCTGCCGCTCAACCGTGCAACGCAATCACGCAGACCACCCGGCTCTGCGATTAAGCCTATATCTGCCTATGCCCTTGCCCTTGATTTAGGCATTTTAACACCTGAAACAACTTACAACGACGCTGCCAATATCGAACTGTCGGGTACAACATGGATGCCCCGAAACGCAAACCGTCGTTACAGCGGCGTAGTTACTGTCAGAGCTGCACTTCGTGCGTCCATAAATACTGTAGCAGCTATGGTTATTGACCAACTCACTCCGACATCATCTTTCTTGTTTATGAGAGATACCTTGGGCTTTAACCTCGACCCTGCCGATGAAGACTACGCTCCCCTTGCCGCAGGGCAGCTCACTTGGGGTGCAAGCACACGCGAAATGACATCGGCATATACCATGTTCCCGAATGCCGGTGTGCGGGTGGAGCTTCGCAGCTTTTCTATGATTTATGACCATAATGGTGATGTGCTGCTCGATAATACGCAGCCAAAGGATTTTTATGCCATAAGTGAGGTATCGGCATTTTGGATGACGGATATGCTTCGTGACGCAGTTGTTTCCGGTACAGGTGGCTCTGCTAATCTCGGGTCACGTATGCCGACAGCCGGTAAAACAGGTACATCAACCGACAGTAAAGACCGTTGGTTTATCGGCTTTACCCCTTATTACATTGCCGCCGTATGGACAGGATATGATACTCCTGCTCAAATGACGTCAACAGGTAATCCTGCCGCTCAAATATGGAAAATGGTAATGGCGCCAATCCATGAGAGCCTTGACACAAAATATTTCAGCAGACCCGACAATGTTGACCTCCCGCCTGTTACAAGCCCATGGGAGCTTGAGCAGACAACATATACAGTCAGAGGCGTTGATATACTCGGTAATTTACTCTTTGAATATACCGAAGAAACTACAATCGGTGCTGAGGTAACAGCAAATGCTCCGTTTATAGAGGGCTTTAGACTTCTCGGACAGCAACTTGGTGCACTTCAAGTCACTGCCGATGAAAACCGAAATCTTATACTCTTCCTCTACGAGCCGGACATACCCGAGGAAACACCCGAGCCGCCTCCGACGCCCACACCTACACCCACTCCAACGCCTACGCCTACACCACCGCTACCGCCTGATCCGCCACCCCCCGACCCGTAATATTGTGTATAAAAAATAGAACCCCAAATGGAGTTCTATTTTTTATACTTTGTTTTCTTATAAGCTGAAAAATGCTTCCATGCCGGGGTAGTATGCTGCGCTGCCAAGCTCGTCTTCAATGCGCAGAAGTCTGTTGTATTTGGCAACTCTGTCACTGCGTGACGGTGCACCTGTTTTGATTTGCCCTGCGTTTACGGCAACGGAGATGTCGGCAATTGTTGTGTCTTCCGTTTCACCTGAGCGGTGTGATACTACTGCCGTATACTTTGCTCTGTGTGCCATACGGATAGCGTCAAGGGTTTCCGTGAGTGTGCCGATTTGATTAACCTTAATGAGAATTGAGTTTGTGACGCCAAGGTCAATTCCTTTTTTAAGACGCTCGGTATTTGTAACAAACAGGTCGTCACCGACAATCTGGATTTTTTGCCGAGTGCGTCTGTCATCATTTTCCAACCCTCCCAATCTTCTTCTGCCATGCCGTCTTCGATTGAGATAATCGGGTATTTGCCTACAAAGTTGACCCACATGTCAACCATGTCCTGCCTTGACATTTTTGTTTTTCTCTTTGGCAGATGATACATGCCGTCTTCTTCGTTATACCAGTCTGTGACTGCGGGGTCCATTGCAATTCTGATATCATCATACGGCTTGTAGCCTGCCGCTTCGATTGCTTTCATAAGCGCAATGAGTGCATCTTCGTCGGCTGCGAGGTCTGGTGCATAACCACCCTCGTCACCAACACCTGATGACGGCACTACTTTTTTAAGTGCGTGGAATATTTCCGCACACATGCGCAGTGCTTCGCGAAAACTCTTTGCAGATACGGGCATAATCATAAACTCTTGAATGTCAACACTGTTGTCTGCATGTGCTCCGCCGTTGAGAACGTTCATCATCGGCACAGGCAGTGTGTTTGCAGATGCTCCGCCGATGTATCTGTAGAGCGGCACTTTGAGTGCTTTTGATGCTGCTATGGAACATGCAAGTGATGCTCCGAGGATTGTGTTTGCACCAAGCTTTGATTTGTTGCTTGTGCCGTCAAGCTCGAGCAGTGCTTTGTCAATAGCAACTTGGTCCATTGCGTTCATTCCAACGAGTGCACCTGCTATTTCATTGTCAACGTTTGCAACAGCTTTGAGCACACCCTTGCCGAGATAACGCTCTTTGTCTCCGTCACGAAGCTCACATGCTTCAAATTTGCCTGTTGATGCACCTGACGGCACCATTGCTCTGCCGACCACTATGCCGTCGTTGCCGTCAGTTATCCATGCTTCGGCTTCAACAGTCGGATTGCCTCTGGAGTCGAGCACTTCTCTGCCCACAATGTCAATAATTTCCAAATAGTCTTTCATCATTTTTCTCCTTAATATGAATAATTTACTTGTATATTTGCTTCCCCTCGGAAGTTAAGTTATAAGCGAAATACCGGTCATAACATCAGGCTTTTCTACGCCAAGCATTTTAAGCAGTGTTGGCGATATGTCGGCAAGCCTGCCTGATTTCAACCCTACGTCAGCGCCGCATATAATCAGCGGAACAGGGTTAATACTGTGCGCTGTGCAGGGGCTGACACCGTCATCTGCAAGCATTACTTCGGCATTGCCGTGGTCTGATGTGACAACGAGAGTACCACTGACCTGCTTTGTGGCTTCCTGCACCTTTCCGACACATGCATCAACTGTTTCTACAGCTTTAATTGCCGCGTCATAAATGCCTGTGTGCCCTACCATGTCACAGTTTGCAAAGTTGATAATTATAACATCAAATTTAGCCTCGAGTATTTCGGCACATGCGGCCTGCGCAACCTTAACTGCCGACATTTCGGGAATTAAATCATATGTCGGAAACTCCTTGGGTGACGGAATGAGAATACGCTCTTCATTTTTGAAAGGTTCTTCCACACCGCCGTTAAAAAAGAATGTCACATGGGCATACTTTTCCGTTTCGGCTATACGAAGCTGACTGAGACCTGCTTTACTGATTACCTCGCCAAATGTCTGTTCCGGAAAATCGGGAGGGTATGCAATGAGCACATTTTCGATTGTTTCATCGTATTGTGTCATGCAGATATAGGTGAGGTCAAATCTGCCGTTTTTCCTCTCAAAGCCGGTGAAATCTTCGTCGACAAAGGCTCTTGTGATTTCTCTCGCCCTGTCGGGTCTGAAATTAAAGAATATGACACTGTCGTTTTCTTTAATCAAACCGTCCTTATCACAAACAACAGGCTTTACAAACTCGTCATATACTTTATTGTCATATGATTTTTGCATTGCGGCTATCGGGTCGCTGATACAATCACCGTCACCGAATACCATGGCATTATATGCCTGTTCAACTCTGTCCCAGCGGTTGTCACGGTCCATTGCGTAGAAGCGTCCCATAATGGTAGCTATCTTGCCGACGCCGATTTTATCGCATTCTTGCACTAATTCCTCTATTGAAGCCTTGCCGCTGTCGGGTGCTACATCGCGCCCGTCCATAAACGCATGGACATATACTTTTGTAAGCCCTTTTCTCTTGGCAAGCTCCAAAATTCCAAACAGATGCTTGATATGACTGTGCACCCCGCCCGGTGATACAAGACCAAGCAGGTGTAAGGCACTGTCTTTTTCCTTGCAGTTTTCGACTGCCTTGAGCAGTGCTTCGTTTTCAAAGAATGTGCCGAGTGCTATCTCACGAGTTATCTTCGGCAGGTCTTGATAAACCACACGTCCTGCTCCGATGTTTGTATGCCCAACCTCGCTGTTACCCATTTGCCCGTCGGGCAGTCCCACATCTTCACCGGAAGCTGATAACGTCGTATTCGGACAGCTTCTAAAAAGCTCATCGAGCACAGGTGTTTTTGCATTTGCCACTGCATTACCCGCAGTGGGAGCATCAAGACCGTACCCGTCCATTATTACCATTACTAAAGGCTTTTTCATTTAAGCTCCTAATTTTTTATTGATTTGCAGCGTTGATTATAACAGCAAAAGCATCAGGCTTTAGCGAAGCTCCGCCTATTAAACCGCCGTCTATATCGGGCTGAGCGAGCAACTCTTTTGCATTTTTATCATTCATCGAACCGCCGTATTGAATAGTGATTGAAGCAGCTGATTTTTCACAGTAGAGTTTTGCAAGCACATCTCTGATAACCTTACAAACTTCTTGTGCATCTTCGGGAGTTGCTGTTTTGCCTGTTCCGATTGCCCATACCGGTTCATAAGCAATAATTATTTTACCTAATTCTTCACCGCCCGGAACATTTTTTAGTGCAGTTTCTACTTGTTTTGTTACAAGGGAGTTTGTTATTCCCTGCTCTCTTTGCTCTAATGTTTCACCTACACAAACAATAGCTGTCATTGGAGTTTTGAGTGCTGCCAAAGTTTTTTCATTGACTGACTCATCGGTTTCTCCGTAATATTGGCGTCTTTCACTATGGCCGATAATAACATACTGAGTGCCGATATCTGTAAGCTGAGTAGCGGAAACCTCACCTGTATATGCACCGGACTCATGTTGACTCATATTTTGAGCACCAACTCCGACACCTGTACCCTTAAATACATCAAGTGCCGATGGTAAGAGCACAAAAGGCGTGCAAATAGCAGCCTCACACCATGCCGAGTAGCCCGAAATAAGAGGCATAAGTTCATCCTTAAATGCTTTAATTTCCGAAGCAAGCATATTCATTTTCCAGTTTCCTGCAATAACAGTTTTTCTCAGTTCTCTATTCATAATATACCTTTCTTTCTATTCATTTTAGCCCGTAGCAGGTGGTTTGGATCGGATTTTTCGCGTAACAAGGGCGACAAGACCCGTGTTAGCGAAAAATTTGAGACAAATTACCTGTTATGGGCGAAGATTATTTTATGCATCAAGTAAACAGGCAATTCCCGGTAGGATTTTGCCTTCCATAAATTCGAGTGATGCCCCACCGCCTGTGGAAATATGCGATATCTTCTCCGCAACACCAAACTTACGGACTGCAGCAGCAGAGTCACCGCCGCCGATGACGGAAACCGCATCGCAGTTTGCTACGGCATTTGCAACCGCACGTGTACCCTCTGCAAACTTCGAAAATTCAAACACACCCATAGGACCGTTCCAGACAATGGTTCCCGCTTTTTCTATTTCGGCAACAAACTCGGCTACAGCACGTGGACCGATATCCATAGCCATCATGCCGTCGGGAATTGCATTGGAGTCGAATGTCTTGGGTTCAACATCGTTTGAAAACTCGGCGCCTGCTATAGAGTCTACCGGAAGCAGCAGTTTTACGCCGCGCTCCTTGGCTTCCTCTTTGCACTTTAGCACGGACTCAAGCTGCTCGTCTTCACAAAGCGAGTTGCCGATTGTTCCGCCCTCTGCCTTAAAGAATGTATATGCCATTCCACCGCCGATTATTATACTGTCGGCAATTTTGAGCAGATTTGAAATAACTGCAAGCTTGTCGGAAACCTTGGCGCCGCCGAGAATGGCAACAAGAGGTCTTTTCGGACTTGATATCGCACCGCCGATATAATCAAGCTCCTCTTTTAACAAAAAGCCTGAAACTGCGGGCAGGTAGTGTGATACACCCTCTGTTGAAGCATGCGCACGGTGCACGCTGCCAAAAGCGTCGGATACAAACACATCTGCCATTGAAGCAAGTTTTTTTGCAAACTCGGGGTCGTTTTTTTCTTCCTCGGCATGAAAACGTGTATTTTCAAGGAGCATAATTTCACCGGGCTTTAACTGCGCGGCAAGAGCCGTTGCATCCTCACCGATAACATCCTTTGCCATTTTAACAGGCTTGTTTAAGTGCTTTGACAGACTTTCTGCAACCTGCGCAAGTGAAAACTCGGGCTTAAACTCACCCTTTGGTCTGCCGAAATGTGAGCAGGCAATGACCGCTGCATTGTTTTTAAGCAGGTATTCAATCGTTGGAATAGCTGCAATAATACGCCCCTCGTCTCTGATTTTTCCTGTTTCCTTGTCAATGGGAACATTAAAATCACAACGCAGGAGCACTTTTTTACCGTTTACATCAATGTCTTTAACTGATTTTTTATTATACATACTAACCCTCCAAAATTTAATATAAAAAAAGCATTTATGCTTTTTTTATGTCGCCCCCGTGAGGCGACTATTGTATCATACTACTTACGGAATGTCACTACGAAACCGTCTATATTATTTCCTGAAAGTGTCCTGTCATTTGTATTTTCAACATACTTTGGAAATTTTATAGCAGTATCTGTTGTAAAGTAAATAAAATACTCTCTGCCCTCCCACTCGAATGTAAAAGGCTTTTCAAATGTATACTTTCGTATTTCATCTAAATATTCACTCAGCAGCCAATTATTTTGAAACATAATGGCTGAATGCGGAAAACCGACATATCTGTAGTGCCACGGCTCGTAAATAGTGCCCCCCTCTTCTACCCTGTCTTCGGGAAAGCTGAGAACAAACCCGAACCTGTGCGCGTTTATTCCAAACCATTTTGTCGGCTCATGATAATTGGCTTCGCGATAATCAAATGTATGATGCACACCGTCTACCATTGCACCAAGGTCCATTGCAAGACCTGTATGGTGCTCACTGTGACCGGGAAGCGCAACACGACGAAGTGCCGCTTCGCGGCCGATTGAAGCTATAAAATCATCAAGGGTTTTTTGCTGAGCCGCCTTGTCACGATATCCTATATAAATATAGATTGTGTTCTCGCCGACTTCGTCAATATAAGCCTGCATCATTGCATCTAAGGGCTTGATAACAGATGCGCACAGCTTAGTCACGTAATCACGCCTCATTTGAAACGGTGCTGTTTTTTCTTCATTCACAAGGACAAGGTTGAGCTCGGACTCATAAAGATCAAAGCTTCGCTCCTTATTCACCAATAGTAAAGAACCCATGTGAATATGAACCGGGTTAGCTTGTTGTATAAAAAAGTCATCTTCGGGAGGGTCATTATCGCCGCCTGAAATATCAGGTGTTTCATTTGGGTCCGGTGACGCTGCTGCAGGCGGGGTTTTTTCACCTTTGTCAGGTTCGTTTTGTGTTGTAAAATGCAAAAACAAAAAGGTGATAATACCCATAAAGCATATAGCAAGGCCTATGGGTATTACCGGTAATTTGTTATTTGTTCTTCTTTTATTCATCACTTTTCCTAACTTATTTTAATGTTAGGGTTCAGGTTCAGCTGTTGGCGGTGCTGTTTCCGGCGGAGCTGTCGGAGTAGGAGTTGGCGTCGGCGTCGGCTCTGTTGTGGGCGGAGCTGTCGGCGGTGCTGTGGGCGGCGGGGTCGGTGTTTCCGCAAGAGGCGGTCCAATTAGAATTACCCTTTGCTGCATGTTGTATGTATCTCTGGAAACGCGGTGTCCGATACGGTTGCCGTCGTCGTCGAGTATAGGCTCACCGTCTTTTGTAATCTGCCACTGCCATGTCTCAATAACACGTCCGACCTGTCCGGGGAGGTCAACAATTCTCTCGCCGGGATTTACGTCGGGGCTGTCTTTTTCAACAATTTGAACAGGCGTTTGACTGATAGTTCTTGTTTCAAGCTCGTAGAATATATCGTTTACTCTGGTGCCTATGACTTTAACATTTACCGTAACTCCGCCGCTTGTTGTAACATCTAATCTTATAGGAAAGTCGGAGCTGTTCTTAAATCTGAAGTCTATAAGGTCGGTTGCGACTGTGGCGTCCTGACCATAAGGAAGATATCCGACAGTCAGGCTGTGATTTCTTCTGCTGACAATTTCCAAATCCGTAAGAAGAAGCGCTGCGTAAATTGTTGATGATACCTGACATACACCTCCGCCGATAGTCGGGACAAGTCTTCCTCCGACTATGCCGTTTGCCTCACGAAATCCTCTTGCCGAAGTACGTCTGCCGACTGTATCATTGTATGAGAATGTTTCACCGGGCTGCAATATCTTACCGTTAATAAAGCTTGAAGCAAGTGTAATATTGTGAACACGTCCGGGCTGGCTTCCCTGAGATGCCGACCTTTCGGCAAGAACATCACGAAAGAGCATGGCGTTTACATCTTCCTGTGACAGCTCGGGCTCAATAGTTATTATCGGTATTGATACAGTTGCACCAAATTCTGCCGCTGCTACTTTTGCTTTAGCATCGTCCAAGTCGAATGTACGCCCGGGCTTACTTTCAGTGCCGCCGCCAAGCTGTGCATCATACATTGACGAGACGGGTTCTATATGTATGCCGTCAAAAATTGACTGCAGGTCAACTCCGTCTGCATTTGCCTCCGGTATATATCTTGCCGTCAGGTTTGTGTGCTGCTCTATGGCACGGGTCATTGTATGAACCGCCATGTTAAAAACATCATTTGCATTGGCAGGATAGAGTCCCGTACCTTTTGTGACTGTAATCTGCGTATCTGTAACATTTTCGCTGTAGTTAAAAAGTGTAGCGTTAAACATTGCCGTATATTCGTTTGCAAGCTCACGCAAAATGCTGTCGTCATAGTTTGGAGCGCTAAGCTCATTAAGCTCTGTCTTATCAAATAAAGCTTTTATATATGTCACACCGTTTTGGAAAAATGTTCCGTCTCTGCCGAAAGCAAATGCTGCTTCAGCTGCTTGCGTGGCATCAAGAGCCAAGCCAACCTCATCACCTGTGGCGGAAAAACTTGTTTCGTCGGGGAAAAAGAGAGTCATGGAAATCCCCACGGCTTTACTTTCATAACCACTGTCAATGAGAGACTGCACTGCCTGCTCACGTGTTTGACCTGACAGATTTATCCCCTCTGCCCACACATTCGGAAAAACGGTATCGAGTGAGTCTGCATGATAGCTGACGCCAATAAATAAACCTGTCAGTCCGGTTATAATCACTAATAACAAAACAACACATGTTATTATTATTCTTTTTGTCTTTTTTCTTTTTCTGCTCTTTCCTACTAATTTCACTTTGATGCACTTTCCAATCTTATAATAATTCGTTTCGTCCGACGAGTCTTCTGCCTCCGAACAGTCCCGCAGCGACAGGCCGTTTGTCAAACAATGTCATTTGTGTTTCTTCGCCCGTGGAGTCTTTTTGCCATGGCTTACTGATTTGTGTTCTTTGTTTTGTCTGCGCTTCAAGCAGCTCGCCTATGAGTGTGTTGGAAACCATAAAACCCTTTGGCGTAAATCTCCAGCGGCCTTCCTTTTGTGCCGCCCAGCCGTGCTCTTCGTACTTATGCATAAGCTCAAGCACAAAGTCCATTTTTAATCTGTAAATATTATAATATTCTTCCTCTGATATGCCGTGGGTTGTTCGCAGTCTGAGCATCAGATACTCACCGGCGTTTTCAAAGTCGGACATATTTTCTTCATGCTCAACAATTCTTCTGCCAAGTCCGATTTGCTCAATATATTCGTTTACATCTTCCGTAAAGCTGTAGCGGCTCTGACCTACATAGGAGTGAGCACCCGGACCAAATCCGATATAGTCCTCACCGAGCCAGTATTTCATGTTGTGCTTACTTTCAAAGCCGCGTCTTGCAAAATTGGATATTTCGTATTGCTTGTATCCGTAGCGTGAGAGTATATCAACTGCATAAAGGTACATTCCCTCTTGAACATCATCATCGGGAAGAAACGGCGAGTCCTTAAACATAAACAGCTCGGTGCCTTCTTCGATTTTCAGACCGTAGCATGAAATATGCTCAGCTTTGAGCCCCGCCACTTTTTGAACTGTCTGCGCCCATGTATCTCTTGTTTGCGAAGGCAGTCCGTAAATAATATCAGCACTGAGGTTTTTGAAGCCCGCCTGCCTTGCATCTGCAAATGTACTAACTGCGTCTGCAAATGTATGTGTTCTGCCTATGCTCTTTAACGTATTATCATCGGCACATTGCACACCAATAGACAGTCTGTTAAATCCGGCACGACGAAGCTTAATGAGGTCCTCTTTTGAAATACTTGCCGGATTAACTTCGACTGTAATCTCAGAGTCTATAAGTACATGACCGCTTCTTTTGAGCACATTTAATATATCTATGAGTCTCGATGTGCCAAAGTGGCTGGGTGTGCCGCCGCCAAAATAAACCGTATCAATCAGATAACCGTCAAGCTGTGCGGAGTATTCTTCAATATGCCTGATAATGGCTGTACTGTAAGATGGTATTAATAAATCCCCGCCGTCGTTTGATGATAATGAATAGAAGTTGCAATACGCACATTTACTTTGGCAAAAAGGAATGTGGACGTATATTCCTACCTTTTTTTCCATACTGTTTATTCCTCAGCTTGTGATTATACCAAATTTTATGTTTTTTATCAATATTAAATATGTATAAAATACTTAATAAAATACTTTGATTTTTTGACGATTAAAGAGTATAATTGTTCCGATAAAGTAAAATAAAGTATCGGAGGAATTTTTTAATGGGTTTCAAAATAGGTATCACAGGCTTTGGCAGAATTGGAAGATTGGTATTTCGTGCAGCTATCGAAAGAGGAATTGAAGTTGCCGCCATAAACGATCCTTTCATGACACCGGATTATATGGCATACATGCTCAAGTACGACACACTGCATGGCAGATTTAATCATGACGTGTCATACACGGAGAGCAGCCTCATTGTTGACGGCAAGTCAATCGTTACATTTGCTGTTCGCGAAGCAGACCAAATTAAATGGCCGAGTGTCGGCGTTGAGTATCTTGTTGACGCAACAGGTGTTTTCACAAAAAAAGAAAAAGCAACACTTCACTTAAATGCAGGTGTTAAAAAAGTTATCATCACATCACCAACACCCGATATCCCGATGTTTGTTATGGGTGTCAACGAAGATAAGTACGACAGCTCTATGCAGCTAATTTCAAATGCATCATGCACAACAAACTGCCTTGCCCCGATTGCCAAGGTTCTCAACGACAAATGGGGCATTGAGTCCGGTCTTATGACAACAGTTCACGCCACCACAGCCACACAACTTACAGTTGACGGCGTTTCAAGCAAAGACTGGCGCGGCGGCAGAGCTGCTTCCGGCAACATTATCCCCTCATCAACAGGCGCGGCAAAAGCAGTCGGCGTTGTTATCCCCGAACTCAACGGCAAACTGACAGGTATGTCTATGCGTGTTCCCACTCTCAACGTTTCTGTTGTTGACCTCACAGTCAACCTCAAAAAGCCCGCAAAGTATGATGAGATTTGTGCAGAAATGAAAAGAGCCTCACAAAACGAGCTTAAAGGCATTCTCGACTACACGGACGAAGCCGTCGTTTCATCAGACTTTAACGGCGATCCTCATACATCAATATTCGATGCCACAGCCGGTATTCAACTAAACGATACTTTCGTCAAGGTACTGTCTTGGTACGACAATGAATGGGGTTACTCAAACAAGGTTCTCGACCTTGCACTCCATGCATATAACACAGACAATAAATAAACCGCGTACCAACAGGAATATTATATGAGAAGAACAAAAATCGTTGCAACACTCGGGCCTGCCACTGACAGTCCCGAGGTGTTGCGGAAACTCCTCAAAGCCGGCTTGGATGTCGCCCGTTTCAACTTTTCGCATGGCTCTCACGAGGATCATCTCGCCCGTTTGAACAGACTCAAGGAAGCCTGTGAAGAAACAGGCATAACGGTTGCATATTTGGCCGATACCAAAGGTCCCGAGGTCAGACTCGGCACTTTCGACGGCGGCAGTGCAAAATTGGTTGAGGGAAACATATTTACCCTGACAACCGATACTGTTGTCGGCGACAGTGCACGTGTGAGTATTTCATATGCCAATCTTCCCTCGGAAATTGGTGTGGGCACACGTATCCTGCTCGATGACGGTCTTATCGAGTTGGCAGTAGAGTCAATCACGGGCATGAATATTGTAACCCGTGTTGTAAACGGCGGGGTCATCTCTGATAGAAAAAGTCTTAATGTTCCGTCCGCTAATCTTGATATTCCTTACATTTGTGCAAAAGACCGCTCGGATTTACGCTTTATTGTTGAAAATGGTTATGATATTATTGCAGCTTCATTTGTCCGTTGCTCTGCAGATATTAAACTTATCCGTGATGAGCTCCACCGTATCGACAGTAAAAGTAAAATCAAAATAATCGCAAAGATTGAAAATTCCGAGGGTGTACAAAACTTAGAGGATATACTGTCCGTTTGTGACGGAGTAATGGTTGCGCGCGGCGACCTCGGCGTTGAGCTTGAGTATGAAGAGCTTCCGATTGTGCAAAAGGACATCATCAGACGCACCCGTCAGCAAGGCAAGCCCGTAATAACAGCAACTCAAATGTTAGAGTCAATGATAGTCAACCCGCGTCCGACACGTGCGGAAACATCAGATGTTGCCAATGCCATTTATGACGACACCAGTGCAATAATGCTCTCGGGCGAAACCGCAGTCGGCAAGCATCCTGTCGAAGCTCTGACGGCAATGTCAAAAATTGCAGAGCGTATTGAAAAGGCTATCGACTATCATAAACGCTTCAAGCGTGAGGAATATGTTCCGAAAGCCTCTATCACGAATGCAATTTCTCATGCCACCGTCACAACAGCACATGACCTAAACGCATCGGCAATTTTGACCGTATCGCTTTCGGGCACCACGGCTCAAAATGTATCAAAATACAGACCCTCATGCCCTATCATAGCCTGCACTCCCGACCCTGTCGTCAGGCGGCAACTTAGGCTCAACTGGGGTATCATACCGCTTTTGACACAAGAAGAAAGTGACACAACCGAACTCTTTAGCCATGCAGTAGAGTCTGCACAAGAGGCGGGTCATGTCAGCGAGGGCGACCTTGTGGTGCTCACAGCGGGAGTTCCCGTAGGGCACTCAGGTACCACAAATATGTTAAAGGTGCATGTTGTCGGAGAAAAAATACTAATCTGATGTATCTTCTTCGTATAGCGCAAAGGTCACGGTAAAGGTCATGCCGCCGTTTTTCCTTTTTCCGGCTGTGACGCTGCCGCCTAAATCGCGAACCGTGTCTTTGACTATGGCAAGCCCGAGTCCGCTGCCACCCGCATCACGTGAGCGTGCTTTATCCACACGATAAAACCTGTCAAAAATATACGGCAAGTCCTCATCGGGTACGCCCACTCCCCTGTCTCTTACCGACAGGATAACCAAATTACCTTTTTTTTCCAACCTGACAAACACACTGCAGTCAGGTTGGTTATATTTTATTGCATTTTCAATGAGGTTGAAAATTATGTGATGTACAGAGTCTTTTGTGGCGCGTATTGAAGCGTCCTCATCAAGCTGTGAGCGAAGTGATACATTATTTGTTGCGGCAAGCGGTTTTAACATTCTGATTGTGTCAAGAACCGCCTCTTTCATATCTATGCCTATAAGCTCGTCATCTATTTGACTGTCAAGCCTTGTAAGTGTCATAAGCTTTCCTGTTGTTCGGGATAGCCGCTCGGCTTCCATGCCTATATCGCCGATGAATTCCTGAACAGTTTCAGGCTCGATATTTTCATTTTGCAAAATGCTGTCACTGAGAAGCCTGATAGTCGCCAGAGGTGTTTTAAGCTCGTGCGAAGCATCGGCAACAAACCTGCGACGCAGTTCGTCTGTTTCCCGAAGCTTTCCCGTAAGGCTATTAAATTCATCACCAAGCAGCGTGAGTTCATCATTGCCGCTCATGTCGATCGTATAGCTGTATTCGCCCTCTCTGACCGACTTAACCGCATTCATAATGCTGGTGACATTACGCATTACAGACCATATAATCAGCGTTACAACAACGATTGAAAAAATGGCAACAACAATTGAGATGTTTCTGATTGTGTATTGCATTTCAAGCAGAAGCGAGCCTTGGTCAATATCTTTTTCATGAACGCAAACAACTCCGATTGCTTCCCCCTGACTCATAATCGGTGTAAATGCCGTACTTGTAAATGCTCCTCCCGAAAACTCCGAAAAAAACACATCATTTTCCATATCGTTTTCTTTAAGCGCTGCTTCTATGTAGTGGAAGTGAAAATTTTCCTGTTTTGATATGCCCGACGGGTCATAAATTATATTGCCCTCATTGTCGGTAATAATTATATGTATGCCGCCTGTTACTTCAAGCTGTGAAACAACCGCTGCAACTCTCTCCTCATCTTCAATGGACAAATAGTCAAATGCTTCTTTGAGGTGTGCCGCTATGAGCGATGCCTGATTTTGAATAAAGTGTCTTTTTGTTGAGAAAATAATGTCGCGTGATGCCATCAAAAAGTACGTGTTTATCATAAGCAACACAATGGCAACAACTGCAAAACACGTCAGGGCAAACTTCGTTCTTATACTGCTGAAAAATCTCAGCTTTCTAACCGATGGTTTAACCTTGCCTACACTATCCCCTGATATAGTATCCGACCCCCCACTTAGTCATGATGTGCTCCGGCTCTGCCGGGTCTTCTTCAAGCTTTTCACGCAAACGGCGGATATGCACATCAACGGTTCTTATATCACCTTGGTGCTCGTAACCCCAAACGATGTTGAGCAGCGTTTCCCTGCTGTAAACACGCCCCGGGTTTTTCGCGAGAAGCTCAAACACGTCAAATTCTTTGACCGTGAGTTCAATCTGCTCATCTTTTTTAAGTGCTATTCGTTTTTCCGTGTCAAGCGTTATGCTTCCTACTGTCAGAACAGCTCCCGTAATATTACTCACAAGTGCGCTTCGGCGGAGCAAGGCGCGTATTCTCGCTTTCAGTTCCAATATGTTAAAGGGTTTTGTAATATAGTCGTCCGCACCGTATTCAAAGCCGATAATTTTATCGGTGTCTTCGCTGCGGGCTGTGAGCAAAATAATCGGAACTGTTGAAAACTCGCGAATTCGCATACAGGCACCGAGCCCGTCAAGCTCCGGCATCATAATATCGAGCAGTATCAGGTCATAGTTGCCGCTGCGGGCAAGCTCCACAGCTTCCAAACCGTCATGA
The DNA here is from genome assembly GCA_009781515.1 of Oscillospiraceae bacterium. Classification (GTDB taxonomy): domain Bacteria; phylum Bacillota; class Clostridia; order Oscillospirales; family Oscillospiraceae; genus WRMH01. Next base: position 43,879 of record WQXY01000004.1, read on the forward strand.
CCCGTATCAACATGATAGCCCTCGTTTTCAAGGTTGAATTTTATTCCTTTAACAAGTAATTTTTCATCATCTACAACTAATATTTTCATTAATTCCCTACCGTTATCATGTCTTGTATTGCTTCAAAACGACGCTCCCCGATGCCCGTTACTTTTCTTATATCATCAATTTTTGAAAAGCTGCCGTTTCTTGTTCTGTACTCAATTATTCTCTCAGCGAGTGTATCACCTATTCCGGGCAGCTCCTTAAGCTGCGTCTTTGACGCTGTGTTTATATTTATTCTGCCGTCACTGATTGGCTCTGATACCTGCGTGTTTTCTGAGCTCTCGGGCTTGCTGCTCCCTTGGGTCTCCTGCGGGTTTGTATTGTCTGTGCTCATCGGGCTTTGGTTTGTACTCGCTGTACCCGCCGGGTTTTGGTTTGTTTGTACCGCAACGGGTGGCGGCTGCTCTGCAACAGCGACTGCGGCAATGTTGACTGCACTCCAGCTTCGCCCTGTAAAAAACCCTCCCATAAACAAGATAAAAGCAAGTGTAATTCCTAAAACAGCAAGTTCCATTCTTCTAAGTCTCATGATTTTACCCCCTTATTTTAACACAAAGTGTTAAAAGTATGAATTTGGGGTAATCAAGGTTGGAATTTTTCTACATTTAGCCTCTTTCCCTTACTATTGTATCATATACAGCGTTATTTTACCATATGAAAAATCAGTATTTTTGTACACCGCCGGGCAAGCATAGACACTTGCAAATAACTGTGTTATAGTTAAATTATCATAAAAAAGAGAGGGTTCGACAAATGAAAAAGATTACATCTGTAATGTTGATATTAGTGCTTATATTATTTCTGAGTGCATGTGGAATTAGCGGCAGCAACAACAATAGTTACTTTAATAGCGGCAGTGGCAATAACGGAAGTAACAATAATAATCTCGCTGGGAGCAGCGGCAATAACAACGATAGTAACAACAGCGGTAGCGTAAATGGCGATAACAATGATAACAGGAATGGCAGCATTGGTGACGATAGTAGCGGAAGCTCAAGCGGCAGTAAAATCACAGCGAAAGTTGGTGAGGCTGTAACACTTGATGATATCGAATGGTTGGTATTATCGGTACAAGACGACAAAGCGTTGATAATCAGCTTAGAAGTCTTAGAGGAAAGACCATATCATACACCCGGAGGTTCAATAACGTGGGAACACAGCGATTTGCGAGCTTATCTTAATAACGATTTTTATAACAGCCTCTCATCAGATTTTCAAAATCTTATTATTGAAACATTTGTAATTAATGATGATAATCCCCAGTATGCCCAGGATGGCGCCCTCGGCGGTAATGACACAATGGATAATATTTTCTTGTTAAGCAACGATGAGGTCAGACTATACTTGCCTGACAGTACTGACAGAATGGCAGTAGACAAAAATGGCGAAGAAAGCGAGTGGTGGCTTCGCACTCCCGGCGGTAACTCTCAAAGCGGAGCACGTGTGCAAAAAAATGGTGTCATTGGTCTTCTTGGTTACGCCGTTAATTGTGATTTAGGAATTCGCCCTGCTTTGTGGATAAACTTGTCGTAAACTAAATACAAACAAGCGGACGGCACCATACTCGAGATTAAAGCGGTCAATCTCAGTTCGCCCCCTACTGATTGTATTCGTCTTCAATCCAGCGTGACGGGTTTTCATCAATATATTGCCATATACCCCTATACTCTATTTCATTGCGAATAATATGGTCATGAAATGATTTTTGCCACAAAGAAAAGCCTGCATATTTTGTAACAAATGATTTTATATTGCGGATTACATGTTGTAGGGGCGACCGCCCTCGGTCGCCCGTTAAAATAACAATCATATGAATATGGTTAGGCATAATAGCATATTTATCTATTTTAATAGCATCATTGTTTGCTTTTTGTATTGTTTCATCTAAACATACACCGAGTGATGTTAAATTGATATGCGGGCGACCGAGGGCGGTCGCCCCTACGATTTCACCAAATAATTTTTCATTCTTTTTAGTACATACGGTCACAAAGTAATAACCGACACTTGAATAGTCATGGTCTTTTAGCCTATTACTTTTTCGCACAGGTTGCTCTTGCATTTTTAATTTTTTCCTTTTCCTAAAATACAAACAAATGCTATCATTATTTTTATATAATGTAAATCATGCTTTCGACGGGCGGCAGATTGCCGCCCCCGGCGGTCCTACAAATAAACTTGAAGAACTTATAAGACTGTGTTATACTCGTAAAACATCGGAGTGATAATATGGTTAAGAAAACAGCAATAATATTAATTTTTATTATATCGTTACAGTTTTTGGCATTTATTCCGGCAGCTGCTTCATCTCATTTTGGAAACATAGCAGCATCGTCGGCAATTCTCGCTGAAAAAGGTACCGGTATTGTTTTGTTTGACAAAAATATGCATCAGCGTCACCCCGCCGACTCTCTTACAAAGGTCATGACATTACTGCTTGCCGCACAGGCTATTGAAAATGACGAAATCAGCGATAATGAGCTCATCGAAATAACGGACGCCGCGTGGCATGACATCGACGGCAGCAGCACAACACAAGGCATTTCACCCGGCAGTGTTATGACATTTATTGATTTGATGTATGCAGCATTTGTCGGAAGTTCCAATGAAGCTTGCAATATGATTGCACTGCGGCTTGCCGGTAATATTAAATCATTTGTTGATATAATGAATAACAATGCAGCTGAGCTCGGCTTGGCAGATACAAACTTTGTTAATCCTCATGGTCAGCACCACTCAAATCAATACACAACCGCATATGATATGTATGTGCTGTATTCCGAAGCTTCAAAAAGTGTGCTGTTTAATGAAATTTCAAGTACATACCGTCATGTAACCGAAAGGTCTGAGGAAACCGACTCCCGCAATCTTGTCAGCACTAACTCACTGCTCAATCAAAACGGCATTTATTTTTACAGATATTGCAACTCGGGTATAGCCAGTATTACCTATGAGGGCGGTCACTCGCTTGTTGCCGCTGCCGAAGAAGAGGGCTTATCGCTCATTTCGGTGGTTCTCGGTGCCAAGGCTATAATAAACGATGACGAGTCTGTAAATTTGCAACATTTTACCGAAACACACAGACTGTTTTTATGGGGCTATCAAAACTTCGGCTGGCGTGAAATACTAAAGACAACCGACCTTCTTGCCAGAGTCCCTGTTTTACATGGCTCTGGAGCAGACTCCGTTAATGTCCGTCCCGAAGAGCCGCTCACCCTGCTTCTTGATAATTCAATACCTTCCGAGTCGTTTATCTTTAATATAACAATCTTTTCGGAAGTCAGAAACTCTCCCCTTGTTGCTCCGATTGAGGCGGGCGACAAGCTCGGTGAGGTCATAATCACATTTAACGGCGTCGAATATGCAAAAATAGCTCTTGTCGCAAACACAAATATTGAACTCAACGGAATTGAGTTCATGAGAAGACAGATTTCTGATATTCTTTCAACCCCGCTTGCCCGAAATATCATAATTGTACTTATTATAATTGTTGCTATCTACGCTGCGCTTGTAATCAGATATAATATTATGAGAATAAACCGCTTACGCAGAATTAGAGACGCCAAAAATGAAATTATCCGTGAGCGTCACGAGGATTTCAGAGACTAAAGCACAATCGGCGAGTGCGTCCATTCCCCACCGCCCGTGCGGTTCTCTGCCTTGTCATATGCAAGTGCATAAAAATCAGTCGCAGCGGCCTCCAAGTTAAATAACCTCACAGCCTGCTTGTTTTGTTTATAAACAGACGCAGGCTTTGTTATTATCGGAAGATTTGTCTTTTTTCTCGCTTTTTTCAGTATTTCCGTACCCCTTTGGTTCATCGCAAGCAGCCTTATGTATGGCGGCGGGTTTTTTATATCTTCATTTTTTATACCGAGCACAGAATTCATCAGCATACGCCTTATTCTTGACATGGCAAATCTTTTTGTTTTTATACTTTGAGTTATCAAGCTCACCGTAGGCAGCGTTTTTGCATATCGCAGGAAACGGCGGTCAAGCCCGTCTGCTCCGCCGGGTATTTGCGAAAAATCTTCTACTCCTCGCAAGCGCGAGAGTATCCCCTGCTCTGCATTTTTTATTGATACCGGTCCAAAGCCGCGCAAACTCTCCTCCATGCAGACTGCCACCGCTGCTCCCGGCATCTGCGTTATTGGTATATTCCCTTGCAAAAATGCTTTTCTGAGTGCACTTGCCGAATAACCTATGTCACTGTCATGCTCCCCGCCTGTACGAAAAACTGTTATCGGCTTCATTTTTGAGTTAAGCTCATCAAGTGCTTTGATGTATTCGATTGCAAGAGTATTATTAGGCGTTTGGAAAATACTTGCTTTTTCCCCGAGCAGAGCGTCTGCCGCCTGCTGCTGTGCCGCCGCATAGGATATCCCCGTTGACAAGCCGTCTTTTATGTATATTTGTGCCTCATCACTGCTTATAACCTGCGCCGCTGTTTTTAGGCAATCTATACTCCCCTGTTCACTGCCAAACGAAAGATAGTCACATACTCCAAGGCTGTCAAGCAGATACACTCCCGCTTTGGCAAAGCCTCCCGCCGAGAGCAGAGCATAAGGGGTCGGCAGTTCTATAACAACATCTGCTCCACACAAAACTGCCATTTTTGCACGGCTGTGCTTGTTAAACACGGCAAAATCGCCGCGTTGCACAAAGTTGCCGCTCATAACGCAGATTATAAAAGCATCACCGCCTACGGCTGCTTTTGTTTTTTCGATATGTCCCGCATGTCCGAGATGAAAAGGGTTATATTCACAAATTATCCCAACAGTTTTCATAGTTGCTATTACTCCCTCCTTTTATCTCTTGTAAATTCTTCTGTTATATATTACAATGATTTTACAAAAAATAAAAAATGTTTTCAAGGGGTATGTTTTAATGAATGTATTAGTTATCAATGCAGGCAGTTCTTCCCTCAAATATCAGCTTTTCAATATGCAGACAGAAACGATTTTGGCAAAGGGCAACTGCGACAGGATTGGAATTGACGGTCATCTCAAGCATAAGCCTTCAAACGGCAAAAATGCTTTTGACAGTGACATTCCCCTGCCGACTCATGCCGAGGCTATCGCCGCTGTTATTGAAAAGCTTACTTCTGATGATTACGGCGTTATAAGCAGCCTTTCGGAAATAAATGCAGTCGGTCATCGTGCTGTTCACGGCGGGCGTAAGTTTTTCGGCAGCGCTCTCATTGATGACGAGGTTATTGATATTCTTGAAGATTGTATAAGGCTTGCTCCTTTGCATATTCCTGCAAACCTTATGGGTATACGTGCTTGTCAAAAGGCAATGCCAAACGTTCCGCAGGTTGCCGTGTTTGACACCGCTTTTCACCACACTATTCCCGAACATGCATATATTTATCCCATTCCATACAAATACTATGAAAATAACGATATACGCCGCTACGGCTTTCACGGAACTTCGCACCGCTTTGTTTCGGCAATCGCAATAGAACATTTGGGTCTTGAAGGTAAAAATTCCAAAATCATCACATGCCACCTCGGTAACGGTTCATCACTTGCGGCAGTTCTTGACGGCAAGAGCATTGATACTACCATGGGTGTCACTCCGCTTGAAGGTATACCAATGGGTACACGCTGCGGCAGTGTTGACCCGTCACTCATTGATGTAATTTCATCAATTGAGGGCACTTCTATCAAAGAGACAATGGATATACTCAATAAAAAATCCGGCGTTCTCGGCATTAACGGCAAGTCTTCCGATTTCAGAGACATTGAGCTTGCGGCAGGGGCCGATGCCGACACAGGATTTGTTGACAGTTCCGCCACCCCCGATAAACTTGCAAAGCTTTCTCTTGATGTGTTTTGCTATCAGGTAGCTAAGTTTATCGGCTCATATGTTGTTTCTCTCGGCGGGCTTGATGTGCTTATATTCACAGCCGGTATCGGCGAGAATTCCCCCTATGTCCGCAGAGAGGTATGCTCTTTGCTCGAGGGCATCGGGGTTTATATTGACGAACAGAAAAATGCAACCAGAGCGGGCAGTCTTCTTGACGTGACAAAGGACGGTTCAAAAGTAAAAGTCTTGGTCATTCCGACAAATGAAGAACTTGTTATCGCACGCGACACAATGGAGCTTATCAGCAAATAAAATCATGACACTATTTGAAAAATCACTTAAAATCTTAGAGCTTCCCGAAATATTAGACCTTCTCTCAGCCGAGGCTGTCAGCGAGGGTGCAAAGGACGCAGCATCAAAGCTGCGTCCATGTATTGATATTAAAGAAGTCCTGACGTTGCAAAACGAAACAACTGCCGCCAAGGATATGATGGTGCTCAGAAAAAGCCCGCCGTTTTCGGGTGTGCAGGATATATGTGCATGTGTAAAGCGCGCGGATATGGGCGGAGCTCTGAACACACGCGAGCTTCTTCTAATAGCACAGTTATTAAGGGCGTCCTCTGCGTCGATTTCGTATTTTACGAATGATAAAAAAAGCGAGACCACGGCTATTGATTATCTTTTCAGCGCACTTCGTTCAAATAAATTTCTTGAAAACAAAATTACGACCTCAATAATATCCGAGGAAGAAATATCAGACCATGCAAGCAGTGAGCTCGGTGATATCCGCCGGCATATCCGCATCCAAAACGACAAGGTTCGTCAAGTGCTAAACAAGATTATAACATCGACGACATATTCCAAGGTATTGCAAGAGCCGATTATTACAATAAGAAACGACAGGTTCGTAGTGCCCGTAAAGGCTGAGCACAAAGGCAGCTTGGAGGGGCTTGTTCATGATATATCATCGTCAGGAGCAACGCAGTTTATTGAGCCAATGAGTGTTGTCAATATTAATAACCGGCTTCGCGAGCTTGCGGCGCAGGAAAAACAAGAGATAGAACGTATTTTAATGGAACTGTCTGCCGATGTCGCAAGCAGCGGCGAGAGTATTATCAGTGACTATAAAATACTCATAAAGCTTGATTTTATTTTTTCAAAGGCTAAGCTCTCATACAAGATGGACGCGATAGAGCCTGAGATATCCGAAGATATGCAGGTAAATCTGATAAATGCACGGCACCCCCTGCTTCCTGCAAATGAAGCAGTACCTGTTGATATAAAACTTGGCGGTGAGTTTGACACACTTGTTATTACAGGTCCAAACACGGGAGGAAAGACTGTAACACTTAAAACTTTAGGTTTACTTTGTGCTATGACTGCGTGCGGGCTGCATATTCCCGCACTTCACGGTAGTTTCGTACCCGTTTTCAGCTCCATTCTCGCCGATATCGGCGATGAGCAGTCTATTGAGCAGTCGCTGTCAACCTTTTCGTCACATATGACAAATATAATCAGTATTCTCGATATCTGCAAAGGAGACTGTCTTCTCTTATTTGACGAGCTCGGCGCCGGAACAGACCCTGTCGAGGGGGCGGCTCTTGCTATTTCAATAATAGAATATGCACGGAAAACAAAGGCTCTTTTGGCAGCAACCACACACTATGCCGAGCTTAAAAGCTATGCTCTCACATCTAAGGGTGTAATGAATGCTTCTTGTGAATTTGATGTAGAAACACTAAAACCCACATATAAGCTCATTATCGGTATTCCGGGCAAGTCAAACGCTTTTGCTATCTCGAAGCGTCTCGGTTTGCCGGATAAGATAATTGATGACGCCAAAGCCCGTGTCAGCACAGAAAATATTGCGTTTGAAGATGCAATTGTCGGTCTTGAGCAAACAAGGCTTACGCTCGAAAGCGACAGAAATATTGCAAATAAGCTTCTCAAGGAAGCAAACGAAGATAAGCAAAAAGCCGAGGAGCTTAAGTCCAAACTCAGCCATGAGCGTGACAGGCATGTCAGCGCCGCAAAGCGTGAAGCCGCCGCAATCCTCAAAGACGCACGCAAGACCGCTCAAGTGGTTATAGACGAAATAAACGAGATAAAACGAAAATCAACCGACAAATCAAGCAGTTATGACTTTAATGATGACAAAGCCGATATCCTGCGCAGGTTAAATGAGGCTGAAAACTCACTTGATACACCCGAGTTGAAAAAGCCTGCTGCTCCCCCGTCAAGGGCTGTTGTTCCCGGTGACAGGGTACTGTTAAACTCAATCGGCACTCAGGCTGATGTAATATCTGTCAGCACCGACGGCACGTTATTTCTGCAGGCGGGCATTATGAAGATAACTGCAGATGTCAAAGAGGTCACACTTGTAGAGAGCAAAGATGAAATAAATAACAAAAAGCAGGTGGCAAAATCCTCGGCAAAGCTTCGCACGGAAACAATAAGACCGGAGCTTGACCTGCGGGGTATGAATGTTGAAGAAGCTCTTCCAATTATGGAGCAATTTATTGACAATGCAAAAATGGCAAAACTAATCAATGTAACAATCATTCACGGCAAAGGTACGGGCGTTCTTCGCAAGGCTGTGCATAAAAGCTTAAAGCAGGACAATCATGGTATTAAGTCATTTCGGCTCGGTGTATTCGGCGAGGGCGAAACCGGCGTTACTATTGTGGAATTGTAGATTTTCCTTGAGAATTCCCTTGACTTTCACTTGGCGCAGTGCTAAAATACTCAAGCCGCCTGAAACGGGCTTTTCAAGTGTTCATTTATGAACCGCCCCCACCAGCGAGTCTTACAGTAAGTTTGAGGTAAAAACAACATGACACATGCAATTTTTGAAACCGGCGGAAAGCAGTACAGAGTCAAAGAGGGCGACGAGATTTTCATCGAAAAGCTCGAAGCCGAAGACGGCGAAAAAGTCAAGTTTGACAATGTTCTTGCAGTCTTAAAAGAAGACGACCAAAAGTTTGGCGTTCCCTACATCAAGGGAGCCACAGTCACAGCAAGCGTAGTCAAAAGCGGCAAAGCCAAGAAAATCATCGTTTACAAAATGCATGCCAAAAAGGGCTACCGCAGAAAGCAAGGACACAGACAGCCTTACACGAAAGTAAAAATCGACAAAATTACGCTTAAAGCCACAAAGAGCAAAGATGAGGTGAATAACGATGGCACATAAAAAAGGAGTAGGTTCAACAAAGAACGGTCGCGACAGCAAGTCCAAACGTCTCGGAGCAAAACGCTCTGACGGTCAGCTTGTTTTAGCAGGTAACATACTTGTACGCCAACGCGGCACAAAAATACACCCCGGTGTTAATGTAAGCAAAGGCAGCGACGACACACTTTATGCCACAAAAAGCGGCAGAGTCAGATATGAGCCTTTCGGTCGTGACCGCAAATGCGTATCTGTATATGAGGAGGCAAATGTCTGATGCGAGTTAGGATTTCATCTGACAGCACATGCGACCTCCCCGCCGATATTATCGAAAAGTACAATATCGGCATTGCTCCGCTTTATATTATCAAAGATGAAAAGCAGTATAAGGACAGGCTTGAAATCAATGTCAGTGATATTTTTGAATATGTTGACAGCGGTAAGGGTATGACACGCTCAAACGCAATTAACATTTCGGAATATCAAGAATACTTTGCGCAGTGGACAAAAGGCTATGATGCCTTAATTCATATCAATATCAGCGGTATTCTTTCTGCCTGCAACCAAAGTGCTCAAATTGCCGCAGAGGATTTTGACAATGTTTATGTTGTTGACTCTGCAAATCTTTCTACAGGAAGCGGTCATGTCGTGCTTAATGCCGCCATTATGGCAAGCGACGGTATGTCTGCCGAAAAAATAATCGAAGAACTAAACAAGATTATTCCAAAGGTCGAAGCAAGCTTTGTTATCGGCACTTTGAAGTATCTGCATCTCGGCGGCCGCTGCTCCAGTTTGCAAGCTCTCGGCGCCAACCTGTTAAAGCTCAATCCCTGCATTGGTGTAATCGACGGTAAAATGGAAGTCACAAAAAAATACCGCGGTGCATTTGATAAAATCATAATGCAATATGTTGATGACAGGCTTCTCGGACGCAGCGACATTGATTACAAGCGCATTTTTGTAACATACCCTCCCTCCATGTCAAAGGAGCTGATAGATAAAATCGTTGAAAAGATAAAATCCGTCAGCACTTTTGAAGAAATAATCTGCTGCGACGCAGGGTGTGTTATTTCCAACCACTGCGGTCCGATTTGCGTAGGTATACTATTTTTAAGAAAATAATATCATATCAAAACAAAAACCCCCGTCAGGGGGTTTTTTGCTGTTTATTTGCTTATTCTTCGAAATCAGAGTTTATCAGCTCGCATAATGTATCGACTGCTTCAACCTCATCAGGACCGTCAGCTATGATGCTGATTGTAGCACCTTGAGCAACTCCGAGAGAGAGAACCCCGAGCAGGCTCTTTGCATTAACTCTGCGTTCATCTTTTTCAATCCAAATACTGCTCCTGTACTCGTTGGCTTTTTGAATGAGAAATGTGGCGGGTCTGGCGTGAAGACCAACCTGCTTCATAATTGTAGCCTTTTTTTCGTACATCTATTTAATTCCTCCTGTGAATATATTGCTTGTTATGTATATAATCTATCAAATACTCACCATAACGTCAAGCATTGTTTTACAGTCTTTTGTAATAATCCAAGGTTTTGAAGGCTCTGTCGAGATGTGTGAGCAGGTAGTGCTCTGCCGTCACAGACAGTTCCTTTTGTGTTTTTTCATCTATTTTGAACGAAAACAGCTTTTTTGCATCACAGCTTATGATGTACCTCGCAACACCAAGTGCAGCGGCGGTCAGCTTTAAGGTTCCCTCTTCACCTGTTACTTCTCTGAGGTCTTTGAGTTCTTCAAGGACAGGCTCAAAGCCCGAAATTGTCATAAGCCGAAGCTCAAATGCAAGCTTAATCTGCTCAGGGGTTTTAAGCTTTTCACTGAGTGCATAAAGGGTATTGAGGCACAACGGCAGAAGTTGTGTGTTTAAGCTGTCCTCGTCTGATATAGCCTCTGTCAGCTCTGCAATGTATGAACCGAGCGAGAGCAGCTTAAGGTCATCTCGAAGACCGAGAAACTGTTCGATTGGTTGAGCTTCGGTCAGTGTCCACCTGTCTTTTCGCTGCGATATTGTCATATGTGAAAAAACAAGCAGGCCTGTAGACGCGGCGAGCTTGCTGTTTTTACGGTACGCACCATGTGCCGACACTGTGACCTTGCCCTCATCGGCAGTCAGCACTGTCAGTATTTTGCTTGAGTCCTTGTATGTCACCTCACGCAGTACAATTCCCGTTGTATTAACAAACATTATTCCACATACCCAAAGTTTCTTATCATTGTATTACTGTCGCGCCAGTTTTCTTTCACCTTAACCCATGTTTGCAGGAAAACCCTTGCACCCATAAAGCGTTCGATATCTTCTCTTGCAAATTTGCCGATTTTTTTGAGCATAGCACCATTTTTCCCGATAATCATACCCTTATGACTTTGCTTGTCACAAAAAATCGTAGCATCTATATCTATGACAGGATTGTCTTCATCACCTCGCTCGGAAAACTTGGTTATCTCTACGGCTGTCCCGTGAGGTATTTCCTTGTCGAGACATATAAGAAGCTTTTCGCGGATAATCTCTGCAATTATGTGCTTTTCGGGCTGATCTGTACTCATACCGTCGGGAAATAGTTGCGGTCCTGCCTTTGCATGTTTGGATATTACTTCAAGAAGCCTGTCTGTACCCTCGCCTTTTTTTGCGGACATCGGTATTATTGCATCAAAATTATAGCGCTCTGAATATCTTTCAATTATAGGCAGGGTCGCGTCATATCTGACTGTATCTATTTTGTTGATAACGAGTATTGCCGGCACGCCTGCCGCCTTTATATACTCCAAGAGCAATTCTTCTTGTGTTCCGATGTTGTCCACAGGTTCTATCATTAAAACAACTGCGTCCACATCAACGATGCTCTTTTTTACCACTCCCACCATATAGTCGCCAAGGCGTGTTTTTGCCTTATGAAACCCCGGGGTGTCAAGCAAAACAATCTGGGTATCGCTCTGAGCGAAAACACCAAATATCCTGCTTCGTGTTGTTTGAGGTTTTGGTGATACGATAGCAACATGGTCCCCTGTCAGTTTATTGGTAAGGGTTGATTTGCCGACATTCGGCCTGCCTGCTATGGTTATCATTGCTGTTTTTGTAATCATTTCATTTTTCCTAAGACTTAAAATATCCCATGAGTTCTATGAGTGCAACCTCTTTTTCTTCCATAATTTTTTCATTTTCTTCATTATTGTGGTCATAGCCGAGCAGGTGCAGGGCTGAGTGTATAATCATTCGTACGCTCTCATGGTCGATACTGTGCTCGTAAAAGCGTGCCTGCCGCCTAATGGTTGCCATGGATATAATTATATCACCAAGCGGTACTGTTTGTGTGTCCATATCAATATCTATGTCGGTTACTCCTCGCCAGCCTGCCTCCTTAAAGGTTTGCATAGGAAATGACAGTACATCGGTGGCTTTGTTTATCCCTCTGTATTTGCTGTTGTAGGTCTTTATCCCGTCATCGTCCGTGATTAATATGTTGACAACACAGGGCATGTCAACATACTCCGTCTTTATGGTCATCAGGACAGCCTGCTTCATAAGACTTCTTTGTGCTGTCCCCACAGAAGCACCGCCTAAACATTTTGTGGTTATATTATGTTTTAATTTCGCTTCTTCGCTCAAGATTGTTTCCTCTTATCACGCCTATCATAGGCTTCAATAATCTTTGAAACAAGTGCATGGCGGACAACGTCTGACGCATCGAGTTTACAAATCGCAATATCGGGAACATTATCAAGTATCCGCATTGCATCACGAAGCCCGCTTGTTTTGTCCGGCGGCAGATCTATTTGAGTAATATCACCCGTTATAACAATCTTTGAACCGAAACCAAGCCTTGTCAGGAACATTTTCATCTGCTCCCTTGATGTGTTTTGAGCCTCGTCCAATATTATAAAAGAGTCATCAAGAGTTCTGCCGCGCATGTATGCAAGCGGCGCAACCTCGATATTTCCTTTTTCCAAATATTTGTTATATGTCTCTGCTCCCATAAGCTCAAAGAGAGCGTCGTAGAGCGGACGTAAATACGGGTCAACCTTGCTTTGCATGTCGCCGGGCAAAAATCCGAGGCGTTCCCCTGCTTCAACGGCGGGACGTGTGAGAATAATTCTGTTTATTGATTTTGCCCGAAATGCCGCAACCGCACATGCAACGGCTAAAAATGTTTTCCCCGTTCCCGCAGGACCGATTGAAAGTGTTACCGTGTTGTTGTTTATTGCTTCGATATATTTTTTTTGCCCTAATGTTTTTGCTTTTATGGGCTTACCCTTTGCGGATATACAAACAAGGTCACGGTAAATATCATCAATTTTGCTCTCTTGCCCGTCACGAATGAGATTTATTATATGGTTGACGTTTTGAGCTTCAATCGGCTCACCCTTTGAGGCAAGCTTCATAAGAGCGTTTATGGTACGCTCGGCATAATGAATGTTATCCTCTGCTCCCGACAAAATAAGCTCTGAATTTCTGTCGATGATACGCACGTCAAACTCATTTTCAATAAGCAACAAATTTTCATCAAGCGAGCCGAACACACTTATAATACTCTCAAGTCTGTCTACACTTATTGTTTTTTCGCTCATTTATTTAATCTCCGTCAGTTCTTTTACTAAATCTTCGTCGGGGGTGGCTGTTATAGTTTTATAGTCAGTATATATTACCATACCCGGACGGGAATTTGCTTGCTTTTTTACATATTTAACCTGCGTGTAATCTACAGGTACTTTTCCCGCAGAGCGTGCGGCTGAAAAGTAAGCGGCAACTGCAGCTGCTTCGCGAAGTGTTACATCGTCGGGGGCTTTTCCGTCCAAGCGGATAATTACATGCGCTCCGTGGATTTTTTGAGCGTGAAGCCAAATGTCTGTTTTTGCGGCTTCCTTAAATGTCAGCTTGTCATTTTGAATATTATTTTTTCCCGCAAGTATTTGAAATCCTGATGAGGATACAAAACTATTTGGTTTTGACACAGGTTTTTTTATTTTCTTTTTACTTTTTTCCCTGTAATATCCCGTTTCTGACAATTCTGTGCGAATTTCTTCAAGCTCACTTTCACTTGAAGCCCTCTCAAGCAACTCAATGACGCTCTCAACATACAAAAGCTCCTTTTCCCCCTGTTTAATTTGCTCTGTAAGGTATTTTTCGGCATTTCGTGCTTTAACATATGCTTTATAGAATTTTGCCGCATTCAACTGCGGTGTTTTTGTTATATCGAGCTTTATCTCACGTTTTTCGTCTTCCTGCGAATAGAAATCATCGGCAATCAAGACTTCATCGCCTTTTTTCATTCTGTATATGTTTGCAGTTATCAGCTCACCGCATTGACGAAAATAATCACGGTCTCCTGTTTCTTTAAGCTCCTCATTTTGTGCCGTCAGCTTTCGTAATAAACGCTTTTGCACTGTCTTCATCTTTTTCAGCAAATCTGCGCTTTTTTGCCGCATACTATCATCTTTTGCTTTGCGTGTGTAAGTTTCATCAAGTTGTTGTGAAATACTTTCAGACCGGATTGCCTCATCACCTGCGCCTTCCACGAGTGGCGGATTTGGTGCGGGTGACGGCGGCGGATAATGATATCTCAGCCCCGGCAGCAGCATACGTTTTCCCTGCATATCGCCGCCTATGCGCCGCAGGCAGTCGATTATAATATTATCACTGTCTGTCAGAATAATATTCGGTAAACGCCCGAACATTTCAATTATAAGCTTTTTGCTTGAAGCATCACCCATTGCAGTTGATGTTAGGGTGACAAACTCAAGTATCCTCTCAAACGGCGGCTGTGTAATCTCCTTTATCCTTGCCCCCGTCAGATGCTTTCGCAGGAGCATACAAAACATCGGCGGTGAAACAGGGTTTTCAAATTTATGCTCCGTTAAATGCACACGTATATCATTTGAACTGACACAAATCAAGAGCCTTTTTATATCGTTTGACCTCCCCCTGAGGGTGAGTATTACGACACTTTTCCCGGGCTGCTCAATCTTATCTATTTTTTTCTCTTTGAGGTTTTCAAGAAGCTCCTCTTTAATAAGAGATATTTGCTTAAAATTTAACGGCATAAGGAATTAATCCTTTCGTATCATTATCTCAAATAGCTCGTTTAGCCGCTTTGTATTACCGGAAAGGTACAGATAACCAAAAACGGTCTCTACTGCCGTAGCTGTGTGATATTCTTTGTGAGTTGAGCTTTTGGGGGTATGCCCCGTGTTTGAGTTTCGTCCGCGTTTATACATTTGCGTTTCTTCATCGGTCAAAACAGACAGCAGAGCTTGCGCCGCTTTTGCCTGAGCCTTTGCAGATACATATTCCACTGTGCGGCTGTGAAGCTTATCGGCAGCCCAAATTCCACTCTCGCATAAATAGGTTCTGACCATAAGGTCAAAAACAGCATCACCGATACTCGCCAGTGCAAGTGTCGATATTTCACGCAGCTCACTTTTCAGCTCGGGCTTTAGGTAATCTTCCAAGGTGTTTTCCCCACTTAAACGCGGCGAAGACCGCCAACCTGCGTTCCTCGCCGCCTCTTTATGAATTTATATGAATTATTTTGAGTTAAATATTTTGAATATTGTATCAAACGGGTCTTCTTCCGCAGGAGGCTCAGGCGGTGGCGGTGGCGGAGCTGCAGGCTCTTGTGCCTGCGCCGGCGCTGCTGTTACTGCTGCCGTTGGTGCTGCTGCTACCGGCTCGGACTTGAGAGCATCGTCAACTCTTTTTGATACATAGGAGTCTGAGAGAACAGAAGCGGCTCTGATACTGCTGATATCATCGGATATTTTCGGCTGTCCGTCAAAGCGGGTTGCAATAACAACCACTCTGATTTCGTCTTCCATATTTTCATCAAATGAAGCACCGAAGATAATGTTGGCATCGGGGTGTGCAGCCTCAGCCACAAGGCTTGCTGCTATTTCAACATCATCAAGGTCAATATCGAGCGAGCCTGTGATATTTACAAGCACACCGCGCGCTCCGTCGATTGATGTTTCCATAAGCGGGCTTGTAACGGCGGCACGTGCTGCTTCTTCGGCTTTGCCTTTGCCTGCTGCATGACCGACACCCATGTGTGCAAATCCGGCATCTTTCATAATTGAAGTAACGTCTGCAAAGTCGAGGTTAATAAACCCTGTCTTTTTAATAAGCTCGGAGATACTCACAACTGCCTGATGAAGTACGCTATCCGCAATTTCAAAAGCATTTGCGAAAGTGAGTTTCTGGTCGGAAACCGACTTTAGTCTGTCGTTTGGAATTACAAGCAGGGAGTCAACCTTTCCGAGCAGGTTTTTAATACCGTCCTCAGCTTGCTCCATGCGGCGCTTGCCTTCAAAGCTGAATGGTTTTGTTACAACACCGACTGTCAGCGCACGGGCTTCGCGGGCTATGTCTGCAACAATCGGGGACGCACCTGTTCCTGTTCCCCCGCCCATTCCTCCGGCGATGAAGACCATGTCGGCATCTTCGAGTGCCTTAGCTACGCTGTTACGACTTTCTTCGGCTGCTTTTTTGCCAATCTCCGGGCTTGAGCCTGCGCCTTGACCCATTGTAAGCTTTTCGCCTATCTGCACCTTTGCGGCTGCATTTGAAGCTGAAAGAGCCGGTTTGTCCGTATTGATAGCTATGAATTCCACACCTTGTGTTCCCGCAGAAACCATTCTGTTCACAACATTGTTACCGGCACCACCGACTCCGGCTACCTTAATAACAACTACATTGTCAGGAGCGCTTTCTATAGAAACCGCCATGTACTCATCCTCCAGTACTTTATTATTGTCTATTTGCATTTGCTCGTATTGTTTATTCATATTTTATACCGCATCTTAAGATGCAATGATAACTAAAAAATGCACACATCATCGGATATTTTATCTTTTTTTTGCTTCAAGGTCAATACTTTTCTTAAAAACTTTACTCCGGTGAGAATTTGATGTCACCGGACGGGTCACTCATATTAATAACAACCCGTGTATTTGGATATGTGCTTTGAATTTGTGAAATATTTGCTTTCAGTGTTCCCAGTTTGGTTCTTAAATCACTGATACCTCCGAGAACCACTCTGTATAGCTCGCGAAAACCGAAGTTGATGTTGTTAATATTTGAAACGTCTAAGTAATTTACATCATCAATTAAGCCCTCACGTTCCATTGAGATAAGAACATTTTGCATTGCTTGAAAATATGACTCCACTCCTGCTTCGGATTTTATTTGCAAGCCGACCATTGCTTCGCTGACTAATACACCGCGTACTTCTACAAGTCCTTTTACATCAAGGTTTGGAACAAGACTTATTGCTATGGGCGACCTTTCAAGCACCCTGCCTGTTGCGTCGATAACGACTATATCACCTGCAAAGTATAAATATGCTACTGCCGTGCTTTCAACGACCGTAATGGTTAATGTATCGGGAAATTCACGTGATATTTCCACAGTGCTTATATATGGCAGCTCCTTGCGGATATTTGAAGCGACTGTCTGCTCATTTAAGTATAATAAGTTGTCTCCTCTTGACACGCCCGAGGCTTCTATGATTTGCTCGGGTGTATACACGGACGCTCCGTTTATAACAAAGAAATTTACGCTCAAAAATGCACTCGTTCCGATTAGCGTCATAACACCAATAAGAGTAATGCCAAGAACAATATACATTACCGATGCTCTGCTAAACTGCCTTTTTTTCTTTTTCATGGCTATGCTCCTAAATCAAGCTCAAAATGAGGTCAACTATATCGGATGTTGCATTTGGTGCCGAGAGTTTTTTCGACGCCTCTGACATAACTTCAAGTTTCTCTTTGTTTGACACAAGCTCGAGTGCCGCATTGTAAAGTTTTTCGCCTGTGCAATCCTTTTCTTCTATCATTTTTGCGGCGCCGACTTCTTCAAGCTGTTTTGCATTTATTGTCTGTACATTGTCGGGCACATGCGGCGAGGGTATGAGTATGCTCGGTTTTCCTAATGTCGTCAGCTCGGCGAGTGTAATAGCTCCTGCCCTGCATATAACAAGGTCTGCTTTTTTCATTTGCTGCGGCATATCGTCTATGTAATCACGTATGTCAGCATACGGCGGGGTGGAATTCGGCAGCAAACTTCGGCTGTTTCCCGCTGCATGTGTGTGGTAAAAGCTGTTATCTCTGTGATTGTTTTTAATAAAATCAATCATAATCTCATTCATTTTTTCTGAACCGAGCGACCCCCAAAAGGAAACAATAAACGGCTTATCGGAGCTTTCCTGCTCTTTTTCATCTGTAATTCGCTCATAAAATTCCTTCCGAAGCGGTGTACCTGTTTGTATGAGACGGTCGGGAGCCTTATAGTATGTGTCATAACCGGGGTATGTCGTCATGATTTTGTCAACTATACCGCTAAGTAGCCTTACTGTCATTCCGGGCTTTGCATTTGACTCATGCAAAAACGTAGGAATTTTCATTTTTGCCGCCGCTTTAAGCACCGGATAACATACATATCCGCCCGTGCCGATTACTGCACTTGGTTTTGCCTCTTTGAGTATCTTTTTAACCTTGCTTTTGACCGATATTACACCAAACAGGGATTTTGTATTATATATTACGGCACTTGGCGAAATACTGCGCCTCAGTCCTGTCATTTTTATATTCTTAAGCTCAAAGCCCGCAGCAGGAACCAAACGCTTTTCAAGAGGTCTGTCGGCACCAATAAATATTATTTTACTCTCCGGCAGCCTGTTTTGTATTTCTACGGCAATGCTTATACCGGGATTAACATGTCCTGCCGTTCCGCCGCAAACAACTAAAAATGTCATAGCTTGACCTTATCCTTTTCCGGAACCGGCGGTATTTCACGAGATACCGAAAGTATGATGCCTATTTGTACAAGCTGCAGCCACAATGCAGTTCCGCCGTAACTGAAAAACGGTAGGGATATGCCTGTCGCCGGAAGCATGTTGGTGACAACAGCAATGTTCAAAAACACTTGCAGGGCAAGCAGACTTGTTATCCCTATAGTAACGAGTGAGCCGAAATTATCATTTGCATTGAGTGCAAGCCAGTAGCCGCGTATTATCAGAAGCACAAAAAGCATAATGACAAGCATTGCTCCGACAAAACCGAGTTCCTCACAAACTATTGCAAAAATATAATCGTTGTGCTCTTCGGGCAGATACAGATATTTTTGTCTGCTTTGCCCGAGTCCCTGACCAAGTAAACCGCCCGAACCTATGGCATTGAGCGACTGGCGGATTTGAAATCCGTCACGAAGCGGGTCATTATCGGGGTTGAGCCATGCATTTATACGCCTGCCCTCATATCCGAGACCCGAGAAGTCCACATTATTTCTGATTGTCTCTACTGAAACATCACTAAGCTCAAATTCAGGCATGTTGGAGCGAAGCTGAAAATACACAAGTCCTGCAACCATTGATACTAAAATGGCTACAACCAATATAAACCACCGGATGTTAGTACCTCCCGCAAACATCATGACCGCCGCAAGTGCTGTAATGATGATGATTGCAGATAGATGCGGCTCCATTCTGAGCAAAACTATCATTATGCATGTCACAATAGCAAAAGGTATTACACCGAACTTAAACGTCTTCATTTTTTCTTTGCCGATTTTACATGCCATTTGCGCAAAGGATAAGATAAGTGCAAGCTTTGCGACCTCGGACGGTTGAAATGTGAGCAGTCCGTTTTCAGCGGTGCCAAGACCTATCCAACGTCTTGCACCATTTACTTTTATACCGATTATCAGCACCAATACAAGCAATACTATTGACACAAAAAGCAGTTGCATTGAAAAACGGCTGATTGTTTTTATTCTGATTTGCGATGTAACGAGCATCAGTGCCACACCCGTCAGCGCGAATGTTCCCTGACGCAGGAAAAGCCTAAGCGGCTCGCTCGATGTATAATAACCGCGGGCAAAACTTGCAGAGAGCACCATAATGACACCAATAAGAAGTATGACAAGGGTTATCACAAGCATCGGCTTATCAATACCGGGGGATTTGACCGCAGCTTTTTCATACTCGCTCGATAAGTCACGCTCTCCCCAACCGAGCATACTGTTCTCGCCGAGGTTAAACTCCGGCTGCACGAACTTTTCGAGTTCATTCAATTCTTCAAGAACTTTTTTGCTATCCATTCAAAAAACCATTTCTTTATGTTTTTGTACTACCTGTTATACACGCCAAGATATGATATTGTCGCAAATATTGAAGATACTATTGTAAAAACTATAAACAGTTTGTATTCACTCCAACCGCACATTTCAAAATGATGATGTATCGGCGCCATTTTGAATACTCTTTTTCCTTTTGAGAGCTTAAAATATGTCACCTGTATGATGTCCGAAAACGCTTCGACGATATATACAAAGCCCAAAACTATCAGCAGCATCGGCATGTCCATTGCAAAAGCAAGCGCACAAACCGCACCGCCTAAAAACAGCGACCCTGTATCCCCCATAAAAACCTTTGCAGGATAAAAGTTAAATATCAAAAATGCTATCAGTCCGCCAAGCAGAGCGGCAGCGAAAAGCCCTACAGTTGTGTGCTCTATGTGAAGTGCAATCGCAAGTATGCAGGCCGCTACGGGAATTGTAACCCCCGTGACAAGCCCGTCGGCACCGTCTGTTATATTTACGGAATTGACTGTACCGACTATAACAAAGGATGCAAAAATGTAATAAATAGGCAACGGGATGTGAACTGAAATGTCGATAAACGGGATGTACAGATTTGTTGTAAGATTTCCTATCATGTGCATAATCGCTACATAACCGAGCGCTACAAATAATTGAAGCGCAAACTTCTGCTTGGCTTTTAAGCCGAGATTTTGTTTTTTCTTAAGCTTTACATAATCGTCAAACAGACCGATTGCAGCAAAGACAAGAGCAAATGCTATGACTGTAATATGCCCGAGTCTTCCCTCGCGTATTTCACCGATGCCGACCGCGAGAACCGCAACTGTTATACCTGCGATAAACATTAAACCGCCCATTGTTGGTGTTCCCTGTTTTCCCTTGTGCCAAACAGGTCCGTCCTCTTGTATCATTTGCCCTGCTTTCATACGGCGAAGCGCGGGAATTAGAACCAATCCCACTAAAACAGTGATTGTAAATGATACGGCAAATGAAATTGAAATTAGTATCAGCATAGTGTTTATCCTTTATTTATCAGCCTGTGACAGATAGTTTTTGACAACTTCCCTGTCATCAAAGCGTATTTTCTCGTCCTTTAATATTTGGTATGTTTCATGTCCTTTTCCTGCGATTATGAGTACATCTGCGGAATTTAACATATCAACAGCCTTGCATATAGCCGACTTGCGGTCTGCAATTGCCGTATAGTTTGTCCCCTGCGCGCCGGTATTTTCCATTCCTGCCAAAATATCGTTTATAATGCTTTGAGGGTCTTCTGTTCTCGGATTATCCGATGTTACAAAAACATAGTCCGACAGTGCTGCGGCAATTTTGCCCATTTGCGCTCTTTTTGTTTTGTCCCTGTCACCGCCGCAGCCAAAGACTGTGATAATCTTTTTCGCCGCATTGGCACGGGTCGCTTTGATAATGTTTTCAAGTGCGTCGGGGGTGTGAGCATAGTCTATGATAATCGTATAATCACTGTCTGTCGGCAGAACTTCGGCACGTCCTTTAATCCGGGGGCAAAGAGAAAGTGCAGCTGCTGCGTCCTGCAGCGAAAATCCGAGAAGCTGCGCTGCGGCTGTTGCCGCCAGTGAATTATAGACCGAAAACATCCCCGGAACATCAAACCTTACACGGTTTATCAGCCCCTCCTTAACCAAGCAATACTCTACCTTGTCGGGATAAAGCTTAATATCTTTTCCTGTTAAATCCGCACTATCTCGGTTTATTGCGTAGGTTGTTACAGCGCCCGCCGAGCGTCCTATCATAAGGTCTGCATAATCATCATCAATGTTAATTACTGATTGTTTTGCATTTGTAAACAGTATTGATTTTGCATTTGCATATTCATTTATTGATGTATGAAAGTCCAAGTGCTCGGGCGATAGATTTGTAAAGACAGCTATGTCGTAATTTATGCCATGCACTCTGTCTAAGGTCAGTGCGTGTGACGAAACTTCCATTACCACATACTGACAGCCTGCGTTTACCATTTTTCCGAGCATTTCCTGCAGCTCGTATGAGTCCGGTGTTGTAAGATTTGCCTCGAGCTTATCATCACCTATGAGGTTTTCAATTGTTCCGATAAGTCCGACCTTTTTTCCCGAGCATTTTTCTATAAGAAACTTTAATATGTGGGTTGTACTTGTTTTTCCATTAGTACCCGTAACGCCAATCAGTTTCATCTTCTTTGCGGGATAATCAAACATGGCTGCCGATATTTCTGCAAGAGTTTTCCTGCTGTTTTTTGTGATAATATGCGGTATGTCAGTGCTTGGAGCATTTTCACAAATTACACATGATGCCCCTTTTTTTACCGCTTCATCCATAAAGTCATGCCCGTCTGTCTTAAATCCTTTAATTGCAACAAAAACGTCACCTTGTCGGACTTCGGCTGAGTTATAGCAAATACCGCCAATTTTCTCATCTAACTTTACAGTTTCGGATATTTCTATAATATCAATTTTTTCTACAAGTTTACCAAGGAGCATACTAACTAATCCTTCGTTCTGATGCGTCTGCATCAATTAATGTTACCTCTACGACAGAGCCATAGAGCACTTCTCTGCCTATACTGATAGACTGAACCGAAACAAGGGCTTTGCTGTCACTTTTTGGTGCTCCTGTTGTTCTTATGAAAAGCCCGCAAGCTGCCAATGCTTCTTTTGCACTTTGATAGTTCATTCCGTATAAATTCGGCATAATAACAGGGTGACGCGGCAACTCCGAGTTTGTATATATTACAATCTGCGTACCTGATGCGACATTTGCGTTCGGTACGGGCAGCTGACCTGTCACAACACCGCTCTCACCGACGATTTTATATGCAAAGCCTTGCAGTTCGAGCATTTCTATTGCTTCATCAACACTTCTGCCTGTAATACGCGGCACATGAACATTAATATCCTTGAAGTCTTCATCTGAATATTCGGGAAGAATACCAAGGCTCATCGGAAGAATATCCGCAAACATTTTGCCCACAACAGGAGCCGCCATGTTTCCGCCGCTGATATAAATGCCTGTGTCATGGCTTGGTGTGTCAAGCAAAAGAAGTATCATTATCTGCGGGTCGTCTGCAGGTGCAAAGCCGATAAACGATGCTATATAATCCTTGTTTGAGGTGTCGCCCTCTTCGCGTTTTGCAAGCTGCTCGACATTTTCCGATGTTCCTGTTTTTCCGCCGATTTTGTAACCTCTGACATGTGCGTTTTTGCCTGTACCCAAATTGACAACATCTTCAAGAATGGTTCTCATAGCCGCTGAGGTTTCATTACTGAGCACCTGACGAAGCATCGTAGGCTCATTGGCTTCGAGTATATTACCTTCACTGTCGGTTACTTGCTTTACGAGATAAGGCTGCATCATGTAACCGCCATTAATTGTCGCTGCAGCTGCCGTTATCATTTGAATGGGCGTAACCTTAAAGGTTTGCCCAAATGATGCCGAGGCGAGCTGCGTTTCATTGCCCCGGTCAAAGAAAATGCTCTCAGGCCACCAAAGGCTTCTGCCCTCGGCTGCATTGTCAAGACCGGTTTTGTCAAACAGACCAAATGCGTCAATATACTTATAAAATGCCTGCGCTCCAACACTGAGTCCCATTTTTACACATGCAACATTACATGAATTATGAATGGCTGAGCTGAGTGTCTGCGAGCCATGTCCCCATCTTCTCCAACAGTTACGCTGCGAAACATCTTCATACAAGCGCACTTCAATCGACCCGTCACATTCTAAAATTGTGTCGGGGTTTGCTTTATTTTCTTCAAGCACCATTGCAAGGGTAATAATCTTAAAAACCGAACCCGGCTCGTATGAGTCTGAGAGCGATCTGTTTCTCCACTGCCTGTATTGCGCCGCAAGATAAGCCTCTGCAAATTCCTCTTCGTCTTCTATATCCATTAGTCTGTCAAGCTCTGTATCGCTAATTCTCAGAAAATTATTCGGGTCAAAGGTCGGATAGTTTGCCAGTGCCAATATTTCAAATGTGTTAGTGTCTATTGCAATGCACATTGCACTTTTTACATCATAGTCTATGATAGCCTGCTGCAAGTGCTTTTCTATATAATATTGTATGGATGTATTAAGCGTCAGTGTTATATCATAACCGTGACGTGCAGGAAAATAGTCACCAAAGCCTGCAAGCATGAGGTCTGCTCCTTTTGCATTAGTGAGCCTTATATCTCTGCCGTTGACCCCTGTAAGCACTGAATTAAAGCGTCTTTCCAAGCCGTCGAGCCCTGTGTCCTCAGTGCCGACAAACCCCAAAAGATGACTTGCCAAGTGGTCGTTCGGATAATATCTCATAACGGCAGGCTCAAGATATATTCCTTTTATACTGTGGTCTTTTATGAACTCTCTGACACGCTGCGCTTCGTTGCTGTCTACCTTTGGTTTAATAACTTGATATTGCGAAGATGTTCTGGCGGCTCTTTCCATGACAAGAAGAAAATCGACACCAAGAATGTATGATAATCCCTCAGCGATAAATCTGACATCCTGTTCTTTTTCGGAAATTTCACGCGGGCTTATAAAAACATTTTCAACAGGTCCGCTCATTGCGAGAATTTTTCCGTTTGTATCGTAAATTGTTCCGCGCGAGGCATTTATTGTTGTTTCTCTAAGCTGACTGCTAAGTGTGCGCGCCTCGTAGTATGCATTATTTGTGATTTGGATATCATAGAGTCTGAAAGCAAGCAGTATAAACGCAGCAACACCGCACACTGAGAGCAAAAACAATGTACGGATAAGAAGCGTATGGCTGAGTTTTTCTGTTTTGCGCTTGCCGCTTGTTGGCCTAACCCTTATATCGGGGTTAGCTCTGACTCCACTTGACATATACCGAAATCCTTTCGTTATCTTCTAAAATAATCCGTTAGTGATTTTAGAAATTCTGCAAATCCTTGCACGCCACGCTCCTGTTCGGGCGTTATCACCACCGCGGTGTCACGCGGCAATGTTGTTATTGTCATTATCTGCGCCGCGTCGGGTCTTGACATACCAAGCTCATCTCTTGCTATTCTTTCGATTTCTTTTAAGTCTATGCTGCTTTCAAAAGCAAGCTCCAGTGTTCTGTGCTTTTCCGTGAGCGTACGAAGCTGAGTGCTCATTCTGACTGCTTCTGTTGCCGCCTCGTTATAGCTGACCTGTGCGAGCACTACAAAAACCATAAGAACCGAAATAATGAGTGTTCCGATAATTGCAAATATGGATATACCCGGCACTTTGATATTAATCAGATTTTCTGCACGCTTTTGCAAAGGCTGTTTCTTTTCGATGACAGGAGCTTTTTTGTCCGCTTTTATTTTTTTTGCGGGCGGAGCATCCATTTTAATTGTTTTTGCATCAAGCATTGCAGTATTTCCCGACATGGTTTTGCTCCTTTCTAAATCCTCTCAGCCACTCTGAGTTTGGCGCTGCGTGCTCTGGGGTTTTGTTTTATATTCTCGTCACTTTCCGTAACCGGTTTTTTTGTTATTATTTTCAGAACCTGCACCTTATTACATATACAAACCGGTGCTTTTCTATCACATGTACAGCTTGCCGCGTAATCCTGAAATGCTCTTTTTACTATTCTGTCTTCAAGAGAGTGAAACGATATTACGCATAATCTTCCGCCGTGATTTAATATGAAAGGCACGGTATCTATCATTTCATTTAAGACTGAGAGCTCGTCACCGACTGCTATTCTTAGTGCTTGAAAACAACGTTTCGAGGGGTGCTGCTTTTCACGTCTTGCTGCTGCGGGAATTGCAGAGAAAATAACTTCGTTCAATTCAAAAGTGGTGTTTATCGGAGAAGCAGTGCGCTTATTAATAATCTGCTTTGCTATTTGCCTTGAGTATTTTTCTTCGCCGTACTTAAAGAATATTTCGGTAAGCTTTTCTTCCTGCCATGTATTTATAATCTCAAAGGCTGTCAGCGGTCCGCTTTTATCCATTCGCATGTCGAGTTTTGCGTCTGATTGATATGAAAACCCGCGTGCGGCATCATCAAGCTGCGGGGATGAAACTCCAAGGTCATATATTGCTCCGTCTATTGCGTTTATATTTAAGCCGTCGAGGATTTTTACCGTGTCTTTGAAGTTTCCGTGAATGATTGTTATTTTGTCTTTGTAAGCTCCGAGTTTTTCCCCGGCTTGCTCTATGGCGTCCAAATCGCAGTCAATCGCTATGAGTCTTCCCGTTTTAAGTCTTTTTAGAATTTCGAGCGAGTGACCTGCCCTTCCGAGCGTACCGTCTACATATATTCCGTCCGGTTTGATTTGCAGAGCTTCTAAACTCTCGCTTAGTAAAACAGGTGTATGTTTCATCAGAAGTCAAGCTCGTCCATAACATCGGCAAGATTTTCCTTTGATGTTTCCTGCTCGTTAATCTGTCTGAACATTTCACTGTCCCAAAACTGCACTACCGTACCTAAGCCGACTACCGCAACGTCTTTTTGCAGCCCAATTCGCTCACGCAGTTTTTGAGGAAGCAAAAAGCGCCCTTGCTTGTCGAGCTCACATCTTGCAGCATTCGAAAAGAACGGTCTCATTTTCGGCTGCTTGCGTATCGGCATGGCTCTGACTTTTTCAAGGAAGCGTTCCCAACTTTCATTTGAGTATGCTGTGAGACAGTCTTCATTTGAAATGGTGACATGGAATACTTCACCTAATTCACGCCTCAGTTCGGACGGGATAAATAAACGACCCTTATCATCAATTTTATGGTCATAGCTACCGGTCATTTACTTCCCTCCTTTCGGCATATTTGAGTGGTTTTGTGGGTTTATTCAACACTTCGCTCCATTATTCACCACGCACATACCCCGAATTATACCTGCTAATTACTCAAATGTCAAGCATTTTTAACGATTTTATGTATATTTTTTCAATATAATATGCAATACTAAATACGGTATATTCACTTTTTATGAATATACCGTATTTAGTGGTAACAAAATTTATGGAAATTTAATTTACTTTATGATAATATTATTTTCAAATACGAAAGATTAAGGACGTGTTTATGAAGAGATTTTTGACTATAAAGGAATTTTCCCACTTTTCGGGTATAGAACAAACCACCCTGCGCTATTGGGACGAGATAGAACTTTTTTCACCAAATTGGCGTAACCCGGAAAATAATTACAGATATTACACTCCCGAGCAAATAATTACAGTTAAGTTTATTTCCGTACTGAGCAGCTTAAACTTCCCTCTGAAAACTATCAGCGGCATGACGGACATACGAACCCCCGAAAACATTGTCCGCCTCATTGAAGAAAAAGAAAAAGAATTAGATATGGAAATGACAAAGCTGCGCGAATGTTATTCCATTGTCCATGCGCGCCTCGAACTTATACGCTACGGAATTAGACTGAGCAACGGATATAAGGCATTAAACGGCGTCAGACTTGATAATTGGACCGACGGCGACGAGGGCATAAATGTTGACGAAACTAAAATCTGCGTCTTAAAAAGAGATGAAAAAACTTACATACTCGGAGAGCCTAACGAGTATGCCGAAGACGAAGAATGGTACGACCCTTTTATGCGTTTTTGCCATAGCGCGCCGGAGCTTCGCGTCAATCTGCACTACCCTATCGGCGGCTACCATGAATGTCTGCATGATTTTATAAATGACCCCGGAAAGCCTCAGCGGTTTTTCTCACTTGACCCGACAGGCAACCGCAAGCGTACCGCAGGCGATTATCTTGTCGGCTTTAAGCGCGGTTATTACGGCGATATGGGAGACCTTCCCGAGCGCATGAGAGCCTATCTCCAAGAAAACTCACTTAAAACACACGGACCTGTATATATCTTGTATCTGTATGATGAAATATGCATGACTGACCGCTCAAACTACCTTGCACAAATCAGTGTAGCCGTTTCACATAAGTAATATCCAAACCTTAACCGAATACTTTCCATGCCGCTTTTGCAAGGTCGTTACACACGTCTATTTTACCGCTCGAAAGACGTGTTATTGACGCACCCGTCGTTACAACAACCACCCCTCGGTTCGGGCTTATTTTATAGTCATATTGCGAAAACAAACCGAAAGAGCTGCCTGTATGCCAGTAGAAACCCTCACGGGGCAAAAAATCACCCACCGAGTAACGGGTTGCGAGGCCTTGGTCGTACGAAAAACCTTTAACATTTGTTTTGTGCATCTCGTTGACAAGATTTGACGGTAAAATCCTCACGCCGTCAAGCTCTCCGTTATTTCCTATCATCGAGAGTATTTTTGCATAATCAAGAGCACTTATAGTAAGGTTTGCATGCGCAAGATGCAGGTCGTGACCGGGCGTGTCTGTTTGCGTGACCGCAAGCTGCGCAATAATACTTTGCGTCACATTGTGCCTGTCGTCATACATAACCGCTATGTTGTCGGTATTGTTTAAGTTTTTTGGCACAAACGCAGCGTCTATACCAAGCGGGTCGAAGAGCACCTCTTTTGCAAACGTATCAAGGGATTT
Organism: Oscillospiraceae bacterium; assembly: GCA_009781515.1. Classification (GTDB taxonomy): domain Bacteria; phylum Bacillota; class Clostridia; order Oscillospirales; family Oscillospiraceae; genus WRMH01. The sequence goes on from WQXY01000004.1 coordinate 72,460, forward strand.
TCCCGATACTCTTTCACAAAGAGCACCAAGCACTGCGTAGCCGAAGTTGGAATACTCAAAGAGTGAACCGGGTTTGTTTCTGCGAAAAGACGAGCCTCTTTCGATTAAATATCTGACCGACTCTGTTGAATTATTGTCACGTGATACCAAAAACGCACCGGAGTCAAAAATCGAAGATGTATGCTGCATGAGCATTCGTGTTGTGACGGGAGTGTCGGGAAAATGCGGATTTTTAACTTCATATCCAAAATAATTTGATATATCCGTGTCTAAGTCGATAAAGCCGTCATCTACTAATGTCAGTGCACAAATTGCCGTCACAAGCTTTGAGAGCGAAGCTATCCGGAACTTCGTTTGACTTGTGACCCTTTGCCTTGCTTCTATGTTTGCATTGCCGTATTCGTAGGTATAGTATTCTTTTTTTGCTCCGTCATACACAACAAGACTTACAGCGGCACATTTATAGTCCTTTGCAATCGCATCTAATGCCGCATTTATTGCAGAGTATTCCGAGCTAATACTTAGCTGTGTAATATCAAGAACCCTTGGTGTCGATATGTCACCGTCGGGTCCTGTGTGCGGGTCGCCTGCATTAGGGTCATCGGGGTCTTCGTGACCCGTCGGGTCAGTAGGGTCTTCGGGGTCGGTCGAGCCGGTTGGGTCATCGGTGCCCGCAACGCCACCTGCAGGTGGCGTGGGATTATCCGGTGCGGGCGACTGATCTCCCGCGGGTGTCGGCTCGGCGGTAGGCAGTTCAAGCAGACCAAAGTGTTTTGATATCGCTAAAAACCATGCACCTAAGGCTACTAAAATAATAATAGTCAGTACAATAATTATTCCTACTTTTCCGTCTTTGTTATTCATATTAAATAACCCTTTGTGGTGTAAAGTTAATATAGTCGGCAGATATTATCTCATAATTAATTCCGTCATGCACTCCTCGGGTGGCAAGGCGATGCCCCTCGCTGTGCAAGTGTCCGTAATAGCAGTCTTTAACTCCGAATTCATTAAGTAGAGATATCACATCATCACATATTATGTTACCAAGTCGCGGCGGATAATGCAAGAAGCAAAGTATTTTTGATGCGTCTTTTGCCGCTTCAAGCGATGCACGAAGCCGTATCAACTCCCTTGCAGTGATTTTTGCATTTTGCTGAGCAGTAAGCTTATCGTCACTGAGCCAGCCGCGTGTACCGCATATTGCCACATCATCATAATTAAAAGAGTTGTTGTGCAAAATGTCGATTGATTTTAATTCGTTTTTTTCAAAAAATTCCTTCATTTTTGAAACCGTTGTCCACCAGTAGTCATGGTTTCCTTTAATCAGAATTTTTTTGCCCGGCAGATTTTCAATATACCTAAAATCTTCGAGGCTCTCTTCGAGCGATATCCCCCATGAAATATCACCGCACATAACACAAAGGTCGTCTTCACTAAGAACCTTAAAACCCTGCGTCAGCTTGTCCATATAGTCCACCCATTTACCGCCGAAGACATCCATAGGCTTGTCGATACCATGCGATAAATGTAAATCCCCGATTGCGTAAAGAGCCAAATTTGTCAGCCTCCCAAAAATTCCAAAGCAGCAGATTTCATTTCATCTTGTTTGATGAAGCCCGAAAAACGAGGTTTCGCCGTCTTTAGCCCGAGCAGCCGCGCCGGTGCACTGACACCCGTATGCTCAGAGAGTACATCAATCAGCTTTGCACCGCTGACATCGGTTTTTACCCCGAGTGCGTCAAGCACACTTTCGCAAAACTTAAACGGACTCGCAGTTGATACAATAACCGACAGCGTATCATCGCCCGTATTTTTTCTATAATCCTGCATTACCTTGCAAGCAACTGCCGTGTGTGTATCAATCAGATATTTATCATTTTCCCATGTGTCGGCAATAGTTTTTTTTGTGTCTTCCTCGGAGCAGTAGCCCGAGGCGAACATATTTTGCAATCCTCTTAAAACAGGTGCGGGAACATCATAACGCCCGCTGCCTGCAAGAGACGACATGTATGATGAGACCACAGCTCCGTCTTTGTCCGAGAGCTCATATAAAAGCCTTTCCAAGTTACTGGAAACGAGTATGTCCATTGACGGTGACATGGTTGTGTAAAACGCTCTGTTTTTATCATATGCTCCTGTTGTAATAAACTGCGTCAAAACATCATTTCTGTTTGAAGCACATATAAGCTTATTAATCGGCAGCCCGATTTTAAGCGCATAGTATGCCGCTAATATGTTGCCGAAATTTCCTGTCGGTACGCAGAAGTTTATTTTTTCACCAATTTTTATTTTTCCGCTTTTTACAAGGTCGCAGTAGGCGGATACATAATAAGCTATTTGCGGAACAAGCCGACCCCAGTTTATGGAATTGGCCGAGGATAAAAAGAAGCCCTTATCATCAAGTTTTTTTGCAAGCTCTTTATCCGAAAAAATCTCTTTAACGCCTGTTTGTGTATCATCAAAGTTTCCCTCAACAGCCGTCACACCCACATTATCACCACGCTGTGAGGTCATTTGAAGTTTTTGAACCTCTGAAACACCGTCTTTTGGATAAAATACCATGATTTTAATTCCCGAAATATCGCAAAAGCCCTCAAGTGCCGCTTTGCCTGTATCACCCGAGGTTGCCACAAGAACGCATACATTTTGATTTTTTGCATTTGTCCTTTGAAGCGAACTGACCAAAAGATGCGGCATTACTTGAAGCGCCATATCCTTAAATGCAGATGTCGGCCCGTGCCATAGCTCCAAAAAATGTGTATTTTTATTTATTTCGTAGAGTGGAGCAATATCAGACGATGTAAAGCCCGTCTCGTTATACGCCGCGCTTGTAAATCCATTTAGCTGAGTTTCTGAAAACTCATCGAGAAATAGCCCCATTATGTAAGCGGAACGCTCCGAATATGGTTTTGTCACTAACTCACTCAGCTTTTCGAGACTTACGGACGGAAATGACTCGGGCACATAAAGACCGCCGTCTTTTGAAAGCCCCCTTGTTATAGCCTCGGAAGCCTTTATTTTGGTATTATCGCCTCTTGTACTTTGATATAACATTTAATTTACTCCGAATGCATTTTCAATATGGTTTATTTTATAAGGCTGTGTATATATTTCCATAACATCAAAGCGCGGCTGCAATTTTGCCGGTCTTTTTGCCAAGTAGTAATTTGCCGTTGCGATTATCTTTTTTTGCTTTGATTTGGTAACAAATTCGCGGGCATGTGCAAAATCAGCATTTTTCCTTGTTTTAACCTCTACAAAAACAAGAAATTCCCTGTTTTTTACAATAATGTCAATCTCGCCGAAACGAGAACGAAAGCCCTTTGAAACAGTAGTATAGCCCTTATCGCTCAAATACTCAAGGGCGACTTTTTCACCCCAATTACCCCGCTGTAATGTATCCATATCTTAATGAACCTTTTTCAAAAATGTGACCCTGTGTATATCACTTGCCCCAAACTCCCGAAGCTTTTCATAATGAAGCTTTGTGCCGTACCCCTTATGCTTTTCAAAGGAGTATTGCGGGTAGTCCTTTGCTAATTCCATTATATATCTGTCTCTGCTGACTTTAGCTAATATTGACGCCGCTGCAATTGATATTGACTTGCCGTCTCCTCCGATGATGCACTTGTTGGTGTGCTTTATGCCGGAGTTTCGGTTGCCGTCAATGAGGGAAATGTCGGGTTTTATTTTAAGACCCTCTATTGCTCTATTCATCGCAAGATATGTTGCGTTTAGAATGTTCACTTCGTCAATTTCGTTGTTATCAGCCGAGGCTATCGAGTATGCAAGAGCGATATTAATAATTTCATCGTAGAGCCTTTGCCTTGTTTCGGCAGAGAGCTTCTTTGAGTCGTCTATCCCTTTAATCGGGGTATCATTCGGCAGTATGACCGCGGCGGCAAAAACCGCTCCTACAAGAGAGCCCCTTCCCGCTTCATCAACGCCGCATATGATTTTGTATCCTTGTTTTAATAAATCTCGTTCAATCTCTGTCATGTCTGCTCAAGTGTAATCCTTCCAAGTTTCCCGCCGCGAAATTCATCAAGCAAAATTACAGCCATGCGTTCCGTATCAAGCTCACCGCCCGAAATCTTGAAGCCTCGCTTTTGCGCGGCGCTATGCAGCAGATCATACCCGCTTTTGTCACTTAAGTCACTGAGTTTATAACGCTCGGTCAGACTCTGCGGATAAAAGGCACACAGCCTTGCCATAAGCGCAGCGCCAAGCTCCTCTATGTCCATTATTTCATCGCGTATCGCCCCTGTAAAAGCGAGATTTTCCGCAACAATTTGGTCTTCAAATTTCGGCCACAAAACTCCGGGTGTGTCAAGGAGCTCAAGTCCGTTGTCGAGGGCTATCCATTGCTTGCCGCGAGTAACTCCCGGTTTGTCTGATGTTTTGGCTGCTTTTCTTTTTGCCGCTCTGTTAATAAATGACGACTTTCCTACATTCGGAATTCCAACCACCATCAGGCGGATTTTTCTGCCTGTTTGCCCTTTTGCTACAAGAGCTGCCATTTTTTCGGCAAGAAGCTCTCGTGCCGCAGTATTTACACGCTCTATTCCCCTGCCACTCTTGCAGTCGGTTTCTATGACTGCCGCGCCGTTTTTTTTCAGCTGTGCGACCCATTTTTTATTTTGCACGGGGTCTGCCTGATCAACTCTGTTAAAAATAATCAGACGGGGCTTTGAGCCCGTGAATTCATCAAGGTCGGGATTTCGGCTCGAAATAGGTATACGTGCGTCGATAATTTCACATACAGCATCAATCAGCTTTATGTTTTCGGCAATCATTCTGCGCGCTTTGGTCATATGTCCGGGATACCACTGAATATTCATCTGACAACCCCAAACCGGCTCCAGTCGCGCGGCTCCGTGCGACTTTCCCCGGGTATCAAAATAAAGAGCACCTTTCCTAAAATATGCCGGGTGTCGATTTGACCCACATCAGCGCTCCTGCTGTCGATTGAAGCAGCTCTGTTATCGCCCATAACAAAAACATGTCCCTCTTTGACAATTACAGGTCCTTGAAAACCGTCCCTGTTTGTAGTCATCGTGTAGGTATACGGCTCGTCAACAAGCTCACCGTCAACAAAAACCTCACTCGTATCAAAGTTAATATCTACGCTTTGACCCTCGGTTGCTATTACACGCTTAACAAGAGGTATATTATTAAATCTATCTACATTGGTTGACTGAAAGACAACAATATCGCCGTTTTGAGGTTCATAAAACAAACTTCGCATGATAACCCTGTCGGTGTCCTTGAGCGTACTTTCCATAGATCTGCCGACAACTCCGATTGACCTGCCGATAAAGATAAAAATCAATATGCCGCAAATCAAAGCTGAGAAAAGGCATTGCACCCAGTCGTACAAATCCATTTGAACCTTGCTTTTTTCCTCTTTATTTTTTACTTTTTTTACTTTTTGTTCTTCCAAAATAAATCTCCCTCTTAGGTCAGTTTAACTCCCCAAATACGCTGCCCGCGTGTACCTATAACGATAGTATTTTCAAACACTGCGGGTGATGCTTCCACTAATGTACCGATGCTCATTTTATCAAGCACTTCCCCTGTGAGGCCGTCAAGCAGATGCATAACACCGTCTGCTGTGTTATAGATTATGTATCCCTTTTCGTCTTCGGTATAAACACAAACAGGCGAGCTCCACGAATACCGTGTGGTTTGAAACTCCCAGATAATTTCACCCGTGCTTTTGCTTATCGCTGCAAGTATACCCGTTCCCGCACTCGGCGTTCTTGCAACAGGCACAAATATCATATCCTCAAGGTCATATTTTCCGACGGCGATAGTCCCCTGCACACCGCCTGAAACACCACTCACCGTTCGGCAATTATAGTCGACCTGCCAGACAATTTCACCTGTTTCAGCGTCAAGCTTCCATATCGGCACTACAGCCGCGCTGCTTGCAGGGGCACGCCAACCCCCGTGAAAACCCGTACTGATGTATATGTAAGCCTTTTGGTTTTCTATCGAGAACACGGGTGAATTGTTTGTATCATCAAGAGAGTCATGTGCCCATACTGTTTCAAGTGTGTTTAAGTTGAGACACAGCATATGACCGCCGTTATCGGCAAAGTATGCATATCCCTCATATATAACGGCACTGGTTTCAATACCATACCAAAACTTGTTGCCGACATTTGAACGCTTGCCTCGAAAGCGCCATTTTACTGTTTCGGGGTTTATGCTGATTGTACCTTCATTCGGGTCATAGTCCGTATTCAAGTCGAGTATGTATATAATACCGTTTTCGCTCGGATATATCAGACGGTCGTTTTCCGCATCTACAAGCGGCGAGGAGTCTGCCGCATTCCAGTTGCGCGGGGCAAAGCGGTCACTAAAACCAAACTCATGGAGCACCTTACCGTCTATCAAGCTGACTATAAGGATACGTGCCGAACCTCGTGCATTGTTATCCCCTGCTCCGAGATATAAGAGCGGATAACCCCTCGGGTCGAGAGATCCGGCGCCCTTAAACGACCAGCCCAAAAACAGTCTGTCACGGGTATCTTTACCTGTTTCAAGCTCCTGAAAGTATACATAGCCATCCATTGCGGCATAAACAACTTCAACAAGCCCCTCTTGCTCCTTTGCCCAATTATGCATGTTCATAATGGCTTTTGTTTCATTATCCCAACGGACTATAAGCGGCTGACCGGACCAACCATGCCCTGTCCACATTCTGCCCGCATCGCCTGCAAGAGAAGCGGTGGCACGCTGCCAGTTTGCGCCGAATTTTGCTTTGGTTATGTTTGCATATCCCCAAGCGCCGCTGTCTCGAAAGTTGTTTCCGCGAAACGCCGTTATACCCTCAAGCATGGAATATTCATCAGCAAGTCCGAAATTAAACGGCTTTTCAAATTCGAATTCGCTTACTATGGCATTTTGCACCATAATATCTTCTGAAATAAGCAGAATGCTCGGGTCAGTATTTTCCGTGGCGCGAGGCTCAAACGAAAGCAGTATCGGCGGAGGTGGTTCGGGGGTTGGCTCGGGCGTAGGTTCGGGCGTGGGACTTGGCGTAGGCGTCGGGGTTGGAGTAGGCTTCGGGGTGGGTATCGGCGTAGGCGAGGGTGTGGGAGGCTCGGGGGTTTTGACTGCAAATATAGAAAAATCAACTACTTCAAACGTTAATCTACCGTCTGTAATGCCGATTGTAAGCACAGACGGCATTACCAATATAATAACAAGGAATGTAAGAATTCCTGCAATCAATATAGGAAAACGCTTTTTCACGATAGCCTTACTCCCCTAATATCCATGCCGCCTTTTGTGCCGACCACTGCTATGTTATTAAACACAGCAGGAGATGCTTCAACGAGAGAACCGAGATTAATGCTGCTTAGCAGCTGACCAGTCAGCCCGTCAAGCAAAAACATATCACCTGCAGTATCGGTATGAATTATATAGCCTTTGCCGTCCGCATTATACACACATACGGGCGAACTCCACGAGTAGACACTCGTATGCTCCCAGACTATTTCGCCCGTGCTTTTTCTTATTGCCGCGAGAACTCCCGCACCTTGCGTCGGAGTCCTTGCAACAGGCACAAAAATCAAGTCACTGAGACTATTGCTGCCTGATGCTATGGTGCCTTGTATACCACCGGATACACCGCTGACTGTATGGCAGTTATAATTAACCTGCCAAATAATTTCACCTGTTTCGGCATTAAGCTTCCATATGGGTGTTTGCGCCGCTGTATCTGCGGGAGCTCTCCAACCGCCGTGAAAGCCTGCGCCGAGGTAAATGTATGCTTTTTCGTTTTCAATGGAAAATACGGGTGAGTTGTTTGTATCATCGAGGGAGTCATGCACCCATACGATTTCCAATGTATTCAGATTTAAGCATAACATATGACCGCCGTTATCCGAAATGTATGCAAATCCCTCAAATATTGAAACACTCGACTCAATCCCGTACCAGAACATACCGCCCTGCTCATGCCTTTTGCCGTCAAAACGCCATTTTATTATGTCTGACGGCGATACACTGATTGCACCAAACTCGGGATTGTATCTTGTATTTAAGTCCATTATGTAGAGCAAACCGTTTTCACTCGGATAAATAAGCCTGTCGTTGAGGGTACATATAAGCGGCGAGGAGTCTGCGTACGAATGTGGCTCGGGAAGCTTTCGCGGAGCAAAGGAGTCATCTTGCCCAAATGTGTAAAGGATTGCTCCGTCAATGAGGCTGATAATAAATATTTTTGCATTGCCGAGCGCACTGTCATAGCCTGCACCGACATATAAGAGCGGATAACCGCGCGGGTCAATAGCTCCGCTGCCCTTAAACGTCCAGCCTATAAAGAGCTTATCGCGGGTATCTTTTCCCGTTTCGAGCTCTTGGAAGTATATGTAACCGTCCATTGCGGCATAGATAACTTCCGTAAGCTCCTCTTGCTCTTTTGCCCAATCAAACATATTTGACATTATTGCACGGGTTTCAACAGGCCATTTTGTAATAAGCGGCTGACCTGTCCAACCGTGACCGCGCCAAAGTGCACCGTCGGGAGCTGTAAGAGAACCCGTAGACCGCTTCCAAATTTCGGTAAGCGTTCCCTCTGTAATGTTTGCGTATCCGAACGAGGCATTTTCGCGGAAATTATTGCCACGAAATGTTGTTATTGCTTCTATTTTTGAATATTCGTCACCGTGAGCGAAGTTAAATCTCGGAAAAAAATTAAATGTTTCGGTTATCTGACCGTCTGCCATGACAGATGCAGCGGCTATCATATTTTCGGGCTGTGTACCCGATACTGCACGCGGGTTTAAGAAAGACGGCTCCGGTGTAGGAACGTAAGCACTCCCGCCGTCCCCCCCGTTTACAACGGGAGTTCCCTCCGGCGGTATATCCGGATCATCTGCTTCATTACATGCCGACAAAGCAAGCAACATAATAATGATGATTGAAATCAGCTTGATAAAAAGTTTGATGTTTTTCCTTGTTTTTTGCATGAGTCAGCAGCTCCCTCTTAGGTAAAGTGAATGTGATTATTTATATGCTCATTGCAAAAGCAGTGATATCCGTTGCATTTTGAGCAGTAACGAAACTCCATGTCGGGATAGTCCGTGTCGGTTTTGCCGCAAACCGCACATATATGGCGGTACGGCTTATCGGCAAGGTCTTTTTTCGCACGTTTTGCGGCTTTCTTGAAGTTGATTGTCTGCTTTGACATCGAAAATTTAAGCGGGCGTATGTATGAAAATAAATCGTAGCCGCAGAATATAAAGAAGTTCAGCAACGCTATGAGCGGCAAAAAGGCTGTCGCAAACTGCCCTGCCAAGACTTCGGATATAATAGAGAATGTAAAAAATGCGGCATTTGCAAGTGCAAGCCACTTGATTTTTATCGGTATGATAAGAAACAGTCTGACCGTAAAATCGGGAAGCAGTACCGCAAAAGCAAAAAACATAGAAAGGTTAATAAAGCCTGCCGTTAAATAGACCGGTAAGAATAATATATAATACATGATAAAGCCGTATATTATGTTAAGAAGTATGCCGAAGATGTAATAAATCGTAAATTTTGCAGTCCCCCATTCACGCTCGAGTGTGCTTCCGATAAAGTAGTAGAAATACAGCATCAGTGCAGTGAAAAACATATTGTTGTTAATAGGTAAGAATATCCATGTCAAAAGCCGCCAAACCTGTCCTTGCATAATGAGCGGCGGCGAAAACGCCAAAAACACTCTCAGCTCAAATGTGCCGACAAGAAACACGGCAGCAGATAATATAACCACAAATATCATCAGCTTTGGTATTCCAAAACCACGATGTCGCTGACAAAATCTGTCTATGATATGATTTAGCTTTTTCACTGTCGCTAAGGCTCCCTTAGTATATTGTTTGCTTACGGCATAGGAACAGTTCCTGTGCTACTAACTTTATACTATAGCATATATTTGTGTTTATTTCCATATTATCTTCTTGAAAAAATGCTTGCATTTCATATATTCATGTGCTATCATACTTTGGCATGTCCAATTTTCGGGATTTTTGGAGGATTATAAAATGGATTTGATTAAATCGCTAAGCGAGGAATATATGAAGCCCGAGCTGCCGCCCATGAATGTCGGCGACACTGTTAGGGTTACTGTTAGAGTTAAAGAGGGCAACCGCGAACGCAATCAGGCTTTCGAGGGCACTCTTATTGCCAAAAAACACGGTGGCATTAACGAAACCATTACAGTCAGACGCATTTCTTATAATGTCGGCTGCGAAAAGGTTTTCCCCGTTCATTCACCCTCAATTGTTTCTATTGAAACAATTCGCCGCGGTAAGGTTCGCAGAGCCAAGCTCTATTATCTTCGCGATAAGATTGGTAAAAAAGCCAAGGTTAAAGAAAGAATTAACAAAGGCGCATAAGTTACATAATATAACTAAAAACAACAAGGGGACAGAACTTAAGCTCTGTCCCCTTGTCATTTTTTAGTGTTTAACCAAATCGCTTGTTTTTGTTTTTCCGTGCAGCCTCAGACTTCTTGCGACGCTTTACGCTCGGACTCTGATAGTACTCTTTTTTCCTTAAATCTGAGAGGACGCCGGACTTAGCACAGTTACGCTTAAATCTTTTAAGTGCACTGTCGAGATTTTCACCGTCTTTTACATGTACTTCTGACATAGTTTTTCGCCTCCTCTCCATGCTCATGTTCCAATCGGAACGGGTAAAACATTTTTGAGCAAGAGGATTATATTGCTACAACCCTGCGTTTGTCAACATTTATTTTGGATTTTTTCTTACATACCACGGTCTGTTTACCGGTTTTTTGTCTTCGACCTCGACTCCGACATTATTTCGAGCCTCCTCGTCATGGTCGATTATTATCTTTTCGACACTGCTGATGTCCCACTCACGAAGTGCCTGACTGACTGTTTTGCGTGTTTCTATAACATCTTCGATGGTTTCATCAGGCTCGTCGGGTTCATCTATCGTAATCCTTATAGGTGTTACAACCTGCGGCTTCACAGGCTCCGGCGCAGGTTCAACAACAGGTGCCGCGGGCGGCGGTGCAGCAACAGGCTTTTGTGCAGCGGGTTTTACAAGCGTGCCGGGGGTTCTCGGCTCGTCAAGTTCCTTGATGATTGCTCCCATCATTGCTTCTGTTCTGCGCTTGACATCCGTGCATACACAAGCAAACATCATAAGTGTAAGTGCCTTGCGAATTCTGATACGAGAGTCGGGGTTCGGGTCTTTGTAATCTTTTATTACATTATCAACGACAGACTCAACACCACCTTTGGAGTTGTCATCACTTTGTCCGCTTTGCTTCATTGCCTCGCAAAGGTAATTATACAGCGTGCTTTCTTTGATAATCGCTTCGCTGCCGTCTTTTGCCTTGCCGTTGACGTAGCTCATAAGCATTGTGATATGCTCAAGTTTAATACATTCTTTAAGTGCGTTGATAATGAGTATTCTCGCTAAGTGCACTTCCTCATACTTCTTGCCGACAGGGTTTTCCACCCAGCCTCTTTTTACCCAGTTTTGTATGGTAGAGCCCTCAAGCCCCGTAACCGTACATACCTGCGATAAGCTCAGTCCGCCTGTTGCTTCAAGGAGCATTTCGATTTTCGCAAAACCTTTTTCATTCTTGTCGGAGCCTGTTTTCCCTTGCAGTGCAGTATCATTTACATCAAGCATAGTACTCTCCTTTCCTCCCGCTCAGAGAGGTTGTAAGTTATGTAAGGATTTCACGGTTGGGGGTTCTTGCGGTGCCTGTCTTGTGATTTTCCGTATTATATCATAGGTTCATCGTGAACGTCAAGAGGAAAGTTGTAGACAAAGAATTGGCGTTGTGCTAATATGAAAAACCCACAGTCACTCAGTTTTACCGAAAGGAACAGGATATGCATACTCTCATGGAGCAGCTGAAAAGGGTTTTTGACTTTACTAAGTCAAAACGAACGCTAATCGGCAGATTGGCTTATGCTGCTTTTGCTGTCGGCTTGATAGTTTTGATATATTTCTTGGTTTCCGGCAGGGTTGATCTTCAAGAAAAAGAAAAGCGTGAACACGAGGAGCAAGTTGCATATGTTGACTCTGTGCTAAAAAGCATAGATAGGTATTACAGCGAATTTACATCGGCATCGGGCAACGAGGCTCGCAGAGTTGAGGTATATCACGGATTTCTCGAATATAAGGCGGCAACCTTTAATAATAAGCGTAATAACGATGAAATATACGAGAGCCTGAACACTACGTTTTATAACATGAATGTAGCGTACTATAACGAGTATGACGCAATTGTCGACACTATAGAACACAGTGCCGCCATTGATATAAGCGAGCTTGACGACTATATAAATGACTACCTGCAAAAATCATATACAATCTATGACACTTTCAACGAAAGCGGAACTTCCGGCATCATTTTCGATAACGAGCAAGAGCCCATTGATAGAGAAAGATATGTTCTTTTCAATGAGCTTTCTGAAATAAAAGACGTGTTGGCAGATAGCGATTTTTTCAGCGACAGCCTCATAAAAATCAGCAGCCATATTGAAGATTTGGCCGGCATTAAAGAGTTTATAGAATACGGGGTTATTTTCGGCAGCCAGCCACAAGCCGAGCCCCTGCTCGAGCGTATTGACGGACTGATAAAGACATATTCAGATATGCTGACAGACGAAAAGCATTTCGCAACTTATTCGGAAATTGAGGCGCTGCTCGACCGCAAAAGAGAATGGTTTCTCGGCAATTACAACGAGCTTCTGCGTGAAATAACAATAAAAGTATATGACGGCTTAAGCGAGAGAGATACAGTAATTCAAAAAACCGGCGACTTAATGGCTTTAATCAATTTGTTAAATGCGGAACAAATAATAGACACCGAAAGCCACGATGATTTATACGAGCGTATACGAAACACTATTTTTGAATATACAGACTCTTTTTGGCTTTGGCCAATGGACGACTACTATGCAGTATTTGCCGGATACGGGTGGCGAATGTTTGGTGGAGAGCACAACTATCATGGAGGAATAGATGTACACGGTTCAAATTCCGAGGGAGTTGATATTAACGGTGCACCCATTCGTGCAGCAAAATCGGGAATGGGATATTTTCATCAGGTAAGCAGAACCTCCGGAAGATGTGTTATTATTGACCATGGCGACAACACATTTTCACTATACGCTCATGCATCAAGGCTTGTAGGAGAAAACAGATTTGTCAGACAGGGCGAAATTATAGCTTATGTCGGCTCGACCGGAAGATCGACTGCACCCCACTTGCATTTTGAGATACGAACAGGCAGAGATAATACAAATATATTAGGCAACTGGCTCAAATACGACCTTGTTCCAAATAATCCGATAGCTCATGAAATTGACCACGGGAGAGCAGTTCGCACAGGTCATATATCTTATATCTATGATTTTCCTTATATTCCTTAATGAGGACAAGGGCAAAAAAAAGTATCCCCCGACTTGGTCGGGGGATACTTTTCATCGGTTCTTACTTGAGTTCGACTTCGGCACCTGCGGCGACTAACTTTTCTTTAAGTTCGTTAGCTTCGTCTTTGCTTACGCCCTCTTTAATGTTTGTCGGTGCGGACTCAACAAGTGCTTTTGCCTCTGCAAGTCCAAGTCCTGTAATTGTACGGACTTCTTTGATGACCTTAACTTTTTCTGCACCAAAGCTTGTCATTACGACTGTAAACTCTGTTTGCTCCTCGGCTGAAGCTGCGGGTCCTGCTGCTGCTCCGGCTGCCGGGGCTGCCATTGCTGCTGCTGATACGCCAAATACTTCTTCGAGTTCTTTTACCATTTCTGATAATTCAATAACTGTTAAACCTTTTATCTCTTCAATCAGAGATTGTACTTTATCTTTCGCCATTTGATTATACCTCCATTATTATTTTTCTGTTTCTTCTGTTTGGGCTGCAGGTTCTTCGGCTTGTGCCTGTGCTGCAGGTTCTTCTTGTGCTGCTGTTTCTGCTACGGGCTCGGCAACTGCTTCTGCTTCCGCTGCGGGCTCGGTTGCGGGTTCTTCCGCTTTTGCTTCCTCGACTGCGGACTCTTCTGCCTTCGGTTCTTCTGCTTTGGTTTCCGCTTTCGGTGCTGCGACATCTACGTCGACCGCTCCGCCCTTTTCGGCTACAGCTTTGAGCACGACAGCAAGGCTTGTAATAGGAGCAAGCAGTGTTCCGAGGAACTGAGCTTGAAGTATCGGCAGCGGCGGAATACTTGCTATTGCGAGAACTTCGTCTTTCGAGAGTATTTTGCCGTCCATAAATCCGGCTTTAATCTCAAAGTAATCGGGCAATTTGTCCGCAAACTCCTTGACAACTCTTGCCGGAGCAATCGGGTCATCCGCACTTGTAGCAAGAGATGTTGTTCCGACGAGTACGTTGTCTAATTCTTCAAAGCCTACGTTTTTAATAGCAAACTTCATCAGCGAGTTTTTGATGACACTGTACTGTACGTTTTCTTCACGAAGCTTAACGCGCATTTGTGTGTCTTCAATAACTGTGATACCTTTATAGTCAACAAAAACACCGGATTTGCTTTTTAGTCTTTCCGTCATTTCTTCAACTATTTGCTTTTTTTCTTGCAGTACTTTTTCACTTGGCATTTTCTTTTTCACCTCCCATAATGTTAGATTACATCCAAAAAAGTCCCTGTACAAAGACAGGGACAACAGCCATAACAAAGCTTTAGCTGTCCTCGGCAGGGGTTTACAAGCATTTTTGCTCTACCTGCTGTCTTTGGAACGCTTTGAGAATATATCAGAGGAAAAGCTGTTTGTCAAGCACGGGATATAATATTTTACGACAAATCACCCGCCCCTGCGGGGCACCCTCTTTACTAAAGAGGGCTTTGGGGAGTATCTATCCTATTTTTTCAGAAAAGCCGTCGGAGTCGTGAATGAGTCTTGCCTGACCGTTTCTCATCTGCATCTCTGATGGGTCCGGACCTTCATCAAGTATTAGAGTGATAGTATGCAAGTTAAGAATTCCGTCATCAGTTAAGGTTCCCGAATATAGATTTGCTCTTGTGAAAGCATCGTCTGTTTCGAGTCTGATCACATCTTGTACCACAAACACGGTAAAGTTCATTTCCGAACCTACAATAAAACCTCCGACTCCCTCTCCCACGACACCTCCCTCGGGACCCTCAGATGCTGTTTTGACACCAATTGTTAATCGCTGATTATCTTGCTCGTAAAATGTTACGAAAGAGTCGGCGAACTTATGTCCGGGGCTGCGCATATCGTCATAATTAGACGCTAAAAGAACATGCGGTGACGAAAGGAAAGTTCCTGTCATATCTGGCGGTGTGATACCTGCATAAATCGGCATACCAAGGTCAATAATTTTTTCTAACATATCGCTTGGTATTAAATCTCTTATATCTTGAGTCAGGCTGCTTACAATTTCATCAAAACTATCGTCACCGTTAATGTTTCCATCGTCATTTGTTTGATTGCCTAAATCAACGCTGTTATCCGGTGTTGTATCGGGAGTTGGCGAAGGCGTTAAATTCGGCGTGACTTCCGGTGCCGGCGCATGGGCGCAGGCTGCGGTCAGCATTACTATAAATATGAAAATCAAAATTGCTGTTTTCTTCATAATCATCACTCCATCACTATTCTTTTAGTAATTACTATAACTGGTAATCAATCTTTTATCTGTGCCGTCTGTACTTATCATGTACCAAGTGAGGGTGGAATTCTCGCCACTGGTGTAGTAGAAAAGCCAATCCCCTGTGATATTAAGACGAAGACCATACTCATCACTTAACAAAACACTTTCGGTTCCATCTACTCTGATTTTATAGAGAGATGCTGTTTCTATTGTACCAGGAGGTCTATTAAAATACCTATAATATATCCATTGTCCGTCTGTAACAAACTCACCTACCCAACCGGTTCCCCAACCATCTGCTGTCTCGGTAGCCTCAACTAATATAACTTCATCTAAGGTATTAACGTTCATTCTGCTGATGCCTCCGCCTATTCTGTAATACATCCATTCACCATCTACGATAAGGTTATCAAATTCGTCATTTACGGGAATTTCTTGTTTTCCTTCCCCGTTTGTTTTTACCCGGAAGATGCTATTTTTGTTAATCATCGAATAAAAAATGTAATCATCAGCAATATTAAAAAACAGATATTCATCTCCTCCGGTAACTAATGTCTCTCTTTCGCTGCCATCAATGCGGACTCTGTAAATCCCCGCATCACCCGTATACATTGAATGTGCATAATAAATCCAATCGCCGACTATGAGCACAGGCCATGCAGGCAGCCCTTCTATCGGTAGCGGCACCATTATAGTTCCGTCGGTTTTGTACATTTCTGACCGTGTGATTATCCAATCACCTATAACGTTGAAACTGCGATATACATCAATATCGTTTCCGTAAGGCAGCAATTGATTTTCTGTTCCGTCAGCCCGCATTTTATAAAGTGTATGATTGATGCAGTAATATATCCAATCACCTTTATAAACCGTGTATGCATCGCCGGAAGAATTGACATTTGCGTTTGAGCTGCCTCTTTCATACGGGTCGGTCGCAGTTAATGCCGGTATTTGTGACAGATGTTTAAGTTTAAACTCGGAAGAAGGCTGCGGCATATCGTCAAGATACTCATAAGTGCCGTCTGTATGCCAAACTAAGGTATTGCTGCGGATTTTTACACCATTTACGGTTGCTTCAAACCAATACTCTGCTCCTTTTTCGTCGGAATAATCGAGCATTCTGTATGTATAAACAATAATGGTGTCGTACGTGTCCGGTATAAACGGATACACCGTCGCCCTCTCGTTGTGGGGGGCTGTTAAATCAACTACGCGGCCTTCACCTAATTGCCTGCGTCTTCCGCTCTCTTCAGGCACGCCATTTTTGCAAAACACAAAATCAGAAGCTAAGGGTCGCTGATATTCATCGGGATTTGCTCCTGCAAAAATCAGCATACCCGAGTCTATCGACCATATTGCGGGTCCGTGCTCACCCATATAAGGGCCGTTCATTTGGGCATATAAAAATTCGATTGATAAATCAGGTTGGTCAATTCCGCCATCGTTACCTTTTGTTGGAACGTCTGTGATGTCCCCACTATCTGAGGTTGCAGGAGGATTGTTTTGCGGCAGTGTATGATCATTTGCATAACCATCTGTGTTTAGAAACCCACAAGCGGCGAGCGTAAAGAGCATAAGTATTACAAGAGTGAGCGATAGTAGTTTTTTCATTTTAATCCTTTCATTGTGCCAACTACCTTTTCGGTTCATTTCTTATCTTAAATTGTAGCATATTCAGTGGTTGTTGGCAAGGCAAAAACAATGCTCTCACTGCAAACAATGTGGAAGGGTTCTGCATTGTTTCAGCACAATAACCAAAGCAGTTTGGTTAAACTGCTGAAAATAAAAATCATGAATTTTCTTTGTTTGTTTCCTTAAATGTAGAAAATTATGTAGAAAAAGTGGGTCATAACTTTTAATTTTCTACAAAAGGTATCTCCAAATGTAGATTTTTACACATTTCGCCTTGTTTGCAAGCTCTCACAGGGTATGCTATGGTAATTAAAAATAGTACTAAGGGGGAATAAAAATGTCAAAAAAGTTGACTGTTAGTAATACAGAAATTACAATTCTATCAATTAATGATAAGGATTTCATATCATTAACAGATATGTTGAAAGCAAAAGATGGGGATTTCTTTATTTCAGACTGGTTACGAAATCGTAATACTGTTGAATTTCTCGGCGTATGGGAACAAATCTATAATCCCGATTTTAATTATGGCGAATTCGCCATAATTAAAACCAGCGCAGGTTTGCATAACTATAAAATTAGTGTCAAAGAATGGGTAGAAAAAACTAACGCTATAGGATTAAAGGCATCTGCCGGGCGTTACGGCGGAACTTTTGCATACAAGGATATTGCTTTCGAGTTTGGAATGTGGATTAGTCCACAATTTAAAATATACCTGATAAAAGAATTTGACCGGCTTAAAGAAGAAGAAACGAACCGGCTCGGTTGGGATATTAAACGTAACTTAGCAAAAATTAATTACCATGTTCATACAGGTGCCGTGGCAAAAAATCTTATCCCACCGGAGTTAACTGCAAAGCAACGTAATTTTGTATATGCCGATGAAGCCGATTTGCTCAACATGGCATTATTTGGGATAACAGCAAAGCAATGGCGTAACAGAAATCCTGAACTAAAAGGAAATATTCGCGACTATGCAAATGTATCTCAATTAGTATGCTTGAGCAATTTAGAAAGCTTAAATGCCGTTTATATAAATGAAGGCATTTCACAAGAAGAACGCCTCATTAGACTTAACACTGTTGCTATAAGTCAAATGAATACTCTTATCAAGAGTGAACCTGCAAAGATAATAACGAAACCTGTCTTGTGATTGCACCTTCGCCATTATAGGGGCGGCAGGTTGCCGCCCCTGCAAGGACAAATCACCCGCCCCCTACGGGAACCACCCCGGCACTTCGTGCCACCCCTCCAAGGAGGGGAATTATTGTGGCGCCTGCGGGGGGAAGTTGTTACATCTTCTTCATGAATTGGGAGGCGGATTTTTGCATGAGGCGTTTTATGCCTTGCTCCTTAAAGTCAATTTCAAGCAGAGCATCGCCGCCTGCTGCGGTCACACTCTTTATTGTTCCCTCGCCGAATGTATTGTGCTCTACCTTATCCCCCTGCGCAAACATAATCACGGGAGCAGCAGGGCTGAGCGTAATCTTCGGCTTTTTGTATTCGGGTGCGGCTCTACGCACGGGTGCAAAGTTTTTTTGATATCCCGGGTCGAAAACAAAGCCTTCGTCGAGCACGGAAACATCGTTTACTTCTATGTTTTCGTTTTTAATTTCGCTTATAAACCGCGACGGATTTGCAGGCGATGTTTTGCCGAATATCATACGCCGACGAGCGCTGATAAAATGAAGCTTTCGGATTGCCCTTGTCATTGCGACATAACACAAGCGGCGTTCTTCTTCCATTTCTTCGGGATTTCCCAAGGTGCGAAGCCCGGGGAATATGCCCTCCTCTGCTCCGACGATAAAGACGGTGTCAAACTCCAAGCCTTTGGCACTGTGCATTGTCATCATTATCACACGGTCGGTGCTGCTGTCATCACGGTCAAGGTCGGTATAAAGGGCGGTTTCGCTCAAAAAGTCAAACAATGTCCCGTCTACTTCAGTTTCGGTAAATGCAACGATATTGTTTTTTAATTCCTTGACGTTTTCAATGCGGGAGAAATTTTCTTCGCTCTTTTTTTCCTCAAGCATTTTTATATAACCCGTGCGGCTGACGAGCTCATCATAGAGTTCAGCAAGCCCTGATGTTTCCGCAACCTCCTGCAAGCCGAGTATCATGTCGGCAAATTTTCTCAGCTTTGGTGCTGCACTTTTCACGTTTTCGTATTTATGTGCCACGCTTATTGCGTCAAATACGGAAATTCCAAGCTCGGCGGCAATCGCCACGAGCCGTTGAATGGTCGTATCACCCAAACCCCGTGCGGGGTTATTGATGATACGAAGCAGGCGTACATCGTCTTGAGGGTTATGTATAACGCATAAATACGCAAGCATGTCTTTAATTTCCGCACGCTCATAAAAGCCTGTGCCGCCGAATATACGGTATGGTATACCGACACGCTTAAAGGCTGTTTCAAACTGGTTGGATTGGGCGTTCATGCGGTAGAGTATTACATGCTCCTGCCAGCTTCTACCCTCTTTATGGCTTGCGAGTATTTCATCTGCCACAAATTCCGCTTCCTTACGCTCGTCGGACACGATGTGAAGTATCGGTTTGTCACCTTGAGCGTTTTGCGTCCAGAGCATCTTCCCTTTTCTGTATTTATTGTTTTTTATCACATCGTTCGCCGCGTTTAGTATCGCAGCTGTTGAGCGGTAGTTTTGCTCAAGCCTTATGACTTTTGCGTTTTTGTACTGATTTTCAAAGCTTAATATATTTTCTATTGTTGCTCCGCGAAACTTATATATGCTTTGGTCATCGTCACCGACAACGCAAATATTGCCATAACCCCCTGCAAGCGCGGCTGTCAGCCTGTATTGCAGATTGTTTGTATCTTGGTATTCGTCAACCATAACATACTTAAAGCGCTGCTGATATCGCCGCAGTATGTCGGGGTGTTCGTGCAAAAGC